>DBFDVR010000001.1:0-3042 GCA_048321375.1 Collinsella sp.
GGCCTTTGACCAGGCGGCTCGCTTTTTGCTTCCCATCTGCTTCGCGCCCCTCTTCAAACGTTGGTATCATTGCTCAATCAAAGTGATACCAATAAACGTGAGGTCGCCGCGTGATGATCAGAAAAACCCTCGATACCGACATTCCCGCCATCATGGCTATCTATGACGCGGCCCGCGCCTTTATGCGTGCGCATGGCAACGCCACGCAGTGGCCCGAGGGCACGCCTTCTGCCGAGCAGCTGGCTGCCGATATCGCCGCCGGTGGCAGCTATGTGTGCGAAGTCGACGGCCGCGTGGTGGCGACGTTTGCCTTTTTACCGGGCCCGGACGAGTGCTATGACGTAATTGAGGACGGTCAATGGCGTAGCGACACTCCGTACGCCGTGCTGCACCGTGTGGCATCCGACGGCACCGTGCACGGTATCGCGGCTGCGATGTTTGCCTTTGCCAAGGAGCGTGCCGATCACCTGCGCATCGACACGCATCAGGACAACCTGCCCATGCAGGGTGCGAGTATTAAGGCGGGGTTTGAGCGTGCCGGCGTCGTCTATGTATCCGACGGCACGGCGCGTGTTGCGTTCGATTGGCTGCGCGAGGCATAAGAGCGAGGGCTCATATCAATAATTCGTGCGAACGAAAATGGCCCCGGGTGGGGCTATTTTCGTTCGCTGCACTGTTTTGCAAGCCGGCTTTCGCAAGGCGCGAACCTACGAAAATCGCCGCGCGGCAACGCAGGGCGATGAGCTCGGTCGGGGGATAGGGCCCGCTTCGCCCGCCGGCCCGTAAATTGTATCATCCAGTGTGGAATGAGGATGCCCGTTGCCGCGTGCGGTGGGCTTGCAATAAGAGGAGAGCCATGTCGAAGCAAGCGGTCGTTGGAATCTTGGCGCATGTCGATGCCGGCAAGACCACGCTGGCCGAGGCCATGCTGTTCAACGCGGGTCGCATTCGCAAGCGCGGCCGCGTGGACGATGGCGATTCACATCTGGACACTAACGCGATCGAGCGCGAGCGCGGCATTACGATCTTCTCGTCGCAGGTCATGCTCGACCATGGCGATACCCACGTCATGCTCGTGGATGCGCCGGGACATGTCGATTTTTCTGCCGAGGCGGAGCGCACGCTGCGCGCACTCGACTACGCGATTTTGGTTGTGGGCGCCAACGACGGCGTGCAAGGGCACACCGAAACCCTGTGGCGCCTGCTTGCGCGCTATGACATTCCGACGTTCATCTATATCAACAAAATCGATTTGGAGAATCCCGGCCGCGATGTTTTGCTGGCACAACTTGGGCAACGTCTTTCCGAGGGCTGCCTGGATGCCAGCGAACTGTTGGCGGGCGGCGCCGTTCAGGAGGACGCTGCTGCGTTGGACGAGGCGGCACTCGAGGAGTTTCTTGAGGCGGGTGAGCTTTCCGTCGCAACGCTGTCGCGCATGGTTGCCGAGCGCAAGCTCTTTCCCTGTTTTACCGGCTCGGCGCTCAGGGACCAGGGCGTGGACGAGCTGCTGGATGGCATATGCGCGCTGATGCGTGAACAGGCGTGGCTCTCGGAGTTTGCCGCGCGCGTCTATCGTGTCAGCCGCGGGGATCGCGGCGAGCGCTTGGCTTGGGTTAAAGTGACCGGCGGCACGCTGCATGCCAAACAGATGATTGACGGACGTTCCGGTGCCGAGGCATGGGAGCAAAAGGTCGATCAAGTACGCATCTATAACGGCGAGAAGTATGAGCTTGCCCAAGAAGTTGCTGCTGGCGGTATTTGCGCCGTGACGGGTCTTGCGCACGTTCGCCCAGGGGACGCCCTGGGCGCGGAGCCCGCGGGCGATGCGCCCGTCATCGCTCCGGTCCTCACCTATACGGTGCTTCCGGGCGAACACGATGTCCATGCGGTGTTCAAAGCGCTGACTGAGTTGGCGGACGAAGATCCTATGCTCGGCGTAAGCTGGAATACTCATCTTGAGCAGATTCATTTGCAGTTGATGGGCGCTGTGCAACTCGAGGTTGTGCAGCGGGTGTTGGCCGATCGCTTTGGCCTTTCGATTGAGTTTGAGTCTGGCGGCATTCTCTATGAGGAGACTATTTCGCAGCCGGTCGAGGGCGTGGGTCACTTTGAGCCGCTGCGCCACTATGCCGAGGTGCATCTGCGCCTGGAGCCGTTGCCAGCGGGTTCGGGCGTGCAGTTTGGCACCGTGACCTCGACCGACGAACCCGATCTTAACTGGCAGCGTCTGGCGCTCCCCAACGCCATGGAGCTCGATCACCTGGGCGTGCTGACCGGCCCGCCTATCACCGATGTGCGCATTACGCTCACGGGCGGCCGCGCGCATGCCAAACACACCGAGGGCGGCGATTTTCGCCAGGCCACGTATCGCGCGATTCGCCAGGGGCTCATGCAGGCGCGTGAGGCCGGCGCGGCGGTACTGTTGGAGCCGTGGTATCGCTTTGAGCTCGAGGTGCCGGGGGAGTGCGTGGGCCGGGCGCTCTCAGATGCCACGCGTATGGGTGCCGAGTACGAGCCGCCGACGATGGCAGGAGACCGGGCGAAGCTTGTGGGTCGCGTGCCAGCATCCGAGGTGCAGGATTACGCGCTGGAGGTGGCTGCCTACACGAGCGGTCGCGGTCATCTATACCTGGAGTTCGCCGGCTATGCGGCTTGCCATGATGCCGAGCGCGTAATCGAGACGGCCGCTTATGGGCCCGAGGCCGATCTGCCCAACACGCCCGATTCGGTCTTTTGCTCTCACGGCGCCGGTTACACGGTCAAATGGTACGACGTACCCGCCGCGGCGCACGTAAAGATCGATCCCGCCACCTTCCGCCCCTGGCGAGCAGCAGACGCCGAGTTCTTTTGCCATAGGTGATAGAAGGGCGGCCCCTTTGTCACCTGCTGTTGGTATAACTCGGTATAAGTTGGTATAACTATAGACAGCGTTTGCCAATCCGAGGAGCCCGACATGAATCCAAATCCCTTTAAGCCCACTGCCGGCAAGCGGCCTCCGATACTCATCGGTCGCGAGTCGGTCATCGAAGATTTTGAGGAAGG
>DBFDVR010000002.1:0-13269 GCA_048321375.1 Collinsella sp.
CATCACGGCTGCCTCGGTTGCCAAGGTCATCGCCAAGGAGCGTCCGGATGCGCTTCTCCCCAACATGGGCGGCCAGACGGGCCTCAACTGCGCCGTTGCGCTGGCCGAGCAGGGCGTACTCGACAAGTACGGCGTGGAGGTCATCGGCTGCGACATCAAGTCGATCCAGACCGGTGAGGACCGCGAGCTCTTTGCCGAGGCCATGCGCGACATTGGCCTTGAGGTCGCTCGCTCAGAGACCGCGCACACGCTCGAAGAGTGCGAGCGCGCAGCCGAAGACATTGGCTACCCCGTGGTGATTCGTCCCGCCTACACGCTGGGCGGTGCCGGCGGCGGCATGGCATACACCCACGATGACCTGGTGCGTATTGCCCGCGAGGGCCTGGCGCTCTCTGCCAACTCCGAGGTTCTCATCGAGCAGAGCCTCGAGGGCTGGAAAGAGATCGAGATGGAGGTCATGCGCGACTCCGCCGGCAACGGCATCGTGGTGTGCTCCATCGAGAACCTCGACCCCATGGGCGTGCATACCGGCGACTCCATCACCGTGGCGCCGGCGCAGACCCTCTCCGACCTGGAGTATCAGCGCATGCGTGTCGCCTCGCTCGCCATCTTGGAGAAGATCGGCGTCGAGACCGGTGGCTCCAACGTGCAGTTTGCCGTGAACCCCCAGACCGGCCGCCTGATCGTCATCGAGATGAACCCGCGCGTGAGCCGTTCGTCCGCCCTCGCTTCCAAGGCCACGGGTTTCCCCATTGCCAAGGCCGCCGCGCGCCTGGCTGTGGGCTACACGCTCGACGAGATCGTCAACGACATCACCAAGGCTACGCCCGCCTGCTTTGAGCCCACGATCGACTACTGTGTGGTCAAGGTGCCGCGCTTTGCCTTCGAGAAGTTCAAGGGTACCGACCCCACGCTCACCACGCGCATGAAGGCCGTGGGCGAGATTATGGCGATCGGCCGCACCTTTGAGGAGGCCTTTGGCAAGGCCATGCGCTCGCTGGAGGACGGACACCAGGGCATTTGCGCCGGTGGAAAGGAGGGTGCCGACAAGCTGGGCGACGACGAGCTCGCTCAGGCCGTGGCAACCCCGACCGAGCATCGCATCTTCTTTGTGGTCGAGGCCCTGCGCCGCGGCTGGGATGTCGCGCGTATCCGTGCCATCTGCGGTATCGATCCGTGGTACCTCAACCGCATCAACGATATGGTGCAGGTCCAGGAGAGCATCCGCGGCCTGCGCGTGGAGGACATTGACGCCGACGCGATGCGTCTGCTCAAGCAGTATGGCACGAGTGACGCCGAGATTGCCGCGCTGACCGGCTCGGACGAGCGCTTTGTGCGCGCCTATCGCAAGGGCCTGGGCGTGGTTCCCAGCATGAAGACGGTCGATACCTGCGCTGCGGAGTTCTCGAGCGCCACGGAGTACCACTACAAGACGTACGAGAACATCTACCGCACGAGCCCGGATGCCAAGAAGTGCGTGGCTCCCGACGAGACCACGCCGGCGGACAAGCCCAAGGCGATGATCCTGGGCGCCGGCCCCAACCGCATTGGCCAGGGTATCGAGTTCGATTACTGCTGCGTGCACGCGAGCTACGCGCTGGCGGCCCGCGGCTTTGAGACCATCATGGTCAACTGCAACCCCGAGACCGTCTCGACTGACTACGATACCTCGGACCGCCTGTACTTTGAGCCGCTCACCTACGAGGACGTTATGGACGTCATCGATGTTGAGCGTCCCGACGGCGTCGTGGTGACGCTCGGCGGCCAGACCCCGCTTAAGCTGGCGCGCATGCTCGAGGAGAGTGGCGTGAACATTATGGGCACCAAGCCCGACGCCATCGACTTTGCCGAGGACCGCGAGCGCTTCGCCGCCCTGCTCGACAAGCTGGGCATTATGTATCCGCCGGCGGGCCAGGCCACCTCGTTTGAGGAGGCCGAGGCCGTGGCCGCGCACATCGGCTACCCGCTGCTGGTGCGTCCGAGCTACGTGCTGGGCGGCCGCGGCATGATGATCGCCTACGATGCCGAGCATCTGCGCGATTACATGGCCGAGGCTGCGCGCATTAGCCCCGACTACCCGGTGTATCTGGACCGCTTCCTGGAGGGTGCGATCGAGTCCGACGTCGACGCCCTGTGCGATGGCGAAGAGGTCTACATCGGCGGCATCCTGGAGCATATCGAGGAGGCCGGTATTCACTCCGGCGACTCTGCGACCTGCATCCCGCCGTTCAGCTTTAGCGAGAGCCTGCAGACGAAGCTCCGCGAGACCACACGCCGCATCGCGATGGCGCTGGGAGTCCGCGGCCTGGTCAACGTGCAGTACGCCATCAAGGGTGAGACCGTCTACGTGATCGAGGCCAACCCGCGCGCGAGCCGCACCGTGCCGTTTATCTCCAAGGCCACCGGCGTGCCGCTGGCCAAGTGCGCGGCGCGTATCATGGCAGGCGATTCCATCGCGAACCTGGGCCTGCCGAGCGACGAGCGTCAGCTGGACTGGTTCTGCATGAAGGAAGCCGTTATGCCCTGGGGTCGTTTCCCCGGTGCCGACGTTATCCTGGGGCCCGAGATGAAGTCGACGGGCGAGGTCATGGGTATCGCCAAGAGCTATCCCGAGGCATACGCCAAGACGCAGCTGGCGATTGACTACAAGCTGCCCGACCCGAGCGCCGGCAAGGTGTTCATCAGTGTGTGCGACCGCGACAAGCGCCATATCCTTTCGGTCGCCCGCATCCTGCGCTACCTGGGCTTTGACATTTGCTCTACCGAGGGTACGGCGCGCGTGCTGCGCGGAGGCAACGTGACGTGCGAAGTCGTGGAGAAGATTAGCGGTCCGCACGACGGCGAGCGTCCCAACATCGGTGACCTGATCGCCGATGGCAAGATCGCGGTGATCATCAATACGCCGTACGGTCCGGGCTCGCGTGGCGATGGCTACCTGCTACGTACCGAGGCCGTGCGTCGCGGTGTGACCTGCGTGACGGCGATGTCTGCCGCCAACACGTACGTGAGTGCCATCGAGGCCGTGCGCGAGGACCAGCAGGGTCATGGCAGCGCCAATGACATGGGCATGGACGTCATCGCCCTGCAGGACCTGCCGCAGCACACGGTGTAGTTGACCTGGCCGGCCGGGGCGGCAGCCGGACACTTTCTCTCGGAAACTGGGCTTCGCGAAGTTTTCCGAGAGAAAGGACCGCCTCCCGCCCCGGCCTGCGGTGACTTGGCTGCACCGTGTGCTGCCGAAGGGGCTTTGCGCGATGACTAGGGCTGAAAAAGAAAGTGAGTGTGGGCCCTGCCGTTCGTTCGAGCGGCAGGGCCCACTCTTTGTATGGAGGCCTTTTTACTGTTAGTCGAGGACGCCTCTGGACAGTTAGTTCAAATTCGTGTTTTCTAGAGAGTAGGAGAAGATCGATTTGGACTCATTCAGCCTATTTTTGGCAATCTGAATCGATAAAGACGCTCTGTCAAGCTGGGAACGGCCCAATACTGGGTCCGCGCCGGCTTCCAAGCGGCAGTTTCGTGCCCAAGGCCACGGCCAAATTATACGTATCTGAACTAACTGCCCATCACTCTCCGCCAACCTTTTTATCCAAACCAAATCAGCCAACGTACGCCATGGCAACCCCCGGTAGGTCGCAGGGTGGCGGCTGAGCCTTTCCCTCGGGAAACTTCGCGAAGCCCAGTTCCCGAGGGAAAGGTATGGTCTGTGTAATACCAGATAAACAGTACATTTTTGCTAGATTGGTATTTGACTGAAGAACCAATTGGTATGGCTTATTAAGCCTACCTTGCCGTTGACGCTCATTTTACTGCCGTTGGCGGACTTCCGAACTTGGTTGCGCAAGTGCTCCCATATATTGATATGACCTAGTAGGTGGCTATCTGGTTACTACCAGTTGGCCCCTTGGTAACGGGTGGCCCCATTGTGCGGAATGTACCGAACATCCCCGTTTGATACGTTTTCCCATGCTGCCGGGGGGGGGCGTCCTCGGCATGTCGGAAGAAAGGAGCCCAGGTGCGCAGGAATTCCATTTTTACGAAACGGTGGGTGAAGGGAAGCGCGGTCCTCGTTGCCACTGCAGCGACGCTCGTGTTTGCCAATCCCCAGCAGGCGATTGCCACGCCACTCAAGGGCGTCGACTCAGCGACCGTGTCCCAGTCTGCCTCGAATGTCGTCGACATCGATTTCGCTGACGGCATCAAGGGCCGTATTACGTTCCTCGAGGACGGTATTTTCCGTTATAACGTCGACCCCAAGGGTGAGTTTTCCGATTACGCCACACCGCGCAGTAAGTCCCACACGGCTAAAATCCAGGCTCAGCCCGATACCTCGGACACCTACAGCAAGCCGAGCGCGACGGTTGCCGACAAGGGCGACACTATCGAGATCACCGGCGGAAAGGCGACCGTGATCCTGGACAAGGCGACTGGCAAGATGAGTATCAAGTCAGGCGACCGTGTCGTGGTTTCCGAGTCCGCGTCCCTCGACCTTGATAAGAAGGGTACCGTCCAGACGCTCGCCAAGGAGAAGTCCGAGAACTTCTTTGGCGGCGGCACCCAGAACGGACGCTTCCTGCACACCAACCAGACCATCGCCATCTCCAACACGAACAACTGGACTGATGGCGGCGTTGCCTCGCCCAACCCGTTTTATTGGACGAGTGACGGCTACGGCGTACTCCGAAACACGTTTGCAGAGGGTTCCTACGACTTCGGTTCCACGGACTCATCGACGGTCACGACTTTGCACAGCGAGAATGAGTTTGATGCCTACTACTTCGTGGCGACCAACGAGGGCGCTTCGAACGTGGCAACCGAGATGCTGCAGGACTACTACAAGGTGACCGGTAACCCGGTACTGCTGCCCGAGTACGGGTTCTACCTTGGTCATCTTAATGCCTATAACCGTGATGGCTGGTCAACGACCTCGGGTCAAAAGAAGTGGGAGACCAAGGGCAGCAAGTCCTCGAGCGAGAAGGGCGACGTTAAGTACGAGTCTGGCATGTCGACGGGCTACAAGCTCGACGGCACACTTGCGGCCGAGACGCTCAACGGTGAGGGCCCTTCGGTTGATACCGAGAACATGAAAGCGACCGATTTCGACCGCCAGTTCTCTGCTCGGCAGGTTATCGATGACTACGAGGACAACGACATGCCGCTCGGTTGGTTCCTGCCGAACGACGGCTACGGCGCCGGCTATGGCCAGAACGGTTACTACAAGACCGGCGGCGTCAACTCCGACGGAACGAGCTCGGCCGACCGTCTTAACGCTGTGCGTGCCAATGTCGACAACCTTAAGAAGTTCACCGAGTATGCCAACTCCAAGGGTGTGAGCACGGGCTTGTGGACCCAGTCCAACCTTGAGCCCGACAGCAACTCCGAGACCCCGTGGCACCTGCTTCGCGACTTCGACGCCGAGGTCAAGACGGGAGGCATCTCTACCCTTAAGACCGACGTTGCCTGGGTTGGATCTGGCTACTCCTTTGGTCTTAATGGCATCAAGACAGCTTATGACACGGTGACGACCGGCGCTAACAAGCGCCCCAACATCATCACGCTCGATGGTTGGGCCGGCACGCAGCGCT
Organism: Collinsella sp.; assembly: GCA_048321375.1. Classification (GTDB taxonomy): domain Bacteria; phylum Actinomycetota; class Coriobacteriia; order Coriobacteriales; family Coriobacteriaceae; genus Collinsella. The sequence goes on from DBFDVR010000002.1 coordinate 5,583, forward strand.
TTGGTGGCATTTGGACCGGCGACCAGTATGGCGGTAACTGGGAGTACATTCGCTTCCATATCCCCACGTATATCGGTCAGAGTCTTTCGGGCAACCCCAACATCGGCTCCGACATGGATGGCATCTTTGGCGGCGACCCCATCATCTCTGCGCGTGACTACCAGTGGAAGACGTTCACGCCCTCTATGCTTGACATGGACGGTTGGGGCACCTACCGTAAATCGCCCATGACGCACGGCGATCCCTACACAGGCATCTCGCGCTTCTACCTCAAGCTCAAGGCGCAGCTCATGCCCTATATCTACACGAGCGCGGCCTCGGCGGCCAACATCGACACGGGTAACGGCGATGCCGGCCTGCCCATGATCCGCGCCATGCTGCTTTCCGACAACTCCGAGTACGCCGCAAGCACTTCGACGCAGTACCAGTATATGTTCGGTGAGAACTTCCTAGTGGCACCGGTGTATCAGGATACCCAGGCAGACGAGAACGGCAACGACATTCGCAATGGGATTTACCTCCCCAACTACGGCACCGACGAGAATCCCACCATCTGGATCGATTACTTCTCGGGTAAGCAGTATCGCGGCGGCCAGGTTCTCAACAACTACGAGGCTCCGCTTTGGAAGCTGCCGCTGTTTGTGAAGGCCAACGCTATCGTGCCGATGTACGCCGAGAACAACAACCCCGAGGCAGTGAGCGACACCAACACCAAGGGTACCGACCGCAGTCAGCGTATCGTCGAGTTCTTCGCCACCGAGGGCGACGGCACCTTTACGCAGTACGAGGACGACGGCTCCTCCATCGAAAACAACACGACTGAGGACGATTCCTACGGCACGATCGACAATATCTCCTACGGTGAGCATGTGAGCACCGTCTACAGCTCCAAGGCCGCAGGCGGCACCGCGACCTTTACCGCCGAGGCCTCGAAGGGCGGCTACAACGGCTACGACTCCAACCGCACCACGACCTTCGTGGCCAATGTGTCCGCCAAGCCCACGAGCGTTGTCGCCAAGAACGGCGGATCCGCACTCAACGTGGTTGAGGTCGACTCGCAGGAGACCTTTGACGCCGCGACCCCCGAGGCCGGCCAGGCGGTCTACTTCTACAGCGAGACCCCCAACCTCAACCACTACGGCAGCGATGCGGACGGCACCGAGGCCGAGCAGGGCGAGAGCTTTAACAACACCAAGATCACCACGAACCCCAAGGTCTACGTCAAGTTCGCGAAGACCGATGTTGCTGCAGCGGCGCAGACGCTTGAGCTGGGCGGTTTCGTGAATGCCGACGCCACGCTCACAGCCGATCGCCTCAACGAGAACCTCTCCGCACCCACGAACCTTGCTGCCCCCGAGGACGTCACGACCCCAACGAGCATAAAGCTCACCTGGGGAAAGGTCGATGGTGCTACCTCCTACGACCTTAAGGTCGACGGCACTGTGTTTGCCGTGGGTGATGCGGCCGAGTTCACGCACACCGACCTCGCCTACAATAGCAAGCACACCTACCAGATTCGTTCGCGCAACGCCGAGGGTTACTCCGCCTGGAGCGATGTGCTCGAGGCGAACTCCGCACTCGATCCGTGGCGGAACGTCCCCGACGCCGAGGAAATCACCTGGGAGGGCTCACTTTACGGCAGCCATAAGGCCGAGCTTGCCTTCGACCATGAGTTCCAGTCGGGCGACGGCGGTTTCCACTCCGGTGGCAACGATCTGGGCAAGGCGCTTACCGTTGACTATGGACGCGCTTACAAGCTCGATAAGCTCGAGTACTATCCGCGCGATGACGCCGGCAACGGCACTGTGACCAAGATGCGTGTTGAGACGAGTCTCGATGGCGTCCACTGGACGAGCCAGGAGGTCGATTGGGCACGTTCCGCTGATTGTAAGACGGTAGCGTTTGACGGCACCGTGGCCGCCCGTTACGTGCGCATGACACCGCTCGCCTCGGTCGGCAATTTCTTCTCCGCGTCCGAGATTGCCATCTACAAGACCGACGGCACGGATGGCTTCGCCGTGGGCTCCAACCTCAACAAGGCCACGATCTCCGACGGAGACTACTCCAACATGAAGAACTATCTGGGCCTCGAGAACCGCGAGCCCGATACCCCGACGTTCGGTTCGCAGATCCGCGACCACTTCGCCGACCTCAACGATAACGGCGTTTACGACGTCTACGATTACTCGTTCACCATGGCGGGTCTTGACGGCGGCACTAAACAAAAGGGCAAGGTCGCAGGTTCGCTCGCGGTGATTCCGAGCAAGACCGAGGTCGAGGCCGGTGATGAGATCACCGTTGATGTCTATGCGGCCGACGCCAAGAACGTCAACGCCCTGGGCGCTCTCGTCAACTTCAAGAGCGACCAGTTCGAGTTTGTGTCCGAGAGCATCGCGCAGGACGGCTCGACTGCCGGCATGGAGAACCTGTCTCGCGAGAAGGTCCAGTTCGCGGACAGAACGCAGACTATCAATCTCGCCTTTGCCAACCGCGGCGATGGCAAGCTCTACAACGGTACCGGCGCGGTGGCGAGTTTCAAGCTCAAGGCCAAGACCGCCGGCAAGGTCGAACTGCCCTCGACATCTTGGCTCATCGGTCCGGCATGCGACGCACTTGAGTTTGCGAGCGACGGCACGGTGACGATGCCGGATGTTCCTCAGCCAACGGTCGCCGAGTACGGTCAGGATGCCTTCAACATCACGATGACCAACGATGAGCTCACGACCGACGACGGGACCAACGTCGAGAAACTTATCCAGCAGAAGAGCTATAACGCGCTGTTCGATAATAACGAGGGCGACAACGGCTTTGAGTTCCTATGGAACTGGAGCGGCAACTGGGACAGCGAGGGTAAGCTTCCGAGTTACGTGAAGCTTCCCACCACGATGACATTCGCATTTAAGACGCCTTCGAAACTCGATAGTGTCGAGGTCGTTAACCGCAACGGTGGCAACGGAACCGTGCAGAAGATCAAGGCTGTCGTGACGTTCGAGGATGGCTCGACCCAAGAGTTCGCGGGCGGGGAGTACGATTCCTTCCGGGCTCGCTACGCTTTTGGCCTCTCTGCCGAGAACAAGGGCAAGAAGGCGACCAAGGTCGAGGTCACGCCGCTTGAGGCATCGGGTGACCAGATGCTCACACTGCGTGAGGTCAACTTCAACTACACGCAGGGTGTCGAGGCCATCGAGGGTGTCGAGCTAGGCAAGAACCAGACCGAGTTCTTTGAAGGCGACGTTACGCTCGTCGACGCCAAGGCCACGCCTGAGAGCGCCGGCTACCCCTATGTGACGGTCGAGAGCTCCGACCCCTCTGTGGTAAGCGTCTCCGCTGTTCAGGCTGGCGATAGCGTGAGCTACTACCTGCGTGCCAACAAGGCCGGCAAGGCAAAGATCACGGTGGCGTCGGTACTCGACCCCTCCAAGACCGCATCCTATGAGGTCGAAGTCAAGGCTGGTGTCGATACCTCTGCGCTCGTGGCAGCGCTTTCCGAGGCCGCGGGCTACAGCGAATCCGTCTACACTAAGGATTCCTATGCAGCTCTCACCGCTGCGGTCGAGGCGGCTCAGAAGCTCCTCGACGGCGGCCAAGGCAGCTATAGCAAGAAGGATGTCGCAGACGCCACAGCCAAGATCGAGAAGGCAATCGCCGGCCTCAAGATGCGCCCTGTCGATGAGAAGATTCTTATCAACACGCCCGAGAACCGCAAGAACGTCAAGGTGGCCGGCTTCTCGAGTGAGGCCGACTACGAGGGCAGCAACGCCGTCAACGCTCTCGACGGCGACGAGCGGACGCTTTGGCACAGCGACTGGGCCCATGGGACCGGTATGCCCCAGTATCTGAGTGTCGACCTGGGCCGCGACTACGATCTCACCGACGTTACATTCCTGCCGCGCCAGGACGGCGGCACTAACGGCGATATCTTCGAGGCCGAGATACTGGTCTCCGACACTGCCGACGGTTATGAGATGGGCACCGCCGCGTCGATGGGTACGTTCGCCTTCGACAATGACGGCCGCGTGCTCACCGACCGTGGCGACTGGAAACAGATGAGCTTTGGCGCCGCGCGCGGTCGCTACGTGACCGTCAAGGTGATTCACGCCGGCGGTGGCAACGTTGATGCCTACTGCAGCATGGCGGAGCTCAAGTTCTACGGTACGGCCGTCCCCGATCCGGTGGCGAAGGATGATCTCGCTACCGCGATCGAAAAGGTTGATGCCGAGGTTGCTGCCGGCGACCTCAAGGCCGGTGACTACACCGAGGCCTCCTGGACGGCGCTCGAGAACGCCCTGGCGAGCGCCCGCGCCATCTTGAGCGACGAGAAAGCCACGCAGGACGAGGTCGACCAGGCGCTCAGGGCGCTCGAGAGCGCCCGCGGCGCGCTCGAGAAGACCCCGGTGGCCCCGGTCGAGAAACCGACTAAGAAGCAGCTCAAGGCCCTGGTCAAGCAGGCGAAGGAGACTGACACTAGGGGCAAGACGGCCGAGTCTGTCAAGGCCCTGACGGATGCCATTACCTACGCCGAGGACGTCTTGGGTGCTGAGAATGCTTCCGACACCCAGCTCCAGGCGGCCTATGACCAGCTCAAGCTGGCTATTGAGAGCCTCAAGGATGCCGATTCCGGCAATCAGGGCGGCTCGGGCAACCAGGGTTCCGGCAATGGCTCGAACGGCGGCAACCAGGCGGGCAAGCCCGCAGGCGACAAGGCCCAGGGCAGCAAGAAGAACGGTTCGGCGATTCCCAATACCGGAGACCAGACGGCGGCGACCGTCGCGACCGTCGGTGGTCTTGGCGCCATCATCGCCGCGATCGGCGCTTTCTTCCATCGTCGCAGCAAGGCTAAGTAGCCCCAGCAACAGCTAAGCAAGCGTGCCCGCCGTCCCACCCAAGGACGGTGGGCACGCTTTTTGAATGTAGGCGGAAAGCTCCGACCCTTCGGCCTTAATCTCGCAAAGCGTTCCGTCTCCCGCCGAACACATCAGCATCGGCGGCTATACTTGAATTATTTGCAGTTAAGGGTCGCGGATCCGCCGCGTCGCCGCTCTCAACAGGAGGTCTTTGTTTATGGCAGATCAAAAGCCGGTTGTCGGGATCATCATGGGTTCCAAGTCCGATCTGGGCGTTATGGAAGGCTGCACCGCCGAGCTCGAGGCGCTTGGTGTGCCCTATGAGCTCGTCATTGCGAGCGCACACCGCACGCCGGCGAAGGTCCACGAGTGGGCCTCGACTGCTGCCGATCGCGGTATCAAAGTAATTATCGCCGCCGCCGGCAAGGCCGCTCACCTGGGTGGTGTCGTGGCTGCCTTTACGCCGCTGCCGGTTATCGGCGTGCCTATGAAGACGAGTGACCTGGGCGGTATGGACTCGCTGCTGTCGATGGTGCAGATGCCTTCGGGCGTGCCCGTGGCCTGCGTTGCCATCAACGGCGCCAAGAACGCCGCCATCTATGCCACGCAGATTCTGGGTGCTTGCGACCCCGAGTACCGCAAGGTTATCGAGAAAATGAAGCAGGAGATGGCCGACGCCTAAGCGGCTTGCCATTCCGCTGCAATCATAGGGAGAGTCATGTCCGACTATCAGGGAAAACGTTTCTCGGCTTCTCAGATCCCCGATCCATCCAAGGCGGGATCGGCCCGCTCCATGCAGCAGGGTCGGGCATCCTCTCCTCAACAGGCTCGTGCGCCGCGCCCCGTAACGCCGACGTCCCATCGCCGTCAGGATACGCCGGCTGCGTATCGCCCCTCGTCATATGGCACGGCAAAGAAGCGGACCCGGACGACGAGGCAACCGAGCGGCGCTCCGTCCAGCTACACCGAGCCGCCGCGCAAGAAACGCCGCTCCATCATCCCCATTCTGCTCATCATCATCGGCATCGGCCTGATTGTTGCCGCCGCTGCCATCTTTATCAATGCTCAGATTGGCTATAAGCAGGCAAGCGATTCGTACCAGAAAATCGAGAAGCAATATGTAAGCGATAAGGACGCCAGCGGCGTGCCGATTATCGACTTCGATGCACTTGCCCAGACAAATCCCGAGGTTGTGGGTTGGATTTACGCGCCGGGAACCAACATCAACTATCCCGTGGTGCAGACCAATAACAACTCCAAATACCTCAACACGCTGTTCGACGGTACGGCCAATGCGTCCGGGGCCATTTTCCTGGATAGCGATGACACCGCGCCGGGAATGGTTGACCAGCAGACCACGATCTACGGCCACCACATGAATGACGGGTCGATGTTCAACGTGATTTCGGACACCACCGACCAAGCGACATTCGATAGCATCGAGTACGTATATTACATCACGCGCGATGCAACGTATAAGCTGCGACCGCTGGCGACCAAGGTCGTCGAGGATACGTATGCCAAGGCGCGCACGCCTAATTTTGAGGGTGACGACGGGCTCAAGAACTACCTGTCCGAGATGCTCGACGGTGCTTCGGCAGTGGCGAGTGATGCAGGCGATCGCGCTGCTTCGGCAACCAAGGTCGTGACGCTCGTGACCTGTCGCTCACTGTCATTTAGCAATACGCGCGCCGTCATGGTGCTCACGCCGGTCGAGGAATAGATTGTTAAGAGTAGCTAAAAGAGCCCCGTCCCAAATGAGCTGCTCGATGACGGTAAAAGGAGGAAATGATGCTCGAGAATGGCAAAACGATGCCTTCGATTGATGCTTGGCTGCGCGAGGCCAAAGCCGATTCGTCGGCGCCTGCGTGCGGTATGTATCTGACGCATAACGGTGTGGTGCGTGCGACGCCCAAGGCCGAGGTGCGCGGAGTTGAGACCGGTGGCGTGGCGCCGGGCCACAAGGTGGGCGGCATGGTCTTTGACTACGACGCCGAAAAGGTGCGGTCTGCCATCGAAGCCACGCGCGCGATGCCCGGCATCGGCTATGTGCGCGTGTGGCTGGCGAGCGGCGAGCTTTCCGTGGGCGACGATATCATGCTCGTGCTCATTGGCGGAGACATTCGTCCGCACGTGGTCGATGCCCTGCAGTCGCTTGTCGGCACCATCAAGAATGAATGCGTGAACGAGGTAGAGCGCGAGGCATAGGGCTTTGCGATCGATTCGAGCCCATCTGTAGCAAGAGCCCGCTGGCAGTTAGATTGAACTGCCAGCGGGCTTACTTGTCCGTTGGAACCGACTTGCAGCAGCGCCAGCGCTATACGCGTGTGGCGTCCTTGGGGCTCATGGTCATGCTCTGGAAGCGATTTTCCATGTATTCATTATCGAAATACTTGCCGTAGAACTGCGCGACGGGAATATCCGGCTCCGTGCCGTTGACGCGCTGGTACCAGTAGTCGAGCGACTGCAGCGTCATGACGCCGTCGACCAGCATAATGACGGTAAAGATGACGGTAGCCGAGTAGCGGCTCTTCCACGGAATCATGTTGATGAGCTTGAGCAGCCTCGGCAGCAGCAACTTGATCCAGATAAGGCCACCCAGGCCCCACAGGCAGGCAAAGCCCGTGCAGGTGCGTCCGCCCGTAAGGACGGCGAGTGGGTCGGGCATGCCGAACAGCTTCATGTGCGAGTAGCTCCACGAGACCACGCCAAATGAGGTCTGCATAAACCAGCCTACAAACACCTCGAAAGCGCCGCCGATCAGGGCACTTACCAGGAAAATGATCAGAGGATTCTTTTTATAGAAGCGGTTGAGCGCCATGGTCATGAGCACCGCGCCAAAT
>DBFDVR010000003.1:0-81473 GCA_048321375.1 Collinsella sp.
GGCCGAAGAGGCGTCAGCAGGTCAGTGGGTCATCGTCCCGGCATTCAGCATCAGGGTAGCGCTGCGACGCGGAAATCGCGCGCCGTTGCCGCGCCCCGCAGTGCCCGCTTCCCCCGAGAACAATTATCAGTGCAGGTAGACAAGCCGTCATTTTACGGAAAACGCGGGTATGGATGGGGGCCCTGAGCTTAGCCCCGTAAACCGGCATAGTATTGAAATGGCATTAAATCGATAACAGCCATTTTGCTATGCCGGGGCGGTTGGCCGTTGGAAAATTACCCTCGCAGGTAGGCGATGGCGATTTGTGTGCGGTTGCGTAGCCCCATTTTGGCGAGGATTGAGCTGATGTGATTGCGCACCGTGCCTTCTCCCATATAAGCCGTGGCGGCAATCTCCTTGTTATCGAGGCCGCGGGCGATAAGCTCGGCGACTTCGAACTCGCGGTCGGTCAGGCCGGCAAAGGCCGCGGGCCGGCGGGTCGTGCCGGCCTCGACGCCCGCCCCATCAAAATCGATGTCCTCGATCGCCTTACCCTCGAGCACGCGTTTACCGTCCATGACCTGCGCCAACGCCGGCGGAATGGCGGCGACATCGGTTTTGATCAGATAGCCGCGGGCACCAATTTTGAGCGCCGATACGATGTACTCGTCATCCGAGAATGTCGTCAGAAACACCACGCGTGCTGCAGGATCGCGCTCGAGGATCTCGCGCGCCGCCGATAGGCCGTCACGTCCTGGCATCTGAATGTCGAGCAGCGCGATGTCGGGCGCGTGCTCGGCGTAGAGCGCGACCGCGTCGTCGCCGTTGGCGCCGGTGCCCACTACCTCGATCTGCGGCTGGGCGCCCAGGATAATCTTGAGCGAATCGATCACCAAGCGGTCGTCGTCGACAACGATGAGCCTCATCGGCCCTCATCTCCTTGCTGTTTGGGAACGGTGGCAAACACACGCCAGCCGCCGGCGCCGGCGCGCGGGCCGGCGGTGAAGGTGCCGCCAAGCGCCTCAACGCGCTCACGCATGGAGCCGAGCCCCATGCCCTCCGCGGCGCCGCGGCCGCTTGCTTGAACCCCGCCCGCGCCATCGTCGGTAACAATGAGCTGGTAAAACGACGGATGCTCCATGCACCGTACGGTAACAGCATGGGCGCAAGCATGGCGCATGGTGTTGGAGAGCGCCTCGCGCAGGACCGCCGCAAAGCAGTTGGCGACATTTGCGGGCGCATGCTCGGCCATAACTTCAAGCTCAATCTGCGGGCCGCCGTCCGAGCGCGCGCCTTCGACAATGCGTTCGAGTTGCACGGAAAGGTTGACGGCGTTGTCGTTGAGCGCGTGGACGCTGGTGCGCACAAGCTGGAGCGCCTCGTCAACCGTGCGTTTAACGTCGGCGAAATCGGCGGCGACGCCAGGCTCGTCGGCGTGGACCACGCGTAGGGCTTCGGCCTGCAGTGAGGCGCGCGTGAGCTGGTGTCCGACGTTATCGTGGATCTCGCGCGCGATGCGGGCGCGTTCGGCGAGCGTCGCGAGCTCGACTTCGTAGTCCTGGCGATCGGCAAGATCGCGGTTGCGCGCCTCGAGCGCGAGGGCTCGTTCCTGCAGCTCGTCGCGGGTGCGGCGCATGCGCCGCTGCTCGCGCTCCAACTGGGCGGTGCGTAGCGATAGCAAGGTGGCGGCAACCGAAAGGATGGCGGTCAGCAGGAGCGTTCGTGCGGTAAGCGCATCGGCGCGAAGGTCCGCGACGAGCGCAAAGGCAAGGACGGAGCCAATGCCCAGCGCGACCCAGGCGTGCTCGCGGCGCACGCGTCGCGCGATGTCATAGAGGGCGAGAGGCGCAAACGGCACAAACGGCGGCACGAAGACAGCCGCGATGATGCAGGCGTAGCTCGCTGCCTCGCTTGCGCGTCGGGTGCGTTTCCCCTGTGTGACCTCGGCCAGCGAGGTGGCAATAATGCCAAGGCAAAACGCCACAACCAGACGAGCGTCCACGGCAAGACCCATGGCGGCCGCAATACAGCACGCCAGCACGATCGATTTGTCGAAAAGCCTGTTCATACGGGTATTGTACGCGAAGCTGCGCGTGGTGGAGGGGCCGCCTAGCACAACCGTGACATTCCTCCCGCACGGTGGGGCGGTCGCGTCAGCGGGCCACGCGACCGAGCCCCCGCACTCGTGACAAAGCTCACTGGTGCGCGCCGTCCGCTCCTGCGATGATGCAATCGTACCGGGCCGCAAGCAACAGAAGGGCCGCCTCATGACAGACATCGTCCACGTCGAAAACCTCGTCAAGCGCTACGACGATCTTATCGCGCTCGACCACTTTAACCTGAGCATCGCCCCCGGCGAGATCTTTGGCCTGCTCGGACCCAACGGCTCGGGCAAGACCACGTCCATTAACTGCATTTTGCAGCTGCTTGCCTACGACAAAGCCACCATCGAGCTGTTCGGCGAGCCCATGACGCCCGCCCGCTACGACCTCAAGCGCCGCATCGGCGTGGTCCCGCAGCAAGTTGCGGTGTTCGACGAGCTCACGGTGCGTGAGAACATCGACTATTTCTGCAGCCTTTACGTTAGCGACCGCAAGCGCCGCCGCGCGCTGGTGGACGAGGCGATCGACTTTGTCGGGCTGGGCGACTTTGCCAAGTTTCGCCCCGGCAAGCTCTCGGGCGGCCTGGCGCGTCGCCTCAACATTGCCTGCGGCATTGCGCACAAGCCCGAGCTCATCTTCTTTGACGAGCCTACGGTGGCAGTCGACCCGCAGAGTCGCAACGCTATCCTGGAGGGCATCTGCCGCTTGCGCGACGAGGGCGCCACGGTGGTGTATACCAGCCATTACATGGAGGAAGTCGAGCAGATTTGTAGCCGCATCATGATCATGGACGGCGGACGTGTGCTGGCGCAGGGCACCAATGACGAGCTCAAACGCATTATTCAGATGGGCGAGCGCGTGACTGTCGAGGTCGGCGCCGTCGAGACCGCCACGGTCGAGCGGCTGCGCGCCCTCGAGCACGTGCTTTCGGTTGAGCTGTCCGGCGGCGAGCTCGTCTGCACCTGCGAAGCGAGCCCGCACAATTTGGTCGACATCCTCGACACGCTGCGCGCCGCCGATGTGGCGCTCGGCCGCGTGTGGAGCGAGCCGCCGACCCTCAACGACGTGTTCCTCGAGATCACCGGCCGCGAGCTGCGCGACTAGGGGGCAGTCATGTTCAACACCATCATCACTACGGTCAAGACGCTGCTGCGCCGGCCGAGCACGTGGGTCTGGGGCGCTCTCTTTCCCATCGCACTTTCCACGATGTTCATGTTTATGTTTGCGAATCTGAGCTCCGACGGCACGGTCGACCCGGTACCGGTTGCCGTCATAGCGGACGAGGCCTGGGACGCCTCGACCTTTAAGGACGTGGCGACGTCGCTTGCCAAGGAGAGCGACAATCAGCTGCTCGAGATCCACGAGTGCGACGACGCAGCCGATGCGAACCGTGCGCTTAAGGCTGGCGAGGTCGCGGGCATCTATACGGTCGACGCTGCGGGCACGCCCAAGCTCACGCTACTTTCGAGCTACGACAGCTCGCGCGCCTCGTCGGTGCTCACCGACCGCAGCATCCTTGAGACGGTGGCGAGCTCGTATACGCAAAATGCCGAGCTCATGTCCCAGATTGCCCAGGACAACCCGGCGGCGCTCGCCGACCCCGAGGCGGTTGCGCGCGCCCTGTCGCTCGAGGGCGGCACCCGCCGCGTAAGCCTGACACGCACCACGCCCGATGGCACGGTCATCTACTATTACGCGCTTTTTGGCCTGGTCGCGATGATGTCTACCGAGTTTGCCGCCTTGAGCGTTGTCGACCTGCAGCCCAATCTGTCGGGCCTTGGCGCGCGCCGCTGCGTGGGCGGCCTTTCCAAGACGGCGTCGCTGGCCGGTATCTTTGTGGGCTCGTGGCTGGTCTCCTTTGCCTCGATGGCGATCGCGATCGGCTACGTGCGCCTGGTTGTGGGCGTCGACTTTGGCGGGCGTGAGGGACTGTGTTTGGTGGGCGGCGCCGCTTCCGCGCTTGCCGCCACGGGCTTGGGACTCTTTGTGGGCACGCTTCCCGTTAAGGGTGGCAAGGCATCCAAGTCGGGCATCCTCACGGGTTTCGCTACCACGTGCGCCCTGTTCGCTGGGCTTTACGGCGAGCCGGCGATGGCACTTGCCGACGATGTCGCCCGCGCCTGCCCGGCCGAGTGCTGGCTCAACCCTGTCAAGCTCATCTGCGACATGTTCAACCGCCTGTATTTCTTTGAAGACCTGGGCCCCTTTGCCGTTCGCGCCGGCGTGCTGGTCCTTATGGCGCTGCTGTTCGTTGCCGCCGCTACGCTGATCTTTGGAAGGAGCCGCTATGAGCACCTTTAAGACCGCGCTTCGCATGGCGCTCGCACACCCGCTCTATCTGCTTATCTACACGGTGTTCATTTCGCTCATGGGCGTATTCATCGCGGCATCGGTAAGCTGGAACTCGTCGCAGCTCACCGAGTACAAGCCCTATGACGCCAATGTGATTGTGGTCGACCGCGACGACAGCGATCTTTCGCGTGCGCTTACCAAGCATCTGGGGTCGCGCTTTGACCTGGTCACGGGTGTTGGCGACGACACGTACGACCTTGCGGACGCGCTCTCCAAGAGCAACAGCGCCAAGGGCAGCGCCGACTGCGTGTTCTTTATCCCGGAGGGGTTTGAGGACGACCTCGTTGCGGCCGCCCGCGTGGGGGAGTCCCTGCCCAAGCTCGATGTGACCTACGGTGCCGGCACCATGGCGGCGGCGCTTTCGTCTGCCGAGGCCTCGCGCTGGATCTCGCTTGCGGGCGCTGCGGCGGCGCTTGAGCCCGCTGCTTCTAACGGCGACGTTGCCAAGGCCGCCGAGCATGCCGCTGCAAAGCGCGCGGAGGTCCAGATCGAGCAGGTCAAGGTCGACTCGACTGCTGCCGCCACGCTCGAGTCGTACTTCAACTTTGGCGCGTACGCGATTATCTCGTCGGTCATCGTGTCGGTGGGACTGGTGTTCTCGGGCATGAACGAGCCCGAGCGCGTGCGCCGCATGGATGCCAGCCCGGTCTCCGAGCGTCAGCGTTCGCTCGCCGTGTTCGCGGCCGCCGCCGTGATTGCCGTCTGCATTTGGCTCGTGTCGAGCATGATGGGCGTCGTGGGCTTTGCCGGCGCGGTTGCCGAGGTCGGCGCGGGTCGTGTGTGTCTGGCGCTGGCGGCGACGTTTGCCCTGGCGTGCACGCCGCTGGCCGTTGGCTTTACGCTGTCGAGCTTGGGCGCGCGCGAGGAGCTGCTCAACGGCGTGGGCAACTTACTCGGCATGCTCATGACGTTTTTGGGCGGCGCCTGGATGCCGCTGTCGCTCATGGGCTCGGCCGTGCAGACCGCGGCGCATTTTGTGCCGACGTATTGGGTGAACGACGCGATCGGCAAGGCGCTCGCCGCGGACCTGACGTCCACCGTGCTGGGCGACATCGCCTGCGACCTGGGCGTCACCGTGCTCTTCGCCGCCGCCATCGCCGCCGTAGGCCTAGCCCTCGCCCACAACAAATCCCGCGCCTAACCGCCTAGTCATTGGGTACTCATTGGGGACAGACTTAAACGACTAGTCATTGGGGACAGTCTTTGCCGAACCGCCGGCTTGCCAAGGACTGTCCCCAGCTGCCGGCAGAAAGGGAACGTCCCTAACTGCCGGGTGGCGAAAGAGTGCCCCCAACAGCTAGTCGTTTAAGAACGTCCCCAACGACTAGTCTTGAAGCAAACCCCCACTCTCGCCCAAAAATAGTTCACTTGGGTTTACTATTACCCTATAAAAGTAGCAATAGGCTAACAATGGGGGGTAGCATGGCGACAAAGCAAGCCTATGTCCAGGTCAAAGGGCTCAAGAAACACTATGGCGACGGTGATGCGCGCCTGACGGTACTCGATGGCATCGACACGTCCATCAACCGCGGCGAGATCTGCGTCATGCTGGGGCCTTCGGGTTCGGGCAAGTCGACGTTTCTTAACCTGATCGGCGGCCTGGAGGATGCTGACGCCGGCTCTATTCTGGTGGACGGCTGCGACCTCACCACGCTCAACGCCGGCGACCTGGGCGAGTATCGCCGCCGCGAGCTGGGCTTCGTGTTCCAGTTCTATAATCTGGTGCCCGATCTCACCATCAAGGAAAACATCGAGGTCACGGCGCACCTGTCCAAAAACCCGCTCAATGTCGACGACCTGCTGCGTTCGCTGGGCCTCTACGAGCACCGCAACAAGTTCCCGCGCCAGGTCTCGGGCGGCCAGCAGCAGCGCTGCGCCATCGGCCGTGCGCTCGTCAAAAACCCGGGCCTGCTGCTGTGCGACGAGCCCACCGGTGCGCTCGACTATAAGACGTCCAAGGAAATCTTGCAGCTCATGGAGGATGTCAACCGCACCTACGGCTGCACCATCATCATTGTCACCCACAATGCCGCCATCGCGCGCATGGCCAATCGCGTACTGCGCCTGCGCGACGGGCGCATCGTCGAGGATGAGCTCAACGAGTCGCCCGTCGCGGCCGCCGAGCTCGATTGGTAGGCGGCGCCATGACACCTCTCGCAAAACGTCTCCTGCGCGAGCTGCGCCGCAATATCGGCAAGTACCTGGGCATCTTTTTGCTTATGTGCGGAAGCATCGCTCTCACCTCGGGCTTTTTGCTCGCAGCGCATTCCATCGGCTGCCTTATCGACGACATGCGCGATGCGTACACGATTGAGGACGGCCGCGTGACCACCTCCTTCGAGGCTACCGACGATCAACTCAAGGCCGCCGAGGATGCAGCCGGCGACGTCGGCGGCGTCACGCTCTACAAGAATTTCTCCATCGACGCCATCATCAAAAAGACCGCTGGCGACGACGGCACCAAGCGCACGCTGCGCACCTATGCGCACCGCACCAAGGTCGATATCGCGTCCTACTGTGAGGGCAAGGAGCCCAAAACGGACGATGAAGTGGCAATCGACCGTGTCTTCGCCACCAACAACGACCTCGCCGTGGGCGATAAAGTCGAGCTCGAGGGTCGCACCTACACCATCTGCGGCATCATGACCCAGCCCGATAGCCAGGCGCTGTTCCTCAACAATTCGGACTTTACGGTGAACACCATCACCTATGGCGTGGCCGAGGTCACCGACGCCGGCTTTGCCGCGCTCGAGGATGCCGGCGGCGCGCCTGCCTACACGTACTCCTTCACCTTTACCGATCGCGACCTCCCCACCGCGGATCGCATCGATGCGGAGCAGGATATGGTCGAGGCACTGACCGATGCCGATGCGCGCGTGGATGACCTCATCGACGCCGATTCCAACCAGGGCATTGGCTACGCGCGCGACGACGTAGACGGCGACTCCATGATGTGGACGACGTTGCTCGACATCATCATCGTGATCATGGCGTTTGTCTTTGTGGTCCTTACCGACGCCACCATCGAGGAGGAGAGCGCCATCATCGGCACGCTGCTCGCCAGCGGCTATCGTCGACGCGAGATCGTGCTGCACTACCTGGCACTTCCCGCCATCGTGGGCGTGGTCGCGGCGCTTTTGGGCACTGCGCTCGGCGTTGTGTTCTTTACCGAGCCCATGCGCAGCCTCTATTACGGATCGTACAGTCTGCCGCCCTTCCAGGTGTACTGGAGCTGGGAGATCTTTGTGAAGTGCGCCGTGGTTCCCGCCGCCGCGCTCATCCTCATCACGCTGGTGGGTCTGCTCCGCAAAATGGGCAAGACGCCGTTGCAGTTCCTTCGTCACGAAGCGAGCGGCAAGTCGGGTACCAAGCGTGGTATGCAACTGCCGGAGCGCATGGGTTTTGTTTCCCGCTTCCGCTCGCGTATCTTCCTGCGCAATCTGGGCAACTTCGCCACGCTCTTCGTGGGCATTGCATTTGCGTCGCTACTGCTGCTCTTTGGCCTGGCGATTCTGCCCACGATGACGCACTATGCGGACAACCTCGAGACAAGCCTGGTCGCCGAGCACCAGTACACGCTCAAGGCGCCGCTGGAGCTCGAGGGCACTGCCGAGGAGCGCGAGCAGTGGTCGGCACTCGAGCGTTTGCGGTCGGTTGACGGCGCACTGCTTTCTGCCGCTCAGGATGCCGATGACGAGCTTGACGACGCGGCCGATGCGGCGCAGGCGGCAGCCGATGCCGCGACCGCATCTCCGTCTGCCGAGAGCCTGACCGCAGCGCAGGATGCGCTTGCCAAGGTCCAGGACAAGAAGGATGCGCTTTATGCGCGCCTCGATGACCTTGCCGACGCTCTCGGCTGCGACCGCGATGAGACTATCGACCTGATCGGCAAGGCCTCTAAGATCGACACTGACAACGACGATATCCACCCGGTCAATACGACCGATAACGGCGCGGGCGCAATCGCACAGGCCGAGAAATACGCCGTTTACCAGCTGCAATACGACCGCGGCGATGGAAATGGCGAGGAGACGATTTCCGTCTACGGCATTTCATCCGATTCGCGCTATTGGAAAGACCTCAACGTCGGCAACGGACGCGTCGTCTTTGGCGGTGGCTTGCTCGACAAGTTTGGCTGGAGCGAGGGTCAGAAGGTTAAGCTTCGCGACAAGTACGAGGGCAAGAATTATTCCTTTGAGTACGTGGGCAAGGACTGCGTTTGGGGCTCTAAGTCGGATATGAATGTCTATATGAGCATCGACGACTTTAACGAGCTGTTCGGCAACGACGCCGCCTACTTTAACGGCTATGTGAGCGACGAGAAGCTCAACCTCGATGCTCGTTACTTTGCCGGCGACACCACGCCCGACGACATGCGTGCCGTGGGCGACCAGTTCATCGGCATGATGAGCAAAATGATCGGCATGATGGTCGGGCTCGCGGTGTTCATCTTTCTGCTGTTTATGTACCTGCTGACCAAGGCTGTGATCGACCACAGCGCCCGTTCGATTAGCTACATGAAGGTCTTTGGCTATCGCGATGGCGAGATCTCGCATCTGTACATCCGCTCGATCACGCTGTGCGTGGCGGCGTCGCTCGTGCTGAGCCTGCCCGTGATCATCGGCTCGCTCACGGCCATCTTCCGCTCGATGCTGCTCGCCTACAACGGCAATATCGAGATCTACGTGCCCGCTTGGTCCATGGCGGCGTGCGCAGGAATCGGCTTTGCGACCTACCTGGTCGTGGCGCTGCTGCACACGCGCTCCATCAAGCGCGTCAGTCTGGCCGAAGCCCTCAAAGTCCAAGAGTAGTCATTTAAGAACGTTCCCAACGACTAGGTGTCGTACTTGACTTTAACTCTGCTTTAACTGGTACCATCCTCTATGTCTGTAACGCCATATAGACCGAGGGGATATATCTATGACCGCAACTGCACCCGCAGCACCCGCTAAGGTGTACTTCACCAACCTGCGCACGCATGCTCGCGAGAGCCAGCTCGACAAGCTCAAGCGCCTCATCCGTCACGCCGGTATTGAGCAGATCGACTTTGAGAACAAGTTCGTCGCCATTAAGATTCACTTTGGCGAGCTGGGCAACCTGAGCTTTTTGCGCCCCAACTACGCTCGCGCCGTCGCCGACGTGGTGAAGGAGCTGGGCGGCAAGCCCTTCCTCACCGACTGCAACACGCTCTATGTCGGTAGCCGCAAAAACGCGCTCGAGCACATCGACACCGCCTACCAGAACGGCTTTACCCCGTATGCCACGGGTTGCCAGATCATCATCGCCGACGGCCTCAAGGGCACCGACGAGGCGCTCGTCCCGGTCGAGGGCGGCGAGTACGTGCACGAGGCCAAGATCGGTCAGGCGCTCATGGATGCCGATATCGTGATCAGCCTCACCCACTTTAAGGGCCATGAGCAGGCCGGTTTTGGCGGCGCCATGAAGAACCTGGGCATGGGAGGCGGCAGCCGTGCCGGCAAGATGGAGCAGCATGCCGCCGGCAAGCCGAACGTCGCGACCGAGCACTGCGTTGGCTGCCATGCCTGCGAAAAGATCTGTGCGCACAACGCCATCTCGTTTGACGATACCCGCGAGCGCGAGCTTGCCAACGGCAACACTCGCACGGTGCACGTGGCTGCCATCGACCACGATCGCTGCGTGGGCTGTGGACGCTGCATTGCGGCATGCAACCAGGACTGCATCAAGCCCGGCTATGAGGCCGCGGCCGACGTGCTCAACTGCAAGATCGCCGAGTATACGAAGGCCGTCGTCGACGGCCGCCCGAGCTTCCACATCTCGCTTGCCATGGACATCAGCCCCAACTGCGATTGCCATCCCGAAAACGACACGCCTATCGTCAACGATATCGGCATGTTCGCGAGCTTCGACCCGGTCGCCATTGACCAGGCCTGCGCCGATGCCGTCATGGCATCCGAGCCGTTGCCCAACACCGAGCTCACCGATAGCGCGGCCAAGATGGAGCACAACCACGAGTATCTGGAGGGCGAGCAGGCCAAGGATCCCTTCTGCATCACGCATCCCGACACCGACTGGCGCGTGTGCATCGCGCACGCCGAGAAGATTGGCCTGGGCACGAGCGAGTATGAGCTCATCGAGGTCAAGTAGCGCCTAGCTATTGGACAAAATAAGCGCCTTTGTAGCGTTAGTTGAGCAAAAGCCGCCCGTGAGCACAGCGCTCACGGGCGGCTTTTTGGAAGTGCGGCGAAAAATCGAATCCCGCCGACCACAAACCGTTTTTTGGCAACAAAACCCCAGACGTTGCTTTTTGCCTAAAAATACTCGTCGAGGAAGTTGTCGACCGTGTTCCAGTAGAGTTCGGGGTCGACCTGCGCGCTCTTGGCGTGGGTGGCGCCATGGATAGTGAGCTTTTGCTTGACCTTGCTGGCGCACGCGTCGTAGTTTTGGTCGAGCATGCTGTACGGCACAAAAGTGTCCTGGTCGCCGTGGATAAACAGCATGGGAACCGTCGCGTGTTTGAGTTGCTCCACGCTGCTCGCCTTATGAAAGTCGTAGCCCGCGCGCACGTTGCATACCAAGTTTGCTACATCGAGCAAGGGAAAGCTGGGCAAGCCGAACACGTTCTTGAGCTGCAGAGAAAACTCGTCCCAAACACTCGTATAACCGCAGTCCTCGATAATGCATTTCACGTTTGCGGGCAGAGGTTCCCCCGCGACGTTCATGGCGGTTGCCGCACCCATCGACTCGCCAAAGACCAGGATGCGTGCCTCGGGGTCAGCCTG
The DNA here is from genome assembly GCA_048321375.1 of Collinsella sp. Taxonomy (GTDB): domain Bacteria; phylum Actinomycetota; class Coriobacteriia; order Coriobacteriales; family Coriobacteriaceae; genus Collinsella. The sequence continues at coordinate 11,195 of DBFDVR010000003.1, forward strand.
AACGATTTGCTCGATCCATGCGACGACATCGAGCCGCTCGGGCCAGCCCATGCCGATATAGTCGCCGCCGGAGCGCTCGTGGGCGCGCGCGGCGGGCGCGAGTACGTTCATGCCGCGGTCGTGGAATCGCTTGACGTATCGGGCCATACCGATGGGCTCGTTGGTATATCCATGCAGGCAGACGGCGTAGTCGTGCGTGCTCTCCGACGCAGCAAAATACCAGGCGGCAAGCTCGGTCCCGTCGTCCGCGGTGAGGCTCCTGCTCTCGCGGTTCTCTTTAAACCATGCCCGCGCCTCGGTATCCTCGGCATCCGGCTGCTCACCTTCTTTGTCGTTCTTGCTATCCTGCATCATCTTCATGGTGTATGGCGCGCGGGGATTCAGCGCGAAGTCAAACAGGAAGTTGCCGGCAAATCCGAGCAGCGCAACGACAACCACCAGTGCAACGACGCCGGCTATCTTGAGCTTTCGATGGGAACGTGCGTTTTGAGACATAAGAAGCTTTCCTATAAGATGTTAATACATCAACATTTAATGCAAGCGCATTATGGACGTTCGCCGTTGATGCGTCAACAGGCAAAGAATGGGTAAACAAAGGGTCACGTATGGTGCAAATTTCGCACGTACCTAGACGCTTTGATATAGTGTTGAGAACTCTTTACGTTGGAGGATGTAACCGGCATGTCCGATTCGAGCGACAGTTCTAAGCCGCGACCCAAGACCGCGGCCGTTCCACACTACACAGTGGGCGAGGAGATCATGAACTCCGTCACCCATGGTGTCGGCTGCCTGCTGGGTATCGCGGGCCTGGTGCTCCTGATCGTATTCGCCGCCCTGCGCGGCGGAGGCCCGGCCCATATGGCCGCGGCGATTGTCTATGGCGTCAGCATTATCCTCGAATACCTAGCCTCCACGCTCTACCACGCGATTCAGCCCGCGCGCGCCAAGCGCGTGTTTCGCATCATCGACCACAGCTGCATCTACCTGCTCATAGCCGGCAGCTATACGCCGTTTTGCCTCATCACGCTCGCAAACGACGGCGGCGCTGTGCTGTTCTTTGCCGTATGGGCCATCGCCATCATCGGCATCGCCCTCGAGTGCTTCCTACGCGAGCGCCAGCCGCATTGGGTAAGCGGCCTGGTCTATCTGCTGATGGGCTGGCTCGTTGTCTTTAAGCTGCCCGAGCTCGTGGCGCTGCTCAACCCCGTGGCACTTGCCCTGCTCGCCGTCGGCGGCGTGTGCTACACCGCGGGCGTGCCGTTCTATATCGCCAAAAACGTGCGCTATCTGCACAGCGTGTTTCACCTGTGGGTGCTCGCCGGCAGCATCTTCCAGTTCATGGCGGTGATCCTCTTCGTAATCTAGCGACCACGCCAGCGCCCGTGCCCCCGCTCGGTCGCCAGTGCAATTGCCGTATCCGCCACCAACGTTTTAATCCGACGTCCCGAATCTTGGAGGTTCGAGAAACTCCCGATGGACATAACCATCTCCCTTATCACCACCCTCGTTTTGACCCTCATCAACGGCTACTTCTCTATGTCCGAGATGGCGCTCACCACGGCCAAGCGCGCCGTGCTGGAGCACGAGGCCGAGGAAGGCGACAAGCGCGCCGAGCGTGCCATTAAGCTGGCTGCCGACTCCGACCAGCTGCTCGCCACCATCCAGGTCGCCATCACGCTCGTGGGCTTCGCCTCGTCCGCCGTCGCCTCGACGAGTCTGTCCGACCCGCTCGCCACGTGGCTCATGAGCTTTGGCATCGCGCCGCTCTCCGCCATCGCGCGCGGCCTGGCGCCGGTCATCATCACCGTCGCGGTCGCCTTCGTGTCCATTGTGATCGGCGAGCTTGTGCCCAAGCGCATCGGCCTGGCCAACGCCGAAGGCGTGTCCAAGCAGGTTGTGGGGCCGTTGTCGTTTTTCCAAAAGATCGCCCGTCCGCTCGTGTGGCTAACTGGTGCTTGCTCCGATGGCCTGGCTCGTATCCTGCGCATCAAGAGTGCCGACGACCGCCAGAACGTCTCGGAAGAAGAGATCAAGTACATGGTCTCGGAGCAGGACGACCTGCTCGACGAGGAAAAGCGCATGATCCACGAGATCTTCGACCTGGGCGACACCGTTGCCCGCGAGGTCATGGTGCCGCGCGTGGACACCACCATGTGCGAGGACGACGAGACGGTCGCCGACGTGCTGTCCACCATGCGCCAGACCGGCTTTAGCCGCATCCCCGTCTATCACGAGGATCCCGACAACGTCGCCGGCATCGCGCACATCAAGGACCTGATTCAGCCCGCGCTCGACGGCAAGGGCGACCAGCCCATCGCCGGCTTTTTGCGCGACGCCACCTTTGTGCCCGACACCAAGGACATCCTGCCGCTGCTGTCCGAGATGCAGACCTCGCACGACCAGATCGTGGTGGTCGTGGACGAGTACGGCGGCACGGCCGGCATCATCACCATCGAGGACATCGTCGAGGAGATCGTCGGCGAGATCGAGGACGAGTTCGACCCCGACAACAAGTATCTCACGCGTCTTTCGCGCCGCGAGTGGCTTGTCGATGGGCGTTTTTCGTGCGATGACGCGATTGAGCTTGGTTGGCCGCTTGAGGAAAGCGATGATTATGAGACCATCGCCGGCTGGATTTTGGAGCTTTGTGACTCGGTGCCCGACATCGGAGAGGTGTTTGAGGTCGCGGGGTACAAGTTCAAGGTGCAGTCGATGCGTGGCCAGCGCATCTCGCTCATTCGCGTGATTGCTCCGGCCGAAACCGATAAGAAGGATTCCGAGTCTTCGGTAGACGAGCCGACGACGTCGGGTGCGGGTTCTGCGAATCCGCACGACGGCGACGAGTAGGACAAGGAAGAGTAGGGGAGAGTTATGGCAGGCCTGTTCAACATCCTTAAGGTCACCGTCAGCGAGGACAAGATCTGCGCGCACGTGCTGGTGAACCCCGGCATGCCGCTCATGACCTCGGAGGATATCGAGGCCACGGCGCGCGTGTACTACCTGGTGCCGGCGATTGCCAAGCACCTGTGCCTGGGTGATTCCGGTCGCGAGTTCCAGGACTGCATGGGCCAGACCGAGCTTTGCCACCTGCTGGAGCACGTGACGGTCGAGCTCATGAACGAGACCGGTCTTGCCGGTAGCATCTCGTGCGGCCGCACGCGCGTAAGCGAGCACGATGAGCGCGTCTTTGAGGTTGAGCTTTCGTGCCCCGACGACGCGCTGGCCATCGGCGCGCTGTCTTCGGCCACCTTTATGATGGACTGGGCCTATCTGCACGCCGACCAGCCTGCCCCTGACGTGGAAGGCACGGTCGCGGGCCTGCGCAACCTGGTATTGGGCATGCGCGCCGAGGCCGAGGGCAAGGATCCTCACGAGGCCGTCGCCGCTGCGAACGGCGAAGATGCTGCCGAGGACGAGGGCGCTGACGAGGGCGCTGACGAGGGCGATGCGCCGGTCGACGCCGGGCCCGTTTCCGATGCGACCGCCGAGCCCGTTCCCACCGAGCCCCAGGGTGTCCCCAACTTTGACGACGAGCCCCAGGTGGCGATTGATACCGAGGGCGCGGTTGCCGAGAACCACGAGGCTTCTGCTGCCGTCTTTGGCGGTGCGGCGACGGTTCCGGCAGGACCTGCGCATGAGGGCAGCCTGCCGCTCGTGGACGGCGCCGGCGAGGACCCGGGTGCCACGGCGGCCATGCCGGCTATGCCCCAGGAGTAGGCCTACGCGTTTATCACCATCACGTACCTGCGCCTTTGCCGTACGCAGATGAGCGGAGCGGCAAGTGATGCGCTGCGGGTATAATGGACAGCATTCAAACGGTGGGCACCGACGTGCCCGCAGGAGAGGAATGATCATGGGTAAGACTTTCAGCTTTGTCTCCGGCGCACTTTTTGGTGCCGCTGCCGGCGCTATTGTCGGCGTTGCTCTGGCCCCGCGTTCGGGCGCCGAGACCCGCGCCATGGCTGCCGATATCGCCAACGACGCCTGGGACAATATGCGCGACACCTACGAGCACAGCGCCGAGGAGGCCCGTGCTGCGGTGAATGACTTTGGCCCGATGGTCGACGCCAAGACCGATGACCTGCGCGCCAAGGTCGACCTGGCCCGCGAGCGCATGGACCAGCTGCGCGAGCAGCTCAACGACGCCATTTCGGGCGGCAACGTGACGCCTGCCGCCGACGTCGTGGTCGAGAACGCCGTCGAGGCTGATACCGAGGCTGCGGAGCCCTCGACCGAGGCATAATGCGCGCCGGGGATTTTGTCGGCGCCAAGATCTATCGCAAGCCTACCGAGGACAAGCGCACCAAAAAGGACGGCACGCCGCGCAGCCCTAAAAAGCTCGGAAAGATTCACTTTCCGGTCTTTACCCCGGGCGGTACGCGCGTGGTCGGCTTTATGGTCCGCCAGTCCGATATCGCGGGCATGATCGAGCGTCCCGACCGATTCGTAGCGCTCGACGCCATTGGTGTCTACGAGGGCGCCATTGCGGTCAATGACGTCAAGGACACGTACGATGCCGCCGCCGCCAAGCGCCTCGACATCAACCTGGACGATTGCATCATCTGGGTCGGTATGGACGTGCGCACGGAATCGGGCGACGTCGTGGGCTATTGCTCGGATGTGGAGTTCAAGCCGCGTTCGGGCATCGTTCAGGCATTCTATGTGACCGCCGGTGCTGCTTCGAGTGTTTTGGTTGGTGACACGCAGGTGCCGCCGACGATGCTGCGCGGCTACGAGAACGGCGCGATGGTCGTCTCGGACGAGGTCAAGTCGCTCGGGTATTCGGGCGGTGCGGCTGCCAAGGCCGCCGAGGCCAGCGTCGTGGTGGGCGACAAGGTCAAAAAGGGCGCCAAGGTGCTCGACGACAAGGGATCGGTTGCCGTGGACAAGGGCAGTCGCGCACTGGGCAAGCAGCTCGGCAAGACGCGCGGCATGTTCAAGGCCTTTAAGGACGAATACCAAAAGGCGAGCGGAGGCTCGTCAAAAGCTACAAAATAGCGACGTACCAAATGATGGGAGGCAAGCCGGAGACCTGTTGCTCCGGCTTGCTGTGTTTATGGGGGAGGGCATATGCGCCAAAACGGATCCAACTTAAACGGGCGTTCGGGTGCGCGTCCGACGGCGCGCCGCGACCTGGGGCAGCTGCCCAGCGGTCAGCGCCGCCGTCACCGTAAGCCCGGCGCGATGTATCTCAACCATAGCCGCGGCTTTAGCGACCGCAGCGCTCGCATCGGCAACAGCCGCACACCCCGTCGTTCGTCTCGCCTGCCCTATGCGCTCATCGCCGTGGGTTGCGCACTCGTGCTGTTTATCGCTGCCGTCGTGGGCTACGTCAACCGCAGCGTGGACGTGGAGCTCAACGGCCAGAAGACCGCAGTGCGCGTCGGCTCTACGCTACAAAACCTCATCGACGACCAGGAGTTGACTGACACCTACGACGCAGGCGACCTGCTGGCCGTCGATGACAGCGTGCTCAAGCGCCATGGGGGCGAAAAGCTGTCGGTGAAGGTCGACGGCAAGCGCGTGAAGCAGGGCAAATGGGATAGCCGCGAACTTGAGGGTGGCGAGAAGGTGACGGTCAAGGATGGCCGTAACATCTACGAGAAGCACGAGGTTCAGGCTACGGTTATCGAGCCCAAGCTCAAGGTCGAAGGCACGGGCGCTATCGAGTATGTGCAGACGTGGGGTGTCCAGGGCCGCTCCGAGGTGTGGGTTGGTGAGCAGTCGGGCAAGACGCAAGACCGCGGCGAGGTTGTGCCCGCCACCGATTGCGTCGTTGCGTGCGCCAGCGTGGCGCCCAAGGGCAACAAAAAGTACGCGGCGCTGACGTTTGACGAGGGTCCGAGCGGCGCTACCAAACAGATCTTGCAGGTGCTCAAGGAAAAGGGCGTCACCGCGACGTTCTTCCTTTCGGGCGATGCGGCCGAGGCCTCGCCTGCCACGGCCAAGGCGATTGTCGATGCCGGGTGCGAGATCGGATCCAACAGCTACAGCGACGATTCGCTCAAGGATCAGGACCGTGAGGCTGTGCGCGAACAGATCACGAAAGGCACCGATGCGATTAAGTCGGCGACCGGCGTGAAGACGATGCTACTGCGTGCTCCCTACGCTGCCTTTGACGAGCAAAACTGGATTGATGCGATGGACCTGGTCTCCGCCGTGGTCTCGTGGAATATTGACTCGGGCGACTGGCTGCTCAACGGTGCCGACGAGCAAGTCTCGACGGTGCTCGATTCGGTGACGCCGGGCAATATCGTGCTGCTCACCGATAGAGACGAATGCGCCGAGCAGACACTCGAGGCGCTGCCGCAGATTATCGACGGCCTCATTGCCGACGGCTACAAGATCGTGACGCTCAGCGACCTGGTCAAGACGGACACGTCGCTGAGCAAAAAGCTTACCTCGCTGACGAAGGTCACCATGCCCAAGGACGCCGTGTTCCCCCAACTTGCCGAGGACGACGACACCACAGAGTAGTTATTGGGTAGTCATTTAAGAACGTCCCCAATGACTATGTCACGGATGCGTCAGCGTTTGGTATGCCTGCAATGTGCAGCGCATAAATTCGATGCCGCAGGGCGATGCTGATGCTATAGTTACTGCGGTTAATGAGGGTCAAGAGAAAGGTTACAGGTGAAATCCAAACCTCGACCATACAGTCGATGACCCCATGCAGGTGCTTTTTGCGCATGCACGGGGTGTAAGCGTCGAGCGGCGTGCCGCCCGCGCATGCGTATACATATCCAGAAGCCCCCAGACGCCGCACGCGCGGCCGCGTCCGGAGGAATAATGATGGGGAGCACCATTGAATTATCTGAGTGAGATGCTCAAATTGCCGGTCTTGGACGTCGACGGCGAAAAGCTCGGCGTGGTCAACGATTTTGGTATTGCTACCGGCGAAGTTTTTCCGCACGTGACGTCGCTCGCGTTCCGCGGACCCGGCAAGACGCCGTTTATGATCAGCTGGCGCAAATGGGTCGACCGTATCGACGAGACGGGTGTACACCTTAAGACGTCGGCCACCGAAATCCGTTTTTCGTACCTGCAGCCGACCGAACTCTTACTCGCCCGCGACGTGCTTAACAAGCAGATTGTCGACACGCAGGGCATGAAGGTCGTGCGCGTAAACGACATCAAGTTTTCCATGTCGGGCGAAAATCAGCTGCGCCTGCTGGGCGCCGAGGTCGGTGCCCGCGGTCTGCTACGCGCCATCAGCCCCGCGCTCGAGCATATCGTCGAAGGCTTTATGAAGCACCTGGGCAAGCCGCTCAGTGAGGACATCATCGCTTGGTCCTACATGGACCTGCTCGACCGCTCGACCAAGAACATTCAACTTTCGGTGTCGCACAAGACGCTCGGCGAGCTGCACCCTGCCGACATCGCCGACATCATCGAGCAGCTCGACCCGCGCCTACGTGCGCAGGTGTTTGCGCAGCTCGATACTGCCCAGGCCGCCGAGGCCATCTCGGAGTTCGATGACGACGAGCTTATGACCGAGATGCTCGAGGGCCTGTCCGACACGGACGCATCGTCGATGCTGGCCATGATGGACCCGGACGATGCAGCTGACCTGATCGACGAGCTCGATTACGAGAAGGCCGAGAAGCTCCTGCGCCTGATGGGCGTCAAGGAGGAGAAGGCGATTCGTAACCTGCTGGGGTATGAGGACAACACCGCCGGCCGCATCATGACCTCGGAGTTTGTCTCCCTGCCCGCCACGGCAACGGTCGGTGACGCCATCGAGGCGATTCGCGAGCTCGACGAGGATTTCGAGAGCGTCTACTACGTCTATACCGAGGATCCGAGCGGCATGCTGACCGGCGTGCTTTCGCTGCGCACGCTGATCGTAGCCGACCGCGACGCCACGCTGGGTCAGCTGGCCTATCGCGACCTGGTCTATGTGTCGCCCGACGAGGACCAGGAAGACGTGACGGACGAGATGACCAAGTACGACCTGGTTGCCATCCCTGTCTGCGACGAGAACCGTCATATCCTGGGTATCGTGACCTTCGACGACGCCATGGACGTTATCGCCGAGGAGCATCAGGAGGACCTGCAGATCGCCGGTGTCGGCTCGGGCGATAGCGCGTCGGACGACTCGACGAACGTGCTCAGCTGGTTCGTGCATCGTCAGTACTGGGTCGTCGTGTGGGGCATCGCCTCGTGCGTCATGGCGACCGTGCTGGGAACGGCGCTCGGCTCCGCGCATCTGGTGGTGTTCCCCATGTGCGCCATGCCGCTCGTGCTGCTTGCTGCCTCGCGCATGGTGTCGTTCGTCAAGAACTACTTCCTCGAGTACGACGGCCACGACGACGAGCCCAAACCGTACCTGGGATTCTTCTTCCAGAGCACGGGTATGGGCCTGATCCTTTCGCTTGTTACTTACCTGTGCGCGCAGCTGGTGCGCACCGCCGCGTTCCTCGATGCGCCCATGTTTGAGGAGCAACTCTTTACCGGGTGCTTTAATATCGCTGCCATCATTTGCCTGGTTGGCAACATGAGCGCCGTGATTTACCTGATGGTGCTGTTCTGGCGTGACGAGCATGATCTCAACACGTCGGGCACCGCCATGAACGTTATTGCCGTCATGATCTCGTGCGTAGCGTACTGCGCCGCTGCGGTGCTGCTCACCATGTCGGTCATGGGTTAGGTGGTCGCGTGCAAAATACCAAGCAAAAGTCGGGCACCAAGCAAAAGTTGACCATCGCGGCCATCTTTGGCGCTATGGGTCCCGGTCTGCTGGCGGCGCTTTCGGGCAATGACGCCGGCGGCATTGCAACGTATTCCAGCGCGGGCGCCAGCTATGGCTACAAGATGCTCTGGATGCTTCCCGTCATGACCGTGCTGCTCATCGTGACGCAGGAGACCGCGGCGCGCTGCGGCTGCGTCACGGGCAAGGGCCTGGCATCGCTCATTCGCGAGCGCTTTGGCGTGCGCAAGAGTGTACTTGCTATGGCGGCGCTGTTGATCGCCAACACGGCTGTGACCATTTCGGAGTTTGCGGGCATCGCCAGCGGCCTTGCTCTCTTTGGCGTGCCGGCGAGCATCTCGGTGCCGTTGGTGGCGCTGCTGGTGTGGATGCTTACCATGTCGGGTAGTTTCCAGCGCATCGAGAAGATTTTGCTGCTGGTGAGCTGCGTGTTCGTGACCTATATCGTCGCTGCATTTATGGCTGGCCCCAACTGGGGTGAGGTCGCGGTCGACCTGGTCGTGCCTAACATTCAAAATGACCCCAGCTACGTGTCGCTCGTGGTCGCAACGATCGGTACCACCATCGCGCCGTGGATGATTTTCTTGGCGCAGAACAACGTGGTCGATAAGAACGCGGGCGAGGACGATATCGTGCTGCAGCGCATCGATACCGTGAGCGGCTCGCTTGCCGCCGATGTCATTGCCGGCTTTATTATCATCACGACCGGTACGGTGTTGTTCCCGGCGGGCATTCAGATTAGCGATGCTGCCGATGCTGCCCGTGCGCTGGAGCCTATTGCGGGTCAGTGGTCCACGGTACTGTTTGCCTCGGGCCTGGTCGCGGCGAGCTTCTTGGCTGCCTGCGTGCTGCCGGGCGTTACGTCGAGCGCTATCTGCGAGGCATTTGGCTGGGAGCGCGGTGCCGACCGCAGCTGGGACGAGGCCCCGGTCTATCGCGGCATCATTACGGCCATCATCGGTATCTCTGCCGTGCTGGTGCTTATGCCCGGCGTCGATCTGTTCCAGATTATGATGACCTCGCAGGTCATCAATGGCGTGCTACTGCCCGTGGTTCTGGTGTTCCAGGTGGTTATTGCCGCTGACCGTCACATTATGGGCACTAACCGCAACGGCCGCGTGTGGAATGTGCTCACTTGGGCGACTATCGGTGTGATTACGGTGCTCACGGTCGTCATGTTTGTTCTGCAGGCGATGGGTTACAGCGCTTAGCGCCTCTTTTGGACTCCAAACAGGCCGCAGCGATGGGCTGCGGGCTGTTTTTGTCTGCTATAGGGTGTTAGTTATATGGCAGTGGGAAAAAAATGCCAAATATGAGTACTGTTGCTAAGTGAATAGCATTTACATTCAAGAAGATAATAAACATAACCTATAGTATGTTCATTAAAATTGGCTCCAATACGCCTTAAACCAGTCAGGTTGGCTGCTTTAGGGGGTTGTAGGGTTCGCTCGGACGTCATTTTGGGTGGTTTTGCCTGCTACTAAAATGGTAACAGTACTCATATTTGCCCTTTTTTGCCCACAGACCTTTGAGGGTGCGGCGAAAAGGGCTTGTTTTGATTGTTTGGGGCAGGCGCGAGGCGCGGAAACGATGTCTGGAGCGACGGAGCGGCCTGGAATTCATCCGTAGAGGTCTTCATTGGCTGCGCCAGGAGTGTCCCTAGGTACCGGTACATAAGGAACGTCCCTAACTGCCGGAGGGGGCGTCTGCCGTGGCAGACGCCCCCTCCGGATGTGGGAAGTTTGCGCTGCAGGTTACTTGTCGGTGCCCAACTTGTGCGGCTTGAAGGCAAGCGCATTGATGAGTGCGTCGGTGGCAGACTTGACGGCTGCCGGCTGCGGATCGTTGACGTGATCCTCGGGATGCACGGGCAGGTCCTTCTTGACTGCGTCGTGGATCAAGTTGAGGTACTCAGTCACGCCAGTGGTCGATAGGTGCGTGCCATCGCCATCGAACAGGTCGTTGCGGTTGGCGCTGTATCCGTACCAGTCGATAACGCGCACGTTCTTGTAGCGCGTGGCGGCGTTGGCGATGGCCTGGTTGGTAGAGCCAACCCACGGCTGCGGGCTGCGCGTGTTCACAAACACCACAATACGCTTATCTCCCGCATCGGCCATGATGGCGTCGATCTGGTCGTCGGTTACCAAGCCGTTGGTGCCCAGGGCAAAGACCACGATCTTGCCGGCAAGGTTCTGCTGGATATAGCCCTCAAATGTCGCGCGCCCCGCATCAAACTGGCGGCCCTTTTCGGCATCGATATGGCTGTGCGGGAACACGCCGTCAAAGGTGTCTACGGCACGCAGCGACACGGAGTCGCCGATCATAAGCAGATCGTAGGAGCCATCGGGGAAGCCGTCGTTGTCCTTGTCGGTGTCGTCGGCCGCCTGCTGGTCGGTGGGCGCGGTGTTCTTGGCTTCCTTGTTCAGAACTTCGGCGCCCTCGCCGCTCAGCGCAGACGTCTCGGGCACAAAGATCAGGCCGCCCAGTGCAACGACCAACACGACAGCGTAGGCTGCGCAGACAGGGATGTGCGTGCGTGCCCAGTTGGCGGGCGTGGTGGTGCCATCGCGGAATTCGGCGACGGTGCGCCCAAAGGCGCCCTTCCTAAACGGAGTCTCGATAAAGCGATAGCAGCACTCTGCCACGGCGACCACCAACAACACCTGCAAAATGTACTGCCACCACGGCGTATCGTTGATGTTGGCGACCGGGTTCATGAGGAGCAGCAGCGGATAGTGCCACAGGTAGATGCTGTAGGAGCGCTTGCCAACCCACACGAGTGGCTCGGCGGATAGCGCGCGGGCAACCATTCCCTGGGGCTGCACGCAGGCCGCGATGACCATGAGCGTGAGGATCGAGCACAGCAGCGTGCCTCCGCGATACTGGAAGGCGGTGTAGCCGTTGGTGAGCGCGACCATGGCGGCAAGGCCAACCAGACCCACGACGCCCAACACATCGATGGATGCGGGCGAGGACCAAAAACGCACGAGGGCGCTCGGCTGTGCCGGGGCGGTCTCGGCTGCTTCGTCGGCCTTCTCGCCAGGCTTGCCCTCGGCGTTCTTGCCGTGCTTGGCGGCGCCAGCTAGGCGATTGAGCCCCAAACGACGAGCGAGACGCACCGGCGCCAGGTCGCGATCGGGGATAAAGGCCATCCAGGCACCCAGCAGCAGCGAGAACACACGGGTGTCGGTGCCGTAGTACACGCGGCTGGGGTCGGCGGCGGGGTTATAGAGCACCATCATGGCGAGGGCAGATACCGCGGCAAGGCCCAGAACCACGCGGCGCGTGTTGGGTTTGCTCACATGCATGGATACCATGGCAAACAGCAGTGGCGGCCAAATCAGGTAGAACTGTTCCTCGATGGCAAGCGACCAAAAGTGCGTGAGCGGCGAGGGGTCGCCCAGAGCATTGAAGTACGAGACGTTTTGGGCAATCTGCCACCAGTTGTTGAAGAACAACAGCGACGGCAGGATGTCGGGGCGCATCTTGGTGAGCATCACGTGGTTGAAGACGGTGCACAGAGCACAGGTCACCACCACGACGGTCACCACGGCGGGGACCAGGCGACGGATGCGGCGGATCCAGAAGCTCTTGAGGTCGATGCGGCCGGTCTTAGCGACTTCGTTGAGCAGCAAGCGCGTGATCAGATAGCCCGAAAGCACAAAGAAGATCGTGACGCCGAGCAGGCCGCCCTGAGCCCACGTGAGGTTAAGGTGATAGAGCACCACCGCGACGACGGCGAGCGTACGCAGGCCGTCGAGTGCAGGGATGTAGCGGGACTTGGGGCGAGCAGGCGTCTGCTCCGCGGCGGGAGTGTTGGCGCGGCCCGCGTTGTTGGCAGAAGCGCGATGGGGGCTCGTGGTGCGTCGCGGCTCGTTGGCACGGCGTTCGCTCTTCACGCGTTCGTGCGGCGCCGGCTCGTTGCCCGTGCGGCGTCGACCGCGCGAGCCCGATTGCGAGAATTGTTCCATAAAACATCATCCAATGACGAGAATAATCAGCATGTATTCATTGTAGCTGCCTGCTCCTGTGAATGCTTGCTGCTGGCGCAAGCTCAAGCGCGCGTCCACATCAAAGTGAACTAAAGTTATAGGGGGTGCGAGAGTGCACAATCGATGGTCGACGGTGGGCACAAAGCCTAAAGACGAGGAGGTTTCCATGGCGGATCACAGCATCGTTGCGGTGTTCGGCAGCATGAACATGGACCTTTCGGTGGCGTGCGAGCGCATGCCGCGCGCGGGCGAGACCGTCGGCGGCAGCGGGTTTATCACCAACGCCGGTGGCAAGGGCGCTAACCAGGCCGTCGCCGCCGCGCGCATGGGTGTGCACACGTGCATGATCGGCGCGGTTGGGCGCGATACGTTTGGCGATGCGCTGGTGGCGGGACTTCAGGATGCCGGCGTGGGCGTTGAGTTTGTGGCGCGTCGCGATGACGTGGAGACGGGAACGGCGACCATCATTCGCTGCGAGGGCGACAACCGCATCATACTGTCACCGGGCGCCAACCATGCGCTTACGGGCGAGGACGTTGCCCACGCGCTGCGAGGCCTGGTAGCCGATGGGCTCGATGGCGATGTTTGTGAGTTTGCCCCGGCTGCTGGCGGCGTCTTTATCGCCCAGGGCGAATGTGATCTGATGGCAACGGCCGCGGCGCTCTCTTGCGCTCACGAGCTGGGGTTCTATACGATCTTTAACCCGGCGCCCGCCTGCGACTTGCCGGCAGGAGCGTGGCCTGCGGTCGACCTGGTCTGTCCCAACGAGACCGAGTGCCAGGTGCTGACGGGAATCTTGCCCGCGGACGATGCAAGCTGCGTCGCGGCGCTCAACGCCCTGCTCGCTAGGGGCGCCGGCGCCGCGGTCATCACGCTGGGCGGTGCCGGCTCGGTTACGCTCGGCGATGGCGGTGAGCTGCTGCGCATGCCGGCACTTTCGAGTACGGTAGTCGATACCACGGCCGCCGGCGATACGTTTATCGGCGCGTTGGCGGCGGCTCGCCTAGAGGGCTTGCCGCTCTTTGAGTGCATGGTCGCGGGTGCTCGCGCCTCGGCAGTGACGGTGTCGCGCCTGGGCGCTCAGCAATCGATTCCCACGCGCGCCGAAATTGAACATTGGTTTGGTTAAACGATAAAGACGGAGAAGCGGAGTAGAACAATGGCAATCAAGAAGCTGATCCTTGATCTGGATATGGGTGTGGACGATGCGATGGCGCTCGCCTATGCCATCGCGAGCCCCGAGGTGGAGCTCGTGGGCATCACTACGTGCTTTGGCAACGTGCGCGTCGAGCAATCGGCGCACAACTGTCTGGCGGTGCTCGATCTGCTGGGTCGCCCCGAGGTTCCGGTGTACCTGGGTGCCGACCGTCCTCTGCAGGCGACTGAGCCCTATACGCCGCCAGCGTCCACCGCGCTCATTCACGGCAAGAACGGCATCGGCGGCGCGAGCGTGCCCGCGTCGCCCTACGAGCCGGTGGGGGCGACCTCGGCCGACGGCAACGCTGCGGTCGATTATCTGATCGATGCCGCGCGCACCTATGGTCCCGATCTGGTCTACGTAGCGACTGGCCCGCTCTCCAACCTGGCGCTCGCCCTGGAGCGCGATGCGGCGGCGATGATGTCCATCGGCCGCGTGGTCGTGATGGGCGGCGCCCTTACCGTGCCCGGTAACGTGAGCGCGGGCGCCGAGGCCAACATGGCGAGCGACCCCGAGGCAGCCGACGCGGTACTGCGCTCGGGCCGTAAGCTCACCATGGTGGGTCTGGACGTGACGCATCGCGTGGTGCTCACACGCCGCGACATTGCCGGCTGGACGGGCTCGGGCACCATGGCGGGCTGTGCGTTTGCGAGCATGGTCGAGCACTACATCGGTTCGTACGAGATGAACGCGCCCTACCTGGGCGGCTGCGCGCTGCACGATCCGCTGGCGGTTGCCGTGGCGATTGATCCCACGCTCGTGGGTGCGCTCGGCTGTAACCTGCGTGTTGATCTGCTGGGAGAGTACCGCGGTCGCACCATCTGCGATGAGCGCCGCCTGTCCGATTCGGACAAGAGCGCGCTTGTGGCACTGACCGTGGATGCTCCGCGCTTCCTGTCCGAGTTCAAGACACGTATGGCCCGTGTCCTTGGCTAAGTTGTCTTTTTGGGACGGGGCTTTTTTGACTGGTATGATTGGTGCGACCATTCGAACCAGCTAAAAGAGCCCGTCCCAAATTGACTACCGAGAGGATCTGCCATGGAGCGCATCGCGAGTTTTTCCGTTGACCATCTGCTGCTTGAGCCCGGCGTGTATGTGAGCCGCATCGACCGCGATCCGGCGACCGGTGCTGCCGTCACCACGTTTGACCTGCGCCTGACCACGCCCAACAAGGAGCCGGTCATGAACACCGCCGAGTGCCACACCATTGAGCACCTGGGCGCGACGTTCCTTCGCAATCATGCCGAGTGGTCGAGCCGCATTGTCTACTTTGGCCCCATGGGCTGCCGCACGGGCTTTTACCTCGTCGTATTTGGCGAGGTGACGAGCGAGGAGATCCTGCCGCTCGTGCGTGAGCTGTTCGAGTTTGTCGCCGACTTTGAGGGCGATGTCCCCGGTGCCGCTCCTGAGGAGTGCGGCAACTACCTGGACCAGAACCTTCCCATGGCTAACTGGCTCGCGCGCCGTTACCTCAACCGCGACCTGGCCGATATCGACGAGGAGCACCTGCACTATCAGCAGGCGTAAGGGCTTTATCGCCCAAAACGAGCGCATTAGGCGCCTTCGCTTATGCGGGGGCGCCTTTTTGTTGATTGGTCGAGGCGAGCGTTCAAAATCGCTCGTGTTTGTTCTAGAATGTTCGTATAGTCACATTTACGAACAGGAGTGAACATGCATATCTACTCTGTCAACGATCCCGAGTTCAAATCCTATGGCAACGTTTGGGATAACGTTCCGTCCGAGCTTACGTCGCCCGTGCTCGAGGCGCTCTCTGCCACGCCCATTCCCGAGGGCAGCAAGTACGTTGCAAGTGCGCCGGAGCTCGAGGACGTCAAGGATGCCGACAAGCTTGGCTTTCTCATGTTTGGTGGCCGTCCCTTCCAGCTCGGCTGGTGCAACGGCCACAATACACGACTCAACTGCCTGGAATATCACCGCGCGAGCGAATTCAACCTGGGCGCTCGCGACTTTATCCTGCTCGTGGCGCATCGCTGGGAGATCGAGGACGGCAAGCTCGACACCGCGTGCGTTAAGGCGTTTCGCGTGCCGGCGGGTACGGTCGTCGAAGTCTTCAACACCACGCTCCACTACACGCCCTGCATGGTCGACGACGGCGGCTTCCAGGTGATGGTGGCGCTGCCGGCGGGCACCAACGGCCCGCGCCCCGAGGCTGCGGCCGATATGCCTGCTGCCGGCGACAGCTACTGCTACTGGAAGACCGACAAGTGGGTTCTCTGCCATGCTGACAGCCCCAAGGCAGCCGAGGGCGGCTACGTTGGCCTCATCGGCAAAAATCTCGACATCACCGTGGACTAGCGCATCGCCCCAAACCACCACAAAGGTGCCTGTCCCCTTTGCGGTGGTTTGGGGCGGGCGGATATCGGGAAGTGCCAGACGGGGGAGGCTGCCGGGCGCCTTGCCGTTTGCGGATTTTGGGACATGCGGCCCGCTTTTTCGACCCATCTGTCGGTACACTAAAAGCACTATGGGTACCCGCGAGCGACATATCGGCCACGCGGCCGCTCGATCCGCACCCGTGGCGGATCCCAGGGGCGGCAGGCTCTTCGCCATGCCGCGATTCCTTGTTGGCATAACACATCAGGTGTACCGTCACCGCGTCTTCGCTATCGCCGGTGTCATCACTGCGCTGTTCCTCATGCTTTTGGCAGTCTTGCCGGCGCTGTTCGCCTTCGACCCCAAACTTTCTAACGCCGTGCCCGCCTATAGCGAGGTGTCCGAAGAGGTCGTGGGTGCGCTCGTCCATTCGAGCTCTCTCCCGCTGCTTGTCGCTGCAATTGTATTTTCAATTTGGGGCGTATCGGTCTATCTGCGCTGTTTGGACTATGTGTTGCGCCGCCGCCTTGTTGCTATCGCCACCATCTGCGCCCTGTGGATGATCGAAGTCATTCTCAAGTACAAGTCGTTCACGCCGTTCTATGCCACCGTGCTGTGGTATCTGTACTACGTGCCCATGACGCTCATTCCGCTGTTCTACCAGTTGTGTGGTTTGCGCCTTGCGGGCCTGGAGCAACACCGCCTGGGTCGCCGCTACTGCGCTGCGCTGTGGATTGTGGCTATCCTGCTTATCGGATTTGTGCTCACCAACGATTTTCACCAGCAGGTCTTCCACTTTGACCGTACAAGCGACACCTGGAGCAACGATTACGCGTACGGCTGGGGTTATTTCGCCGTCCTCGTGTGGACGGCCTTTAACTTTGTGGCCTTTTTTATCCTGGTGGGCCGGTCCTCGTCCTTTCGCATCCAACGTTTCTCGGGCACGGCGGCGCTCGTGCTGCTGGGCGGCGCGTTCTTTGCCATCTCATATGCGTTGCGCGAGCCCTGGGCATGGAGGCTCAACTTCTCGCTCATCTATTGCGTCTTGTGCGTGGTGGCGATGGAAATCTGTCTCGATTGCGGTGTCATTCCGTCATATCACGACATCGCCGGCATCTTCGACACCCTGCCGCTCGACCTCAAAGTTCTAACGCGCGACCTGCAGGAAGTCTATGCCACACCTGTGTCAAAGCCAATGCCGGTAGGCGTGTGCGAAGAGCTGCGAGCCCAGGAACACGGGCATGCCCATGCCTTTGCCGTGGAGTCCAATCCCGATGTAATGTACCGAGCCTTTCCACTGCTGGGCGGATCGGCCCTGCTTGCCCAAGACGTGTCGGATCTCAACGAGCTCAATCGCGAACTGGCACATCGTCGCATGGAGCTGCAGCGTCAAAACGAGCTGCTCGCCGCCGACTACGATCTTAAGACGCACCTGGCAGACCAAGAGGCCGAGACCTTGCTGGTCCAAGACGTGGACCAGGCGCTTGCCCGCGCGCTCGAAGGGATGTACGACCTGCTGAGCTCGCTGCCGCCGTTGACCGATGAATCGTCTTCGCACGAGCGTTACCGCATGCTGCAGCGCGCCAAGATGCTCGTCGCCTATTGCAAGCGCAAGGGGTCGCTCACGTTGGCACAGCACGGGGAGAGCGGTTTTGATCGCGACCGCATTCAGCTCATTGCCAACGAGCTCGCAAGCGACCTGCGCACCATCGATATCGATTGTGCCTCGATTATCGCCATACGGCGCCCGATGCACGCCAGTACGGTAAGCGCCCTGTACGACTGCGTGTATGACTTTGCGTTTTTTGCCTACACCACCGACCATCCGGCGCTTATGTATCACTTGGGCGATCATGACCGATGCAGTGTCGAGCTGCGTGCCGCGCTTTTTTCCAACGATGATGCAGATCTTTCGCAGACGCCCGCTGCGCAAGAGCTCGAAAGCGCTCTGCAAGGGCGCAACGTGGCATACCGCCTTGAGGGCGAGCCCGGCCAGCTGCGCATGATCGTCTTGATGCCGAGGGCGGGTGAGTGACGATGCAGATTTCGCTCATTCTTCCCCAAATCGTTGCGCTCGATGTTGTCTTTGCCCTGGCTGCGTGTCTGCAGACGATCCACGTCCCGCTCATCGCATCGCGCCGCTCGTCCTATAACCGTAAGGTGATTTGTGCCTACGAGGCGAGCCTTGTGCTTCACCTAATTATTTCGGCGCTCATCTTGTTCGCGTCGTCTGGCTCATATCTGGTGGCGCCGCTTGACGTTTGCGCCAGGGCAATGGGCGGAGCGTTGTGGCTCAATGCCGTGATCTTTGCCTACGGCATGGTGCTTATGGTGCACTATCGTCGCCCCGTCATGCTGGCCGAACTGTTGCTCGTTGCCGCCGTGACACCGCCGGTGGTGCTTGCCATGGGCTCGGCGTGGGCCACGGTCCTTATCGCAGAGGGAGCGTTTTTCCTGTTCCGCTCCATTGCGGCGCTCTTGATGGATGTCCGCAACCGCCAGGAGGATATCACCGCGTTCTCGACGATCGAAACCATCAACGTGATTCCCGTGGGCATCCTGTATCTGGACCCGAGGGGCCGTCCGCTGCTCATGAACCGCTGCATGCGAAAAAACCTGGTGGAGCTTCATATGCCCACCGACCTAGGCGATATGAGCGGTACATGGAACGACCTGCGCAAACTCAGCATGCAAATGCCCGAAAGCAGCCAGAACCGCGTGCGGATTAATCTGGACCGCTTTGGTGAGGCGCGGGCGGTGGTCGAGGTTTCTCCCGCCGAGATTCGCTTGTTTGTGCACGATGACGTTATGGTTTCGGGCCGCCTCTTCGAGCGCATTATCGGCCTGGATGTAACAGAGTATGCGCATGCTCATGATCGCCTGGCGCAAGCCAACCACCTGCTTGAGCTTGCGGGCCAAGAGCTCCAAGCCCAGATCGAAGAAGTCAAAAAAGTTGCTGACAATGCGGCCTATCTGCGTATGCGCGCTCGCGTGCACGACGTGATCGGGCAGCGCCTGTCCATCCTCCATCGTTATCTGGAGGAGGGGCGCCTGGATGACGAGTCACTCGAGCAGATCGACCCGCTGCTGCGCTCAATCGCTGCCGATCTGCGCAGCGGGGGCGACACCGAACCGGCAGAGCAACTGGGAGATATCGTCCATGCCTTTGGCCTGGTGAGTGTGCAGATCGATGTTGAGGGTGCGCTGCCTGAGGACGCGCGTGTCGCCGCCGCATTTTTGCAGATTATCCGCGAGGCCTCGACCAATGCCACCAAGCATGCACAGGCGCATCGGGTCCACGTGCGTCTGTGGCAGGAGACGTCGGAAGACGGTGCTGTTGCGCGGATGACCGTTTCTAACGACGGCGCGCCTGCACCCGTATCGCATCGCGAGGGAACGGGTATCCCAGGTATGAGGCATGTCGCACAGAATCTGGGCGGCAGCCTGGAAGTCCACACCGCCCCGCCCTTCACGCTTACGGTGTCCATCCCGCTCGCCTCCAACGCCACGGTCCAAAGGAGAAGTTCATGATCCGCGTGTTAATCGTCGAAGACCAGGCTATCTTGCGCGAGAGCCTCGCGCGCTCCGTCGGCGACCAGCCCGATATGACCGTTGTTTCCGCCATTGCCGATGCTTCCGAGGCCTTGGGTGTCGCGCTCAAGGAGCGCCCGGACATGATACTGATGGACGTATGCACCGAGCATGATTCCAACGGCATCGTGGCGGCGGCGCGCATCAAGGAGCAGCTGTCCGAGTGTCGCATCATTATCATGACCGGCATGCCCGAGATCACCTTTGTCGATCAGGCACGCGAGGCGGGCGTCGATAGCTTTGTGTACAAGAACGTCGGTATCGACGAGCTGTTCGCCGTGATGCGCTCCACGCTGGCGGGCTATTGCACGTTTCCCAAGCCGCCCGAGAGCATTTTTTCGGGTACGGCAGCTCTCGACGATGTCGAGCTGTCGATTTTGCGCCTTGCCTGCGAGGGCAAGAGCCGCCGCGAGATCGCGGCCGAGCTGTTTATGAGTGAGGGCACCATCAAGCGTCGCATCTCGGAGATCCTAAGCAAGACCGGCTACGACAACATCATGCGCCTGGCCGTGCATGCGGTGACCGAGGGCAGCATCGTTCCCAACATGGAGCGCTAAAGCTCGTCGCGCATCGGCATAAAAACGGCGGGGCCGCAGGATTAACTCCTGCGGTCCCGTCTGGTGTGCGCGGATGTGTCCGCCAATCCGCGGCTGATGTTACATGCCGCTACGCGATGGTTGCGCTGTAGGAGGCGACGTCCTCGTAGGAATCGGTCAGGTAGGCGTCGATGCCGATGGTCGTGTTGACCAGGTCGTCAAGGCTGTCAAGCTCGCCGTTCGAGAACGTGAATTCCTCGGTGGCGTTGGTGCCGGGCATCAGGTGAGCCGAGAACCAGGGGTCCTTCATGGTGCCGTTGACATTGGTCTTGCCGGAGGGAGCGTAGAAGGTCAGGTCCTTGTCGCTCTTGTTGGTGATGTTAACGACAAAGCCGATGTCGCCCCAGTCGTCCTTGAACTTCTCGGTGATGGTGATGGTGCACAGGTCGTCATCGGCGACGGTGACGGCGGGGGAGATTTCGATGCTCTGGACGTCGTCGTCTTCGACGGCCTCATCGATCTCTTCTTCCTTCTCGGCGTTCTCGCGATCCTTCTTCACCGTACCGGACAGATCCTTGTCGGACTTCGTAAAGATAAGCTTGTCGCCTTCCACCTCGAGGACGAGCTTGTCGTCCTTGAGCTTCAGGTCGTGCGACTCATCTTCGGCGGTAATCGTTACGGTGGTGGCGTCCTTGGCCTCCCATTTCAGGTCGGCGACCTCAAGGAACATGTCGAGGACGCCCGTGCCGTCTTCGTCGAGGATCAGGATACAGTTGAGGCCCCACTCCTTGAGCATATCCATGTACTCATCGGTGAGCTTTTCGCCGTCCAAGGTTCCACCCGAGTACTGCCAGCTGCCGACGAAGTTGGCCTTGGGGTCCTTGCCGCCGCCGCTGCAGCCCGTCAGGGCAAAGGCGAGCGCCAGGACGCATGTCAGGAATGCGAGTACGGACTTTTTGAACGTTGTCTTCATGGTGTCCTCCTTTATCGAACGAAACCCATAGAAGCAAATGCGGGGGTGGCGGAACCCCCGCCAATTACCAGATAAAGGGGCTAGGGCCTGGGTGTTCCGCAGTTGCTGCAGAACTTGCCGCCGTTTTCGCTGCCGCAGTTGGGGCAGAACCACTTGGCCGGTGCCGGGGCGGGTGCGGGACTGCCGCACTCGGGGCAGAACTTGCCGGTGTTGGTGGCGCCGCAGCTGCAAGTCCATGCGCCGGCCGCAGGTGCGGCGGCAGGAGCCGGGGCGGGTGCCGGAGCCGGCTGCGGGGCGGCCTGCTGCTGTGCCTGGCCGGCGGCGAACAGCTGGCTGGCATTCATGCCGCCCATGCCACCTGCCATGCCCATGCCCATAAAGCCTGCCATCGCGCCGTTGGGGTTGGCGGCTGCTGCGCGCATCGCATCGCTCTGGGCGCTGGCGATGTTGGCGGCTGCCATGGTGGGATCGCGCATGACCGCGGCCTTCTGCAGGTCCTTGATCATTTGCTCGTCCTCTTGCGAGGCGGCGATGGAGTTGACGCCAAAGCTCACGATCTCGACGCCGCGCAGGTCACGCCAGTCGGCAGAGAGAACCTCGTTGAGCGCGCGGGCGAGCTCGGTGGTGTGGCCGGGAATGGCGCTGTAGCGGATGCCCATCTCCGAGATCTTGGCAAAGGCGGGCTGCAGAGCGGTGAGCAGCTCGGACTTAAGCTGGCTGTCGATCTTATCGCGCGTGTAGCTATCGGTCACGTTGCCGCACACATTGGTGTAGAACAGCAGCGGGTTGGTGATACGGTACGAATACTCGCCGTTGCAGCGAACGGAGATGTCGACGTCCAGGCCAATGTTGTTATCGACCACGCGGAAGGGCACAGGCGAGGCGGTGCCGTACTTGTTGCCGATGATCTCATTGGTGTTGATAAAGTAGACGCGCTGGTCCTTGCCTGCATCGCCGCCAAAGGCAAAACGGCTGCCGATATTGGCGAACGTTTCCTTGATGGAGTCGCCCAGATTGCCGCTAAAGACGCTCGGCTCGCTGCCGGTGTCAAAGACAAACTCGCCAGGCTCCAGCGCGACCTCGATGATCTTGCCGTTTTGCACCACGAGCATGCCCTGGCCGTCGTTGACGGCGATGACGGAGCCGTTGGAGATGACGTTGTCCTCGCCGCGTGTGTTGGAGCTGCGGCCGCCGGTGCGCTTGCTGCCCTTGCAGGCTAAGACGTCAGCGGGCATCGATTCGCAATAGATAAATTCCTTCCACTGGTCGGCCATGACGCCGCCGGCAGCACCCAATCCAGCTTTTAAGAGTCCCATGGTGATCTTCCTTTCTCGTCAAAGGCCGGGTGGTATTGGTCAGAATGGCTAATCGTCCTTGTTGTCCTTCATGACAACGGTGGTCTCGGTGTGGCTGAAGGTGTCGTGCTTCTCGGTCAGGTCGAGGTCTCCGCAGTACTCGTCGGCGTGGGTGGCCTCGTTGGCTGTCTTGAGCTGGCCCACCAGCAGCACGTCTGCGATGATTACGATGATCAGCGGCGCGACGATGTTGATGAGGATGCCCTCGATATCAAAGGTGAGGTAATCCGGATCGAAGGCGTTTTCGCCCATAAAGAGAATCTGGGAGAGGACAAACCCGATCACAAAGAACAGCACTGAGGCGATGACGAGCTTGGGCTTGGAGCAGGGGAGCTCGCCGACCATGCGGCCGGTCTGGCCGTTCATGGCAAACAGGTAGCTCTTGCCGTTCCACGAGGTGGAGAGCATCCACACGGGGAACAGGGCGTAGTCGCTGTCTTCCCAGGTGTAGTCGAGCTGCTTGCTTTCGACCGTGGCGTCGTCATATTCGTCGACGACGGTCTCGCGCAGGGCCGAGATCGTACTTTCTTCCATACGACGCTCGGCGCGCGCCTTGCAGGTTTCGCAATCCTCGTCGTAGCGGTTGGCGATGTAGCCGGGCATATACGCGACCGAAAACGGGCGCAGCGCGTCGTAGTCAAACGGCTCGATGGCGTCCATGTGGCCGTCGGGCATCTTGGACGATCCGTCGACGGGCACGCGCTCAAACGAGATATTGCCTTTACGGTAGGCGTCGTAGTGATCGGTGGTCGTGACGGTGCGGTCGGATTCCTCGGTCACGGTCTCGTTGGTCGCGTCAAAGTACACTTCGCCGTCCACGTGCGCGCCGTAGAGCCAAAACGGCACGTAGACGCCTTGGACCTCGTCGATATGGTTGCCGGTGACAAAGCTCTTGGGCAGCAGGATCTTGCCCTTGTAGTGTTCCTTGAGCGCGGCCATGACATCGTCGCGCCCGAGCTTAAACGGAATCACCAGGTCGGGTGAGAAATCGCCCGAGAGCTGGCCGGGTGCCACGGCAGAGTTGCCGCAGTACGGGCAGGTGGTAACGGCGACGGTGCCGTCCGAGACCAGCTCGGCACCACACGACGAGCAGATGTAGCCGGCGTTTTGAGCCAGCTCCTGCACGGCATCGTCGACAGCAGGCTTGGGGGCCGCGGCTGCGGTATCGGCTTTGGCATCTGCCTTGTCCTGGCGCTCGCGATAGAGGGCCTCGACTTCTTCGACTTCAAAACGCGAATCGCAGTAGTCGCAGACGAGCTTTTGCTCGGCACTGGCAAAGTGAAGGGGGCCGCCGCACGCGGGGCACTGATAATTGACACTCTCGAAGGCCATGATCGGTCCTTTCCGTGCCGGAGACTATGCGCCGATGGCGCCGCCGCAGTATTCGCAGCGCCCACTGGCATCGGGAATGGTGGTTGCACCGCAGAAGGGGCAGGTGACCGCGGTCTTGGGGGCCTTGGCGGCCACGACGCTGTCGCGCGTTTCCTGACGCAGCTGCACCAGCGCGTCGCGGACCTCGGTTGCCTGGCGCTTGGCCTCGCGGTATTCGATGGAGCCGCGCTGATCGATGGTGGAGTCGTTCACGCGCAGGTTGATCTCGGTAAAGTACGGCGTGTTGACGTGGATGGTCAGGTTAAAGTCGTAATCCAGGTCGTAGCGCGGCGGGTTATAGCTCTCGCGCTCGCCGTCTTTGGTCTCGCGATAGATCTCGGTGCGATGCTCGTCGATATCCATATCGCAGCCGAGTACCTGCGAGAACTCGATGATGTCGGGGTTGGCGTCGCGCCAGCGGCTCTGCGAGGTAATGATCAGCAGGCCCGCGTCCTCGTCGAGCATGATGTTGGTGCGCCCGGCAGAGAGCGTGCGCGTGGGGTTGAACGAGGCCAGGCGCTCGGCATTGGCCTCGCGGTAGGCGAGTTGCTCGCGGATATCGTCCGCGGTGCTGGAGCGATAGCCGCCAAAGAAGGGGGAGAGCTTGCCGGCGCACTCTTTGCACAGGTAGCCCTCATTGATTTTTGTCTTACCTAGAAGTCCCAGCTCGGTACCGCAAATCGCGCACTCTTTCTTCTCAAACATCTTGTCAAAGAAGCCCATGGCTGCCTCCCATCAACAGGTAGCGTGTGTCACTTTTGATGATGGGGGAGTGCGCGATCCTTCGCGATACCCAGACGGCTCAAGGAGTCTCCACAACTGGGACACATGGCCCATTTTTGACTAGTCATTGGGGACGTTCTTCGGCCACTCATTGGGGACGTACTTAAATGAGTGGTAGTTGGAGACACTCCTGGCCAAGCTAGAGGCCGCGCGTGTCCCTTCTGGTCCATGCGGCTCAAAATCGCGGCGTGATGTGGACGGCTGGGGTCGAATTGGCAGCATTTCGAGCCTGGCTTCGATATTGAGACTGGTTCTTTATTAAAATAGATTTCCAGACAATTGAGCGGCTGGGGGTTAACTATGAGGGGCATGGGAGACACAACCGCATATCTGCGTCGGGGCATTCGGGAGATTATATGCCTGGCGCTGTTCTTCTTCACGTTTTTGGCGTGCGAGTATCTCTTTGATGTGCGCATAGCCGAGTTCGTGCCATCGAGTGAGGTTGTCATCTACGAGAGCATCGTTGTCGGCGCGAGCGTGATTGGCTTTTTCGTGCGCCCATTTCTGTACTATCGCCTTCCCCAGACGATCGATGCGACGAGCGATATTACAGGCGTGCTGTTGGTATCGGCGTTGCTGCTGATGATTACGGCAGTGCGGTTTGAGGTAGTAATTGCCGGCGGCCTGGTGGCGTGCTGCGCCCTGGGCTACTGCGGATCGACTGCCATGCAAACTTTGCGCGGCGCTTTGCACGGACGCCCTGCTTGGCGCGTGCGGCTGCACTTTCCTACGCCATGGGCGTTCTGGTGCAGGTGCTCAACCACATGGTGATGCCTGTCGGCATTCCTCAGCAGGCTGTTCTGGTCGTCTGTGCGATCGCGCAGGTGGCGTTGCTCCACGGTGCCCGACGCGCCAAGCTGCGCGACGAGTCCGATCCCAACTTTGAACCCAGTGCTGCCGGGCTTTCGGTAGATGCTCTGGAATATGGCGCCAAGTGGCATGACAATCCCGAGGCAAAGGCGGCATTCCGTCGCGCCGTAGTTCGCCTGACCGTGGCGACGGCGTATCTTTCCAGCGTATTCGCCGCTCTCAACGCGGGCTTCACGACCCTGCATGCTGTCGGAGCCGTCGATTTGGGCGATTGGCCGCGCCTGCTGCTTGTCGTGAGCTCGTTGGCCGCTGGCGCACTATTTGACCTGCACGGCCGTTCGTATATGAATATTGGCATGACATGCGCCGCCATACTGTCCACGCTTTCGTTCTTTGTGCTCATTGTCGACGGCAATGGCGGCAACGAGCTCGCTGCCACGATCATCTTTTATTTGGGCTCGGGCTTTTTCGTGGTGTTCTTTACCACAAAATATGCCGCCGTCTCGCTCTATGCGCGCTGGTCATATTTTTGGCCGTGCATGGGTCGCGTCGTCAACAACGTGTGCTCGATGCTCGTGACGGCGCCGGCGGTGGCGATCATCTCGAGTCAAAACGTGCTGGCTGCGGTCGGTGCGGCGCTCGTGATGTTTGTGGGCATTGCGATTACGCTGCTGGGGCAGTTGGGGCAACGAGCCGATGATGCCGTGATGCAGGATGGCCTGCCGCTTGCCACCGACGATCTTGGTGGGGATCTTGCGCCCACATGCTTCGACCCCGAGCCCGTGGAGGCAGCGGAGCTCACGTCCGATGAACGCCTCGATGCTTTCGTCGCCACCTTTGGGCTTACAGAGCGCGAGCGCGATATTCTTGAGGTCTTGGTCGTTTCGGACCAGAGCGTTCAGGACATCGCCACAACGCTCTTTCTTTCGCGCTCCACGCTCTACCGCCACATTTCCTCGATCAACAAAAAGGCCGGTACCGCCTCACGTGTAGCCCTTATCAACTTCTTCTGGTCCTGGACACCCAAGGACTAGCTAATCTCCCAATAAGTTGCGGTGGAATAGTCCCTAAATTAAAGTCACGGGGCTTTAAACAGGAACTATTTCACCGCAACTGCTGGGGGGGGATAGACTGCGGCGGCGGCAGAGGCAGCGGCAGCGGCGTTGGCAGCTGTGGTGGTGGCAACGGCAGCTGGCAGGGTGTTTTCCGTCTACTTGCTACAGCAGCTCGCCGTGGCGGGCAATGTAGCGGCATTTTGCCAGCTGGGTGAGCGCGATATAGGCGGTAACGATGCCAATGAGCAGCCCAAAAAAGCTCGTGGGCAGCGGCATGAGGCCGAGCACATCGGCGATGGGGCTTGCCGGCAGCCAGGTGACGAGCGCCAGGCCCAGCACGGTAAGAACGCACAATGCGGGCGCGGCGTGGTCGCGCGGGCTCGGCAGATGCGGGGAGCGCAACATGTGGACCACGAGTGTCTGCGACCACATGGACTCGACAAACCAGCCGCTCTGGAAGAGCGCAGCAAAGGTCGCCATACCCGCGACGTCGCCCGCGGCGGCAAGCTCGGGCCAGCTTGCGTCCACGGCGGCGGGGCACACGACAAAGAAGAGCGCGGCGAAGGTCACGATGTCAAACAGCGAGCTCACGGGGCCCAGCTCGAGCATAAAGCCCTTGATGGACGCGGCGTCCCAGGCACGCGGGCGGGCAGTCCAGGCGTCATCGACGGTGTCCCACGGCAGTGCGATGCACACGATCTCGTAGACCAGCGACAGCAGTACCAGCTGCAGGGCGCTCATGGGCAAAAACGGCAAGAACAGGCTCGCGACGGTCACGGACAGCACATTGCCAAAGTTGGAGCTCACCGTGGTCTTGAGGTACTTGAGCAGGTTGCCGTAAGTGCGGCGGCCTTCGATGATGCCGCGCTCGAGCACGCCCAGGTCCTTCTGAAGCAAGATGATATCGGCGGATTCCTTGGCAATATCGACGGCCGAATCGACCGAGATGCCGCAATCGCTCGCACGCATGGCGGCGGCGTCGTTGATGCCGTCGCCCATAAAGCCCACGGTGTGGCCGAGCATCTCGCGCATGACACGTACCAGGCGCGCCTTCTGCAGCGGCGAGAGCTTGGCGAAGAGGTGGGTTTTCTCGGCGCGCTCGGCAAGTTCGGCGTCATCGAGCGCATCGATCTCGGAGCCGAGCAAGACGTTGCTCGCATCGATACCAATCTGCTCGCAGACGGTGGCGGCGACGCGGTCGTTGTCGCCGGTTAGGACCTTGACCGCCACGCCCTTGGCCTCGAGGGTGGCGACGGCGCCCGCGGCACTTGCTTTGGGCGGATCGAGGAAGGCCAAAAAGCCCATCAGCACCATGTCGCACTCGTCGGCGATGCCAAACTCGCCCACGCAGCGCGGATTGGTCTTCTGCGCCACGGCAATTACGCGTAGGCCCTCGGCGTTAAGTCCGGCGATCTGCTTGCGAATCTGGGCGAGCTTCTCGTCGGTGAGCGGCTGAGCGATGCCATCGATCTCGACAAAGGAGCAGATCTCGAGCATTTCCTCGGCAGCGCCCTTGGTAACCATCTGGGTTTTGCCTTGGGCGTCGGCGACAACTACGCTCAGGCGACGGCGCGAGAAATCGAAGGGAACCTCGTCGACCTTGGTGTAGCGGTCGCGCAGGCTCTGGCCCAGCATGGAATCGGGTGCGACGGTCGAGGGCGTCACATCGGCACGGTCGATTACGGCCAGGTCGATAAGATTTTTGAGGCCGGTCTGGAAGAAGCTGTTCAAAAACGCATGGCGCAGCACGCGCGCGTCCTCGTTGCCGTCGGTGCTGAGATAGCGCTCGAGCACGATGCGGTCTTCGGTGAGGGTGCCGGTCTTGTCGCAGCACAGGACGTCCATCGCTCCGAGGTTTTGAATCGCCGGCAGCTCCTTGACGATAACCTGGCGACGGGCGAGGTCCTTGGCGCCCTGCGACAGGCTCGTGGTCACGATGACGGGAAGCATCTGCGGCGTGATGCCCACGGCCACGCTCGTGGCGAACAGCAGCGCGTCGATGACGTTGCCCTTGGTGGCGGCGTTGATGGCAAAGACGGCCGGCGCCATAACGAGCATCAGGCGCACCAGCAGCATGGAGACGCTCGAGACGCCGCGGTCAAACGCGCTCTTTTCGCCGCGCCCGTTGAGCATCTTGGCGATGCCGCCCAGGTAGGTGTCCGAGCCGGTGGCAACGACAAGCGCCATGGCGGCGCCGTTTTGCACGGAGGTGCCGGTAAAGACGATGTTCTTGCAGGCAGAGAGTGGCAGTGCGGAGCCGTCGGCGCCCTCGACGACGGTGACGGCGGTGGTCTTCTCGACGGCCTCACTCTCGCCGGTGAGTGCGGACTCGATCACAAACAGGTCGCGCGCGGTGATGATGCGGGCATCTGCCGGCACCATATCGCCGGCAGAGAGGCGGATTACATCGCCGGGGACGAGCTCGTCGAAGGGGATCTCGATGCGCCCGCCGTCGCGCAGGGCGGTGCAAGTGTTGGAGACCAGGTCCTTAAGGGCCTCGGCCGCATTGCCGCTGCGGGCTTCCTGGATAAACTTCATACCGCCCGATACCAGCAGCATGATGCCGATGACGATGACCGTGGAGGGGTCGCGCTGCGGCTCGGGTACGGCGAGCACGTCGATGTAGAGCGAGACCAGCGCGAGCGCGGCGAGGATGCCGGCGAAGGGATCGATGAACGCGTCGGCGATGCGGCGGGCGAGCGTTTTGGTCGTTGCCTCGATGGTGTTGGGGCCGACGGCGTTCAGGCGCTCAGTTGCCTGCTCGACGGTGAGGCCGTTTGCCGTGGCGTCAAGCAGTACGAGGGCGTCCTCGGCACTATGGGTGGCGGCGAATATGGTGTTCTTGGATAGGCCGGTATGAGCGCCAGGGCGCGCCGTGCGGCGGCGCTTGGAGATGGCTTCGAGTACCGTGACGGTTTTGAGCATCAGCATAGGGTCCTCCTTGTTGAGGGGAGTTAGCGTACGTGTCGTATTTGCTTCAAAAAACCTAGATGTCGCTCACGTCAAGCTCTTGAGCCCACAAAGGGTGCAGCGCGCCTTTGCGGTGGTTTTGGCGATCTGCCGGTGGCGTTTATGCGTGTGCGGAGTCCTCGCGGCGTGCCGAGGGCGACATGCAGGTTTTTCGACTAGGACTGCCTTCCATGGCACACCTCCTAAAGGCTGAGCGCAGCGCACTTTGGGTATCTCGTACCCCTTTTTAATCCGCCCGTATTCTTGATGAGGGGGTTTGACATGTCAACCCCATTGTTCGGAAAACCATTCCCCCTGACAAAGCCTTTACAGAATGCCGTGGCCCCAAAGCGCGCCCGCATCGACGCTTCGCCTGCGCTAAACTGGAAGGCACGTACGCGATTACGAGAGGAGCCCGCATGGAGGCTTACAAGCAAGAGTTCATCAAGTTTATGGTCGAGTCCGACGTTCTTAAGTTCGGCAGCTTTACGCTCAAGAGCGGCCGTCAGTCCCCGTTCTTTATGAACGCCGGCGCTTACGTGACGGGCTATCAGCTCAAGAAGCTGGGTGAGTATTACGCCCAGGCCATCCACGATAACTTTGGCGACGACTTTGATGTGCTGTTTGGACCGGCCTACAAGGGTATTCCGCTGGCCGTCGTGACCGCAATTGCCTACCACGAGCTGTACGGCAAGGAGGTCAAGTACTGCTGCGACCGCAAGGAGGCCAAGGACCACGGTGCCGACAAGGGCAACCTGCTGGGTTATGAGCCCCAGGACGGCGACCGCGTGGTCATGGTCGAGGACGTCACCACCAGCGGTAAGTCCATCGACGAGACCTATCCCAAGGTCAAGGCGGCTGCCGATGTCGAGATTAAGGGCCTGATCGTGTCCCTCAACCGCATGGAGGTCGGCAAGGGTGGCGTGACCACCGCGCAGAAGGAGATCGAGGCAAAGTACGGTTTTCCCGTCGCGAGCATCGTCTCCATGGCTGAGGTCGTCGAGACCCTCTACAACCACGAGATCGACGGCAAGGTCGTCATCGACGACGAGCTCAAGGCCGCCATCGATGCCTACTACGAGCAGTACGGAGCACGTTAGTTACGCGGGTTTACCAACCCGCGTAACGGCTCGACGCTGCGCGGGCCGCATTTGGACAATCTGACGTTCAACTTCAAGGGCGCGACCAGAAGGTCAGCGCCCTTTCGTTTCACGTCACCTTGTCACAAATGCGACCCGCTCGCTGGCGTTGCCAAAACATCGGCGTTGCCGTGGTAGTCATTGGTAGTCATTGGGGACGTTCTTAAATGACTAGCCAGGAATGAACGTGGATAATCTCCCAGTTTTGGCCTGTGTGCGGGCTCAAAGTGGGAGATTATCCGCGCTCGCTTTAATTTGCCTGGGCTGCGATGCCTATCTAATCGGCTCGGCGTCTTCCCTGAGAATCGAAAGATACTCTTCATACCCGTACTGCCGGTATCTCTGTCTTGACTCGTCGAGAGGACGGAGGATACCCAATTCTTCAAATGATTTGACGAGCGAGCTCGCGGTACTCCTGCCGATATCGAGTTGGGCAGCGATGAATGCGGTGTCGATGATGGGGTGCTCTTCAAGAATGCCCAACAGCCTTTGCCCGTTTGCAGCAGTCCTTCCGAGATTTTCGGTAATGGTTGCTGTGGAACGGTTATGGAGGTCAACAAGGTTTTTTAAAGACCCTACCGAGTCCTTCGCACTCTCGAGAAGACTGTTGCAGAAAAACTCTATCCATTCCTCGTAAGTGCCTCTCTCCCTTACGGATGTGAGTTGCCGGTAGTACTCGCTTCGGTTTTTCTTGAACTGGAACGATGGATAGAACAAGCAAGAATGAAGAACGCCATCATTGATGAGCATAAGTGTAATGAGAAGCCTGCCCAGGCGACCGTTTCCGTCTAGGAATGGATGGGCAGTTTCAAATTGGTAATGGACGAGCGCCGCCCGCACAATCGGATCCATTTCGACTTGAGGCTCATTGATAAAGCGTTCGAGGTCCTGGAGCGTGTTACTCAAATCTTCAATGTTTGGAGGGACAAACGATGCGGTTGCAATGGTGCAGCCTGAGGGGCCAATCCAGTTTTGTGAGGAGCGCAGCTCGCCTGGATTCTTCTCCGTTCCGCGCACTCCGTCCAGCAGGACCGCATGAACTTGCCTAAGAAGTCTCGTGCACAAGGGCATCTTTTTGAGCAGTTCTACGCCGCGGTCGACAGCACGGACGTAATTCACGACGTCTGCAACATCTTTATGATGGAGTTGTGTTTGCGATGGACTAAGTAGGTCGTCAAACGTGCACTGGGTTCCCTCAATTTGCGAAGAAAGGAGTGCTTCTTTGCGCACGTACATTGTCAGATACATGTCGGCGTTGGGAACAAAGTAGAGCATGCCTTCAAGCTCTCCAAGCTTTCGTGAGCATGCGGAAAGCGTGCGATAGGTTTCCTCGGTGAGGTTTAGCTGCCTCAATGATTGCAAGGGCGTTGGAAAAAACGAATAGTAAGCCAATTTCCCCGATAGATTATTGCGGAGCGTTCCCTGGCCGTTCTCCTCGATTTGCATCGCGCCCTCCATATCTTTAGTGCCGGAAACTCGTTATTAGGCTAATCATATCAATTCTAATAACGAGTTTAAGGATTAAATAGTTATTAGAATTGATGTAAACAATCTAATGATGAGAAGTCGTTATTACTTGACCATGGAGCTCGGCTTGGTACAAGGGGGTCATCCAAAATGAACGTGGATAATCTCCCGTTTTGGCTCGGTGACGGCCTCAAAGTCAAAGTGGGAGATTATCCACGCTCGCTAGTTAAGCGTCCGAAAATCCACACTCGCCAAACCTACCAAAAAGGGACGGGTTTATTTTGGCACGTTTCGGTCGGTATCAGGAAGTGTTAGGGACGGGGCGGCGGCAGGACTCGAGAGCGAAAAGAAGTATCGGGTTTGGCGTGCCCGCTTCTGCCCGTCCCGCGCGTGGGCGATACTCGGCTTATCGAACCGCGATGCAAAGGAGATGCTCATCCCACGAGCACTACCGAGAAGGGCTTGCGATTCGAGTCCCCACCTTAGCATTTGAACCATTTGGCACTATAATTACCGTAGGCATGCGCACAACGTTGCGCTTAATCAAGAGGAGAAAACGTATGGGTCTGTTTGATATGTTCAAGAAGAAGGCTGAGCCCGCGGCTGCCGCTGCTCCGGCCTCCATCTCTGCTTCTGCCGGCGCCGACGTGCTGTGCTCGCCCGTCAAGGGCAAGGTCATCAAGATGGCTGACGTGCCCGATCCCGTCTTTGGCGGCGAGGTTCTGGGCAAGGGCTGTGCCGTGTGGCCCGAGGACGATCTGGTCTACGCTCCCTGCGACGGTAAGGTGACCGTCACCATGGGTCACGCCGTGGGTCTGCAGTCCGATAGCGGCATCGAGGTTCTGGTGCACGTTGGCGTCGATACCGTCAACATGAACGGCGATGGCTTCGAGGGCTTCGTCAAGGCCGACGACGTTGTGAAGGCCGGCCAGCCCATACTCAAGATCGACCGCGCCAAGATCGCCGCTGCCGGTTACAAGGACTGCGTCGTCGTGGCCGTGTCCAACACCGCCGAGTTTGCCGATGTCGAGCTCACCGTTGAGGCAGAGTCCGCCGTCGCCGCCGGTGACGCCATCGTCAAGGTCGTCCGCAAGTAAACTGCGGCATCCAAAGGCTGTGCGAGGGTGGTCGGGTTTTCCGGCCACCTTTTTTATTGCACCGCGGGAAAGCGTTTTATTGCACGTTGGGTGGGCTTGCAAACCGTTCGGACGCTAAAACGAACCGACCGCGCCTTCGCGTTGCCGAGGGTGTTCATAAGTGGATAGTATGGGCTTACTTATTACAACGTGCGCCGCGTCTGGGAAGCGCAGTGCCGCTCATTGGGAGGAACAACATGAAAAAGAAGCTGCTGCTTGCGCCCCTCATGGCCGTCTTGGTTGCATGTGTGGTCGTGCTTTCCGGCTGTGGAGGTCCTTCGGTTGAGGAGCTCATCACCGAGGATCTTACGACGCAGTTTGACGAGGTCAAGAACGGTGGCGACGACTTCCTTTCTGGTCTGGAGGAGGCTTCGGGCGACGAGTTCGAGCAGCTGGGTATCGATCCCAAGGAGTATGCCAAGACCTATCTCGAGGGCTTTGACTACAAGATCGGCGACGTGACGGTCGACGAGGACAAGGGTGTCGCGACCGCCGAGGTCTCTATCACCTGCAAGTCTATGAACAAGATCGTCGAGGACTTCTCCACCCAGTATCAGGAGAAGGTCGCCGCGCTTGATACGGTTCCTTCCGATGACGAGCTGTACAAGATGGCCGGTCAGGTTATGGTCGATGTGACCAAGGCCACCGAGCCCAGGAAGACCACGGTTATCTTCAAGTACACCTGCAACGACGACGGCGAGTGGTCTGCCGACGACTCCGTCAACTCCGAGATGATGGATGCAATGCTGAGCTAGGGGGTTACGCGGTTCTACGAACCGCGTAACCAGTTGACGCTGCGCGCCGCCCAGGACGACAATTTGTCATTCAAAAGGCGAGGCATGACCAGAAGGTCTATGCCTCGCCTTTTTCATGCCAACTTGTTCGTCCTGGACGTCGCTCGCTGTCCATTCTCTACCTGCATCGTTGCCATGGTGCGGCACTTGTAGTCATTGGGGACGTTCTTAGTCATTGGGGACGTTCTTAAATGATCAGGCGGCACTTGGGGACGTTCCTTTTCTGCCGGCAGTTGGGGACATTCCTTGTGCTAGCGTTGCATCGAGTGCTTGGGAAACCGCGACCCGGTTTTTGGCCGAATAGTGGGTCGCATTTTCCGGATGGGGTGGGTTACGGAAAGTGCGACCCGGAATATTACTCTGAAACGGGATGCGGTTTCCCTGATGCGCCTCAAACGGAAAGCGCATCCCATTCCGGAGCTCCAAAACGGGATGCGCTTTCCGCGCGGAAGAATTGCCGCAGCTGCGTTAAGCAGTGTCGCTCGTTACTCGCCCAGGATCAGCGCTGCGAGCTCGTCCTGGGTGTCCACCACGTAGTCGGCGCCGGTGGCTTCCAGCTCTGCGCGGCCGCGGAAGCCCCAGCTGACGCCCGCACTCTTAAGGCCGGCGTTGTGGCCGGTCAGGATATCGACATTGGAATCGCCTACGTAGAGCGTGGTCGCCGGGTCGGCGCCTAGCTCTTCCATCACATGCAGCGTGACGGGTGCTTCGGGCTTGGGCGGAAACGCATCGACACGGCCCTGCACCAGCGCAAAGCGCTCGGAACCAAAATACTTTTCAATAAGCGGAGCCGCCGAGACGTGGTCCTTGTTAGTGAGCACGGCAAGCTGAACGCCCGCGGCGCGCAAGCGGTCGAGCATCTCGATCGTGCCGGCATAGGGAGCGGTGTGGTCTTCCTTGTGCTCGCCGTAGTAAGCCCTAAACTCGGCAAGCGTCTGCTCAAACATGCGGCCGTCGCCTGCGTACTCGGCGGGCATAAAGCGCTCAACCAGCTTGAGCATGCCGTTTCCCACCTTGTAGCGGTACTCGTCAACGGCAAACGTGGGCCAGCCGTGCGCCTCGCAGGTATGGTTGCCGGCGGCCGCCAGGTCCTCGAGCGTGTTGAGAATGGTGCCGTCCAGGTCAAAGATCACATGGGAAAAAGCTGCTGCCATGGGTGCTCCTGCCGCTTGAGTTGTAAAACGCACCCCATGATACTGGGCATGCGTGCCGGGCATGTTTGGAATCTGAATATCTTTAATAGCCCTGAGCCTTTGTCGTTAGCAAATTCTCGGCAGCTGCTCTCCTACGAGCATGTCGAGGATGCGGGTCGAGCCCCAGCCGGTACGTACGCGCACGGCGGGTCGAGCGTCCGATCCAAGTGGCAGCACGCGGCCGATAATCGCGGCGTTCTCACCGTAGTGGGCGGCGCGCATGGCGGCCAGCGCCGCATCGGCTTGTTCGGCCGGCACGACGGCAACCATCTTGCCCTCGTTTGCCACCTGCAGCACATCGTAGCCGAGCATCTCGCAGGCTGCCTGCACGTCGGGGCGCACGGGCACGGCATCCTCGTCGACCTCCATGGCAACACCGCTAGCCTGGGCAAACTCGTTGAGTGTGGACGCCAGGCCACCGCGCGTGGGGTCGCGAAAGCAACGCGTGCCGGGCGCTGCGGCCAGAACGTCGGCAATCAGGTGGTTGAGCGGTGCGGCATCGCTTTCGATGGTGCTCGAAAACGCCAGACCCTCGCGTTGGCTCATGATGGCGATACCGTGGTCGCCCAGTGTTCCCGACACCAGAATGACGTCGCCGGGGCGGCAGTTGGCGCCGCTGAGCGCCACGCCCGCGGGTACCTCGCCCACGCCGGCGGTATTGATATAGACGCCGTCGGCCCCGCCGCGCTCGACCACCTTAGTGTCGCCCGTGATTATGGACACGCCCGCCTCGTGCGCCGTCTCGGCCATCGTCTGCACAATCTGGCGGAGCCTATCCATGGGATAGCCCTCTTCGAGGATAAAGCCGCACGACAGGTAACGCACGTTGGCGCCCGAGGTCGCGACGTCGTTGACGGTTCCACACACGGCGAGGCGGCCGATGTTGCCACCGGGGAAGAACTGCGGCGAGACTACAAAGCTGTCGGTCGACATGGCGATGCGCCCGCTCGCGGGCAGCGCGGCGACGCCGGCATCGTTGCCTTCGAGCAGCTCGGGCGAACCAAAGGCATCTAAAAAGACCTCATCGATGATGCGCTTCATCATCTGTCCGCCGGAGCCGTGGCCCAACAGGACGGTGCTATCGGTAACGCTATGGGACATATCGAAAACTCCAATCGTGGGAGGTGTCAGCGCGCGGGGGCGTTCGGGCTAGACTCGGTAACGGTAGTACGCCGCGCAGCTGCCTTCGGAACTCACCATGCACGGGCCGACGGGGTGCTCGGGCGTGCAGGTGCGGCCAAAGAGCGGGCAGCTGCTCGGCGTAATGGCTCCGCGCAGCACGTCGCCGCAGCGGCATCCGCGCGGCTCAACCGTCGGCTCAACGGGCACGTCAAAGCGAACGCGGGCATCAAAGCGCGAGAACTCGGGGCGGATGGAAAGGCCCGAGTTGGCAATCGGCCCCAGCCCGCGCCACGTGGTGTCGCATGGCTCAAACACCTGCTCGACCAGCTGGCGCGCCACGGGGTTGCCGTCTGCGTTGACGCCACGGCGGTAGGCGTTGTCAATCGCCGGCCTGTCCTCGACAACCATCTGGACCAGCATGCAGATGCCCTGCAGGATATCGACCGGTTCAAATCCCGTGACCACGCCCGGGGTATTGAATTCGTCGACCAAAAAGCTAAAGGGCGCCAAGCCCGTGATGGTGGCGACGTGGCCCGGCAGGATAAAGCCGTCGATGGTGGTCTCGGGATCGTTGGCGATGGCGCGCAACGCCGGCGGCGTGGTCTTGTGGGCGCAATAGACCGAGAAGTTCAAAAGCCCGCGCGCTTCGGCCTCCAAGATGGCGGCGGCGATGGTGGGCGTTGTGGTCTCAAAGCCCACGCCCATAAAAATAACCGGGCGATCGGGGTTTTGCTCGGCAATGTCGAGTGCATCGAGCGGGGAGTACACAATGCGGATGTCACGCCCTGCCGCCTTTTGTGCAGCGAGCGAGGTGGACGATCCGGGCACGCGCATCATGTCGCCAAAGGTGGTGATGATGGCGCCGTCTATGTTGGCGAGCGCGATTGCGTGGTCGATGTCGCGGTTGGCGGTGACGCAGACGGGGCAGCCCGGGCCGCTCAGCAGCTTGAGCCCGGCCGGCATAATGGAGCGAAAGCCATAGCGCCCGATGCTCACGGTATGCGTGCCGCAGACTTCCATAAGGTTGATGGTGCGGTCGCCGACAAGCTCATGAATGCGCTCGATGAGCTCGCGAGCCAGCTTGGGATTGCGGAATGCCGAGAAGTCGATACCGGAACGAGCCGGCTGCTCGGGCGCCACTAGTAAGCCTCCGCCGGGTTGGTGGTCAGCTGGTCTTTTTCGACCAGCTCGGACATGGCATTAACAAGCTCGAGCGTCTCTTGCGCTTCCTGCTCGTCGACAATCTGGATGCCAAAGCCGGCGTGTACGAGAATATAGTCGCCAACCTGCGCCGTCGGCACGAGTCTCAGCGAAACAGG
Organism: Collinsella sp.; assembly: GCA_048321375.1. Taxonomy (GTDB): domain Bacteria; phylum Actinomycetota; class Coriobacteriia; order Coriobacteriales; family Coriobacteriaceae; genus Collinsella. The sequence continues at coordinate 49,022 of DBFDVR010000003.1, forward strand.
GCGCTCGATGCCCATCATGTCGACGGTGGCCTTGAGGCCGTCGTCGCGTTTGACTACTTTACCGGGAACGGCAAGGCACATATTGTTCCCCTTGTATACGCTTTGCGCTGGATGAGCGCTTAATAATCCATCAGTTGATGGTAGCGCTCGCGGGGTTCGCGGGCAAACGCGTTACGCCTGTGAGACGGCTGGGCGCGGCGGCGTGCGAGGGCGAGCTACTGTGATGCAATCTGCGCGAGGCGAGTGCGTGCGACCGCCGCCTGACCGTAGGCGATGCAGCCGTCATTGACGGGTACGGTGTGGGGGACAAGGACAGTAAGGCCTGCGCTTTTGAGCTCGCGGGCGAGGAGCTGAAGCAGAAGTCGGTTCATGAACACGCCGCCCGAGAGCGCGACGGTGTCGATGCCCTCGTGCACGCAGATATCGCTGGCGATACGCGCCGAGGAGCGCGCGACGGCGACATGGAAGTCGAGTGCGAGCCTGTCGGCGGGCGCTCCGGCTTCAATTCCCCCCAAAAGTGCCTCAAAGAGTGCTTTCTGGTCCAGAACATAGGGGCCGTCCAACCACGATGGGCCAGATGCGAAATGGCCGGCGTCGTCGGGAAAATGGGCGATTTCGTTGTCGAGCGCGCGCCAGGCGGCGGCCTCAAGCTCGATGGCGGGTTCGCCCTCGTAGGTTGCCTTGTCGCAGATGCCCAGAATTGCTGCCGCGGCATCAAAGAGACGCCCCATGCTGCTGGTACGCGGGCTGTTGATGCCGCGCTCGATCATGGTGGCTGTCACGCTGCGCGTTTGTTCGTCGAGGCTGTCCAAAAGCCGAGCGGCACCTGGGTGCTCGAGCAGGCCGAGCTCACTGAGCAGGGCGAAGGCGTTGCGGCGGGCGTCGCGCACGGAGGCCGCCCCACCGGGGAGCGCCCAGGTGCGCAAATGCGCGGCGCGCTCAAAGCCGCCAAGGCTGGCAACAAGAAACTCGCCGCCCCAAATGGTCCCATCGGTGCCGGCGCCGGTGCCGTCAAAGGCGATGCCAAGGACGCGCGCGTCGGTTGTAAGCTGGCCCGCGGCGATGGCCTCGGCCATTACGCTCGCGATATGCGCATGATGGTGCTGCACCTCGACGAGCGGCAGATTGCATTTTCGCGTCTGCTCGCGCGCCCACTGGCCCGATAGATAGCTGGGGTGTAAATCGCAGGCCAAGGCGGCGGGCGCCAAGTCAAAGAGATCTTCCAAGCGCGTGCGCGCGGCGTTCCAGGCATCGAAGGTCCCGCCGTTTTCAACATCGCCGATATGCTGCGACACAAAACAGGTCGCCTCGCCGTTCGTCCCTTCACGCGTGAGCGCAATCGTGGCCTTTTGTTGTGGCCCGCAGGCGAGCACGCAGGACGGAGCGCCGTCGAGCGCCGGCAACGGCAGCGGCTGGGGTGCATATCCGCGAGCGCGGCGAACGGGCATAATGGCGCCGTCGACCACGCGCACTACAGAGTCGTCGTAGCGCGAGAGGATCGCGCGGTCGTTACCGAGCAACGCGTCGGCGATGCCGGCAGCAACGAGGTGTTCCCAGGCAAGGTCGTCGTCGGTCTCGATGGGTTCTTCGCTCAGGTTTCCGCTGGTCATGACGAGCGCGTGCATACCGTGCGACGCGGCAGCTGCAAGCAGAAGATGCTGAAGCGGGGTGTAGGGGAGCATAACGCCAAGCTCGGGCAGGTCGCGCGCGACGGACGGTGCGAGTACGAGGGCGTCGGAAGAATTGCCGTCGTTCCCGCAAACAGCCCGCCGGCGCAGCAGCACGATGGGGCGGATACTGCCGGCGAGCAGATCGCGTTCAGCATCGTCGATATAGCACAGGCGCCCGGCATCGGCAAGACTGCGCACCATAACGGCAAGCGGCTTGTTGCTGCGGCGTTTGCGGCGGCGAAGCTCGGCTACCGCCTGCTCGTTGGAGGCGTCGCATGCCAAGTGGAATCCGCCCAGGCCCTTGATGGCGACGATGCCACCGCTGGCCAGCAGCTCAACGCAGCGCTCGATAATGGCGTCGCTGACCTCGCGTGTGGTGCCGACGGCCGGTGTCGCGGACGAATTCCCGCACGCATCGCCGTTCACAGCCTCGCGCCACGTAATATGCGGCCCGCAATCAAAGCAGGCATCGGGCTGTGCGTGAAAGCGACGGTCGAGTGGATCGGCATACTCTGCGGTGCAGGCGGGGCACATGGGGAAACGGTCCATCGAGGTAGCCGCTCGGTCATAAGGCAGCGACCGGATGATGGTAAAGCGTGGGCCGCAGTTAGTGCAGTTGATAAAGGGGTAGTGATAGCGTCGGTCGGCGGGATCGAACAACTCGCGCAGGCAATCGTCACAGGTAGCGATGTCGGGCGAGACGAGCGTCGTGTGTGCGGTCTGGTCCTGCGATGCTACGATGCGAAAGCCCTGTTCATCGGCGGCATCCCAACCGTTGGCTGCCAGGTCCACAACCTCGACATACTCTATGCGGGCTGCTGCAGGGGCATGCTCAGAAAGCGCGGCAACAAAAGCATCGAGCGCATCGGCCGGAGCGTGCGCCTCGATATGCACGCCGTCGCCCGCATTGAGCACCCATCCGCAAATGCCATGCGCCATGGCCTCGCGATACACAAACGGTCGCATGCCAACACCCTGCACAATGCCCGTCACATGAATATGCACATGCCGCATGCGACACCCCTCATCAAAACCGACCAAAAAAGGACAGGTTTATTTTGGTCGGTAAAACTTCTAAACCTGCCAAAACAAACCTGTCCCTATTTGGCAGGTGCGCTGCGGGAAATCCCGCTACAGCCCCAGGCTCTGCTTGGTGGCGGCGCACGTGAGCTCGCCGTGCTTAACGCCGCGCAGGCCCAGCAGACGGTCGGCTAGTTCGTAGACGCGCTCGCCGCGACCCTTGAGCGCCAGAATCTCCAAGCAGTTGTGGTGATCCAGATGCACGTGCATGGTCGATACGATCTCGTCGGTGTAGTCGTGCTGCACCTCGTCCAGGCGGCGCGTCAGATCGCCGGTGTGATGGTCGTAGATCATGGTGAGCGACCCGATAACGTGCTCATCGGGCGTGCGCATCTGCTCTTTGGCGATCGAGGCGCGAATCAAATCGCGCACGGCCTCGGAGCGGTTGGCCACGTCGCCGCGGCGCGCGATCTGCTCGTCAAAACGGCGCAGCAGGTCGTCGGGTGCGGTAACCGAAAAACGGACCAGCTCGGAGCCGGAGCCACTACAGTGGCAGCCCGCGTCACCGTCCGCCCCGTGCGGATGCTCGTGCTCGTACTCGCAGCAGTGCTCGTGTTCGGCCACCTTACACCAGCTTCACGGAGCCGACGGAGTTGTGGTCGGCCTCGATGGCTTCCTCGTAGCCCTCGAGCGCGTCATGCGCCTCGTGCAGCGCGGCCATGGCGGCCTCGAGCTTGGCGCCGATGCGCTCCATGTCAAAATTCTCGGTCGCATGCAGCAGCTGATGGCTCCACTCGTGAGCGAGCTCGATGGTGTCGTCGACCTGCTTGACGCTCATGGCAAGCTGGCTCATGTTCATTCCAACATCATGCATGGGAAATCTCCTTTTGTATGGGGCAGTTCAGTGGTTCAGATTTTACTACGCCCGCTCTGCGCGCAGTTGCATAAGAAAACGGGTACGAGTCTGTGCGACCCGCACCCGTTCACTGGGGGCTGTTTGTGACTACCATACTATCCGTGGTTGCACTCAGTGCATCCAGAAGTCCGGCGAGCGGTGCAAAAGCGCTCATAGACGGCGAGTAAGTAACAAGCGTATTACAGATGCTTCTCCAGCAGCGCCTGCAGCCTCGCCTTGGGTAGAGCGCCAACCGAGCGGTCAATCTCCTCGCCGTTCTTAAACACAATCAGCGTGGGGATGCTCATGACGCCATACTTCATGGCCAGGTCCTGGTTGTCGTCGACGTTGCATTTGGCAACGGCAAGCTTGCCCGCCAGCTCATCGGCAACCTCGTCAACGATGGGCGAGAGGGATCGACAGGGCCCGCACCACGGTGCCCAAAAATCGACCAGCACGGGCAGGGTGTCGTTAACGATGGAATCGAAGTTCTCGGGGGTAATCTGATTAATGTCAGCCATGGTGACCTCCATAATGCGACGCGGCTCGGCCGCGTAAAACTCAGTACGACCGTGCTTATACCCAGCCGCCCGCAAAGCAACCACTCGCGGGCAGCTCTTTTATATAATGGTGGGCACGCAAACGATTGGAGAGCGCATGTCCACGTCACAAAGCCAGAAAAAAGAAGCCATCGCCCAGGCGGCCGAGCAGGAGCTCACATCGCTTGCGGTCCGTGGCGTGCGTATCGCGGGCAACGCGTGCTCGCCGATCGTGCTGGTCAAAGGCGATTTGGACGAGGCCGAGCGTTCGGGTGGCGAGCTTGCCGCCGGCCCGGATGGCGCGGCGTTGCGCAAGGCGCTTGGGGCCATCGGCTACGCGCCCGAGGATTTTTGCGTGCTGGCAAGCGTCGCCGGCGTGGGTGACGGAGCGGTCGCGGTGGGCGAGACTCTGCCGTGCGAGCTGTTCCGTGAGGCGCTTGAGGCTTTGGACCCCGAGGCGGTGCTACTGCTCGACAACAACGCGGCTGATGCCATGCGCGAGACCTACGCCGATATGCTCGTGGCGATCGATGACTTCGACACCGCCATGCTCAAGCCCGGCCTGGTCGCCCATGTGCAGGGTCGCCGCGTGCTCGCGCTCGACGGTTTTGAGGCGGCGCTCACTGACAAAGCCGCCAAGCAGCGCATGTGGGCCTATATCAAGCAGCTGACTCCGGCGGCCGCTCCGCTGTAGCGGATTGGTGCCGGCGAGCGATTGCCTGGCGGGCAAGGCGCGCCTCGAGATCGGCGCCGCACTTCTACATCACAGCGCGCAGCTCAAACCGATCGCCGTTAATGCGGAACTGGCAGTTACCGTTCATGCGCTCCACGGCAAGTTTGATGCTCCTGGTGCCAAAGCCGTGGCCCGCATGCCGGGTCACGGGCATGCCGTCGACCATGCGCGGCGCGCGGTCAAACGTGTTGGAAACTAACAGCAGCAGCTGGCCGTCCTCTAATCGCAGGTCAAAGTCAACGAATCGCTTTCCTTGGGGTGCGGCGCTTGCGGCGGTGATAGCGTTTTCCAAGGCATTTGAGAGCACGCTAAACAGGTCGGCGTCACCTACGTGGATGGTTTCGGGTACGGCGGCGCGCAGGTTGGCGGTAATGCCGTTTCTATTGATATCGGAGTTAAATGACGAAAGCGCGATGTTTACGGTCTCGTTGGCGCAGAAGCGGCGTACGGCGGTGCGGTCGCCGGCTTCGCAGAGTTCGTCGATGCGTTTGAGTGCCTCGTCGGTGTGCCCCTCCTCAATTAAAGCGGCCAGGCCGCGTAGGAAGTGGCGCATGTCGTGGCGAAGAATTGACAGCTCGCGCCCAGATTGACGCCAGGCCTCGAGCTCTTTGATGGCGGCGCTGTCGCGGGTTTCGAGCATCCAGCGCTCTCGCTCGGCGGTTTCCTTTTCTTCGTATTCGCGCAGGTAAACGGCAAGAAACATAAGATAGAAGGCACAGAGCGCAAATGCCAAAAACTCAACCGTTACCACCGAGCCCGAGTGGAACAGCGTGGTGTAGACGTTGGTGGCATAGTCAAAGACGTAATAGACGAGCGGCAGGATTAAAAGGATGCCCAGCTCGGTGGTGCTTTTAATCGCCAAGCGTGGACCGATGTCGCCGGCCCAATGCAACAGGACGGCAAAGACGGCGAGTGTGGTCGCGATGCGCGCCAGATAGTACGCGATCTGCGAATCGGTTGCGGCAAAGGCGGCGATGCCCATCCAATTGCTGAACTGGCAGCTCAGATAGGCACTCGTAATGCCGAGCGCGGCAAGCAGCGGGCTCAGGCGGTAGCGCGCACACAGGTAGACGATAAGCGGCAGGTGCACGGCAAGTGGATAAACCTGTCGGGCAAATAGTTCGCCGCCAACGACATTGGCGATCGAAAAGGCAGCGCCGGTCACGATGCCGACCAGCACCAGTTCAAGCGCATGACGCCGGTTGATCTCGACACCGCACAGCGCCGCCGAGGCAAAGACGCCAAAGAGCAGCGTCGTGGCGTGGTGGATTGCCCAAAGGACCATTTCGACCGTTGCGGGCATTAGCGCCTCCCGCCCTCGAAACGCACCGCAAAGTAGGCGTCTTGGAACCCCTGCTTGCTGCTGCGCGACAGTGGAATGCACGCGCCGGAGCGCATGACGATGTCCGTGCGATCGAAGTGGTCGATGTTGCGCAAGTTGACCTGGTAACTACGGTGGCATTTAAAGAAGGTGGCATTTTGCGCCAAACGGTCCTCGACGCTGCGGAACGACTCGAGTGCCTCGATGTCGCGTCCGTCGCGCAGGTGGAAGACCACGTGCTTGTTGCGCGCCTCGGCATATTCGATGTCGGACAGGCGCAGGGCGTGGTAGCCAAAGGAAGTTTTGATCACGAGCTCGTCGGTTGCCGCCGGGCGCATGCTCGAAAGCTCGTCGAGTAACTGCGCCAGGCGTTCGTAAGTCACTGGCTTGAGCAGATAGTCGAAGGCGCGGACCTCGTAGGATTCCAGCGCGAACTCGGGCGACGAGGTGAGGAACACCAGGCGCACGGCGGTGTCGGCCTGGCGCAGTTCGCGTGCGGTGTCCATGCCGTTGACGAGCGGCATGATCATGTCGAGCAGAATGATGTCGGCGCGCGATGCGGCATGGCGGGCCAGCAGGTCCTCGCCGCGTGTGACGAGCGCAACATCGACCGCCGTGCCCGTCTCGGTCGACCAACGGTCGATCATCCGGTGCAGTCTATCTAGAAAAGCGACATCATCGTCGCAGGCAATAATCTTGAGCATTCGGCCCCCTTAAGTAGTTCGATTTTGCCACATCGGGTACGCGCCGCTTGCGGGGGTGCGGACCGTTTGCGCCCCACGGCGTGCAACTCGCGCCAAGCGGTATTGCGGTGGCGAAAGATGCCTCCTGCGCCATCGAGAGCTCAGCTATCCTCAGCTTGCCAGTTCGAATATGGACCTGCCACATGATTGAATCTTTATTTCAACTTTACACCTAGGTTTACAGCTGTCTTGTCAGCTGTAAACCTAGGTGTCATACTAAAGCCCCAAGATTCGCCAAAAGAGAGGGGCCTTGATGGCACAGAGCGCGAACATGGATGCGTCGGAGCTTGCACGCGATATCGCGGCCGGCTTGGCATCGGCAACGACGGCAACGGAGCGTGCGGCACTGGTGCCCGCAGAGCTCGTCGAGGCCATTCAGCAACTAAAAACCCAACGTGACGCGGTGATCCTGGCGCACTATTACGTGGCGCCCGAGGTCCAAGCCGTTGCCGATTACGTCGGCGATAGCTTCTACCTGGCAAAGCTCGCCAAGAGCCTGCCGCAGCAGACCATCGTGTTGTGCGGCGTGGAGTTTATGGGCGAGAGCGCCAAGCTGCTCAATCCCACTAAGACCGTGCTGCTGCCCGAGCCGGGCGCAGACTGTCCCATGGCGCACATGGTCAAGCGCGAGACGGTTGACGCGGCGCGCGCCGAGTACGGCGACGACCTGGCCGTGGTGTGCTACGTCAACTCCACGGTCGAGATCAAGAGCTGGAGCGACGTGTGCGTCACCAGTTCCAACGCCGTTAAGATCGTGTCCGAGCTGCCGCAGCAGCATATCCTGTTCATTCCCGACCAAAACCTGGGACGCTTCGTAGCCGAGCAGGTGCCGCAAAAGCACGTCATCCTCAACAACGGCTACTGCCCACGCCATCACATCATCACCGTCGAGCAGATCGTCGACGCGACGGAGGCCCACCCCGACGCGCTCGTGCTGGCGCATCCTGAGTGCAAGGCCGACGTTCTGGCCGAGGCCGACTACATCGGCTCCACCGCCGGCATCATCAAGTATGCCGAGGAGTCCGACGCGAGCGAGTTCATTATCGTGACGGTCCGCGGCGTGCTCTACGAGCTCGAGCGCCGCTGCCAGGGCACCGGCAAGAAGTTCTATTTCCCCGCGGTGCAGCCCACCTGCGTCAACATGGACCTCATCACGCTCGAAAAGCTCGTGCGCTGCCTGGAGACGGGCGAGGGCGAGGTGCAGATCGGCGTCTCGGACGAGGCAGCAGACCAGGCCAAGCTCACGCTCGACCGTATGCTCGAGTACGCAGCACGCTAGAACAATGTTGCATGAGGGACGGTCCCTTATGTCACATTCAAGGGAGAGGATTCCTGTGGAAACCAAGCAATACCCCGATATGGAGTGCGACGTCGTCATTGCCGGCTGCGGCGTGGCGGGTCTGTACGCGGCCCTCAATCTGCCGACGAGCACGCGCGTGATCATGCTCTCCAAGGGCGCGGTCGATGAGTGCGATTCGATGCTCGCGCAGGGCGGCATCTGCGTGCTGCCCGAAGGCTCGGACTACGATGCCTTCTTTGAGGACACCATGCACGCCGGCCACTACGAGAACCGCCGCGAGAGCGTCGACATCATGATTCGCTCGAGCCGCTCGGTCATCAACGACCTGCTGGCGATGGGCGTGGATTTTGAGCGCAAGGCCGACGGCAGCCTCAATTTTACCCGCGAGGGCGCGCACAGCCGTCCGCGCATTGCCTTCCATGCCGACATTACGGGCAAGGAGATCACGACCAAGCTGCTCCAGGCCGTTCGCAAGCTGGACAACGTGCAGATTTTGGAGCACGTGGCCATGACCGACATCCTGACCGCCGAGCGCGATGACGCCACGGTGTGCACCGGCGTCGTCGCCGTAGCCGTGGACGAGGACAACTCGGTTCGCCCCGCCGACGAGCTGGCAAATGCCGCTGAGGGCGTGCATGCCGGTAAGCCGTTTAAGATCCATGCCCGCCACACGCTGTGGGCGACGGGCGGCATTGGCGGCGTCTACGACCACTCGACTAACTACCCGCAGCTCACGGGCGACGCCTGCTACATCGCTCAGGAGCATGGCATTAAGATGGAGCACCTGGACTACGTGCAGATCCATCCCACGGGTCTGTTCTCGCCGCAGCCGGGTCGCACGTTCCTGATCAGCGAGAGCTGCCGCGGCGAGGGCGCGATTTTGCTCAACGCCGCCGGCGAGCGTTTTACCGACGAGTTGCAGCCGCGCGACGTTGTCGCCGCCGCCATCCGCGAGCAGATGAAGCAGGATGACACCGAGCACGAGTGGCTGAGCTTTGCCCCCGTCGAGCGCGACGTGGTGACCGGGCACTTCGCCAACATCCGCGCGCGCTGCCTGGAGGACGGTCGCGACATCCTGGATGAGCCCATTCCCGTTACGCCGACGCAGCACTACTTTATGGGCGGCGTGTGGGTCGACAAGGACGGCCGCACCTCGATGCCCGAGCTCTACGCCGCGGGCGAGACGGCCTGCAACGGCGTTCACGGCAAGAACCGCCTTGCTTCAAACAGCCTGCTCGAGGCGCTGGTCTGGGGTCGTCGCGCCGCGTGGTATATGCGTACCGGCGAGTCGCTGGCCGTGGAGCAGGCGGGCGATCCCGCGCTCGATGGCCGTCATCGCGCCCTGGGCGCCGACCCTCTGGCAATCGATGATTTGGCCCGTGCCGCCGGCACGCAGGCCGTGGAGGAGTAGACCATGAATCCCATTACCATGAAGCTCGTCGTCGATGATCTGATTCTGCAAGCTCTGCGCGAGGACATTACGTTTGAGGACGTGAGCACGGCGAGCGTGTGCCCCACGGCGCGTCCCGCCACGGTGGAGCTTATCGCCAAAGCCGATGGCATCATTGCCGGCCTGGATGTGTTCGCTCGCACCTTTGAGCTGCTGGATTCGCAGAGCTCGGTGCTGTTTGATGTTGCCGACGGTGACGAGGTGCATGCCGGCGACCACGTGGGTCAGGTGCGCGGCGATGCGCGTGTGCTGCTTTCGGGCGAGCGCGTGGCGCTCAACTACCTGCAGCGCATGAGCGGCATCGCTACCTATACGCACAGCATGGCCGCGGCGCTCGAGGGAACCAAGACCGTGCTCGTCGACACGCGCAAGACCACACCGGGCATGCGCGTGTTTGAGAAGGCGGCGGTTGAGATTGGCGGCGGCAGCAACCACCGTTACAACCTGTCGACGGCCGTCATGCTCAAGGACAACCACATCGATGCCGCCGGTGGCGTGACGCGCGCGATCGAGATGGCGCGCGCTCATGCGTCGTTTACCACGACGGTCGAGATCGAGTGCGAGAACCTGGACATGGTGCGCGAGGCCGTGGAGGCCGGCGCCGACATCATCATGTTCGACAACATGACCCATGACGACATGGCCGCCGCTATTGAACTTATCGCCGGCCGCGCCAAGACCGAGTGCTCGGGCAACGTGGATGCCAGCAATATCCGCGCGCTTGCCGACCTGGGCGTTGACTTTATTAGCTCGGGCGCCCTGACGCACTCCGCGCCGATCCTCGACCTCTCGCTTAAGCACCTGCGTCTGCTGGACGGTAAATAATGAACGCCCGCGAGCGTCGCCGTGCCATCATGGCCGTGCTCGAGGGGGCCAAGGGGCCCGTATCGGGCAGCGCGCTTGCCCGCGAGGTGGGTGTGAGCCGCCAGATCGTGGTGCAGGACATCGCCCTGCTGCGCGCCGATGGGCACGATATCGTGGCGACCAACCGCGGCTACGTGCTGCAGGAGGCCCCCAGCAGCCCCGCCGTGCCTACGCGCTTGGTCAAGGTTCGCCACAGCGTGGAGCAGGCAGGCGATGAGCTCACGAGTATCGTCGACGCCGGCGGCGCCGTGCTCAACGTGATTGTCAATCACCGCGTGTACGGTAAGATTACGGCCGACCTGGACATCCGCAATCGTCGCGATGTCGAGCGCTATCTGCGCGATATCGAGAGCGGCAAGAGCTTTCCGCTGCTGACGGTGACCAGCGGCTACCACTTCCATCGCATTGCGGCGGAGGACGAACAGACCCTCGACGAGATCGAGGCGATGCTCAAGGAAAAAGGCTACCTAGCAGACCTGATGCCCTACGAAGACGATTTGTCCTAGTCGACGCCGCATCTATAAGTTGCGGTGAAATAGTTCCTAAAATCGGCATCCAAGACATAAAACAGGAACTATTCCACCGCAACTGCCAAGGGTCCCGCTCCAAATTAGCTGCCCACATATGCAAAAGGAGGCCTCCGCGGCGATGCGGAAGCCTCCTTTTTTGTGCACGGTGTACTTTTGAGTGTGCAGGTGGGGGAGTTGTTACTCCTCGACGATCTCGGTGATCGCGCCGGCGGGGCAAGCGTCCTGGCAAGCGCCACAGGCGACGCAGGAGTCCTCGTCAGCGACGGTAGCGACGTCCTGGAGCTCCAGAACGCCAGCGGGGCAGGAGTCGACGCAAACGCCACAAGCGATGCACTCGTCGGCATCAATTACGGGATGAGCCATGGTAGTTTCCTCTCTGTTGACCGACGCTACAGACGATGCGCGCCGGTTTGATTCGGGCAAAAACATACCACGGGAGCGACCGTTTGCAATACCCTCTGGCCGGCATCTTCATACCGTTCGCCGAGTATGCCAAGGTTTACTAAAAAACGCGCAGGTGGGGCCGTTGAGCTGCGCAAATGTTAGCTAAAGGTGACTTGAAATATTGGGCGATTGAGCGCTCAATCGGAAACTGCATCCCGGAATTCGAGCTTAGACTGGGACGCGCTTTTCGGTCGGAGCTCCATGGGAAACAGCATCCCGGAACATGCGCTCAAAACGGGTCGTGCTTTCCGGCTGAGCCTTCAAGCGGAAGATGCATCCCGGAATCGACGCTCAAAACGGGTCGCGCTTTCCTCGGGGTTGCCCCAAGACCGCTCCGTGCGGCTCCGGACCCAAGCCTCAGCCATCTCTACATAGATCTCGATAGATTTGCCGAGAACTCATTCAGCGCATCTACCTGCGCATTTAAGAACCTAAACTCTCAGCAATAAGAAATCTTATATGAATTGACTTAGATTTTGTATATTCCGGCCCATAAGGGGATACACTACATCCTGAAAGACAAGCCGAAGCGCCGCGCGACAGATCGTCGAGGCGGCGCGAACGCAAAAGAGAGAGGGAATTTCTAATGAGTAAGATTCTTGGTATCGACCTTGGTACTACTAACTCCGCTATGGCCGTTCTCGAGGGCGGTTCTCCGACCATTATCGTGAACGCCGAGGGCGACCGCACCACCCCGTCCGTCGTGGGCTTCCGTGCCGACGGCGACCGCGTCGTGGGTAAGGCCGCTAAGAACCAGGCTGTCACCAACCCCAAGAACACCGTGTTCTCCATCAAGCGCTTCATGGGCCGCAAGTACTCCGAGTGCACCTCCGAGATCAAGACCGTGCCGTATGAGGTCAAGGAGGGCCAGGGTGGCCGTGCCGTCGTCGATATCGAGGGCAAGGATTACACCGCCGAGCAGGTGAGCGCCATGACGCTCGCGAAGATGAAGGCCGACGCCGAGAAGTATCTGGGCGAGACCGTCACCGACGCCGTCATCACCGTCCCGGCCTACTTCAACGACGCCCAGCGTCAGGCCACCAAGGACGCCGGCAAGATCGCTGGCCTCAACGTCAAGCGTATCGTCAACGAGCCGACCGCTGCTGCTCTGGCCTATGGTCTGGACAAGCAGGGCACCGACCAGCGCATCCTGGTCTTCGACCTGGGCGGCGGCACCTTCGACGTCTCCATCCTCGACCTCGCCGACGGCGTGTTTGAGGTTCTGTCCACCTCGGGCGACAACCACCTGGGCGGCGACGACTGGGATCAGCGCGTCATCGATTGGATGGCCGATAAGTTCCAGCAGGAGAACGGTGTCGATCTGCGTCAGGACCCCATGGCCCTGCAGCGTCTGAAGGAGGCCGCCGAGAACGCCAAGAAGGAGCTCTCTGCCGCCCAGCAGACCACCATCAACCTGCCGTTCATTACCATGAACCAGTCCGGCCCGCTGCACCTCAACTACACGCTGACCCGCGCCGAGTTCGAGAAGATCACCCGCGACCTGCTCGAGCGCTGCAAGCAGCCTGTCACCAACGCCCTGCGCGACGCCAAGCTTAAGCTCTCCGATCTGACCGAGGTCATCCTCGTCGGCGGCTCCACCCGTATGCCCGCCGTCCAGGAGCTCGTCAAGACCATGACCGGCAAGCAGCCCAACATGTCCGTGAACCCCGACGAGGTCGTTGCCGACGGCGCTGCCGTCCAGGGCGGCGTGCTCACCGGCGACGTCGAGGGCATCCTGCTGCTCGACGTTACCCCGCTGTCGCTGGGCGTCGAGACCATGGGCGGCATCATGACCAAGATGATCGACCGCAACACCACGATCCCGACCTCCAAGACCGAGGTCTACTCCACCGCTGCCGACAACCAGACCAGCGTCGAGATCAACGTGCTCCAGGGCGAGCGCGAGCTTGCCCGCGACAACAAGTCGCTCGGTAAGTTCCAGCTGACCGGTATCCCGGCTGCCCGCCGCGGCGTGCCGCAGATCGAGGTCACCTTCGACATCGACGCCAACGGTATCGTCAAGGTCTCCGCTAAGGACAAGGGCACCGGCAAGGAGCAGCAGATCACCATCTCCGGCTCCACTGCTCTGTCCGACGACGAAGTCGATCGTATGGTCAAGGACGCCGAGGCTCATGCCGAGGAGGACAAGAAGCAGAAGGAAGAGGTCGAGGTCCGCAACCAGACCGACAGCCTGTGCTACTCCACCGAGCAGACCCTCAACGAGCTGGGCGACAAGGTTTCCGCCGACGTGAAGTCCAAGGCCGAGGCCGCTATCGCCGACGCCAAGAAGGCGCTCGAGGGCTCTGACGTCGAGGCCATCAAGGCCGCCGGCGAGTCCCTGCAGTCTGTGGCCTACGAGCTGGCTCAGGTTGTCTACGCCGACGCTCAGCAGCAGACCGACGGTGCCGCCGGTGCCCAGCCTGCCGACGATGACGTCGTCGACGCCGACTACGAGGTTGTGGACGACGAGGACAAGTAATCATGTCCGCCCGTAAAGCTCGCACGGAGGCGGCTGCCGCTGGCGCCGCCCCCGTTGACTCTGAGGAGAAGGACGTGAAGATTCCCGTAGAGGCCGTCGACGATACCGAGGCCAACGAGGCCGAGGCCGCCGAGGCTGCCGAGAACCAGGTAGAGGATTCCAACAAGGAGGCGACGATGACCGAGGACGAGATGGTGGAAGCCGCTATCCGCGCCGGTGAGGAAGCCGCCGACAACGACTTTAAGCTTAAGTTCGAGCAGGCTCAGAAGGAGCTTACCGACGTGCGCAACGAGCTTGATGCTGCGGCAGAGGCTCAGAAGGCCGCCGAGGACAAGGCAAAGGACGCCACCGAGCGCACCGCCCGTCTGCAGGCCGACTGGGAGAACTTTCGTCGCCGCACCGCAAACGAGCGTATCGCCGAGCGCGAGCGCGCGACCGAGAAGCTTGTCACCGCGCTGTTGCCGGTGATCGACGATATCGAGCGCGCGATCGACCATGCCCGCAGCCAAGAGCTTTCCGACGACTTTAAGCAGTTCGTCGACGGCGTCGATGCGGTTCATGCCAAGCTGCTTGATGTGTTTGCGCACGAGGGCGTTGAGCCCATCGATCCCAAGGGCGAGGCGTTCGATCCGCTCGAGCATCAGGCCGTGGGTCGCGTCGAGGACGCATCGCAGTATGACGAGACCGTCAACGATGTGTACCAGAAGGGCTACCGCATGGCGGATCGCATCCTGCGTTCCGCGATGGTGACGGTGACCTACGGTGGCGAGAAGCGCCCCGCACCGGAGCCCGAAGCGGCGCCCGAGGATGCTACGGTCGATACGGCCGAGAGCACCGAGGAGTAATTGAGAAGGGCCCCGGGGCAACACCCGGGGCCCTTTCTGGCCTAGTGCCATATGAAAGCATGAGCCGTCGTCTGCATGGGCGGCGGACGTAACAGGAGAGGAGCTACGATGGCTGCAGGCAAAACCTTCTATGACATCCTGGGCGTATCCAAGAGCGCCTCCGACAAAGAGATCAAGAGCGCGTTTCGCAAGCTCGCGCAAAAATATCACCCCGATGCCGGCGGCGACGAGGCCAAGTTCAAGGAGATCAGCGAGGCCTACGAGACGCTTTCGGACGAGAAGAAGCGCAAAGAGTACGACCAGATGCTCATGTTTGGCGGCATGCCGGGCGCGGGCGGCGCGTATGGCGGCGGCTACGGTGCCGGCGCAGGCGCCAGCGGCTGGGGCGATATCTTCGACAGCATCTTTAGCGGCAACGGCGCCTGGGGCAGCGATTGGGGCTCGGGCTTTGCCGGGGCTGCGGGCGCTGCCGGTGCCGGCGCGGGCCGCAGCCGTGCTCGCAAGGGCGGCGACCTGTCGTTGACCGTCGATGTTTCGGCCGAGGACGCGTTTCGCGGCGTGACGCACAAGGTCACCTACCGCATTCCCTCGACGGGCGAGCAACAGACAATTACGGTCTCGGTGCCCGCGGGCGCGGTCGACGGCGGCAAGCTACGCTACAAGCGTCGCGGCGAGTACGGCGTTGCCGGCGGCGAGCGCGGCGACCTGGTCGTGACCACGCATGTGGAGGAGCACCCGCTGTTTAAGCGCAAGGGTGCCGATGTGACCATGGAGGTACCGGTCTCGGTCTACGAGGCGGCGCTCGGCTGCACGGTGGACGTGCCCACGCCCGGCGGCGCGACGGTTCGTCTAAAGGTGCCCGCGGGTACTCAGACGGGCAAGAAGTTCCGCTTTAAAGAGATGGGTGCGCCTGACGTTAAGCATCGCGGGCGCACCGGTGCACTGCTTGTCGAGATCAAGGTGCAGGTTCCCACGAACCTGTCCGATGACGAGCGCGATGCCATGACCAAGCTGCGCGAGACCGACACACGCGACTATCGCGAGAAGGTCAACCGTTACAAGGCGACGTACTAGGGCGGTCGCGGCGCACGCCCGCGCCCACGGGCTTATGATGGACGATAACGAGACGGAAAGGGGTCAGGTAGCATGGCCGAGGACAATAGGAACAAACCGCTGTACATGATCAGCGTGGCGGCCGAGCTGACCGGCATGCACCCGCAGACTCTGCGCGTCTACGAGTCCAAAGGATTGGTGAATCCCCAGCGCTCGGGCGGCAACACGCGTCTGTATTCGCGTGCCGATATCGAGCGCCTGGAGCTCATCAACCAGCTGACCGACGAGGGCATCAACCTTGCCGGCGTGGTGCGCATCCTCGATATGAAGGAGCGTGCCGAGGAGCGCGAGCGCGAGAACGAAAAGCTCCGCGCCCGCGTGCGCCAGCTCGAGGACGAGCTGCACGAGTACAAGATGCAGAAGAAGATCACCGCCCTGGCCCCGCGCGACGGCTCGGTTAACCCCGAACAGGTCATGCGCAAGCTGCTGGGTGCCGGCGGGGATTTGTAGTTACGCGGTTTTACCAAACCGCGTAACGGCTCGACGCTGCGCGGGTCGCATTTGGACAATCTGACGTTCAACTTCAAGGGCGCGACCAGAAGGTCAGCGCCCTTTCGTTTCACGTCACCTTGTCTCAAATGCGACCCGCTCGCTGTCCGTCCTCTGCCTGCGGCGTTGCCTTGCTCCGGATGCGGTAGGGTAGTCATTGGGGACGTTCTTAAATGACTGGTCAAAGGGGACATTCTTGCGGCACTTGGCACTTGGGGACGTTCCTTTTGTGCCGGCACTTTGGGACACTCCTTGTCAGGAGAGTGATGCAAGGTGCTCGTCCTATGCTTTACCGAGATAAAGTGAACGCGCAGATTCGTAACCCACTCGCAACCGTTCTATGGCACGATATTGAACGAATGTATGCTATGCGCCCAAATCTTTTGGGCAGAGTGGGAGACAGTATGGTTAAGCTGTACGAGGACGGCATCTACCTGCGCGGTGGCAGCGAGGTCGTGCCCGCGGCCGAGGCTGCCGAGCGCGGTATTACGCAGACGCCCGAGGATGCCAAGCGTGGCACCATCGCGTATTCGATCCTTCAGGCACACAACACGTCCGGCGATCCCGAGGCGCTCAAGATTCGCTTCGACGCCATGGCGAGCCACGACATCACCTTTGTCGGCATCATCCAGACGGCGCGCGCCTCGGGCATGGAGCAGTTCCCGCTGCCCTACGTGCTCACCAACTGCCACAACTCGCTGTGCGCCGTGGGCGGCACCATCAACGAGGACGACCACGTCTTTGGTCTCTCGGCTGCCAAGAAGTACGGCGGCATCTTCGTCCCGCCGCACATCGCCGTCATCCACTCCTTTATGCGTGAGAATTTCGCCGGCTGTGGCAAGATGATCCTGGGCTCCGACTCGCACACCCGCTACGGCGCTCTGGGCACCATGGCCGTGGGCGAGGGCGGTGGCGAGCTGGCAAAGCAGCTGCTGCGCGACACCTACGATGTCGCCTATCCCGGCGTCGTTGCCATCTACCTCACGGGCGCCCCGCGCCCCGGCGTCGGCCCGCACGACGTGGCGCTCGCCATCATCAAGGCGGTCTTTGCCAAGGGCTACGTCAAGAACAAGGTCATGGAGTTTGTGGGCCCCGGCATCGCGAGCATGACGACCGACTACCGCAACGGCGTCGATGTCATGACCACCGAGACCACCTGCCTGTCGAGCATCTGGGCCACCGACGAGGACACGCACGCGTTTTTGACCATGCACGGCCGCGGCGAGGACTACCGCGAGCTCAAGCCCGCCGATGTTGCCTACTACGACGGCTGCGTCGAAGTCGATCTGTCGAGCATCAAGCCCATGATCGCGCTGCCGTTCCATCCTTCCAACGGCTTTGAGATTGACGAGCTCAACGAGAACCTCGAGGACATCCTGCATGAGGTGGAGCTCGAGGCCGCCAAGATCGGCGAGGGCAAGACGCACTTTAGCCTGCTCGACAAGATCGTCGACGGCAAGCTACACGTGCAGCAGGGCGTTATCGCCGGCTGCTCGGGCGGCAACTACGACTCCGTGGTCCAGGCTGCCCGCGTGCTCAAGGGCGCCAACACCGGCTGCGGCGAGTTCTCGCTGTCGGTCTATCCCACGAGCCAGCCCGTGGCGCTCGAGCTTACACGCCGCGGCTATATTTACGACCTTATGGAGGCCGGCGCGATTGTGCGCACGGCATTCTGCGGCCCGTGCTTTGGCGCCGGCGACACGCCTGCCAACAACGGCCTGTCCATTCGCCACACCACGCGCAACTTCCCCAACCGCGAGGGTTCCAAGCCGGGTAATGGCCAGCTGAGCGCCGTGGCCCTGATGGACGCTCGTTCCATTGCGGCGACGGCTGCCAACGGCGGCATCCTGACGTCGGCGACCGACCTGCCCGAGGAGACTTGGGACGAGGCCTGCGAGTACGCCTTTGACGACGCGCCGTACAAGAAGCGCGTGTACTGGGGCTTTGGCAAGGCTGAGCCGGCCGACGAGCTGGTCGAGGGCCCCAACATCAAGCCGTGGCCCGCGATGGAGCCCCTCGGCGACGATATCCTGCTCAAGGTGTGCTCCAAGATCATGGACCCGGTCACCACGACCGACGAGCTCATTCCTTCGGGCGAGACGAGTTCCTTCCGCTCCAACCCGCTGGGCTTGGCTGAGTTTACGCTCAGCCGCCGTGACCCGGCCTACGTGGGTCGTTCCAAGGAAGTCGACGCGGTAGAAAAGCGCCGCGTTGCCGGCGAGGCAGCGGGCGACCTGGTGGCACTCGATGCCGAGCTTGCCAGCGTGTTTGAGGCGCTGACCGGCGCGGGTGTCGCGGCCGATGCCAAGGCGACTGAGTACGGCTCCATGCTCTATGCCAAGAAGCCCGGTGACGGTTCTGCCCGCGAGCAGGCCGCGAGCTGCCAGCGCGTAATTGGCGGCCTGGCCAACATCGTCCACGAATACGCCACCAAGCGCTATCGCTCCAACGTGATGAACTGGGGCATGGTGCCCTTCCAGATGGAGGCCGAGCCCAGCTTTGAGGTGGGCGACTACGTCTTTGTGCCGGGTATCCGCGCCGCGCTCGACGGCGACCTGAAGGGCATCGCCGCCTACGTGGTGCGCGCCGATGGTGCGGTCGAGCAGATTGAGCTCTACATTGCCGATATGACGGCAGAGGAGCGTGCCATCGTCAAGGCCGGCTGCCTGATCAACTACAACAAGTTCAAGGCCGCTGCCGAGTAACTCTGCTGTACGCCCCGGCCACACCTTTCCCTCGTGCTCACGCGCTTCGCGAGGGTCGCCCGAGGGAAAGGTGTGGCCGGGGCTACCGCAACGTTCTCGTTGGGTCTTGAGGGACGCTAATAAATAGACTTGCTTGATGCCGCCTCTGTTAATGGGGCGGCTTCTTTTTGTCGAAAACCACCACAAAGGGGACAGGCGCCTTTGTGGTGGTCCGCGGTTTGTCTCGTTCTGTAACAGGTAGACCCTTATTTGCCGAGCGGTTGTTACAGATCTAGATAAACGGGCACCGCTGAACAATTCATCTCGATCCGTAACATCTGGACCCAAAAACGGCCGCTAGATGTTACAGGATTGAGATGGTGAACGCCGGGGCCGAAGATCACCACAAAGGCTCCTGTCTCCTTTATGGTGGTGGGGGGGGGCGAGCTCGATGTTGCCGTGCTCGTTGAACGACATTCTAATGAGCGTCTCTACAGAATTTCATCTGGGCTGGCGGGTTTGGTTGTTTTGGGGATGCCGAGTTTGGATGACGCGAAATCGTCAACATTGTCCTTAATTCCGTCTTTGGTGTAGACGGTGACCATATAGGTGCTGTGTCCGAATTCGCCCTTGTCGCGTGTTGCCCAGGCATCCCAGTAGGCGGCCCTGTTTCGCCCTTTGATTTTTCCGACACGGCGGAGTTCTGTTCGCTTTAATTTCTGGTTGCTATAGATGGTTCGACCGGCCTCCTCGGTGAGCCCGCACTGTCCAAGCATCTTGTCGAGGACTTGGTTCATGTGGCGCTCATCGGTGTTTGGTGCGTAGTCGTAGGCAAGGCCGATGGAGTCGAGTGGCTGGTCGTCGATTAGATAGTTTAGCGCCTGAGGTCCAAGGCAGAAATAGGGGGAGCATCCGTCGATCTGACCGAGCAACGGTAACTTGGACTGCCAAAGTCCGGTGGGAATTGCATATTCGTAGAACACGCCACGGCAGACAAAGGAGAGCGAGGTGGCACGCGAGCCGGCGTCGATCATCCCGCAAAGATCGAAGGGCGAGGCGATACCAAAAGAAAAGGGCGTGATGACGATAAGGAAGAGCATCACGATGGGTATGGCGAGAATGGCGATGACGTTGCGACCGGTGGAATGAGGCGGCTTCATATGCGCTCCTCGAGACAAAGATCTGTTGAGGATAGGCAGAAATGGATATGTTCAGAGAACAATTCAAGTTTAATCTCATGGCGCGAGATGGTCGACCGTTAGCGTCGAAAACCACCACAAAGGTGCCTGTCCCCTTTGTGGTGGTGAGGAGCGCGCGGCTTCTTTTGGTAATAGTGTTAGCTGGAGGTATCATTAGGGCACATGGCGAAGGTTTGCATTGTGGGGTGTTTTGCCGTGAGCCGTTCTGCCCGTATTGGATTGATTGTCTTGGCGCTTGCGATCGCTGTGGTTGGCGCGGGCGCTGTCGGTATGGCATTTCTACCTGCTGCGGTGACGGAGCCGGTGGTCAAGCCTGTGACTCAATCTGTCGAACTTCTGACCGGCGACGACAAGCCCGAGGCCATTACCGTTGATTTTGATGAGCAGCCGGCTGTGCTGGGTATTAGCAATTATCCGCGTATTCAGCTTGGGGCCATGCGCTATACCACGGATACAAGCCTGATCGATAGGGCGTCCGAGCTACTCAAGGGCAAAACATTTAAGCGTTGGTACGGATATGCGTCCTATCGGGCAAAAGCGAACGACATGGTTGGCGGATGCCACTCTTCCATCGAGCTGGACACTGCAAACGGCGCCAAGTTATGTGATGTCTCGTACGATCCGGGCTACGAGGGCAATGAGGGTCCGGGCATCTACATCATGGACGGCGATGTCGCCTATGTCATGGAGGGCGACCAGACCGAGCTCAACGATTTTATGGGTCAGTGTATCCAAGATGCCTATAAACAGACCTGCTTGCCTGACCCGCAGACTGCACGCGATAGTGGGTCTGCCCGTACATGGCTGTTCGAGGATGAGATGCCCTGGACCGTCGAATCGGGAAGTACGGGTTCGGCGAAGGAGTAGAGACCTCGACCACCACAAAGGTGCCTGCCCTCTTTGTGGTGGTTTTCGGTCTGTCTCGATCTGTAACATCTGGAGCCGGAAACGGTCGCTAGATGTTACAGATTGAGATAGTGAGGGGACGAGGCCGTAGCGGGTGAGCGTGCCTGCCCCCTATCTCTTAATCACTCATAAAATCTTATATATAGAGACTTAGATTTATGTATAAGATCTCGCAAAGCTGGCAACAATACTTCTCGAACAACGTGAAGCCGCCCCGTAGGGCGGCCGCCCCAAGAGAGGTGATTCCATGAGAATCGATAAGCTAGCAATGACGTCGCGCGAGGCGCTGCAGACCGCCATGAGCACGGCTGCCGATGCGCAGGCCGGCGCGGTGGAGCCGATCCACCTGCTGTCTGCCCTGCTCGGTGCCGGCGAGCGCAATATCTCCGTGATCATCGAGCGCATCGGTGCCGACCCGGCTCAGCTCGCACGCTCCACACAGGATGCCATCGACCACGCGCCCAAGGTTTCGGGCGAGGGCCAGCAGATGGGCCTGTCCAACGAGCTCGTCCGCGTCATCGAGAAGGCCGAGAAGAAGGCCACCAAGATGGGCGACAGCTTTGTGGTGACTGAGCATCTGCTGATGGCGCTTGCCGAGGACAAGGGCGAGGCGGGCCGCGTTCTGCGCGACGCAGGCGTCACCAAGGAGCGCATCGAGCAGGTCTACGAGGAGCTGCGCGGTGATGACCGCGTGACGTCTGCCGAGGACAAGACTCAGTTTGAGGCGCTGGAGCAGTACGGTCGCAACATCTGCGACCTCGCCCGCGCCGGTAAGCTCGACCCGGTCATCGGCCGTACCGACGAGATCCGTCGTACCATTCAGGTCCTGTCCCGCCGCACCAAGAACAACCCCGTGCTCATCGGCGAGCCGGGCGTCGGCAAGACGGCCATCGTCGAGGGCATCGCCCAGCGTATCGTGGCCGGCGACGTGCCGAGCACCCTGCGCGACCGCGACCTCATCGAGCTCGACATGAGCGCGTTGGTCGCCGGCGCCAAGTACCGCGGCGAGTTCGAGGACCGCTTAAAGGCCGTGCTCAAGGAAGTGCAGAAGTCCGAGGGCAAGGTCATCCTGTTCATCGATGAGCTCCACACCATCGTGGGCGCGGGTGCCACCGAGGGTTCCATGGACGCCGGCAACATCCTCAAACCGGCGCTCGCTCGTGGCGACCTGCACGCGATCGGCGCGACCACGCTCGACGAATATCGCAAGTACATCGAGAAGGACGCGGCGCTCGCGCGTCGTTTCCAGACCGTTATGGTGAGCGAGCCTACCGTCGAGGACACCATCTCGATCCTGCGTGGCCTGAAGGAGAAGTACGAGATCTTCCACGGCGTGCACATCACCGATAGCGCGCTCGTGGCCGCCGCCGACCTTTCCGATCGCTACATCGCCGACCGCTTCCTGCCCGACAAGGCCATCGACCTGGTCGATGAGGCCGCAAGCCGCCTGCGCATGGAACTCGACAGCATGCCGGTCGAGATCGACGCCACCACGCGTCAGCTCACCCAGCTGCAGATCGAGGAACAGGCGCTCATGAAGGAGACCGACGACGCCTCCAAGGAGCGTCTGGAGGCCCTGCGCCAAGAGATTGCCGAGGTCCAGGAAAAGCTCAACGTGCAAAAGGCTGGCTGGCTCAACCAAAAGAACGCCATCGACCACGTGCAGGAGCTCAAGGGCAAGCTCGATGAGGCAAAGAGCGAGGAGGAGCGTGCGACGCGCAACGGCGATTTGGGTCGTGCGTCCGAGCTGCGCTACTCCGTGATTCCGGGCCTGCAGCAGCAGATTCAGGATTCCGAGGCCGCGCTCGAGGCGCAAAAGCAGCAGGACGGCGAGGGCCTCAACGAGCAGGTGACCTCCGACGAGATCGCCGAGGTCGTGAGCGCCTGGACCGGCGTGCCCGTGTCCAAGATGATGCAGGGCGAGCTCGACAAGTTGAAGGGCCTGGAGGGCGAGCTGCATAAGCGCGTCATCGGCCAGGACGAGGCCGTCTCCGCCGTCGCCGCGGCCGTGCGCCGCAGCCGTGCGGGCCTCTCCGATCCGGACAAGCCCATCGGCAGCTTCTTCTTCCTGGGCCCCACCGGTGTAGGCAAGACCGAGCTCGCCAAGGCGCTGGCCGAGTGCCTGTTCGATGACGAGCGCGCGCTCGTGCGTATCGACATGTCCGAGTACATGGAGAAGTTCAGCGTCCAGCGTCTGATCGGTGCGCCCCCGGGATACGTGGGTTACGACGAGGGCGGTCAGCTCACCGAGGCTGTGCGCCGTCGTCCGTACTCCGTGATCTTGCTCGACGAGATGGAGAAGGCTCACCCGGATGTATTCAACGTGCTGTTGCAGGTGCTCGATGACGGCCGTCTGACCGACGGTCAGGGTCGCCAGGTGTCCTTCAAGAACACAATCATCATCATGACGAGCAACGTGGGTTCCAAGGCTATCGCTGAGCTTTCGGGCAAGGACGAGGAGGAGATGCGCCATCAGGTCGACGCGGCCATGGCTCAGACCTTCCGCCCCGAGTTCCTCAACCGTATCGATGACATCGTGGTGTTCCATCCGCTCGGTATGGCGCAGATCGAGAAGATCGTCGACATCCAACTTGCCGATGTCCGCGCACGCCTGGCCAAGGAGCGCATGACGCTTGCCATCACCCCGGCGGCCAAGCAGATGCTCGCTGTGGGCGGCTTGGACCCGGTCTTTGGCGCCCGCCCGCTCAAGCGTCTGGTGCAGCGCGAGGTTGTCGATGCCATCGCGGCGGCCATCATCGACGGCACGGTGCGCGAGGGCGATCAGGTGACGGTCGATGTCGACAAGGACGGCGGCTTTACCGTCGTGTGCGATGACACGCCGGCGGCCACCTACGAGGTCCCCGACGCCGAGTAGATTTATGGGACATGCCTTAAAATCTGCCAGCCGTCTCTAAACGCCAAGGGCGGCGGACCCAATTGGGTCCGCCGCCCTTTTTCGTGCGACAATCGATAATGTTGAGCGGATGCGATGCAAGGAGCTATGCAGATGAAAGACGAGAACAAGACGAACGCACCGGCGGCTGAGATAGCGTCCGCCGCACCAAGGCCCGCGCCGAAACCGGCGCCCAAGCCGTGCGACCCCTACATCCGTGCCGAGAACGAGGACGATGACGGCTACGATCCCTACAGCGATCGTCGCCCCGAGCGCGAGCCGCTGTTCGAAGCCGACCCCTGGCGCTAGTTGCATCAAGTAGCTAATTTGGCGATGATTTTCTGGGACGGGGTAGTCAAAAAAGCCCCGTCCCAAATCGACTGTCCAGGGAGTCGCATTCGAGCTTGGTTGTCCTCTCAGCCACTTGGCATCCTTCGAGCAGTAATAGTGAAAAAACTTGCTTAAGTGTTAATCAAGTTAGACATAATCTTGCTCTCTAATTAATCAAGAATCGCTATAATTTTGATTAGCTAGAGAGCAAGATTGGAGAATCATGGCATTCAACGACTTGATCGCCCAGAAAATAAAGGACTTTGAACAGCAGGGGGTTCCGCAGGTCTTTGAGCGAGACCTTGATCTAGGAAACCCACAGGAGCCAAAGCGCGACAACATCGTAAATGTGATTGTGGGGGCCCGCCGTTGTGGAAAGACGTATCGCCTGTATCAGGAGATGCGGCGGCTTCAGAGCCGGGGCGTCGAGCTTGACCGGGTGCTTTACTTCAATTTTGAGGATGAGCGCTTGCGCCCGTATGAGCCATCGCTGCTGGCGGACGTGCTCGACACGTTCTATGCGCTGTATCCTGTTGCTCGAACCGAGGGCGCTTACATTTTCTTTGACGAGATCCAGGAAATTCCCGAATGGGGTGCGTTTCTGCGGCGTGTAGTCGATACGGAGAAAGCGACCGTCTATGTGACGGGGTCTTCTTCCAAGATGCTGTCCTCAGAACTTAAGAGCGAGTTTAGGGGTCGTTCTCTTGTGCGAGAGCTTTTTCCGTTGAGTTTTTCGGAATACGTTCGATATAAGACGGGGAGCGTTCCCGAGCCAGATGCGACTTTTTCCCCGAGCGATGCAGCGCTGCTTCGACATCATCTGATCGGGTATCTTGAACAAGGGGGATTCATCGCGACACTTGAGCAGACGCCTGCAGACGCGATTCAGCTGCTACAGGAATATGCTTCGCGAACGGTCGCCATGGACGTCGTTGAACGTTACGACGTCAAGAACCCTCGCCTGGCATCGCTGTTCTTGACGCGGTGTATGGCATCTTCGGGACGAGAGTTGTCAGTGAACAAAGTGTACAACGAGTTCAAGAGCAGACAGATACCCGTCAGTCGTAATTCGCTCAGCGATTTACTTGAGTATTATGAGGACGCCTACCTGCTGTTCTCCGTGCCGG
This sequence comes from Collinsella sp., assembly GCA_048321375.1. Lineage (GTDB taxonomy): Bacteria > Actinomycetota > Coriobacteriia > Coriobacteriales > Coriobacteriaceae > Collinsella. Next base: position 74,596 of record DBFDVR010000003.1, read on the forward strand.
AGTTCACGCGTTCACTGGCAAATAACATGCGGTCTGCGTCTAAGGTCTACGCTGTCGATCCTGCGATGTTTGGAGCATTCTCTCCCGCATCGGCATTGGATCAGGGTCAGAGGCTCGAGACCGCAGTGTTCAACGCGCTAAGAAGAAGGACTCCCGCGGTGAGGACCGGCTCGGTCTGCCGCCTGCTGATCAAAGAGAAGAGCAAAAGCCATGAGGTGGACTTTGTGGCTGGGGACGCGCTTCTCATGCGGGCTTATAGCCTGATTCAGGTGAGTGCGGATATGGCAAGTGAGAAAACGCGCGAGCGCGAAATTGCCGCGCTTGATGCCTCGATGGCCCAGTTCGATCTTGGCGAGTCGGCAATCGTTACCATGGATGAACAGATCGATATTCCATGCGAGCACGGTGTGGTCCACGTTATGCCCGCATGGAAGTGGCTCCTTGCCTAATCATCTATGGACCTGTGGGGTCAGGACCTCCTGGCTCCTTCATCACGGTTGGGGAGCACCTTGCTGCGCCAGGCTAGTCCTGGGCTTTGATGCTCGGAAGGAGAATCTGGGCGAGGTAGTCGGTCTCGAGTTTGGTGGCGGCGTCGGCCTTGCCGTCTTTGCCGACCAGCACGTTCTTGATCTGGCTATAGGTATAGCGGTTGCCGGTCGTGAGCTCGACAAGCTCAACTGCAGTGTCCATGGGGTAGGTCGACACGGGGTCTTGCGTCCGTCCGTTGATGGTCTGGGGCACCACGTACGGATAGACGGGGCCGCTGGCGTAGACGGTGTAGCCGTTGCCGAGGTTTGCCGCACCCAAAACCGTATCGCCCTCATCGGGCGTAAAGCTCTCGCCCTCGCGCACCGCGACGAGCGTCACGATCGGCGTATCGCTGTCGCCGGCAAGATAGATGCATAGTGTGCTGCCATTCTGCCAAGTCTCGACCTTGCCGTACCACTCGACGGGAATATCGAGCTGGTAGAGGTCGGTTGCCTTGTGGCGAGCGTCAGCATCACGGGACGCCTGTGCCTTTTGCGCGCTCACGGCATTGACGGCGGCGTCGCGCCGCGCGGTTGCTGCCTGCTGGAGCACTTTGGCAGCCGCGGCGGAGCTCGCACCGCCCTCTTCGGCATACTTGGCGGCGGCATCGATCTGGTCGTCAGTCACCGTGTCGGCCGAAGGCACCTTGAGCTTAAAGGTGGCCTGGGCACTTAGATCCTGTCCATCGCTCTTAACGGTGGCCTGCGTCTTGGTGGTCGGGACGGTGTAGACGGTGCCGTCGGCCGCGATGGGGGAGGCGGCGATGGAGAGCGTGTAATCGCCAGGCAGCAGCTTAATACCGCGACCATGCTCGTCAACGTAGAGCGTCTCGCTCACAGAAGAGCCGTCAGAATCCTGCCCGCTCACCTGCACGGGAATCTTGGAGCCAGTGGAACAGTCGAGGCCCGCGGCATGCACGCCAATCTGCACTGACATCATCGTGTGGGCATTGGCGGCGACAGCTGCAGCCTGCTCTTGCTGATATCCGTTCCAGGCAGCATAGCCTGCACCGCCGGCGACGAGCGCGACGGCCACAACGCCGGCAACCATCAGGTTGCGGCGCTTGGGCGACATCTTACGATGGCGAACCTCGGCTTCGCGTGCTGAGGGAACGGACGGTAGGGGAATATCGCCCATGGCGATGGTCTCGTCTACGGCAGGCGCAGAGCCTAAGCCAGGGAGCTCGCGGGTCAGCGAATCTTCGGCCGGCAAGCTGTCGAGCAAGATGGTTTCCTCGCCCGTGTCGGATTCGGGTTGGTTGCCGGCCTCGCATTCGGTGTCTTCGTGATCTGCCTCATCTTCGGCAGGCTCAACGTCGTCTGCATCCTGATCATCGGACTGCGCCTCGGCTTCCGACTCATCCTGCACATCAACGCCCGAATCGTCAAACGCAATCTCATCAAGTGAAATCCGGTCTAGGCTCTCCAGGGCTTCGGCACACGCTTCTGCATCTTGGGCCGCATCCTCTTGGCCCATCGTCTCATCATTCATACATCCCCCAAGCTCAATATCGGGACAACAATGTACCCAAAATTGGGGTCACATAGAGCTGTCAGGCGATTGGAAATCTGATTTTATCTGTGAGAGAGGTTTTGCATATGTGCGTGAATGCGCGCAGCAACAAAAAGCCCCGGAAAGCGGACGAATCGCTTTCCGGGGCTGCGCATGACGCGCGATTGCGGCATCGGCTAAGTTTGCCTACATCCAAATGTGGACGGAATAAACATGTTACTCGGCGTGTGCGTAATCAACCTTGGCGCGGCGGGCAGTGGCCTTCTCCCAATCGCTGGTGCCCTCAAAGACGTCCTGCTTGTAGGGGTTGCGGCCGAGCTTCTTGGCACGGTAGGCGATGTAGATGATTGCGGCGACGTTGGCGATCAGCGCGGCGATCGAGACCGCGGTAGCGGCGCTGGGGTCGAGCGTGGAGTGCGTCACAAAGATGGACTCCTCCTGGAAGTACGGGAACACCTGGGCAAACATGCACCAAATGGCCAGCGTAAAGGCGCGGTTCTGGATCCAACCGCCCTTGTTCCAGATAAAGGCGGCGACGGTGGGCGCCAGCAGCAGCGCAAAGCCGCAGAACCAGGAGTGGGTGGGCAGGCAGTTGTAGGTGTAGCAGAAGTTCCAGATATCGTAGGCGATGATGTAGACCCAGGTCATGTCGGGCCACAGCATGTCGGTCTGATCCTCGGAGGCATAGACGCTCCACCAACCGGTCATGCAGAAGATGTTGATGATACCGGCGATGCCGTTGAACACGTTGTTCCAGCCGGCCAGCTGCGTGGCGCCCTCGGAGGTGACCCAGGTGGACTGGCCCAGGACAAAGAAGTGATAGGCGCTCTCGAAGTCGGACACGACGGCGATCATGATGTTGATGGCGACGATCACAAACGGCCATGCGCGGAACCAATGCACCTTGCCGATCTTGCCCCACTGGTACTTAATGGCAATGAAGCCCCAGCAACCGGCCAGCGCTGCGTATACCTTGGCGTAGTGGAACCAGCTGTTCTGGTACACATGGGTGGGGTTGGTGAGCGCCCACTCGGCGCCCTGCGAGACGCCGATGGCGATGGCGACGCAGTAGATGGTCATGGCCAGTGGAGCCACGCCAAAGATGATTGCCGCGCCCAGCTTGGTGCGGCGGCCGACCTCGTTGAGCACGATCAGGCCAATAAAGACCATGGCCCAGCCGGCCCAGTGGATAAGGGTATCGCTACCCCAAACATCGAACAGCATGCTGCTCTCCTTTCACACGCCCGCGGCCCCTCTTCTGATCGCGGGCAGTTTGGCCAAATGTCGTCAGTTCTGGGGCTTGCGCTCCGGATACTTGGCGGTATAGCCCTCGATGTGGAGTGTCGAGGCGATGATTTCCTTGACCGTCTCGTCGGGCACATCGGGGTGCGTGCGGATATACATCAAAAGGCCCATGATGAGGGTGTAGAACGTTTCGTAGACATGGTCGATGCGCGGCTCGTGGTGGGCGACAAAATCCACCACGGTGGTGTCGCAGATATACTGCGCCACACGCTGGACCACGTTGTGCAAAAAGCCGCCGTAGAGCGCGCCGCTGTTGGAGGTCAGAGTGTGCGGCAGTTCGTGGCCGCTGGCGACCAGGCGCTTAAAGAGCGGGGCGACGGTGTCGAGTGCGCCCTCGATATCGCCGACGGTGCGGTTGGCATTCCACTGCTCGAGCTCGGAGATAAAACCGTCGATTGCCTCGTCCATGACGGCGGTGACGGCGGCGTCCATGTCGGCGAAGTAGTGGTAGAACAGCGAGCGCGTGCAGCCGGCTCGCTTGGTCACGGCCGATACCGATAGGTGGGACACGCCCAGCTCGGAGCTTACGGTGCGCACGGCATCGAGGATCTCGCGACGGCGTTCGTCGCCCGTCAAGCGCTTTGCCGTGCTGTCGGGCGCGGGGACGGCGTCGGCCACAGAGGTGTTCGCTGCGTTACTGCTCATGTGCTTGCCGCCTTTCATCCGTTTGAGCCTGACCGTTCGCCTAACAGTCTTGAATATTGTTGACGGTTCGTCAATACTGTTTTTGACACAATGTCAACAATAACGGGTGAACGGCGTGGGGGCATGTCGAGCCCGTAAAAAGAGGGGCGCTGCGTGCCTGCCAGGCTGCGGCAAGAGAAGGGACGACTATGATTCTCAACGGACCGGGGATTAGCTACACCGAGCCCGATATCGGTGCGGAGTTTGTGCCGCCGCTGCCGGAGCATCCGCGCGAGGCCATCGTCAAACTGTGCGAGCACTGCACTAACCGCCTGCTGCATCGCGACGAGCTGCTGGGCTACGAGTACTGGTCGTTTGCCGAGGCCGCAACTGACGAGCAGGCCGAGGTACTCTGCAAGATGAAGATGCGCCGTCCCTACACGCTGCCCGAGATGGTCAAGCTCACCGGCATGCCCGAGGCCCAGATCGAGAAGATGCTCGACGATATGAGCTACACGGGCCTGCTCGAGTACAACTGGGAAAATCCCGAGCGCGCCAAGCAATGGGTGCTGCCCATGCTGGTGCCGGGTTCCGCCGAGTTCCTCAACATGCGCGTGAGCCAGCTCGAGGAGCACCCGGTCTACGCCAAGTTCTTTGAACAGGCATCCAAGGGCCCGCTGTCCAAGGCCACACCGATGGTGCCGCCCGGAGGCGCCGGTATCGGCATGCACGTCATTCCGGTCGAGAAGGCCATTGACGCCGCGAGCACGTCGGTGCCTATTGAGCATATTGAGCACTGGCTCGTCAAATACGAGGGTAAGTATGCCGCTAGCACCTGCAGCTGCCGCGCGAGCCGTCGCGTGATGGGTGAGGGCTGCGCCGACGACCCGGCCGATTGGTGCATCGCCGTGGGCGATATGGCCGACTACGTGGTCGAGACCGATCGTGGCCATTACGTGACCCGCGACGAGGTCTACGACATCCTGCGCCAGGCCGAGGACAACGGCTTTGTGCACCAGATCACCAACATCGACGGCGAGAACAAGATCTTCGCCATCTGCAACTGCAACGTCAACGTGTGCTACGCCCTGCGCACCTCGCAGCTGTTCAACACGCCCAACCTGTCGCGCTCGGCCTATGTCGCCAAGGTCGAGAAGGACAAGTGCGTGGCCTGCGGTCGCTGCGTTGAGGTGTGCCCGGCCGGTGCCGCTAAGCTGGGCCAGAAGCTCTGCAGCAAAAAGGCCGGCGGACAGGTGCCCGAGTATCCGCGCCAGGAGCTGCCCGATGCCACCAAATGGGACCACACCAAGTGGTCGCCCAACTACCGCAATGACAACCGCATCGAGACGCACAAGTCCGGCACCGCGCCCTGCAAGACGGCCTGCCCCGCGCATGTTGCCGTTCAGGGTTATTTGAAGCTCGCGGCGCAGGGTCGCTATGACGAGGCCCTAGCACTCATTAAGCGCGAGAACCCGCTGCCCGCTATCTGCGGCCGTGTGTGCAACCGCCGCTGTGAGGATGCCTGCACCCGCGGCCGTGTGGACGCCGCCGTGGCCATCGACGAGGTCAAGAAGTTTATCGCCCAGCGCGATCTGGACGCCGCGACCCGCTATGTCCCGCCCGTGGTGACGCCGACGCGTGCCGGCGGCTTCGACCAGAAGATCGCCATCATCGGTGCCGGCCCGGCCGGTCTGTCCTGCGCTTTTTATCTGGCCGAGAAGGGCTATAAGCCCGTCGTGTTCGAGAAGAACGAGCGTCCGGGCGGCATGCTCACCTACGGTATTCCCAGCTTTAAGCTGGAGAAGGACGTTATCGAGGCCGAGGTCGAGATCATTCGCCTGATGGGTGCCGAGTTCCGCTATGGCGTGGAGGTCGGTCGCGATGTGACGCTCGATGAGCTGCGCGAGCAGGGTTTTAAGGCCTTTTATGTTGCCATCGGCTGCCAGGGCGGCCGCCTTGCCGGTATTCCGGGCGAGGATGCCGAGGACGTGACCGTGGCCGTCGACTTCCTTCGCGAGGTTAACAGCGGCAAGATCGATTCCCTGTCCGGCCGCACCATTGTGGTGGGCGGCGGCAACGTGGCCATCGACGTTGCCCGCAACGCCTGCCGTCTGGGCTCTGAGCACGTTGAGATGTTCTGCCTGGAGAGCGAGGCCCAGATGCCCGCCAGCGAGGAAGAACGTCGCGAGGCCGTTGAGGACGGCGCTCACATCAGCTGCGGCTGGGGCCCCAAGGAGATTCACCTGGACGAGGCCGGTCGTGTGTGCGGTATCACCTTCAAGCGCTGCACGCGCGTCTTTGACGACGAGGGCCGTTTTGCGCCCGAGTACGACGAGAACGATCTGCGCCGTGTCGATGCCGACCGTGTCGTCATGTCGATTGGCCAGTCCATTGTGTGGGGCGACCTGCTGGCTGGCTCCAAGGTGGAGCTCGGCCGCGGCCAGGGTGCCCTTGCCGATCCCCAGACCTACCAGACCGCCGAGCCAGACATCTTTGTGGGCGGCGACGTCTACACCGGCCCCAGCTTTGCCATCGACGCCATTGCCGCCGGTCACGAGGCCGCCGTGTCCATCCATCGCTTTGTGCAGCCAGGCTCCACGCTCACCATCGGCCGCAACCAGCGCCACTACACCGCGCTCGACCGCGACGATGTCGTGATCGAGAGTTACGACAACGCGAGCCGCGAGGTTGCCCACGTGGACCGCGAGCGCGAGAAGGCTGCGCCGTTTAGCGAGTATGTTGAGACCTTTACCGAGGAGCAGGTGCGCGCCGAGACCGCCCGCTGCCTGGGCTGCGGCGCCTCGATCGTCGACCCCAACAAGTGCATCGGCTGCGGCCTGTGCACCACCAAGTGCGCGTTTGACGCCATCCATCTGGATCGCGACCGCCCCGAGTGCTCCACGATGGTC
>DBFDVR010000004.1:0-99644 GCA_048321375.1 Collinsella sp.
CGGTCGAGGCCGAGCCCCCGGTCCGGCTGGGATAGAATGTCGCTGTGGGCCATCGTCTTTCCTTTCGTCGAATATCTAGGCACTGACGATTCTAGGCGATGGCCCTCCCTTGCTTCTTACACCACGACTGTGTGCGCTACCACAACGGAAACAATTCGGGACCTTTGGGTTACGTTTCGCCCTCCCCGACCCATACGCCAGCGCCTTTAGGCGATACTGGTTGTAACGATCAAGGCTTACGCCGCACGGAAAGGAGACATTATGGGCATCTTTAAGAACGATGACCAAAAATCGAGCCAGTTTGGATTTGACGAGAAAAGCATGGCGGGCAAAGCCGTCAAGGCCGTACGCTGGATCTACGCCATCACGGGCGTCTTAGCACTCATTGCTGGTATCGCGCTGCTTTTTGCACCCGCCAAGTCCCTCGTCTTTTTGACGACCGTCTTGGGCTTCTACTTTGTGATCACGGCCGCGATCAGGCTGTTTACCGCTGTTTTCGAGCCGCTGCTGCCCACCGGCTGGCGCGTGACGAGCATCATCTCCAACCTACTCATTATCTTGGGCGGCGTCATAATCCTGCGCAACCAGGCCTTCTCGACCGCGACGCTCACCACGATGGTGGTTATCGTGGCCGGCTTTGGCTGGATCGTCGAAGGTGTCATGTCCATTCTGGAGTCCGAGCTTTCGTCCAACCGTGCCCTCGCCATCCTGAGCGGCGCGCTCTCCATCATCGCCGGCATGTTCGTGTTTATCTATCCGCTGTGGTCGGCCAAGATGCTCGTCATCTTTAGCGGCGCCGCACTGCTGGTGTTTGGCGCAACGCTGATTGTTCGCGCTATTCAATTTGGCAAACTGGTGCACTAGATGCCGCGAACGCTCTTTATTGATGCAGACGCCTGCCCGGTCACGCGCGAGTCGATTGGCTGCGCGCGGCGGGCGGGCGTCGCCGTCGTTATCGCCGGCAACAGCACACAGAACCTGGAACGCCACATTCGCCGCGACGATCCGCGCGACGTCGAGCATGCGCGACGCGGATTTTGGGTCACGACGCTCGATGTGAGCGTGGGCGCCGACAGCGCCGACTTTGCCATTGTCGAACGCCTGCAGGCGGGCGACGTAGTCGTGACGCAGGACATTGGCTTGGCGAGCATGGTGCTCGGGCGCGATGCCGCCGCCATCGGCGTGCGCGGGCGCGTCTACGACAAAGCGACCATCGACATGCAGCTGTTTATTCGCCACGAGGAAAAGAAGGTACGCCGCGCCGGCGGACGCACTCGCGGACCGGCGGCATTTACCAGCGAAGACCGCGCTCGCTTTAAACGCAACCTCACCGAGCTGTTGCGCTAACCAAGGTAGATTTTTGGGACATGCCTAAAAATCTACCTTTTTGTTTTGGCAGCGGGAAATGCCCTGGTCACAGGGGTAGATCGTAAGACGTGTCCCAATAATCTACTTAAAGGCCAACGGCAGAGAGGATGAGTCCCCAACCGGCGCCGATGACGTACATCATGACCAGGAACATGACGTTCTCGCGGGCACTGCGGTTGGTGCGGAACAACACCAGGTAGCCCACGCCGGCGGAGATAAGCGTGCCGGCGAGCATCGGTGCCAGCTGTAGCGCGCCCTCCAGGTACAGCTGCGTAATGACCACGCTCGCCGAGCAGTTGGGGATCAGGCCGACAAGCGCCGAACCCAGGACGGCGAGCGTCTCGTTGCCACGCAGGAACTGCTCGATCGCGGACTCGCCGAAGGTCTCGAGCACGGCGACCAGAATCAGCGTCACCAGAAAAATGAATACCGATACCTGCACGGTGTGCGAGATGGCGCTGCGAATAATCGACAGGAGGGGCGCGCCCTCGTGAGAGTGGGAGTGACCGTGGCCATCATGGTGTTCATGCTCGCCCCCATGACCGTGATCGTGTCCATGTCCGTGTTCGTGCTCGTCCTCGTCTTCATCGCAACCGCAATGGTCGCGCTCGCACAGCTCATGGATGTGATCGGCGCTCACGCCCGCCTCGGCCACCTCGTCGATGATGTCACCGCCGCTGTGGTCGTCATGCGCGCAGTTAACGTGCGCCGGATTGACAGTGGTCCCCAACACGGTACGACGAATCGCCGCATGGGCGCGGGCGTTGCGACGCAGACCGCGAATGGCGGCATCAACGATAAAGCCCGTGACCAGTGCGATCAGCGCTTTCGAAGCCAAAAGCATCGCCATAGTCTGCACGGGAACCTGCTCGGCAAGCAGCAGCGGCAGCATCTCGTCGGAGGTCGAAAGGAACACCGCCACCAACGTGCCCAAGGTCACGACACGACCGGCGTACAGCGTTGCCGCCATTGCCGAAAAGCCGCACTGCGGCACCATGCCCAGCAGCGAGCCAACCACGGGACCCGCGGCGCCGGCGCGCTTGATGGCCCCGTTAACGCGGTCGCCCGCGACGTGCTCCAAGGTCTCGAGGGCCAGATACGTCACCAACAAAAACGGCACCAGCGACAGCGTGTCCTTGCCGGCGTCGAACAAAATATCAATCAGCAAATCCATGACGGATGGAACCTTTCGTGTCTTTCGGCAGCATTGTAAAAGTCCTAGCGGTCAACTAGGGTATTGTAGTTGTCCTAGGCGCGATGCCAATAGTTGCCCATGGTAAACTATCATCTCGTCACATCTCAATGAACCCGAGCCGCACGGTGCGGCCCGTCCAAGGAGCAGTTATATGAACGTTTTACAAGCACTCGAATACGAGCGTCAGCCGTTTATCCCCATGTTTATCTATGGCGATCACGGCGCCATGGAATCCGAGCGCCAGAAGGGCGAGGAGGCCCTTAAGGTGCTCGAAACCGAGTACTTTACCGCCGAGGGCGACCCCAGCTTCGACTTTGCCACCGTGCGCGACCTGGCTGACCGCAACCGCGACCTGTGCGACCAGATTGGCGAGGCACGCCTGCGCAACGTGACGCCCGCGACGCTTTCGCGCGGCCTCTCCGATGCCGACACCTGCGCCGCCATCGGCAAGATGCAAAAGCGCACCGCCGCGTCCGTTATGCGCGAAATCCGCGGCGACCGCAACGCGCTCGGCGTGGCCTACGCCCGCAAGCCCATCCAGGGCACCGTGCTCGGTATCGACATCGAGACCACCGGCCGTGCACCCGAGCGCGGTTATATCATCAACGTGGGCTGGGAGATCATGGAACTCACCAGCGATGCCGTCCCGCACGACGCCGAGGCACACTACTGCGGCCTGCCCGACATCTACCGCGGCGAGGATGTGCCGTTGTCGAATATCCACCACATCACCTGGGACGACATCGACGGCAAAAAGCCGTTCCGCGAGAACAAGGAACTGCAGAAGCAGCTGCTCAAGCTTATGAAGAAGTACCCGTACATGGCACACAACGCCGCCTTTGAGGACAGCTGGTTCAAGATCCACCTGGACGGCTACGCCGAGGCACGCCGCGCGGGTAAGATTATCGTCATCGACTCGCGCCAGATCTGCCGCAGCCTGGACGCCGACGTGCGCTCGCTCCCCCGCGAATCCGCGCCCGCCGCGCTCGAGAACTGGGCCCGCCGCCGCGGCACCCTCGCCGCCGACGCCAACGAGCAGCATCTGGGCCTGGACGACACCGACCTCATGCTCCGCACCGTCCAAGCCGAGTTCAACCTCAAGAACCTGTTTGCCAAGTAGAAACGTCTACGCCAAACTCCGGCGTAGATCATGAGCGGTCTCGCAGCGGGAAACCCCGCAGCGGGGCCGCCCTACGTTCCACAGATAGATCTGCCATCACAAATTCTGAACCCTCATTTTGAACGATTTCGACCAATTCCCGACACGTAATGCGTTGTCGGATGGTGATGCATCGATATCAAATGTGCAGCAATTGAGTATTTATATGCTATAGCTAAGCTGCGAAAACTTTTATTTAGGGCATACCAACCCATAATTGCGTCAAGCTTTTGGACAGCATTTGGCTAGACCTCTAAAACGACTTTTCCACTCAGCGCCATCAACACGGCATTAGCTGACACGTTATATAGCATGAGTATCGTATTGTCACATACCACTGCAAAAGCGGTCTACCAGGCCGCGCATTCGGTGTCTGCGAAAGGCATCGAGTCCTGTAACCCTGCCGCGATTTACGGATCATGTCCCACCGGAACGCTCCTTGACGCAGCCGCAGAATGGCTCACCAAACATGATGTTTCCCTCGACGCAAATGATTCCCTCGAGGTGATGGTGTTTGATCGCAGGAATGCGCGCTATGCAATGAACTGTCAATGCCACGTTTCTTCAAAACGATTCTCGAACTCACGCTTTATAGAGCTCAAAGATGGCATCTTCGTTGTTGGCGTTGAGCTTTGCGCACTTCAGGCCGCCACCTATCTTTCTTTTCGCGAACTAGTGGAGTACTACTTTGAACTGTGCGGCGCTTATTCCCTTGGAACCGACTCTTCCACCTCCTATACCGAGCGTTTCGCGCTCACTTCGACCGAGAGGTTAAAGCAGTTCTTTAATTCCATTACCAGATGCGACGGTTTGGCCCTTGCCCGAAAGGCGATCCAATGTGTACGCGACGGATGCCGGTCTCCCATGGAAACGGCATTTGTCATGATGCTAACGCTGCCCAAAAGCGAAGGAGGGCTTGGTATTAAGGGAGTTGAGACCGATTACGAGGTGCAGGTCACCGCTGCCGCGAAGAATCTCACGAGACGCAAAAAGTTCTTTATGGATGCGTATCTAAAGAAATCTCGCACAGACATTGAATACAACGGTTTTTATCATGACGCGGAAGAAGACCGCGCCATCGATGAGGAACGCAAGAATGCGCTTGCGTCCATGGGATACGGAATCATCACCGTCAGTCGTTATTCCTTTATGCATGCCAGCGCTTTCGTTAGGGTCATGGAGGCGATCCAACGAAAAGAGGGCATACGCCCCTCGCGTCTGCCAAAAGACTTTCAAATCATGCAAGAAGACCTGAGACAGTTTGTACTCAGAAGGTTTATTGAGGAGAAGAAACGAATCCAGGAGGAGCTTCGCCAGGATTCCGAAGAGCGCCAACGAATCGACCTCGAAAAAGCAATGCTCGAAGGCATCACATTGGACGATCCGACGATTAACGAGGCTCCGGCAATCGATGACATGCAGACTGTCGAACCCGACAGCCCATCACTCAACCAAACAAGCAGCTTCGCGCCCGAGGGCAGGATCTTCGGGGCCGGAAGCTAGACCGGCTAACAAGGTGGGCACCTTAGCGACGTGCAAAATTGCGAGTATTCAGCAGAGCCGGGTGTCTATCACCCTCGAGTGGATCCAAATGTGAAGCGAAATCACTCTTGCGTGAGAGCGTTAGGCAACATTTGAGGAAGAACTCATCGGATTAACACCCTAAGATAACTCTTGAACTGCATTATATGGCCTGCAATAAATTAACGGACCCCCTATCGTTGCAGAATACTCCAATTTTTGCACGGCTCAGGGGCACCCACCCCGGCATCGGCTATCAAAACCGCTCACTCCGGGATCTCGTCCACTATTCCCCATCATTTTGTGCAACGAATTACCTGAACGTCATTGACATATGAACATACACTCATATAATCGGAAGCAAGTTATATGAGCGCATGTTCATATGAAAGGATATTGCAATGAGCATCCGCGTTGATGAAACGAAACCCGACATCGAGGCCACCGAACCCGCGATTCCCACCACCTGCTCGCCCGAGGACCTTCCCGACGAGGAGCTTCTCTACGACCTCGCCGACCTGTTCAAGGTCTTCAGCGACACCACGCGCATCAAGATCCTCTATGCCCTCATGGGCCGCGAGCTCTGCGTGGCGGACATCGCCGAAGCGACCGAAACCTCGCAGTCCGCGGTGTCGCACCAGCTGCGCACACTCAAGCAGTCGCACCTGGTTAAATTCCGGCGCGACGGGCGCAATATCCTATACTCGCTCGCCGACGACCACGTCTACACCATGCTCAACCAGGGCATGAGCCACATCTGCGAATAGCGACCAACCACGGTACCAGCGCGGCCTGCACCCAAGCCGCAAATACGGGGAAAGGAATCCACCATGAAAAAGCAGTTTAAACTCGACGAGATCGACTGCGCCAACTGCGCGCGTGAGCTTCAGGACGAGCTGGCCAAGCTCGATGGCGTCAAGTCCGTTTCGGTCAACTTTATGACCCAGAAGTTGACGCTCGAGGCCGATGACGCCGAGTTCGACGAGGTCCTCGACCGCGTTGTGGAGTTCACCGCCGACGCCGAGCCGGACTGCGAGATCATTCTCTAGCCCAGGTTTACGCCAACCCGCAAGGCCGCGCTTGCCGCGGCCTTTGCTCGCGAAATTATATGAGCGAGTGTTCATACATTCAAATGGGAGGATACGAATCATGGCCACCGCCGACCCCAAGAAGAAAAAGAAGAAGCGCAAGAAAAAAGAGTCACTCGAGCATAAGCGCAACCGCATCCTGGTAGCGCTGGGCATTTTTGCCGTGGTGTACGCCCTCGATGAGCTCGGCACCCTCACTGCCGCATTCGGCACCCCGGGCGACATCTACGCCAGCTTCGCACTGTTCCTCGTGCCTTTTTTGATTGCCGGCTACGACGTGCTCCAAAAGGCATACAACAACATCCGCCGCGGCAAGGCGTTCGACGAGAGCTTCCTCATGGCCGTCGCGACCATCGGCGCGTTTGCCATGGTGCTCTTCCCCGACACCGACCCGCACATGGCCGAAGGCGCCGCCGTCATGCTGTTCTACCAGGTCGGCGAGCTGTTCCAGGCATACGCCGTGGGCAAGAGCCGCAAGTCGATCAGCGCCATGATGGACATCGCGCCCGACTACGCCAACGTCGAGCAACCCGACGGCACATTCGAGCAGGTCTTCCCCGATGACATCGCCGTGGGCACCGTCATCGTCGTCAAGCCCGGCGAGCGCGTGCCTATCGACGGCGTCATCGTCGAAGGCGAGACACAGCTCGACACCGCCGCACTCACGGGCGAGTCAGTTCCCCGCCCCGCCAAGTCCGGCGACGACATCATCAGCGGCTGCATCAACATGACGGGGCTCATCCACGTGCGCACCACCAAGCCCTTTGGCGAGTCCACCGTCGCGCGCGTCCTGGAGCTCGTAGAAAACGCCTGCGAAAAGACGGCGCGCACCGAGAACTTCATCACGCGCTTCGCCCGCGTCTACACGCCCGCCGTCACCGGCGCGGCCGCGGTACTCGCGCTCGGCGGCGGCTTGATCACCGGCGCCTGGTCCGACTGGATCCTGCGCGGCCTGACCTTCTTGGTCGTCAGCTGCCCGTGCGCGCTCGTGATCAGCGTCCCGCTGAGCTTCTTTGGCGGCATCGGCGGCGCCTCCAAGCTGGGCGTTCTCATCAAGGGTTCTAACTACCTCGAGACGCTCGCCGACGTGGACACCGTCGTCTTCGACAAGACCGGCACGCTCACCAACGGCACGTTCTCGGTCGTCGCGGTGCACCCCGAGGCCGGCCATACCGAGCAGTCGTTGCTCGAAATCGCCGCCCTTGCCGAGTCGTTCTCCGATCACCCTATCGCGCAGTCAGTACGCACTGCCTTCCAGGGCGAGCTCGATCCCAAGCGCGTGACGGATTCCACTAATGACGCGGGCCACGGCGTGACGGCAACCATCGACGGCAAGCATGTCGTCGTCGGCAACGCCAAGATGCTCGCCGCGGCCGGCGCTGAAGCACCCGATTGCGAGGTCGTCGGAACGATTCTGCATGTGCTCGTTGACGGCGTGTACGCCGGCCACATCGTAATTGCCGACACCGTAAAGGCCGATGCCGAGCAGACGATCCGCGACCTGCACGCCGCCGGAATCAACCGCACCGTCATGCTCACGGGCGACCGCGAGGAAGTGGCAGCCGCCGTGGCCAAGCAGCTCGGCCTCGACGAGTTCCATGCGCAACTGCTGCCGGGCGACAAGGTCGAGCGTGTTGAAGCGCTGCTCGCGGCCGAAAGCGGCAAGGGCAGGCTCGCCTTTGTCGGCGACGGCATCAACGATGCACCCGTGCTCACCCGTGCCGATGTGGGCATTGCCATGGGCGCCATGGGGTCCGACGCCGCGATCGAGGCGGCCGACGTCGTGCTGATGGATGACAAGCCGTCCAATATCTCCCGTGCGATCCGCGTGGCACGCAAGACCATGGCGATCGTCTGGCAGAACATCATCTTTGCGCTGGGCATTAAGTTGCTGATTCTGGTGCTTGCGGCGCTCGGCATCGCCAATATGTGGCTTGCCGTCTTTGGCGACGTGGGCGTGGCGATCATCGCCATCCTGAACGCCATGCGCGCGATGGGTATCAAGAACCTGTAGCGCTCGTGGGCTGTCCGGCCGGGGCCGGGCTTGGTTTTGAAAACGTCCTCGCGCATGAGGCCCGTCTTTCCTGCTCCTGCGGAGCAGGAAAGACGGGCCTCGCGCTTCGGAGTGTTTTCAAAACCAAGCCCGGCCCCGGCCTGCAGTAACGTTGCTGGCGGTTCTTGGGCATCGCTTGCTGACGGGGTTCCTTGTCTGAATTGGACATTGCCGAAAGAACCTTTTGTCCCAATCGCTGTCCCGCGCCTTTGGCGCGGGAGGCGCGCCACTGTGGGAGTGCTAGTCGGTCATTGTTGGCGCCGAAGCACCATCCCGCCCCAGCATCGCCCTCAGCTTCTCGAAGCTCTCCTCACTCAGGCAGTGCTCCATGTGGCAGCCCTCTTGCGACGCGACATCCGCTGAAACACCGGCTTCCTCGAGCAGCCGCACGAAAAAGCAGTGGCGCTCCCACATTTGGCGAGCGACCTCAAGCCCCCGCTCCGTCAGATGAACGTCGCGCTTGCCCATTTCGACATAGCCGTTGCTTTCCAGCGTCGCCATGGCCTTGGAAACGCTCGCCTTGGTTACGCCGAGGTACTCCGCAACGTCGATCGAGCGCACGATGCCCTGACGTTTCGACAGAACGTAGATCGATTCGAGATAGTCTTCTCCGGATTCACGTAGGGCCATGGGCCGCCTTTCGCGATGATTGCTAGTTAGCCTTTGCATACTTTTCACAGCTTACTTTACCGCAAAAGTTGCCCATGTCTTACTACTTTGCCTAAAAGTTAGCCGTGTTTCACAAAATGTGCGGGACGAAAACAAAATGGGGACGCTCCTCAAGGAATGTCCCCAGGTGCCGGTGCCGGCCCGCAGCTATAGCAGCCCAAAGTGTTTAGCAGCGTTGTAGATCCCATCGTCGTCCACGGCAGTCGTCACATAGGTCGCCGCAGCTTTCACCGTGTCCTGTGCGTTGCCCATGGCCACGCTCGTGCCCACGGCGGCAAACATCGACAGGTCGTTCTCGCCGTCGCCAAAGGCAATCGCCTCGCTCGCGTCGATACCAAGCCGCTCGAGCGTCGCCGCCACGCCCAGGTCCTTGCCGCCGTTAGCGGGAATAATGTCGCAGAACAGGTCGCACCAGCGCGTGGTGAGCGAATGCGACACGGCGTCGGTCACGATATGCTCGTCGGCCGGGTCCACAAAGGCGCAAAACTGGTAGACCGGTGCGTCAAAGGCGTGCTCAAACGGCTCCTCGTGGTAGACGATTCCCGCGTTGCTGCCAGCCGTCACCACGCGCTCGGACAGGCGGTTCACAAACGAGTTCTCGCCCTGCATGCACAGCGAGTCGTAGCGCCCCTGCGCCACCTGGCCCACAATCACCGCGACGTCGTCCGAATCGATCGGGCAGCTGCGGTAAACCCCCTCGGCATCAAAGCAGTGCTGGCCCGAAAGCGTAATGTACGCATCCCAGCCCAGGTCGAACAGCCAGTCCGGCATCTGGTAGGTCGGACGGCCCGTGGCGATCACGCACGCAATCCCCTGCTCGTGAAAGCTGTCGAGCACCTGCTGCGCCGACGCCGGAATCCGGTGGGTCTTAAAGCTCAGCAGCGTGCCGTCGATATCGAAAAACGCGGCTTTGATCATTCTCGCCTACTCCTCGCCCTCGAGCTTTTCGCTCGCCTCGAGCCACGCCATCTCCAGCTCGTCCATGGCAGCGTGAGCCTCGTCGATCTTTGCCTGCTGCTCGCCGAGCGCCGTGTAGTTGGTGGGATCGACTTGGGCCATTGCTGCCTCGGCCTCCTCAACGCGGGTGCGCTGCGTCTCCATCTTGCGCTCGAGCGAACTCACCTCGCGGCGGAGCTTCTGGCGCTCGGCGTTGGACAGGCCGTTGGGCTGACCGCTCGACTTGGGCTTTTCGGCCGCAGCTGCCGCGGCACCGGTGTCGAACGTGCCGGTCTTGGCGCTCGGCGCGCCCACGGGCTCGCCCTCGGCGGTAGCGTTGCACAGGCGCAGGTACTGGTCCACGCCACCGGGCATATGCGTCAGGTGGCCGTCGAGCAGCGCCCACTGCTGGTCGGTCACGCGCTCCATCAAAAAGCGGTCGTGCGTCACCAGGATCAGCGTGCCGGGCCAGCCGTCCAGCAGGTCCTCGACAATCGCGAGCATGTCGGTATCCAGGTCGTTGCCCGGCTCGTCCAGGATGAGCACGTTGGGCTCGTCCAGAATCGTCAGCAACAGCGACAGGCGACGGCGCTGGCCGCCCGAAAGATCGCCGATGCGGCTCCAGAGCTGCTGCGTCGTAAAGCCCAGACGCTCGCAGAGCTTCTCGGGCGAAGTCTCCTTGCCGTCGATGACGTAGTACTTCTTATAGTTGCCGAGCACCTCGCGGATCGTGTCGCCCATGTAGGGCTTGAGCTCCTCGAGCTGCTGCGACAGCACGCCAAAGCGCACTGTCTGGCCAATCTTCACGCGGCCGCGCGTGGGTTCAATCTTGCCCTGGATCACGTCGAGCAGCGTCGACTTACCGGCGCCGTTCTCGCCCAAAAGGCCATAGCGGTCGCCCGCACCAATGAGCCAGGTCACATCGGTGAGCACCTGCTTGGGCGCGCCGTCGGTATCGGCATAGCCGGCATCCACGTCGACCACATCGATAACCTGCTTGCCCAAGCGGCTCACGGCCAAGCGCTTGAGCTCCAGCTCGTCACGCACGGGCGGCACGTCGGCGATCAGCTCACGAGCGGCATCCACGCGAAACTTGGGCTTGGTGGAACGAGCCTGGGCACCGCGGCTCAGCCACGCGAGCTCCTTGCGCGCCATGTTGCGACGGCGCTCCTCGGTAACGGCGGCCATGCGGTCGCGCTCCACGCGCTGCAGGATGTATGCCGAATAACCGCCCTCGAAGGGATCGACCTGGCCGTCGTGGACCTCCCACATGCTGGTGCAGACCTCGTCCAAGAACCAGCGGTCGTGCGTGACCACGAGCATGGCACCCTGGCCGCGCTGCCAGCGGGCCTTTAAGTGACGCGCGAGCCAGTTGATGGTGCGCATATCCAGGTGGTTGGTGGGCTCGTCGAGCATGAGCACGTCGTAATCGCCGATCAGCAAGCGCGCGAGGTCCACGCGACGGCGCTGACCGCCCGAAAGCTCGCCCACCGTGCCCTCCCAGGGCACATCGCTGATGAGGCCGGCGAGGATCTGGCGCGTGCGGGGGCTCGACGCCCACTCGTACTCGGGGGCGTCGCCCACAACGGCATGATGCACGGTATCAGTATCGACCAGGTTGTCCTTTTGGCCGAGCAGACCGATCGTCGTGCCGCGGCGGTGCGTCACACGTCCGTCGTCGGGCTCCAGCGTGCCAGCGAGCACGCTCAGCAGCGTCGACTTGCCGTCGCCGTTTTTACCGACAATACCAATGCGGTCGCCCTCGCCCACGCCGAGCGTCACGCTATCGAAAATATGCTTGGTGGGAAACTCTAGGCTGACGGAATCGCATCCCAAAAGAATCGCCATATGCCCTGCTCCTTCGTAGAAATTCAACGTTGTCCATGATAGCAGCGAGCCCCACCCCAAACCACCACGAAGGCGCCTGTCCCCTTTGTGGCGGTCGTTTCGGTCGCAGAGCAAAAGGCGGGCCATCTCCCGCAAGAGATGACCCGCCTCTCCAATCAGTCCCGTGGCGACCGTGGCCACCGCGGGCCTCAAGCATGTCCCGGACTAGGAGAACATGCCGGTGAGGTAATCGTTCAGCCGCTGATCCTTGGGCCGTTGGAAAATCTCGTCAGTCTCGTCGTACTCGACCATATCGCCCATGTAGAAGAACGCCGTGCGGTTGGACACGCGCGACGCCTGCTCCATGTTGTGCGTCACGATGACGATGGCGCGCTCGGCCACAATCGACGACATAAGGTCCTCGATCGCCAACGTCGAGATGGGGTCGAGCGCCGAGCAGGGCTCGTCGAACAAAATCACGTCGGGGTTGAGTGCCAGCGTGCGCGCGATGCACAGACGCTGCTGCTGGCCGCCCGAAAGCGCATAGGCGCTCTTGTCGAGCTTGTCTTTGACCTCGTCCCACAGCGCCGCACCACGCAGGCTTTCCTCGACCATGCGATCAAGCTCGTCGCGGTCGGTAATGCCGTGACGCTTTGGCGCAAACGTGATGTTGTCGCGAATGGACTTGCGGAAAGGGTTGGGCTGCTGGAACACCATGCCAATGGAGCGACGCAGCTCGTAGGTGTTTTCGGCCTTGGTGTTCACGTTGCGCCCGCGGTAGTTGATCTCGCCCTCCACGCGGCAGCCGCGAATCTCGCGATTCATAAGGTTGAGGCTGCGCAAGAAGGTCGACTTACCGCAGCCCGAAGGCCCGATGAGCGCCGTGATCTCGCCCTTGTGAAAGTCGAGCGACGTATTGTGCAGCGCATGGTGGTCGCCATAGTACACGTTGACGTCCTTGGTGGAGAGCACGACCTCGTCGCTCACGGCCTTGCCGCTCACGCGCACGCGCTTCTCGCTCTCCCCCACGCTCGACAGGAAGTCCCGGGTGTCGGACGATGCCGCTTCGGTTGCGGGCGTTACATTCATCTCGCTCATTCGGCCGTCATCTTCCTTGCCAGTTGCTTGCCCACAATGCGGGCGATTACGTTAAACAGCAGCACGCAAATCATCAGCAGTGCAGCGGTGCCCCAGACGATCTGCTGGGCCTCGGGGCTGCCCTCGCCATAGATCTTGTAGATGTGCACGGCGAGCGACTCGCCGGGACGGAACACGTTCCAAGCGCAGGTGGGGCTCGACAGGTTAAAGCTCAAGAAGTTCAGGCGAACCGGCGAGCTCATACCCGAGGTAAAAAGCAGTGCTGCGGCCTCGCCAAACACGCGACCGGCCGAAAGCACGATGCCCGTCACAATGGCAGGCATGGCCTCGGGGATCAGGATGTGCAGCGTGGCCTCCCAGCGAGTGAGGCCCATGGCCAGGCACGCATCGCGCTGGGCCTGCGGCACGTCCTCGAGCGCCTGCTGGATCACGCGCACCAGGATGGGGATGTTGAACATGGTGAGCGCGACGGCGCCGGAGATGATGGAGTACTTCCAGCCCAGCTGCACCGAGAACACCAGAAAACCGAACATGCCGACGACGATGGAAGGCAGCGAGGACAACGTCTCGATGGCGGTGGAGGCGATGTCGCGGATGGGTCCGTCCGGCGCGTACTCAACCAAAAAGACCGCTCCGCCCAGGCTGATGGGCACCGAGATGATCAGGGTGATCAGCAGCAGGTAGAACGAGTCGAACAGCTGGTAGAGCACGCCGCCCTGCGTTCCGTTGGCGCGCGACGGCTCCGTGAGAAAGCCCGGCTGGAACAGCGTCGAGATGCCCTCGAACAGGATATAGGCCACCATGGAGACGACGATGAGCATGACGATGGCGACGATCGCCGTCAACACGCCCGTGGCGAAGCGGTCCTGCTTTTGGACACGCCCGAGCCTCGCCTCGTCGATGTGGATACGCGTGCTAGCCACGAGCCTTCGCCCCCTTGCGGCCGATAAGGTGGATGATCAGGATGAAGATGAGACTCATGCCCATCAGCAGCAGGCCGAGCGCCCACAGAACATCGTCTTGGGCCGAGCCCTCGGCATAGACTGCCATGGACGTGGTGAGCGTGGTGGTGATGGTCGAAGCCGGCGACAGCAGCGACGTCGGCATGGCCTCGATGCCGCCGATGACCATGCGCACGGCGAGCGTCTCGCCAAAGGCGCGGGTCATGCCCAAGATAACCGCGGTCATGAGCGACGGCATGGCGGACTTGAGCACCACGTGCCAGATGGTCTGCCAGCGGGTGTAGCCCAGCGCGAGCGAGCCCTGGCGGTAGCCGTCGGGCACGGCGCGCAGGCCATCGACCGAAAGCGTGGTCATCGTCGGCAGAATCATGACCGCCAGCACGATGGCGCCGGGCAAGATGCCCAGGCCCGTGCTCACGTGGAAAACGCTCTTCATAAGACCGACGACCACGTGAAAACCGATCAGGCCAAAGACGACCGAGGGGATGCCGGTCAAAAGCTCAATGAGCGGCTGAAAGATCTTAGAGCCAAACTTAGGGCTAATCTCGACCGCAAAGATGGCAGAGCCGATGGCGATGGGCAGCGCGATAAGCGTGGAGAGCACCATGACCGCAAACGAGGTGACGATCAGGGGCAGGGCGCCGGTATAGGGCAGGCCGTTTTCGGCTGTGTTGGCCAGGTCCCACTTGGTGCCGGTGAAAAACTCGACGACCGAGACGCCGTCCTTGACAAAAGCCGAGAGGCCCTTTTGGGCGACCATAAAGATGAGCGCGGCAACGACAAGCGTCACGAGCGCTACGCACGCGCCCGTGACGCCCAGGCCCACGTTCTCAAGGTCGCGCTTTGGCAGCTGTTTTGCCATTGCAAACCTTTCCGGGGCGATTACTTATTTAGCAGAGACCTTGCCGCTGGCGTCCTTGACGACCTTCATGGCAGAGACGGGGATGAAGCCCTGCTCCTCGACGAGCTTGCCCTGGACGTCGTCGGAGAGCATAAACTCCAGGAAGGCCTTGGTGGCCTCGTCGGCGTCCTTGGAGCAGTACATGTGCTCGGTAGCCCAGATCTTGAAGGAGTCATCAGTGACATTCTTGCTCTTGGGCTCGACGCCCTCGACCTTGATGGCGTTGAACTTGGAGTCATCGAAGTGCGAGAAGTCGAGGTAGGAGATGGCGTTATCGGTGCTGCCCATCTGAGTCTGGACGTCGCCGGACTTGTCGAGCTCGGCGTCGCCCTTAAAGTCGACGGCCTCGTCGCCAAAGACGGCGGCCTCGAAGGTGGCGCGGGTGCCGGAGCCGGCCTTGCGGTTGAGGACGACGATGGTGGCGTCGTCGCCGCCGACCTCCTTCCAGTTGGTGATCTGGCCAGAGAAGATGCCCTTGAGCTGCTCGAGGGACAGGTCGTCGACCGTCACGTTCTTGGAGACGACGGGACCCATGCCCACGACGGCAACCTCGTGGTCGACGAGGTTCTTGACCTGGTCGGCCTCGAGCTTGGTCTCGGCAAAGACGTCGGAGTTACCGATGGTGACGGTGCCTGCGGCGACAGCGGTCAGACCCTTGCCCGAACCGTTGCCCGAGCCGGAAACGGAGACGTCCGGGTTGGCATCCATGAACTTCTCGGCAGCAGCCTCGACGAGAGCCTGGAACGAAGAGGCACCGTCGTAGGTCACCTCGCCGGAGACGGACTCGGCAGCAGCGGCGCTACCCTTGTCGGCGGCGTCGGATGCGCCGGAGCC
Source organism: Collinsella sp. (assembly GCA_048321375.1). Taxonomy (GTDB): domain Bacteria; phylum Actinomycetota; class Coriobacteriia; order Coriobacteriales; family Coriobacteriaceae; genus Collinsella. Next base: position 15,612 of record DBFDVR010000004.1, read on the forward strand.
GCCGCAGCCAACGAGACCGAGACCGACGATGCTGGCAAGACCACCAGCGAGGCCGAGGAACTGACGACGAGAATAAGCCTGATCGAGCATGATCTTCCTTTCATACATGCGACTCGCGGGCACCCTGCCCGCTTTGCTGTTTGGAAAGATACGACCCCGATCGGGCGACAACCGCGCCAACTGCGGTTTCTTACGGGCATTTGATAAACCCTTACCGCAAGCGCGGCAGGGCTTTACAAACGAATAACAATCCAGCGCCAAATATGGCGCACCCTTTACACCAATAAAAACAAAGTTGCGGTGAAATAGTTCCTGCTTGGCCATCAAATGGCCCATTCTAGGAACTATTCCACCGCAACTTAGATTGGGAAACCGCGAGACCTTAAAGCTCCAATTCATTCAAACGGAGGATCGCAACAATATAGATCTTGAGCGCTTGTTTGAGCTGTTCCTCGTTGGCGCACTCGTTGGGGCCGTGCATCTGGCCGCCCCATGCGGGCAGCTCCAGACCGGTCTCCTCGGGGCCAAACGACACGGCGCGGGCAAAGTTGCGCGCGTACGTGCCGCCGCCCATGGCAAAAGGCTCGGCGTGCTTGCCCGTAAACTCGTTATAGGTATCGATAAGCGCCTTCACGGCCGGATCGTCGGCAGACACCGAGAACGGCACCTTTGCATGACCCAGGCGACACGTCACGTCAAAGCGCCCCACGAGCGGCTCGAGCTGCTCGCGGATGGTATCGGCGCTCGTGCTATCAGGGAAACGCACGTCGATGACCTGCTCGATATGGCCATCCACCACGCGGATGACGCCGGAGTTGCAGGTGAGCGGGCCAAACGCCGGGCTCGTCGCGTCGATACCCAGGCCGCGACCATAGGCGTCCGCATGCACAAAGGCCAAAAACTTGACAAACTCGTGCTCGGCAGGCGTCAGCAGGCGCTCGCCGCGGGCACCAAACGCGTCCTCGGCCTCGCGCAGATACGACACGATCAGGCCGACGGCATTGATCGTCCCCTCGGGCATCGAGGCGTGACCGCCAATACCGTGGGCGAAAATCTGCACATGACCATTGTCGAGAGCCGTGATCTCCAGGCGGTCAGCATTCTCGACCGGCGCCGGCAGCTCATCGGCGGCAATCGCGAGCTCGCAGATGGACTGCGACGGAATGGCATTGCTCGCCTCGGCGCCGCTCCACGACACGATGCGCCCGCCGTCGATCTTGGGACTCACGAACGTCGCCCCAAACTGGCCCTTCTCGGCATTGCAGACCGGGAACTCGGCATCGGGCGTAAACAAAAAGTCGGGGTCTGCGTGGTTCTCCAGATAATGGTGAACGTCGGACATGCCCACTTCCTCATCGCAGCCCAGCAGCGCGCGGAAGGTGTAGCGCGGAACAATGCCGTGCTTGAGCAGGTACGCGCCGGCATAAAGCGACAGCACTGCCGGGCCCTTGTCGTCGATCACGCCGCGACCGAGCAACCAGCCCTCGCGACGCTCCATCGCGAACGGATCGGTGTTCCAGCCAGGGCCGGCGGGAACCACGTCCACGTGGCAGATAGTCGCGAGCTGCTTGTCGCCGCGGCCCGGGATATCGGCGATTCCCACATAGCCCTCGTCGTCGCTCGTCTGATAGCCGAGCTTCTGCGCGATGCCGAGCGCGCAATCGAGCGCGTCACGGACCGGGCGGCCAAACGGCGCGCCGGGCTCCGCATCGGCAGAAACTGCCACGGAAGGATAACTCACCAGCTGCTCGATATCAGCGACGACATCCTCCCAGACCTCGTCGACATACTCAGCGACGCTCTGCTCCACCTGATTCATGGACGACCTCCTTACCAATGAGCGACGGGTACGCCCGCCCCTCACATTATGTCTATTAGATAGCGAAAAGTTTAGCAAGCTCGGCCACCGAGTGCACCACCGCATCGGCGCCCGCGGCCTCGTGCTCCCCCGGCGCTGCCGCGCCCGAATAGATGCCGATGCACGGCACGCCCATCGCGTGTGCGCCCTCCACATCGTTAAAGCGATCGCCGATCATCACGGCATCGTCGGCCGTCGCGCCGAGCGCCGCCAGGGCATCGCGAACCGAATCGGCCTTGGTCTCGCGCCCCTGCGGCGGATTCATGCCAACCACCGCCTCAAACTGCGAAAGCCCCAGCTCGCCCACCATGTCAATGCACTTTGCCTCCATGCGTGACGTCGCCACGACCAAGCGATGCCCCTGCGCGACAAGGCCATCGAGCAGCTCGGGGATTCCATCGAACACGGGATACTCTTCCGGTCCCAGCTCATCAAAAAAGGCACGGTACTCGTCAGCCACCACAAGCGACTCCTCGCGGGAGAAGCCATAAAAGTCGTGAAAGCTCTTCCACAGGGGCGGCCCGATCATGCGGCGCAAGTCACCCATCTGCGCCTCCGAAAACCCGCGCGCAGCCAGCGTCTTATGCGTCGAGGTCATCACCGCCCGGCCCGTATCGGCCACCGTGCCGTCAAAATCGAACAGCACGACCGGCCGTTTGCCTATCTCCAACGCCTCCATCGGCATTCCTCTTCCCCAGTTGACGATTTCCACACCGACACTTCAAACTGTTGACTATTCAACAATTGAACCTAGTAATGTGGAACGACTCTACTATACTTGTCGCACTTTGCTCTCAGAAGGCGGCGCGCAAGCGCCCCAACGAAAGGTGCAATTATGTCTTTTGCCATCATAACCGACTCCACGTCGGACATCTCCCCCGCCCGTGCCCAAGAGCTCGGCATTTACGTGATTCCGCTGCATGTGATTATCGAGGGCGAGGATCTGCTCGACCAGGTGCAGATTACCGCCGAGGAGTACGTCGCCCGCATGGCAGGCTCTGAGCAGCTGCCGCACACCTCGCAGCCGAGTGCCGGCGAGTTCAAGGCACTCTTTGACCGCGTGCTCGCCGACGGCCACGACAGCGCCATCTTTATCTCGCTGTGCAGCGAGTGGTCCGCCTGCTATGCCAACGCCAGTCTGACGGCCGAAACGCACGAGCTCGACGTGCGCTGCATCGATTCGCGCACCGGTTCGGGTGCCGAGGGCCTGCTAGTGGAGTACGCGCTCGCCATGCGCGAGGACGGCCGCAGCCTGGACGAGACCGAGGCGCAGATCCGCGCGACGCTGCCCGACGCCCACCTGCTGCTGATTCCCCGCACGCTCGAGAACCTCGTTAAGAACGGCCGCGCGCCCAAGCTCGCCGGCCAGCTCACGCAAATGCTCAACATTCGCCTGGCCGTTTCGCCGGAGTGGAAATCGGGCGAAATCAAGGCCGTCAAGAAGGGCCGCGGAGCCAAGCGCATCATTGCCAACACCATGGCCGATTGCCTCGCATTTTTGACCGAGCACCCAGGCTCAAGCGTTCGCGTGCTCACGACCGGCGCTGCCGAGGAGCAGGAGCTCGTCAACCAAGCGCTCGCAGGCCAGAACTACGTAGACGCCGGCACCGGCCCCATCGGGTGCACCATCGCCACCCACGTAGGCGTCGACGCCATCGCCATCAGCTACTGCCCCCGCTACCAGCCCATCCACTAGGGGCACCTTTACCACTTGCGGTGAAATAGGGACTGTTTTTGGCTCATCAGCCGCAAATCAATCCCTATTCCACCGCAACTTTTTAGTGTGTCATCCACATACAAGATATTTATTGGCAATTGGCATCTTCCCTGCTGCTTGGAGAGCTTTGATTGGCCTCCGATCGATACCCTGTGTGCAAAAAATGGCAAATATGAGTACTGTCACAAATTTAGTAACAGCAATATCTGACTGAAAGTGCCCACTTCCACCGTTTTCAAACGCCATAAAGCACTGAATCGTCGCGTTTAAGGGGTTGGATATACAAAATCTCACTCAATTGGTTTTAAATACTTTCCTGATGATATGTTGCTGACCAAGCAGCAGTACTCATATTTGCCATTTTTTGCACACAGGGTCTCTTTGAGGCACACTCTCTGTATCTCCGACCCACCGTAAAGTCTCAAAAATCACTTAACGACGGCTGCAGTGCGTTTTGACAGCGTGTGTCATGCCGTTCACGGAATGACACCTCGCTATTAACCGAACCGCAATCAATGCCGAGTATCTGAAAAAGTGAAATGCCGTACCCTCATCTCAGCGAACGCTTATAAGAATGGCATTCAGATGAGTAACGAAACGCATCAATACGCCCTCTTTGGGGGCGCGCTCTTCAAATTCAATATAGTGGTCGGCCATGCTTCAAATCCCCACAAGCAAATTGTCATCTGCAGCAACGGTCCAGACATCCGCTACGCAACGCTCGAGGAATGGAAGAGAGCTGGGGAATCTTTCGACGAACATGCACAGACCGAGGGCATCGTTACCAGCGCGAGCCCAGCGCGCGACAAACTCGAGCTCTTTCGCAATCTTTTTACCGGCCGCAAAGATGTGCACGCTCACGGGTATCGCAGAAAAGACGGAGGCATCGGCTATACACCTGCCTGTGCAAATGAGTGGAAGCCAAGCATTTGTCCCAAAGCAAGCCATCAGAGAATTAAATGCGCAGAATGTCGCAGCCGCACATTCCTTGAGCTGAACGATGCTGCCATTATCGCTCATTTCAAAGGCAGCGACGACAGGCTCCGGGACGTCATAGGTCAATATGTTCTCGACAAAGACTGCAACACAAATGTCCTTGTCATTGATTTTGACAAAGCCGATTGGAAAGAAGCGACAAATGCTATCAGGCTTGTCGTAAGAAACCATGGAATTAACGCTGCGGTCGAGCGATCAAGGTCAGGCAACGGCGCGCATATCTGGTTTTTCTTCCTAGAACCTATGAACGCAAAGATAGCACGAGATTTCGGTAGCTGCCTTATCGCCGAAGCAGCGGCACTCAACAAGACAATCACCTTCGAAGCCTTTGACCGAATGATACCCGCGCAGTCCACCATTCCTGAGGGCGGCTTTGGAAATCTCGTTGCGCTGCCCTTTCAGGGAAAAGCGCAGCGGGAAGGAAACAGCGTATTTGTTGACGAACGGTTCGAGCCCTTTCCCGACCAATGGCTTTACCTTTCGCAAATCCAACTAATCTCGCGTGCGACGGTGGATCGTCTGATCGAGGGCACCGAAAACAAACCGCTTGGAATAGCAACAGCTGCAGCGACAAACAAAACCAGGCGCAATGTCCAAAAGCCACGAAAGCGGCTCCCGCTCACGCCACGAGACTTCCCCTCGAACCTGCCCGTCACACAAGCCGATATGCTCTACATCCCCGAAAAGTCTCTGAGCCCGGCAGCCCAAATGGAAGTCCGCAGGCTTGCGACATTTGCCAACCCGGAGTTCTTCCGCGCGCAATCTATGCATCAATCAGTATTCGGCAAACCGCGACTCATAGACCTCAGTGAACTTAGAGATGGCCGCGTCGCGATTCCCAGAGGCTGCAAAGCCCAACTTGACCAGTTGATTCAAGAAGCCCGCGTTACTGCCGATTATTCAGACGAACGCAGCACGGGCAATCCAATTGAGACGGCATTCAAAGGGACCCTTCATCCCGAGCAGCAAATTGCCGCCGACCAGATGCTTGAATACGAAGACGGAATCATGTCTGCACCAACGGGCTTCGGTAAAACCGTCATCGGAGCTTATCTTATTGCCGCCGTTGGTCTTCCGGCGCTCGTCATTGTTCCAAAGACTGCACTCATAACCCAATGGAAATCGCAGCTCGAACGATTTCTCGACATTACGGACACCAGAGAGCCGGTCCGAACGCCAAAAGGACGAATCAGCAAAAAGCAACCTCCCCTTATTGGACAAATCGGAGGGGGCAAAACCGCCGTCAGCGGCCTTATTGACGTTGCTTCCTTTCAGTCGCTATCTGGCAAAGACTCCCAAACCGGGGAGCCGATAGTTAAGGACCTTGTTCGTAATTACGGCCTTATTATCTGTGACGAATGCCACCATGCTGCCGCGCCACAGCTCGAGCTCGTCCTCAAGTCCGCTCCAGCCAAATATGTATATGGCCTCTCCGCGACACCTGAGCGCTCCGACGGACTTACGCGGGCGCTCTCGATGCTCTGCGGCCCGCTTCGCTATGTCATCGATCCAAAAACGCAGGCAATTCAGCAGGGCATCCAGCGCATCGTGCGACCAAGATTTACCGGCATTCGGCTATCCGCCTATGAGCCGGGTGCAAGCTTCAATCAGATTCTCGATCTGCTGTGTGTGCATGCGGCAAGAAACGAATTGATTGTCGGTGACGCCCTCGAAGCAGCGTCAAACGGTCGACATCCGCTCATACTATCCAAAAGGAAAAAGCATGCTGAGGAACTGTTCAGGTTGCTTAATGATCGCAGGCACGAGCCTATACTCTTAACCGGAGAAATCGGCGCCAAAGAAAGAAAAGCAATACTGAACAGTCTTCCCGGCTTTGAGCATGAACATCGGATCATCGTCGCCACCGAAAGCCTTCTGAGCGAGGGCTTCGATCTGTCCTACCTTGACACCCTATTCATTGCCACGCCGATATCTTGGGACGGCAGCGTAACGCAGCAGGTGGGCAGACTGCACAGAAGCCACGAGGGCAAGCAACAGGTTGAGATATTCGACTACATTGACCTGTCGATACCCATGCTCGCCCGCATGTACCAGAAGAGACTCAAGACGTACGCCAAGCTGGGGTACGAAATTTATTCAGCAGAGGACAGTGAGCAACCCGATTACAACATTCTCATAGAGCCCGCAAACGCTATTGAGGCATTTATTAAAGACATCACCGGTGCCACAAAGAGCGTCTTCATAGCCGCATCCTACGCATCCGCCGCATGCCTCACGAAACTCACCGCCACACTCGCAGGCGCAGCCGCCCGTGGGATTACCCTTGAGATTTATGTTGCCTCAACTCCGCGCGATGACGCGAAAGCGATTTTTGCCGAGATGAACGTCGACTATTCCGTCAAGGCCAAAGGGCGGCTGTGCGCGGCCGTGATTGACGAGGAAACTGTCTGGTACGGGACTATCCCGTTGCTGGCATTCCCCAAGAAAGAAGACCGCAGCATCCGTTTCAAAAGCAACGAAGTCGCCGCTGAGTTTTTGAGCGAAATCCAGCAACGAGGAGAACCGGGGGCCGCAGCAACAAACGGGGCACCCCTATCAGTAGCGGTGAAATAGGGGCTGTTTTTGGCCAATCGGCCGCAAATCAATCCCTATTCCACCGCAACTCAAAAGCGGGCACTCAGCCCTGTGGGCCCTGAAAAAGCTCCTGATGAGTGCCCATTCGCACCAGCCTGATCACTGGGTTAGTCTTATGGGGCAGATATAGAACGACCACATCGACCAAGCCATCGGATAGGTGGAAATCGATGTGGCCGTTGTAGTTTCCGCCCGGATTTGAGAGCTCGTGGGCGCCGTACTCCGCTGGAAGCGACCCATGGGCCGCAAGCTCTGCAACCGCCGCTTTAAACTCACTCTTTAGCTGCGGATGGATGCGCATCGTCCGTTTGTAATCCACCTTAAACTGAGCCTCGACTTTAATCTCAAACATCGCTAGCCCTCATCGAGGAACGATATAAGCTCATCAGCGTCGTTGAATGACGGGCTATCGTCCGGCAAAATCCCCAACTCATGAGCTTCGGCGATTACCATGGCACGTCTCGTCGCCTCGTTGGGCACTTCCGCCCTTCCTACAATCTCAAAAGGAATCTTTCGCTGATTTACCAGCTGCCGAACGGCAAGATTGAGATAGGAATTGAGGCTGAGGCCGACCGAATCCAAGAACTCAGTCGCCTGCTCCTTGAGCCCCTCTTCGATGCGAACCGTCGTAGGCTTAACCGTTGCAGTAGACATACGCAACCTCCTCGCTCTCGTCTTTTGTATCAGTATACCCAGTTTAGATGGCAGGCTGATGTTAACTGACATCAATCTGCCGTTCTCATTACTACAACAACAGGCACGCGCGCCCTACATCAGCTCGCTCAGGGCGATGTCGACGGCCTCGTTGAGGTCGTCGGTAATGTGTACCAGATCCGGATCGAGCGGGCTGATCATACCGGCGCTCATCACCGGGCCGTTGAGCCAGTCGAACAGACCCTGCCAGTACTCGCTGCCCACCAGCACGAGCGGCATGCGCTTGACCTTGTGCGTCTGCACCAGCGTGAGAACCTCGAACATCTCGTCGAGCGTGCCAAAGCCGCCGGGAAATACGATGGCGCCCGAGCTGTACTTAACGAACATGGTTTTGCGCACAAAGAAGTAGCGGAAGTCCATGCCGAGGTTCACGTATTTGTTGAGCCCCTGTTCGTGCGGCAATTCAATGCCTAGGCCAACTGACTTGCCGTTGACACTCGCCGCTCCCCTGTTGGCCGCTTCCATGATGCCGGGGCCGCCACCGGTGATGACCGCCACGCCACGTTGCGCGATCTTGCGCCCGACGGTACGCGCCGCCTTGTAGAGCGGATCGGTCTTAGGCGTGCGGGCACTGCCGAAGATGGTCACTGCGGGGCCAAGCTCGGCAAGCGCGCCGAAGCCATCGACAAACTCGGCCTGAATGCGCAGCACGCGCCAGGGATCGGCATGCAGCCAGTCAGTCGAATCTTCGGGCGCCAGCAGGTTGGCGTAGGTGTTGTCCTTGGGAATCATGGGGCCGCGCATGACCACGGGGCCGCGGCGGTACGTCTCGTCGTAGGCAGGCTCGCCCTCGACGTTCTCATTCTTAATCATGGGTACTCCTATCGAGAAAAAGAAAACGGGCGGGGTCGACGCCATGCGTCAAACACCCGCCCGAGCATCAACTATTCGGTATGGTACCCACGATGCATCAAGCACTTGCAAGCTATCGGTCAGCGGTCGCGCAGCCGGTGTCAGCGAATGCGACGACCGGCTGGCGCTCGACCATTGCCGTTGTCCACGCTCTGCAAGCGTGTCTGTCGCCCTTAGTAATCCACCGCCGCAGGGCTGTTCATCCAGTCGCTCACGAACGCACCGTAACGGCCCTCGATAATGGCCTGGCGAGCACGCTGCATAAGGTTGAGCAGGTAGTAGATGTTGTGCATCGACAGCAAAATGCCGCCGAGCATCTCCTTCTGCGTGACCATGTGGCGGATGAGCGCGCGGCTGTAGCCGCCCGTGCACACCGGGCAGGTGCAGGTGGGATCGATAGGGCCATCGTCGTGCGCAAAGCGAGCGTTGCGGAAGTTGAGGCGACCTTCGCTGGAGAACGCCGTACCCATGCGGCCGGTGCGCGTCGGCAGCACGCAGTCGAACATGTCGATGCCCACACCCACACCGCGCACGAGGGTGGTCGGGTTGCCGACGCCCATCAGGTAACGCGGCTTGTGCTTGGGCATGTACTCGCTTACGAGTGGTGCCAGGGTCTCGAACATGGTCTCGTGGTCCTCGCCCACCGAGTAGCCGCCAATGCCGTAACCGGGGAAGTCGCCGCACTCCTCCAGATGGCGCAGCGAGCGCAGGCGCAGATCTAGGTGCATGCCGCCCTGAACAATGCCAAAGAGCGCCTGGTCGTCGCGGGTATGCGCCTTATAGCAGCGCTCGGCCCACATGCTCGACAGCTCAACGGCGCGCTCAACGTAGGCGCGCGTGGCGGGATAGCCCGGGCACTGGTCGAGCTGCATGCAGATGTCGGAACCGAGCTTCATGGCGATTTCCATGTTGTCCTCGGGCGTCCAGAACACATGGCGGCCGTCATAGTCGTTGACGATAAAGCGCACGCCCTCGTCGGTGAGCTTGACGGCATCGTTGTGGCTGAACACCTGGAAGCCGCCCGAATCGGTGAGGATAGGGCCGTGCCAGTTCATAAACTTGTGCAGGCCGCCCAGCTCGGCGATGGTGTCCTCGCCGGGACGCATGGACAGGTGATAGGTATTGGCAAGCACGATCTGGGCGCCGAGCTGTTTGACGGTCTCGGTAGGAATGCCCTTGACGTTTGCCTTTGTGCCCACGGGCATAAAGATCGGCGTCTCGATGTCGCCGTGCGGGGTGTGCAGCACGCCGGCGCGCGCGTGCGTCGTCGGATCCTCGGCAATCAGATCGAATTTAAAAAGGTTCTGGTCCATAAACTGGAACTCCTTGGTTGCGGTTCATACGCAACCCATTATACGGGCAACCCGCAAGAAGCACCGACTCGACAGAAACTGGCGCAAAGGGGTCATAGTCATTGGGATCATTTCCAACAGCCAAGGCAACGCCGATGCTCTGGCAATGCCAGCGAGCGGTCGCCAGGGCGAACAAATTGGCATGAAAAGAGGACGGCATAGACCTTCTGGTCATGCCGCCCTCTTTGAATGACAAGTTGTCGCCCTGGCGGCCGCGCAGCGTCGGCCCGTTACGGCGTTTGGTAAAACGCCGTAACCCCTAAGGCCGCTGGCCCATACCACCCTCGAGGGTGACGGTCTCGCCGTTCATGTACTTAAAGTCGGGACCGCAGAGCTGAACGACCACGCGGCCGATTTCCTTCTCGACGTCGCCGTAGTGGCCTGCCGGCGGCATGTGGACATTGGCCTTGAACGCCTCGGGATAGGCATCCTGGAAGTTCTCGAGTGCAGCGGTCCAAGCAAGCGGACAAACGATATTGACGTTGATGCCGTCCTTGCCCCACTCGTTGGCGGCAACGCGAGTCAGACCGCGGATGCCCTCCTTGGCGGCGGCATAGCTGCACTGGCCGTAGTTGCCAAACAGGCCGGCGCCCGAGGCAAAGTTGACCACGGAGCCCTTGGTCTCCTTCAGGTGCGGATAGGCCTTCTGCATGTACAGATAGGTAGCATACAGACCGGAGTAAATGGCCAGGTTAAACTGGTCCATGGTGTGATCGGCGATGGTCACGCCCGAGGCGCTAGCCTGAGCATTGTTGACGACGGCGTCGATGCGGCCGAACTCCTCAATGGCCTTGTCGATGACGTTCTGGACGACGGCCTCGTTGTCCTGACCAGCCGAGACATCGGCCTGAACAGGCAGAACCTTGACACCGTACTCGGCCTCGAGAGACTCCTTAGCGGCCTCGAGCTTGGCGACGTTGCGGCCGGTGATGACGAGGTTCGCGCCCTCCTTGGCAAATGCGATATCGATGCCGTAGCCGATGGAGCCAGCGGAACCGTCCTTAAGCGTGGCCTTGCCGCCGCCGGTGACGATCACGGTCTTACCAGTGAAAAGTCCCATACAAAGTCCTTTCAAATCGCGACGGGCACGCCCGCCGACTGCGCGTATCCAACTTCACGCGCCAAAAGCTGAGATGCAACTTTAGCGTGTTCAAGCGAAAATAAAAGACCGCGGTAGGCGAACGGCACCACGTCGTTCGGCGAAGGGATTGTCAAGTACAAACTGGATAAAGGGACCGAGTTATTGTTATCAGATCGAGCCATCGAACACGTTTTGAAACTTTGCTGCAGCGCGTGGGATGTCGGCGCGAGACTTTATCATAGGGTGACAAACAACGATGAGGAGCACATGCCTATGACAGACGAGCTGGACCCCCAGACTCAACAGCATATTGATGATTCCGCAGACGTCATCGCAGATACTGACGCTGTGACCTGCGATGGTATCGACATCGACGACCCCATCTTGGACGAAAACGCTACTGCGGAAACCCCTGCCGCAGAAAACACCGACGAGCAAAACGACGATGCGCCCGCTCAGGACGACGCCCCTGTACAGGACGCCGCTCCGCAAGCAGCGGGCCCCATCGAGGTCTCTTCGGAAGAAGAGCTCGATGCCGTCATGGACTCCATGATGGATGCTGTCAAAGCGATGAAAGACGCCATGGCCGATGCCGATATTGATGCCGAAGAAGAGGAGGCCGCCGAGGCGGCCTCGACCTTTGTGCCCGGCGAGACTCCGGTTGCTGACCAAGGCAGTACCATGCCCTCGTTTCTGCAGCTCGAGCATCCCACGATTGGCGCCGATGCGGTCAATCCGCACGCAGCAGGCTTTTCTGTGATCGAGGGCGGTACCGGCAATATCGCCGTGCCGCAGGCTGCCGATGCGGACGCTGCCGACACCGCTCGCCCGACCGCCCTGCACTCCCCCGCCGCGAGCCGCGATCTGGGGACCGCTGTCTCGAACACTGCGAACGCCGTGGGCACCTTTATCGCCCAGGGTACCTCGGCCATGCGCGAGATGAACGCCGCGAAAAAGGCACTTGCCGATGCCCGCGCCCATCTGGCCGAACTTGAGCAGCGCATTGCCGATCAGGCCGAGGAACTCGAGACGCGCCAGGATATCGCAGGCCGCTACGACCAGATCGTCGCCGACCAGCGCCAGGCGATTGCCACGGCCCAAAAGACTGCAGCGGCCGCCGAGATTGACCGTGATGCCCACGCCGCCAAAGCGACAGAGCTCAAGGGTCAGTTCGAACAAATGAAGACAGAGGATGACGCGACTGAGCTCCGCCTGAAGGCTGCGCTCGACGCCGTGGAGGCCCGCGAGGCGAGCTCTCGCGAGACCGGCAACCGCCTCGTTCGACGTCTTGAGGATTCCAAGCGTATCCGCGACAAGGTGAAGGCCGAGCGAGACGCCGGCATTGCGGCCGCACAACAAACCGTCGACGCCACGCGCGCCCAGCTCGAGACGCTGCGTCATGAGTATGCCGAGCTGCAACGCAATCCCTCGGCAAATCCCGCCAACTATACGGTGCGCACCAGCGAGCTCTCGATGCAGATCTCCGACACGGCAGATGCCCTGCGTAAAGCCGAAGAAGATGTCCCGCGCATCACCGCCGACCTTGAGCACTCGCTTGCCGCAGCCAACCAGGCCGTCGAGCAGGCGCAAGCCCCTATCGCCGACGCAAAACGCGCGCACCAAGCCGTGACGACCGAAGCCGATGCCGCGCGCGACGAGCTGCAGACGGCGAAGACTGCCGCCGCGACTCGTCAGCGCGAACTGCGCGAGAAGATCACTGCCGAGGACAAGGCACGCCGCGACCAGGAGCAGACCATCGCCAACGCCCAAGCAGATGCCGCACATGCGCAGTCGATCATCGAACAGGTGACCGAGGTACATGACCATCCAGAGATCACTGAGTCGCTTGCAGGATCCTTGGCCCGAGACAAAGCCGAACACGCCGAGACCGAGCGAGAAGTCGCCCAGCTCGAGGCCACCGAGGACGCGGTGCGCGAGCGTACCCGCGACTCACGCATCAAATTCACCGGCGCCATCGTCTGCATAGTCGCCGCAATCCTGGTGATCATCCTGGTCTGGCTGTTCGTGAGCAAGTAACCACTCCCCAAAGACTACAAGGAGTGTCCCCAGGTGCCGGCACATAAGGAACGTCCCCAAGTGCCAACAACGGCGGCGCCGATGCCTTGGCAAAGTCAGCGAAAACCCGCCAGAGCGAGCAAGGTGCCTTGAAACGAGACGGCATTGACCTTTTGGTCATGCCGCCGAAGTTGAAAGGCAGATTGCCGCTCTGGCGGGTTTGCAGCGTCGAGCAGTTACGCGGTTCGTAGAACCGCGTAACTACAAAATGAGCATCGCGTCGCCAAAGCTGAAGAAGCGATAACGTTCTTCGATGGCAGCGGCGTAGGCATCCATGATCTGGTCGCGGGTGGCAAGTGCGCTCACGAGCATCATGAGCGTGGAGCGCGGCACGTGGAAGTTCGTGATCAGCGCGTCGACCACGTGATAGGTCGAGCCAGGCATGAGGTAGAGCTGCGTCGTCGCGTTCTCACGCACCACGATGTCACCGCGGCCAAGCATATCGGCCCCGTCCTCACGGCCCTCAAAATAGCGCGCCGTCACGGCCGGATCGGACACCGGCGCGTCCGCGTCAAAGGCGCTTTCGAGCGAGCGCACCGCGGTAGTGCCGACGGCGATCACGCGGTGCCCCTCGGCCTTCGCCTTATGCACGGCATCGACAACCTCCTGCGACACGTGGTAGCGCTCGGTGTGCATGACGTGCTGCGTGGGGTCGTCCTCCTCCACCAGACGGAAGGTATCGATACCCACCTCGAGCTCGACGGCGGCAAACTTCGCACCCTTGGCCTCGATAGCGGCCATGAGCTCGGGAGTAAAGTGCAGACCCGCCGTGGGAGCGGCAGCCGAGTGCTCCTCCTTCATGGCGTAGACGGTCTGGTACTTCTCGGGATCGCCCTCGTAATCGGTAATGTAGGGCGGCAGCGGCACGTGGCCGGCAGCATGGATAGCCTCGTCAAGCGTGCGCGGCTCGCCGGCGGCATTGCAACCGGCCGGCTCAAAGCGCACCAGGCGGCCACCGCGACTATCGGTGACAAAGTCGACGACCTCGGCCGTCAGTACCACGGGAGCCCCCTCGGGCGCATGGGCGCCACCGGCACGATACTCAATCTGGGCACCGGGCTTCAGACGCTTGCCCGGCTTGACCAGGCACTCCCAAACGTGACCAAGCGGATCCACGTCCTCGCGGCGCTTGAGCAGCAGCGTCTCGACCACGCCGCCCGAGCCCGTCTTGCGGCCAATCAGGCGAGCCGGCATCACGCGCGTCTGGTTGATAACGAGCACGTCGCCCGGCTCGATATAGTCGATGATGTCGCGGAAGATGCGGTGCTCAACGGTACCGCCGTGCTCCAACGGCGTTCCCGCCTGGGAGCCTTTGCGATCCACCACCAGCAGGCGGCAGGAGTCGCGCGGCTCGGCTGGAGCCTGGGCGATGAGCTCTTCGGGCAGGTTATAGTCAAAATCATCGGTACGCATAGACACGTCGGATTCTCCTTATATAGCTAAAGTCCGCTCTACATCCTAGCAGGCTGACGTCCCAAATGAACTACTTTTTGGACGCTTTGCGCTCGTCGCGGATGCGGGCGCGGTCCATGGCCGCCTCGACAGCCGAGAAGCGGCAACCACAGTAGTTCTGCCGATACATGCCCAGCTCGCGCGAACGGCGTGTCGCCTCGGGGTAATACGGACGAAAATCGCGAATCACCGGCGTGAGCCCATGTGCGGCCGCCAGGCGCTCGAGCACATCATTGCAGGTGTCGAACAGCTGATACGGCGAGACGGCGAGCGTCGTGCCCACGTATTCAAACCCGCATTCCTGGGCCACACGGCACGCCTCGGCCAAGCGCAGGGCATAGCACGCACGACAGCGACGGGGTCGATCGGCACCCAGCGGGGCCACGCCGGCCTCCCAGCGCTCCCGGTCCTCCCCCGCCTCGATGAGCTCGATATCGCCATCGGCACACCACCGGCGCAGCTCGTCCAAGCGGCGCTGCCATTCATCGCGCGGTTGAATATTGGGGTTGGTCCAGCAAATCGTGGGCTCAAACCCCTCCTCGCGCAGCAGGCGAACCGGCTCAAGCGAGCATGGTGCACAGCACGCATGCAGCAACAACGACTTCATCGACATCTCCTCACCCGAAAAAGCGCACGCCAAAGGACGTGTCCTCGCAGGCGACAATGCGGCGGTCGCGCAAAATGGTCCGCACGTAATACCAGTCGCCCACACAGCCCGACAAATGCAAGCCGGCCGTCAGGTAGCACAGCAGCGGATAGCCCGAGAACGCAAACCCCAGGGCAAACGCCGCCGTCACAACAACCGTCGGCGCCAGGCAAACTGCCACGTACCGCCGGCGCGAATACACCACGCCCTCGGCGCAGGCGTAAATCATGCAGGTTTCGAGATTCGCCCCAAAGGTCACCTTCGCGCCCGCAGGTGCCAGCAGCTTAAAAAACACACCGTGCACCAGCTCGTGCACGGCAAATGACGCCGCCGAAACCGCAGCCAACCCGACTATCCAGCCCAAGACGGCCGTCCAACCGCCCGCGTCAGCCGCATCCAAGTCCGCGGGCCCGCCCAGCAGCATAAACACCGGCACCAGGCACACGGCAAATGCGCCAAGCACTGCC
The DNA here is from genome assembly GCA_048321375.1 of Collinsella sp. Lineage (GTDB taxonomy): Bacteria > Actinomycetota > Coriobacteriia > Coriobacteriales > Coriobacteriaceae > Collinsella. Next base: position 31,418 of record DBFDVR010000004.1, read on the forward strand.
ATCCCCCACACAAAGCAGGCGTGCAGAAAATCCTCGTCCTCAAACGCATGTATGTTGGAAATCTCATTCATAGCATCTTAGGATAGCGCCCCTGCCACGTACCCGTCCGCATGTGCGATAATGTCGAATGATATGCACGAATTGACCACCGCGTCGCCAGGCCTTGCGCCCGGCCGCGCTCTCACCATATGCGAAGGAGTCCCATGGCATCCAAATACTCCATGAACGACCGTCCCAGCTGGCCTCGCCGCGCCATCGTTACCGCCGGCGAGCCCTACGGCAACAAGGGCCTTCACTTTGGCCACGTTGGTGGCGTCTTTGTCCCGGCCGACTTCTTCGCCCGCTTCCTGCGCGACCGCCTGGGCCGCGAGAACGTCATCTTCACCTCGGGCACCGACTGCTATGGCTCGCCCATCATGGAGAGCTATCGCAAGCTCAAGGAGAACGAAGGCTACGACAAGTCCATTAGCGAGTATGTCGAGTCCAATCACTCCCGCCAGGCCGCGACCCTCAACAACTACAACATCAGCTGCGACATCTACGGCGGCTCGGGCCTTGAGCCGGCTGCGCAGATTCACAACGAGGTTACCGCCGAGATTATCGAGCGCCTACACGAGCAGGGCACCATCTCCAAGCGCTCCACGCTGCAGTTCTACGACGCCAAGGCCGGCACGTTCCTCAACGGCCGCCAGGTGATCGGCCGCTGCCCCATTCAGGGCTGCAAGTCCGAGAAGGCGTACGCCGACGAGTGCGACCTGGGTCACCAGTTTGAGCCCGAGGAGCTCATCGCGCCCAAGAGCCAACTCACCGGCGAGGTGCCCGAGCTGCGCCCGGTCGACAACCTCTACTTTGACCTGCCGGCCTACCTCGATTTTATGAAGACCTACACCGCCAAGCTCGCCCAGAACCCGCAGGTTCGCTCCGTGGTCTCCAAGACCATGGAGGAGTGGCTGCTGCCGGCACAGCTCTACATCCAGAACAAGTTCCGCGAGGCCTTCGACGCCGTCGAGGACCAGCTCCCCGAGCACACCGTGCTGGAGCCCGAGGGCAACAAGAGCAGCTTTACCGTCACCTTCCCCAGCTGGAAGGAGCGCGACGACGCCCACGCGGTGCTCGCCAACGGCGGCGTGCGCTTCCGCAGCGGCAAGGCGCTCGTGCCCTTCCGCATCACCGGCAACATCGACTGGGGCGTTCCGGTACCCGAGGTCGACGGCGTGAACGACGTCACCTGCTGGTGCTGGCCCGAGAGCCTGTGGGCGCCCATCAGCTATACGCGTACCGTGCTCGCGCGCGATGCCAAGGCAGCCGGCGTGACCGAGGGCATCGCTGCCCAGGACGCCGCCCTCATGGGCGAGCCCGCCGCCGATTCCACGCAGGTACCCGCACCAACCTACCAGCACAGCTCGCTCGACTGGCGCGACTGGTGGTGCTCGGACGACGCACAGATCTACCAGTTCATCGGCCAGGACAACATCTACTTCTACTGCATCGCGCAGACCGCCATGTGGGAGGCCCTGGGCTGGGACCTCACGCAGAGCACCGTCAGCGCCTGCTACCACCTGCTCTACATGGGCAAAAAGGCCAGCTCGTCCTCGCAGACGCCTCCCCCACCGGCAGACGACCTGCTCAACCACTACACCTGCGAGCAGATGCGCGCGCACTGGCTGTCGCTCGGCCTGTCCGAGAAGCCGGTGAGCTTTAGCCCCAAGGCATACGACACGCGTGTGACCGGCAAGGACAAGGACGGCAACGAGGTGCGCGCCTGCGACGACAAGCGCGTTATCGACCCGGCCCTTAAGGAGAGCGCGCTGCTGACCGGCGTGTTCAACCGCCTGGCCCGCAGCTGCTTCTACGGCGTCGCCGTCAAGGAGGGCGACGAGAGCCCCTACCGCAACGGCTGCATCCCCGCCGGTGCCGCTTCTGCCACCGTGGTCGAAGCCGCCCAACAGGCAGCCCTCGCCTTTGAGCAGGCCATGTACAAGTTCGAGACGCACCGCGCGCTTGCCGTGTGCGACGACTACCTGCGCGCCGCCAACAAGCACTGGAGCGACGCCTCCAAGGCCGCCAACAAGCTCGAGGGTAATGAGGCAAACGCCGCGATGACGCAGGCCCTCGTCGACGCCTTTACCGAGCTGCGCGTGGCGACCGTCCTGATGCACGGTATTGTGCCGGCCGGCTGCGAGCTCATCTGCGAGTACTTCGACGTCGATCCGGTCGCCTTCTTTAGCTGGGATAACATCTTTGCCTCCACGGACGAGTTTGTGGAGAGCCTGGGCGAGAAGCCCGGCGAGCACCGCGTGAAGCCGCTGCCCCCGCGCTTCGACTTCTTTAGCAAGCACGAGAGCCAGTACTAAAAACAACACTCGACATGTAATGGAATGGGAAGGAAAGACGGATGTCCAAGCCGCGTCGTCGTAAGCAGAAAAAGCAGGTCGAGGCCGAGCTCAAGCTCAGGCAGTTTGCTGCTACCGAGCTTTCCGACCAGCTTGCCGCCCTTCCCTGCGCCGCCGACCTGCCGCGCTTTATGGTCGACACGGTCGCCGGCGCCTATGCGCCCGCCGATGCTCACCTCATGATCGAGGGCTTCGGTGCCGCAGCCGCACGCCCGGTCACGCTGCGCGCCAACACGCTCAAGGCGACCGCCGAGGACATCGCTGCGGCGCTCGATGCAGCCGGCATCGCCCACAACCCCGTCGCCTGGTACCCAGACGCCTTTATCCTGCCCGAGGCCCAGGTTTCCGATCTGTGGGACCTCGACATCTACCGCGACGGCAAGATCTACCTGCAGAGCCTGTCATCCATGATGCCGCCGTTGGTCCTGGGCGCCCAGGCAGGCGAGGACATCCTGGACATGTGCGCAGCCCCTGGCGGCAAGACGACGCAGATCGCCGCCCTCACGCAGGGACAGGCACACCTCACCGCCTGTGAGATGAACATCCCCCGCGCCGAGAAGCTCGAATCAAACCTCCATCGCCAGGGTGCCAAAAACGTGCCCGTCATGCGCATCGACGCACGCGAGCTCGACGAGTTCTTCCGCTTCGACCGCATCCTGCTCGACGCCCCCTGCACCGGCACGGGCACCGTCATCAGCGGCAACGAGAAAAGCCTGCGCGGCCTGACCGAGCAGTTGCTGAGCAAGTGCGCCCGCTCGCAGCGCGCGCTTCTGGACCGCGCCATGGGTGCCCTCAAGCCGGGCGGCACGCTCGTCTATTCCACTTGTTCGATCATGCCGCAGGAAAACGAGGACGCCCTGCAAGAGGCCCTCGACAAGCACATGGACTGCGAGCTTATCCCCCTCGACGGCACGCCGAGCGAAAGCGAAGCGCACCGTGCCCAGGAAGCTGGCGAAGAGCCACGCGTCGAGAGCAACGCCCTCACCGAGGCCATCGCTGCCGGCCATGTCTCGGCCGTCGCCAACGGTATGCCCGGCACGCTGACCATTCCGCCTAGCCGCGACTTTGAGGGCTTCTACATTGCCCTGATCCGAAAACGCAGCTAGCGCACGGATCCAAAACTCAACAAGCTATCTCTGTGCGCGTTTGCCCTGCTGGTCGCGATGCTGTTTAAGCATCGCGCGCTCCTTGCGTTCGGCCCTTTTGCCCTTAATGGCCGTGACCACAAAGTAGATGACCGCGGCGGCAACGATTGCGCCCACACACAGGCCAATCGAGCCCAACATTGCCGAAAATTCCATACCGCGTCACCTCTCTTGTAAACGGGACTTTCAAGATAGCACCTCGATCCCCGCCACCACAGCTCCTTCACGTTCACCGGCCCTTCGGTCTAACGGATGGCGCGGCGGGGAAAAATCAACTCGTCAAACGATTTAGCATTCGCAATTCCGGCTGCATAGCGCCGGCCGTTATCACATAGAATCGAGCCTCCATGGATACCCTCAACGATTTAAATGAGCGCGTCGACGCCTTCGTCGGCACCAGCTCCTTCGACACGCCTGCGGCGGCAAACGACCAAGCTCCCATCGATGTGCCCGCCGAGGTGCACAAGGACATCGTCGCCTCGGTCGATTTTTCCGAGGTCGAGCTTGCAGACGAGTTCACCGAGCCCCAAGTAGCCGTCACGCCCAACGGCCTGCTCCCTATGGAGCCCCTGCCCATCGACGGACGCCTGCGCAAGGCTGCCCTTCGCATGCCCGACGAGATCGAGGAGGCCAGCGGCTTCACGCTCTTTGGCCGACGCATCAAGTCGCTCATTTACACCACCGATGTCGCGGTTATCCGCAACTCCAACGCCGACGCCGTCTTTGCGGTCTACCCTTTCACGCCGCAGCCCGCCATTACGCAAGCGCTGCTGACCGTCGCCGAGTGCCCGGTCTTTGTAGGCGTGGGTGGCGGAACTACGACCGGTAAGCGCTCCGTGCAGATGGCAGCCGTCTCCGAGATGCAGGGCGCGACGGGCTGCGTGGTCAACTCCCCCGCTACTGCCGAGATGGTCGAGCACATCACCAACATCGCCGACATCCCCGTCATCGCCACGGTCGTTCGCTGCGACGACGATGCCCACGCCAAGGTGCGCGCTGGAGCCAAGATTCTCAACATCGCCGCCGGCAAGAACACGCCCCAGGTCCTACGCGAGCTGCGCGAGCACTATCCCAACCTGCCGCTTATCGCGCCGGGCGGCAAGACGCCCGAGAACATTCGCGAGACCATCGCCGCCGGCGCCAACGCCATCATCTGGACACCGCCTTCGGCCCAGCAGCTACAGACCGACATGATGCAGCGTTATCGCAAGATGAAGGAAGACGCCACACCTGTCATCTCGCGCGACGACGTGCCCATTATCGACCAGGTCGCCGCCGCCGAGGTCAGCCAAGTCGAGAACATGAATCCCGATGTGCCGATTCCCGACGAAGTCATCGAGCGCGTCGCTTCGATCCACGAGCGCGTCGAGGAGCATCGCGCCAACCGCGGCCTCAAGCCGTCACTGCACGGCTTTTTCTTCCGCGGAAAGAAACGCTAGCAAAACATCTTGGCCCGCCCCACAAACGTGAGGCGGGCCGTTTTCGTTTGAGCAATCATGCAGCGACGTGATGGGGCAAATTAATCCACGCGCTTGTCGCCCATAAAGAAGAGCGCCACCGTACCAGGTCCGGTATGCGAGCCAATCAGAGTACCGATGTCATTGATCTCAATCTTGCCTTTAAGCTGCGGAACCTGTTCCTCAATCAGCGCCGCGACCGCCTCGGCATCCTCGCGGCACGCCGACTGCGACATGATGCACTTACCCGAATAATCTGCACCGTCCTGTACGTGTGCCATCATGGTCTTAGCCATCTCGGAAATCGCTCGCTTCTTAGTGCGAATCTTCTCACGTGGCGACAGCTTACCTTCGCAATCGACCGTCATAAGCGGGCAAATCTTGAGCGCCGTGCCGATGATCGCGCTCGCGGCCGAAATGCGACCGCCGCGCAGGTAGCTCGACAGATCGGTCGAGAAGAACCAGTGGTGCAGGTTGAGTTTATGCTCCTCGATCCAAGCGGCCGTCTCGTCGAGTGAAGCCCCGCTATCGCGCACGTCGGCGGCATATTCCAGCAACAGACCAAAGCCCGAAGACGCCCCCAGCGAATCGATGACGCGTACCTTGCCGCCCTGGGGATAGCGATCCGCAAGCATCTGCGCCGCGACGCAGGCCGATCCATACGTGCCCGAAATACCCGACGACAACGTCAGGTGCAGCACGTCTTTACCCTCGGCAACAAACGGCTCCCAAAACTCCTCGTACTCACCCACGCTCACCTGAGACGTCTTGGGCATGGCGCCCGCGGCAATCTGGGCAAAAAACTTGTCCGGCGTAATCGACTGATACAGATCGTCCGTATAGACAACATCGTCGATCTCGTAATGAAAACACACGACAGGGATATTGCGCGACGCAAAGAACTCACGGGTTCGGTCGGCGGCGGATTCACAGGTCAGGACAAAATCACTCATATGAGGCTCCTTACTCATTGCTGCGCAAATTATCGCACAGTGAGCCTACATGCGGTACATATGTCCACTATTTACCAAATCGAACCAAAAATAGTGAACATCTTTACCACCATCGTCTCCACCGGCCCCACGCATAAATATCTGAGAAAACACCCTCTGTCGTCTCCACCCAATCACCATATCTACCTCAACTAAATCGATTTACCAAACCGTTCAGCCGACAATTCAGCCGCTGGCGCAAAATCGAAACAAAAGCGGCGCATACTGATAAACGTTTGACGCTGTTTATCAGTTTTACCAGCCCCATCGGAAGGTGTTTCATGGTCGCATTCGATCGCAATCCGCAAGACTTCAAGTATCTGCGCCTGCTGTCGAGACAGTTTCCCACCGAGCAATCCGCGTTTACCGAGATCATCAACCTCTCGGCCATCCTCAACCTACCCAAAGGCACCGAGCATTTTATGAGCGACGTGCATGGCGAGTACGAAGCCTTTATGCACATCCTCAACAACTGCTCGGGCGTCGTGCGCGAACATGTCGACGAGATCTTTGGCGACACGCTCTCCTTTGACGAAAAGGGCGAGCTGTGTACGCTCATCTACTACCCGCGCGAGAAGATCGACCTGGTCCGCAGCCGGCGCGAGGACTCGCCAACCTGGTACAAGACGATGCTTGACCAGCTCATCATGGTCGCGCGCTCACTTTCAAGCCGCTACACGCGCTCCAAGGTGCGTAAGGCCATCCCGCGCGATTACGCCTACATCATCGACGAGTTGTTGCACACGCACCCGGACGAGAACAACTACCGCGTGCGCTATCACGAGCGCATCGTGGAGTCCATCCTGGAGACCGCCAGCGCCGACGACTTTATCGAGTCGCTCGCCTCGCTCATCAAGCGCCTGGCCGTCGACCACCTGCACCTGGTGGGCGACATCTTCGACCGCGGCGGCGGCGCGGCCAAGATTATGGACCGTCTGCTCACCTACCATTCACTCGACATCCAGTGGGGCAACCACGACCTGCTGTGGATGGGCGCTGCGGCCGGTGAGCCCGCCTGCATCGCCACGGTGTTGCGCAACAACCTGCGCTACGACAACTACGAGATCCTGGAGAACGACTACGGCATCTCGCTGCGTGAGCTTGTCGCCTTTGCCGATGCCACCTACACCGCCGGTGAGTCCATCACCCCGCTGATCAAGGCCATCAACGTGCTGCTCTTTAAGCTCGAGGGCCAGATTATCCAGCGCCACCCCGAGTTCGACATGACCGACCGCCTGTTACTCGACAAGATCGACCACGACACCGGCACGGTCACGCTCGCCGACGGCAGCGTGTGGCCGCTCACGACCAACGACTTCCCCACCGTCGACCCGGCGGACCCCTACACGCTCACGTCTCAGGAGCAGCACATCATCGACAAGCTCGTGTCCGAGTTTGTCACCGCCGATCACCTGCATCGCCATATCGATTTCCTCTACACCCACGGCTCGATGTACAAGGTCGCCAACGGCAACCTGCTCTTCCACGGCTGCGTTCCGCTCAACGAAGACGGCACCTTTAGCAGCATGAACTGCCTGGGCACCTGGCACGCTGGCCGCGATTATCTCGATTTTTGCGACCACATCGCCCGCCGCGCGTGGCGCGTGGGCGACCGCGATGCCCTCGACTGGATGTGGTACCTGTGGATTGGCTTCAATTCACCCGCCAGCGGACGCCTGGTGCGTACCTTTGAGCGCGCCTATATCGCCGATAAGAGCACCTGGGTCGAGCCGATGGACCCGTACTTTACGCTTACCAAGTCGCCCTCGGTCTGCGACGACATCATGCGCGAGTTTGGCGTCGCGCCCATGGCATGCTCGCCGACCGGCCACATCATCAACGGCCACACACCCGTTAAAACCACCAAGGGCGAGCAGCCCATCCGCGCCGAGGGCAAGCTGCTGGTCATCGATGGCGGCTTCTGCCGCGCTTACCATCCCAAGACGGGCATCGCCGGCTATACGCTCATCTCGAGCTCGCGCGGCTGCCGCCTCAAGTCGCACCGGGCCTTTACGACGGTTGCCGAGGCACTCACGCGCAACGTGGACATCGAAAGCGAGACCAACCGTTTTGACCAAGCGGACCGTCGCCGCATGGTGAGCGACACCGATACTGGCGCCAAGATCCGCAGCCAGATCCAAGACCTGCGTCAGCTGCTCGATGCATATAGAAACGGTGCTATCGAGGAGCGCGCCTAGCACCACCCGCGGGGATTGGCTAAACTTGCTGAGTTTGTCATCCCCACGGCGTCCCCGCGCCACCCTAAGGCAGGTACCATGCAAAAGCTCCTTGCGCAGATCATGAAATTTGGCGTCGTCGGTGTCATTGCCACGGTTATCGACTTTGGCATTATGAATCTGCTCCACTACGGTCTCGGCCTCAACATCCTAATCGCCAACACCAGCGGCTTTATCATCTCACTCATCTTTAACTACCTCGCAAGCATGAAGTACGTGTTTGCGCACAAGGAAGGCATGAGCCGCCGCCGCGAGTTCATCATCTTTGTCGTGCTGTCCGTGATCGGTTTGGTGCTCAACGACGGCATCGTGCTGGCGCTCAACGCCGGTCTGGGGCTCGAGGCCAATATCGCCAAGATTTGTGCCACCGCGCTTGTCATGGTCTACAACTTTGTGACCCGAAAAATCTTCCTGGAGGGCGACGAGACAAAATAGCTCGAAACCCCTGCAGCATTACGGCGCCCACGGACGACGCGCACTCAGCGCAGTATCGTCCGTGGGTGTCGCTCGTTTACGGGCAAATTTTTAACGTTTGCGGATTAGCTCTTGAAAATTTGGCGAGTTCATATAGTTATTGGCAAAGACCTTACGTTTCCCTTGTAAAAGCTCTAAAGTATCCTCTGCTCGATTCATCAACGCATTGGATGTGATTACGTGCGCAAGGCGCTGGCACAACCTCATACCAAGCAGTTCCTCAAGTTTGCTGTCGTGGGTCTTATCTCCTTTGGCATCGACTGGGGCATGCTCATTGCGCTCGTCGAGCTGTTCCACCTCGACTTTTTGATGAGCACCACGGTTTCGTTTATCACGTCCGTCGTGGTCAACTACTGGCTCAGCATGAAGTACGTGTTCGACCACCGCGAAGGCATGAGCCGCAAGCGCGAGTTCACGATCTTCACCATCCTGTCGGTGATCGGCCTGGGCCTCAACGACCTGTATATGTTTGTGGGCGTCACGTTTTTGAGCATCGGCTACCAAGCCATGAAGGCCATCGCCACGTTCCTCGTCACCTGGTACAACTACTTCAGCCGCCGCTTCTTCCTCGAGGGCGCACGGTCATAGTCGATTCACTATTTGCTTGAATGTATAACCGGTTGGAATTCCCATTCCAACCGGTTTTTTGTTTGCCGAGAGACCCGGCGACCCAGTCCCATTCGCACGAAAAACGGGCGGCCCGGATGTTTGTCCGAACCGCCCGTTTGGTGCGATATGTCGAGGTCCCTAGCCTGTAACGTAATACCAGACCACGTTGTCGCCATTGGAGAGAACGTAGTTACTGCAGGCCGTCATGGGTTGTGAGCCATTAACGGAATAACACCAGCCACTAGTGCCGCCGTGTTCATACTCGGCAAGCCCACCAATTGCCTTCACGTATACGCCGTGATAAAGAGGCGAGTTTTCGGCATTAACAGAAAGGCCCAGCGCGCACAGGGCATCGTAGACGGTAGCGCCTTCGTTAAAGGTAAAGGTGCCACCAGAGGACACAGGATTGCCCACGGCGCTCGATGTGACCGAAACCGTCACCGTAACGTAGTTGGACTCCTGTGAGCCGCCCTGACCGCCCGAGGAGGCGTTTCCACCATTAGAGGATGAGGCTCCATTAGACGACTGGCCACCGCCCGAAGAAGCACCACCAGACACCTCGGAAGTATCGCCGGCGCCCGTATTCTGGGCAGCGGATTTATCGCCAGACTTCTTGCCGCCCCGCTCCTCGGACTTCTTGCTATCCGAGTTTTTGTCTGATTCCTTGTCCGAAGACTCGGAATCGTCCTTGCCGTCGTTCGAACCCTTGGACTCGTCTTTTGCGTCATTCGATGACTTGGAATCCTTGGAACTGGCCTCGCCCGAAGCGGCAGACGAGCCAGACCCCTTGGTGTCCTTGGCGACGACGCTCTCCCCCGTCACGGTCTGAACGATCCAGTCAATGGACCAGGCGCCGCTCTCGGAAGGATGGACGAAGCCCAGCGAGACGACGATCAGAATGGTGCACGCGGCAGCAAGAACGCCAAGGAGCGCCTTGCGACGAGAGGCGGACGCCGCCGAAGCGGCGCCCTGTTGCTTTGCATCGTCGAACTGAATGAACGAGGAATCTGGTTGCTTGGGGTCAGCGTCCTTGGATTTATTGGACACAACCCTCACCTACCGACGTTTGGTGAACACGAACACGCCGACGATGGCGAGACCGATGACGCCGGCGGCAACGCCAACAATGGCGAGCGGGTTGGTGCCAGTCTCCTGCTCGGAAGCACTAGAGGACTTCTTAGCAGTGGTCGTGGAAACAGCACCCGTATCGGACTTGGAATCGGACTTCTTGTCGGACTTCTTGTCGGACTTGCCGTCCTTCCTGTCAGACTTCCTGTCAGACTTCTTGTCAGACTTCTTCTCGTCCTTCTTATCGGACTTATCGGAGTCCTTCTTGTCGGACTTGTTGTCCCTGGTCTCGGTCTTGGTCGACACCGTCGTCTTGGTCACCGGCTTCTGGCCCGGGGCAATAGCGCCGCCCTTCGAGCCGGAGCCAGAACCAGCGCCAGCGCCAGTGCCGGAACCAGTACCGGTACTAGAACCGCCGCCGCCATTCGAACCAACGCCGCCATTGCCGCCATTGGAGCCTGAACCGCCATTACCGCCAGGGTTAACGGCATTCTTGGTCCACTTGGCATACAACGTCAGGTCGGCCGTCACCGGCGTACTGAAGTCGTACGCCTGCGTGCAAGGCTCATCGGTATACCAACCGCCGAAAGTGTAGCCATCGCGCATCGGATCGGCCGGCTTGACCAGCTTGCCATCGGACGTAGCAACAAACTTAGTGTCGCAAGCAGACCCGCCGTTGGAATTAAAGGCAACCGTCCAAGACTCAACGGCCCCAAGCTTGAACAGCGTGCCCGAGTCATTGATGTAGTACAGGTTGCCAGATGCATCGGCAATGACCGGAGAGTCACAGTACTGGTAATGGCCAGCCGCATCATAAATCTGCGTCGCCTCTGCATCGCCGAGCGTATAGCGATACACCCCACCACCAGCAGAGTAGCTGACGTAGTCCTTGCTATCCGCGCTATTAACGGTGAAGTACACATAGGTTTTGCCGCCCTGAACACTCACCAGCGGAGTAGCAGCAATACCGTTAAATCCGGCCGGTAGTTCTTTACCGTCAGCAGCGGTGACCATCGTGGTCTTACCGGTCTTCAGATTATAGAGAACCAGAGCAGATCCAGTAGCCGTCTGCCCACCGACAATCAAGTTGTCGCCAGACACCGCCGGGGCGCTCATGTTATTCGTAAGACCCAGGTCGACCGTCTTCTGCTCGCTCAGCACGCCCTTCGCCGAAAGCGAAATCACATGGAGCTTTCCGTCGTGCGTCATCTGATAGAAGGTCGAGCCATTGGACGGATCGGCGACGCAGTCAGCGTTCGCAAGGACGCCGAGCTTCATGGTCGAAACGACATCACCCGTTGCCTTATCAATGCACTTAAGCGTACCTGCGCTCGTGGGGACGATGGCGTACTTATCCGTCAGGGCAGCGCCAGTCCAATAATAGCCCTCAGCTGCGTCGATGTTCTGCCAAGAGACTTCGCCTGTGGCGATCTTGATGCGCGTAAAGGAACCGTTGACGTATTTCTTCCCATCAGCCGTGCCTACATAGACGTACTCGCCGTCCGAAACGACGGTGCAGGAGCTCTGCGTCAAGTCCGTCAAACCAGGCGTCAGCCACTTGCAGATCAGCTTGTCTGCAGTAATCGCCTGGACCGCACCGCCGTTGAGCGGAACGATGATAAGGCCATTGGTATAGATCGGACGAGAGGTATAGCTCACCTTGGAGGCAAGCGGCGCAGAGGCAACCTTTTTGCCCGTGGACGAATCGATCTTAATGAGCTCGTTCTCGGTCGCGATGTACACAAAGCCGTTAGCAATGACAGGCTCGCTGCAGTTGGCATACTGCTGACCAGACTCGACCTTCCAATCGAAGGCCCACTTAAGACCGGCGGCCTGCGCAGGCGTCTTGGCATCCGTTACGGTCGAACCGTTGCCACTGTTGCCGTAGCCGGCCCACTCGGCATCCCAATCAGGAGTCGTCGCGCTCGGATCCACGACAATCTTGTCGGGATCGGGCATGGGCGAATTATCGGTGGTATAGGCAAGTGTGACCTTATCGCCGCTCTGGAGCGTAATCTGATTGGCGCAGAGTAAGGAGGGCTCTCCGTTGATATACAGATGCCAGTATTTACCGGTCGCACCATCCCAGCCGTACGGCTTGTGATCGAACGGCGAAGTAATGGAATTAAGGAACCAGTACTCACCACTCTGGGAGCCTTTGTACGCAACGCCCTTGGCCTTCAGAACCGTCTCAATAAGGTTCTGGGCAGTAGAGCCTTCAGGCAGAGAAACATTGCTTGCCGTGCCCCAACGCGTATTGTTCCCGTTGACATCGGGACCGATAACATCGGCGGATCCAAGCACCTGACCGGGGAGGGCATCGGCGTCAGCACCATACATAAAGGTGACGGCGTCACCCTCCTGGAGCTTGTAGGCACCGGCGCCAACGTCGGCGAACTTGCCATTTACGTAGAAGCGCCAATAGCTCTTGGTCGCAGCATCCCAGCCATAGGACTTACCATCAAACGGCGAAGTAATGCCGTTGAGGAACCAGCCCCAAGACGATTCGCCAGCATCGAGAGTAAGGCCGACCTGCTCAAGGAGATCCTTGGCAGTAGAGCCTGCCTTGAGACTCGTCTGGCCCGTCGAAGCCCAAATCTGCTGCTTGCCGTCCTTGTCCTTACCAAGCACCTGAACGGAAGCATGAACGGAATCAGAGGGCAGCTGGTCGCCCCAGCCACCGTAGAACCACGTGACGGTATCGCCAACATGGATGGTGACATTGTCCGCCGTATAGTCACTCGACTTGCCGTTGATGAACAGCTGCCAATAGGTCGAATAATCTTGGGGCGTACCCAGTTCAACACCGTTGTACTTAAGGCTCAGAATGAAGGAGCCCGCAGCAACGGCGTCGATGCCATTCGCCTCAAGCGCGACCTTCGTAAGGTCAAGTGCGCTCGAGCCGGACGTCACCACATACTGCGCGTTATCGACCCAGGTCTGAGTCTTGCCCTGGGCATCGCGACCAATGACGGTCACATTTGCGGCAACCTGGTCCTTAACGACAGGGGACGAGCTACCAGCCGTATAGGCAAACTCAATCTTCTGCCCCTGGGTGAGCTTGACGCTGCTCGCGCCAACCGAGGAAGACGCGCCGTCGACGAACAGCTGCCAGTAGGCATAGGTCGTCGGATCGTAGGCAAGCGTGCGGCCATCGCTCGGGGATGTGATGCTTTCGAGGTAGAAACCGTATGCCGTGTTCGGATCGTACTTCGCCTTGAAGCCCGTCTTCTCCTGCAGCTTAATGAAGGCATCCGCAGCCGTCGCGCCCTCGTCGAGCTTGAGCTGCGTAGGTGCCACCCAGGTCTGAGCCTTGCCGTCAGCATCGGTGCCGATAATCGAGAACGAGACCTCGACCTGCTTCTTGGCAACATCGCCGGTTTCTGTCGGGTTCTCTGTCTGAACGGCAGCCGCGGCGGCAGATCCCACTTGGCCAGCGGATGCCGTCGAAGACTGCTCGCTCGTGGCAGGGCTCTCCCCCGTCGCCGAGCCTTCGTCGCCAGTTGCTGCCTCTGTTGTGGCTGCACTAGCTGCAGGCGCGCCCTCGGAATCCGAAACCTCGGCGCCGCTCTGCTCAGCGGTACCGCCCGCAAGCGCTGCGTCCTCGCCCGGCGTCGCAGTCTGAGCCACAGCCTCGGCAATGCCCTCGGCGCCCTCGGCCCACAGCTGAGCCGGTGTGGTGCCAAAGGCCATCGCGAAGGCCAGGAATGCCACCAGGCAGCGCTTGACTACACCGCGTGCAATCGCGCCACGGCGATGCAACGAGGCGCACTCACGCTCGTCCTCAAACATATCCATTTGTCCCCCATTGTCTGTACTTGGAGCGTCGCCTTGAGACTGCCCCACGTCATCGCGCATGTTGCGCTCGAGTTCCCCCATCGGGGTCCCCCTTCCCTCCAGAGCCCTATGCACACCGGCGGCATACGCCGCAGCCGCATGCAAGATGGGAGGCGATCCGACTTAACCTTAACGGCTCGGGCGCGCCGTCCGATCTGCGACGCGAACATCCCGAGCCAAGAGGAATTACGGTTACTGGTACAGCCGGGGACTTGCACCCCGATTCTCCCAAACGCGCAGGAAAACCGCGCATTCGTGCGTCTCCGCACCACCATCTAGGCCATCGATTAAAACCGTCAATATGCTATCACGCAAAAGGGCCTCGCACGCAGGCGAAGCCCAAGGTAAAAGCTATTGTTTGCGATAGGAGAATGCGGTGACGGTCGCAGCCTCTAGTGCTTGCCGCCGTGGCTGTTGAGCCAGATATTGCGACCCAGCATAAGCGCCAGCACCAGCGCGCTCACGTAGCCCATAAAGCCAATGACTGGGATACCAAACACAACCGGCTCGATGCGTGCATAGTACACCACCGACGAACCGATAAACAGACCGGCGATCACAATCGCCATCGACATGCGGTCGATGATTCCGCCCAGCTGTCGCAGCGCCTTATCGCTGCTCATGATCTGCGTGTTCACCTTAAGCTGGCCGCGCGTGAGCATACGCGAAGCCAAGCCCAGATACTCGGACGCCTCGAGCGAGCCTTTTGCCGCGCGATAGCTGCTCGCGGCAAAGTCGCGGCTCATCTCGCGCATGCGGGCGTAGGTGCTCTTCTCGTTTTTGATGTGCGTCTGGATGATCTGGATCATGTTGACGTTGGGCATGTACTCGGTCAACAGGCCCTCGAGCGTCACCATACCGCGGGCGAACATCGTCACCACGCTCGGTAGCTCAACGTCATTTTTGCGCGCGAGGTTTAACAGCGAAGTCAAAAACTCGCCGATATCCAGGTCTTTAAGGTCGAGCCCGGCAAAGTCGGCAACAATAAAGTCCAAGTCGGACAAAAAGGCCGAATGGTCAAGCTCGGCCGAATCGCCGCGCGTCACGGCGAAGCGCATGAGCGAATCCTTGAGCTTGGGCACGTCGCCCTCGGCCACGGCAAAGATCATGTCCTTGACGATACCGCGATCGTGACTCGACATGCGTCCGACCATGCCCAAGTCGATAAAGTAGACGATGCCGTCCTTGAGAATGATGTTTCCCGCATGCGGGTCGGCATGGAAAAAGCCGTCGTCGAGCACCTGCGTCGAGTAGTCCTCGACGATTGCGGCACCGATCTTTTCCAAGTCATAGCCCTCGGCCACTAAGCGTTCAGGATCGGCGATCGAAATGCCGTCGACGTAGTCCATAACCACCACGTGCTCGGTGCACAGGTCCAGATAGGATTTAGGGCACGTCACGCCATGAACGCTCTTATGGAACTCGTAGAAATCGTTGAGATTTTTGGCCTCGGCCAAGAAGTTGGTCTCCTCGCGAAACGAGGTCCACAACTCCTCGACTACGCCGTGCAGATCAACGAATTGATCGGTGTTGACGAACTTGGAAACGATACGCACCACCGAGCGGATGATATCGATGTCCTGCGCCATAACCTGCTGCGCACCGGGGCGCTGCACCTTGACGGCCACGTCCTCGCCCGTCACCAGACGAGCGCGGTGCACCTGCGCGAGCGATGCGCTACCAAGCGGATTGGGGTCGATCGCATCGAACATCTCCCCCAGGCGCAAGCCGTATTCCTCTTCCAAGCAGCGGAGCACTACCTCGTACGGCACCGGCTCCACGTCGGAGCGCAGACGACGCAGCTCGTCGCAAAAGCGTTGCGGCAGAATCTCGGACCGGTTGGCCAGAATCTGCCCCATCTTGACGAAAATGGGGCCGAGTTCCTCGAGCAGGCGGCGCAAACGAACCGGCGTGAGGTTATCCCACACGCGGTACTTTTTGACCAGGCGAACAATCTGCCCGATGCGTTCGCGACGACCCGCCGGCGTGAGCTGGTATTCCTCGTCCGGCGCCATCGCGTCGGGCTCCTCGGGCACCATATCGACAGCGCGCGGCTTCTTGCGAGCGCCCGAGACGACGGCGTCGACCTCATCGACAACCGCCGCCTCGTCACCCAGGGGATCTAGTTTGTTGTAATCGGTGGTGGAATCTGCCATCTGCGCTGCTACTCGGCCTCTTCGGTATCCTTCGCATCGTCGGGCTCAACGGACTCGACGGGCACCGAGGTCACGTTGTCCTCGACCGAATCGACGATGTCGCGCACGTGGGCCAGGAAGGCCGTGCGCTCGGACGCGGTCATAACGCGGACGCGAGCAAGGATGAGCTCATCGAGCACGCGCTGGGCCGCGGTCTCGCCCTGCATGCCCAGACGCTCGGTCAGATCGGAGATGGTACCGCCGGCCTGCTCGAACATGTCGGACACACTGCGGGCGATATCGGGAGCGCCGGCGTCCTTGCGAACCTGCTCGCCCTTGGTATTAAGGTCGTCGAGAACCTTCTTGCCGCCTTCGACAGCAACGGCGGCAGCGCCAAAGCCCACGTTAATGGCGCCGTTAACAAGCTGATCGAGTTTCATAACCATGGTTGTCTCCAATCACAAACAACTGCATTGGCGTTCTTGTACCCAAGATTGAGCGAAAGCGACAAAGCGTTTTAGCGCTATTCAATCGACGGGAAATCCCTACCTCACGTTGTCGTTCATCGCGAAAGAGTTCTTCATGGCGCAGCTCGTGGTGTAGAGCACCTTGCCCAACAGGGCATCGGTCTCCACGCGCACGAGCTCGGCAAAGGCCTCGTTGGCGCGGGCGAGCTCGGCAGGCACCTCGGCCTCGGGCAGCGCGGCTACGACAGCGTCAACGTCGTGAATCTGCTTGTGGCCCATGCCGCCGACCTTCTCCTGGTAGTCCTCCACAGCGCGGCCGCACTCATGGAAACGGACGTCAGCCAGGGCGCCGATCAGGCGGTTGGCCCAGTAGAAGTTTTCGGACGTCACGCGAGCCTGCGTGTCGGCATAGTACTCGGGCATGGTCTCGACGTTGGCGTACAGCGGAACCAGCGCGTTAAACGAGTTGGAGCCAAAGGCCATCCACTGCACGGCACGGTAGGCCGGCTGCGCATAGGGGCGCAGCTGCAGCACGGCGAGCTGGCTGTTGCGATTGATGCCGATGGGGCGATAGGCGCCGCGCGTGGCGGGCGTGCCCTTGCTGCCGTAACAGTCGTACTCCGTGCCCTGGTAGTGGCTCGAAAGCACGTACTTGATGTCCTCGATGGTCACCTTACGCTCGGGCACGCGGCTCCAGGGGATATCGTCGCTCTCGGGCGTGTAGTCGGCGTCGGGGCCGTCCCACACGTCGCCGGGGTTGAGGCAGCGCTGCATGTACCAGGCGCGCGGCGTGTTGTAGACATGGTCGCTGTCGCTGTGCGAGCCAAAGGCCTCGCGCGGGTTAAAGACCGTTGCCGGACCGTCGCCCTCGACGCCCAACGTCAGGTCCAGATGCCACTCGGCCATCCAGGAGCGCAGGTCGGCCGAGCACATGTGGTCGGTCTGGGCGCCCTCGGCGTCGTCTAGGTCAAAGCTGTCGATACCCAGCTGGTTGGGCATGGTCACATAGGCGTCATCAGGCACACGCTTGGCGATCCAGTGGTGGCCGCCGATGGTCTCGAGCCACCAGATCTCGTCCACGTCACTAAAGGCGATGCCGTTGTTCTCGTAGGTGCCGTAGCGCTCGAGCAGGTCGCCCAGGATACGAACGCCGTCGCGGGCGGACTTGGCGTACGGCAGGACCAGGGTCACCATATCCTCCTCGCCCAGGCCACCAGGTTGCGCCGGCACATAGCCGTCCTCACCCTCGTTGCCCTTGGCGGGTACGTAGTCGACGAGCGGGTCGGCACCGCGGACGCGCTCGTTGGTGGTGAGCGTCTCGGTTGCGGACATGCCCACATTGAGCTCGTTGAAACCGGCCTCGGCCCAGATGCCGTGGCCCGGGACAACATCGGGGACGCTCGTGTAGCGCATGGGGTTATTGGGCAGTTCAACGGTCAGGTGGCTCAGGACGCTTGTGTAGACGCGCGGCTGCTCGTCGGGATGCACCACGCGTATACGTTTGGGCTCAAACACCCCGTTGGACGAGTCCTCGTTACGCGCGACCAGGGTCGACCCGTCGTAGCTTGCGTTTTTACCGACCAGAATCGTTGTGCACGGCATGCGCATCCTCCTTGAGCGAAGAAATCAAACGGCAACAGTGTATCGCTTCGGCGCAGAAAGGGCGAAACCACGGCGCTGGCAACCCCTGTGGTCAAAAAATGCCAAATATGAGTACTGTCACTAATTTAGTAACAGCAATTTTGCTACGCATGGGTGTCGAAAGTCTACATTTGTTCAAAAATTAGATGATGTACTTCCCCATAGGTCCAATAAAATAGGCTTCTATCGATAATAAATATCGTTAGAGAGCCAAATTAACCTAAAATATATGTGACTATCTTGGCAACAGTACTCATATTTGGCATTTTTTGTCCACGGGGTATAGAACTAACCCCTCAAACAGCCCAAACGCCTATTTCGATGCGCGCTCCGCCGCCTCAATCACGTGTTTGGCGAGAATCGCGGTGGTCACAGCCCCCACGCCGCCCGGCACGGGCGTGATGGCGTTAACGACCGGCTCCGCAGCATCAAAATCGATGTCCCCGACCAGCTTGCCAGCAGCCTCGTCCCAGTTAATGCCAACATCAATGATCGTCTGGCCCTCGCGAACGGCATCCGCGCCAATCGTGCTCGCGCGTCCAACGGCCGCAACAACGATATCGGCAGAACGGCACTCGGCAGCAAGATCGCGCGTATGCGTATGGCACGTCGTCACCGTGGCATTGCGAGCCGTAAGTGCGGCGGCAACGGGACGCCCGATCACCAGCGAGCGCCCGACCACAGCAACCTTAGCTCCATCCAGCTCAACGCCGTAATGATCCAGCAAAGCCAGCACGGCTTCGGCTGTGCAGGGGGCAAAACCCTCGCCGCGCCCCGAAAGCGTGGTGAGCAGCGAAGCCGGCGTCATGGAGTCAACGTCCTTGGCGGGATCGAGCGCTGCGGCGACGGCGTTCTCGTCAAGGCCGGCGGGCAGCGGGCGGAACACTAGGCAGCCATGAACAGCGGGGTTGGCATTGATGTCCTTAATAGCCGCCAGCAGTTCATCCTGCGAAACATCGGCAGGAAGCAAAACGCGGCGAGCCTCAATGCCAACCTTCTCGCAGCGTTTAAGGGCGCCGCGCTCGTAGGATAGGTCGTCCTCGCGTTCACCCACACGCACGATAGCAAGCGTCGGAACAACACCGCGTTCGCGCAGCGCAGCGCAGCGGGCAGCGAGCTCCTCAGTCAAAGCGCGGGCGACGGGAGCACCCTTCAGTAGCTCAGCCATGGCTATCCCCTCTTTCTTGCAGCGTCGGAGGCGCGGCGCGCCAGCGCATCGGCGCGCGGCAACCATGTGTCGAGCAACTCATCACACGCCGTCTCGAGCTCCTCGGCGCGTGCACGATCCTTCATAGACGTGGTGTTCGCAAAGAGCGTCAAGCTCGCGCCCTGCATGGCGGCGCGGCAGAATACGGCGCCGCACGCCACATCGGACAGCAGCTGACGCGAACCCTTGTCGGCCATGTCCTCGAGCAGCGCCAGTGCGCGCCCGCAGGCATCCATAATGCGATACGGCGGCATAGCGGCCACATGCAGCGCATCCTGAATCGCAGCCGGTCGGGCCGGGTCCTCACGCGGAATACCGTACGCAGCGGACACCTGGCCGTACGCACGAACGTCCTCGGCGACCAGACCCACAAGCTCCTGCGCCAACTCGTCTGCCTGGGCAAACGCACGCGTCAGGTCATCCGCACGATCAGCAAGCGCGGGATTGGTCGCACCGTAGCGGGCAACCATTCCGCACAGCGAGGCGCCCAGCGCGCCCACAAAGGCGCTCGCGCTGCCACCACCGGGAACTGGCTCGCGCGCGGCCAGCGCCTCGGCAAAACCGCGACAGGTTTTATCCATCATCTCTTGGCTCATACGCACACGCACCTTCAAGTCATATATATCGGTCGGGCGGCCGACGTCGGCCGACCGCATCGATCACGTAATGGTGCTAAGTCTAGCCCATAAGTACGCGAGCGTCAGCGCACCTGGCCATCGCGGATTTCTATGGCACACGATAGGCCATGTCAACGCAAACATGGGACACATGGCCCACCTTTCGAGACTTCCGGACGTCAAAAACTGAGGCATATCTATAAACAAGGAACCTGTTGGGGCAACGCCCACGCACGCGCGCCCCATTAAATCAACGGGCGCCTCACCCCGGGGAGGGCCGACAGCATCGGCCCTCCCCTCTTTTGCGCCCGAACATATTGCCACTTAACGGCGCAAATCCGGCCCTCAGAATGGGACACATGGCCCACCCTAGCGAGCCGTCCACGCGTACAGTAAAGACAGGTAATCCATGGGCGGTTACAGATCGAGGAGGACACGACCATGAAAAAGAAGGCCTTTGCGATTCTCACCCTCTGCATCAGTCTCTTTGCCGCAGTTGCCCTGGTGGGCTGCGGTGGCAGCGGCGACGCTACCGGAAGTGGCGGTGGCGGCGGGGCAGAAAAGCCAGCCGTGGATATGAGGACCGACTTCATTTGGTTTAAGGTCGAGGTTCCCGAGGGCGTCGAGATTACCGACGTTGCCGGCGACACCGCCGACAGGGCCCAGTTTAAGTTCACCGAGAGCGAGCACGCCAGTGATCGCTTCATCCCCGTCTTCGACTCTGACAAGAACGCCGACGAGCTGTTCGACTACGAGGCAAAGTGGAATGCCAGCTTTGAGTGGACCGAGAATGACCCCGTCAAGTACAACGGCAAGACCTGGCGCAACGCTTCCTACACACACTCGGGCGGCGTGACGACCGAGTACTTCACCGACGTTGACGGTGGCGGCGTGTATGTGCGCATCGACAACGTCGAGGAGCACAAGGACGCCGTCGAGACCATGATGAAGTCTCTGGAATTTGCCGACGACATCGCCGAGGCCAAGACCGAGGCCATGGACGTCAAGCTCGACGATATCGAGATCAAGCGCTAAGTAACTGGCGAGCGCAGCGGGAAACACGGGCGCAGTGCTAACAAGCGGCGGTACCCCAGCGCTTCGTACCCAGGGAGGGCCGGTAAACCGACCCTCCCTTTCTTATGCCGGTAGCCAACGAACGCGAGGATGCCGGACGCCGGAACCGCCCCAAATGTGGCAACAGTACGAAAACGACAAACACCCCAACACGTCCGCCCACCGATTTATTGCGCCGCGCAGACAATTAAACCAGCATCTTTAAACATCTGGGCAGTATAGTGACCAAAACTATCGCATAACCGCACTCTGCGAATGGAGAAGTTATGACCGAACACCATGCCATCAGCCGCCGAGCGTTTACGCTGGGCCTAGGGCTTGCGGCGTTGTCACCACTTGCAAGCCTGCCCGAAACCGCAGCGCCGGGCATTCCCCTGCGAGCGGCATTTGCAGACAACACACCCGCACCGTCGGACAGCCTCCACAATTTCGTCATTCGCCTTCGCCCCGCGGGCTATTTTCGCACCGCGAGCGTCAACCAAGACGGCAACGTTCGCGGCAACGTCTGTCACCTGTTTAACGACGGCACGTCCAGCAAGCTCATCCTTGAGAACGTAACGACCAAGAATGACGATACAAACTGGTACGCCATCCGCACCTTGCTCAATTTCGAAGAGCATAAAAGACAGGCTACAGCATTTGGTCGGTCGACGACGACTCGGACAAAGATGGAAAGGTCATCCACGTATGGGGCGGCGAGTATGACAACAAGCCCAGCCGCGCTTTTGCGTTCGAGCGTCAATCAAACGGAACCTACATCATCCGAGACCGCACGGTCGAGAAAGAAACCGAGAAAAAAGACATTAAGTACCTGGCAATAGAATCGAACGGCAAAGACCAGGACAACAATAAGATCTGCCATAAGAGTAAGAGCATTCCGTGGGAGCTCGAACTTATCGGTTACGACATGAAAAAGAACGATGCCACGGTTAGCAGCCTCGACTGGATCACGTACAGCAGCTACGTCGACGGACCATGTTGGATGAAATACGTCGACGACAACAAGTTCCTCGACGAGCTGAGCATCCCGGGTACGCACGATTCGGGCACCTGCAGCGTGGACAACGACACTGAGCCCCAATCCTCGCAAGTAAAATGCCAGCAGGATTACATTCCCACGCAGTTGCTCGAAGGCATTCGCTATTTTGATATCCGGCTCGGAAAGGGCGATGACCCCGGCATCGACCACGGGATTTTCTACCTACTCAAAAAAGACGGGAACTATCTGCATCTCTCCGATGTCATCGGGTACTTCAAAACGTTTTTGAACGAAAACCCGTCAGAAGCGCTCATCATGCTCGCATCGCGCGGCAACGATGAGGCTACCGACGAAAGCATAACGACGGCCTTCGCCAAGGTTATGGCCGATAACCCCAACCTGTTCTACACGTCGAGCCACGTCCCCACGCTGGGCGAGGTGCGCGGAAAGATCGTCCTGCTGCGTCGATTTGGGCTCGCCGGCAACAGCGTAAGCGGCCACACGTGGGGCCTCGACCTCACCCAATGGGATGACAAGATCAAGGCGCATTCCGGGCAGTCGATGTGTCTCGTCCAAGACGCGCGGGGATTTGAAGCCATAGGGGAAACGGGCAATGAAGAGCCCTATTGCACCAAGGTATATGCCCAGGACAAGTACAAACTCACGGGAACCGACAAGCTCAGCTGGGTCGATAATGCGCTGAAGGAAACGACCGGGCGCACGTGCAACAAGGTGGACGTCGTGGACGATGCCGGGGCCGAGGTGCAAGTCCAGGAGCGTTGCTGGTCTATCAACTACACCAGCTGCACGGGCTTGTCGCACGGAGGCAATCCTTTTACCTCGGCACGAGTAGTCAACGAGCATCTGTACAAGAGCCCGTACATCAATCCCAGCGGCACCGAGGATACAAAGTCAGATTACCTCAAGCACATTGGCATCATCGCATCCGACTTTGTTGATGCGGCGCTGGCCCGGAGCATCTACCAGCGCAATTACAATTACGATACGAAGCACACGCAGTCGGCTTCGTGCTGCCTCCCGACCCGCATGCGCATGACGTACGGCGACTCGCTGAGCGATGCCTCGCTCCAGGATGGCAAGACCGTTGGCGAGGGCCATTTCCGCCTTGTCGACAGCAGCAACGTACTCAACGTGGCGGCTTCGGGCCATGCGTTTACCATCGAATACGTGGATGTCGACGCCTTGGGCAACGAGACCGTTACGGGGCTGCAGGGATCCGTGCCCATCGATATCGATCCGCGCGCACTGACACCCCACTTTGAGGGGCTCGAAGGCCTTAAGGCCGGCGAGGATGTGCGCACAAAGGTCGCGGCGCTGCTCGAGGGCAAACTCGAAAACGATGCCTGCACGGCTCAGCTCGAGTTTGTGCACGACGCGGACGGCGCTCCGGGCACGGCAATGGTCGAGGGCGAGGCATTTACCGCGGGAACGTACTGGGTGCGCGCGAATGGGCTTTTGGGCGACGCGGCACAAAACTACACGCTCGCCAGCAACGGGGCCGCGAGCTTTGCCGTAGCGGCCTCGGGCAGCGCGGGCGGCGCCGGCACCGACAGCGGTACCAACGCAGGCAGCACCGACAAGAACGGTAAGGTCAACAAGCGCAAGGGATCAGGCGAAAAGCTTGCCGGCACAGGCGACGGCTCTGGCATCGCCGCCGGGCTCGCTGCCGCCGCCGTGGCGACAACGGTCGCAGGTGCAGCAATGCTTGCCAGTGACCGCGACAATACCGAGGACGTTAACGAATAGGCAAGCCAGTCTTTTGGGCGCATTAACTCAATCGGGGCGCAGAATACCGTTCTGCGCCCCGATTTTTACCTTGGCCCGAACGCCGCTATCGGCTACATCACCATGTTCAGCGCTTTCACAAATTCCTGGGCCTTCGCACGGCTACTCAGGCTAAAGACGCAAGCGGTCAACAGCCTGTTACGCAGGAAAACGTCGCGACCCTTGATCCTGTTGACCCCCGTGATGTCCTTAAGGTAGACAATCTCGGTGTGCTTGCCACCAAAAGTGCCCTTCTTGAGCGCCTCAATACGGTTGGGGTAGATCTTGACGTCTTTATACCTACCCGAACCTTTGTCCTGGAATAGCAGCGTGTTGTTGTCCATACGCGTCACTCCCGTGGGGTTCGCTAAAACTGCCTCTATGGTCACATTTTAACCACCGCAAGGCTCCCATACGAAGGTGCCAAACAGCACAGTAATGCGAGTCCGCGCGAGGCTTTAAACTAAATGCGATAAAGATGCATTCCACAAGAGGAAAGTGGGGCGACAGTGATGGGTGAACTGGTAAACCGTGGAGAATCGGCAATCGTGCCCGAAGGTTTTTACAAGCAGGTTTCCTCGATTCTCAACGCCGCTCGCGACAAGGCCTATACCGCCGTTAACTTTGCGATGGTTGAGGCGTATTGGGAGATCGGCAAGAGCATTGTTGACGAGCAGGGCGGAGAGGAGCGCGCAGCATATGGGGAGGCATTGATTGCAGGCCTCTCCAGAAGGCTTACCGCGGATTTCGGAAGAGGCTTTGGCATCGCAAACCTTCGCAATATGCGTCAGTTCTTTCTTGCGTTTCCAATTCGCGACGCACTGCGTAGCGAATTGAGCTGGACTCATTACCGCAGGTTGATGCGCATTCCCGACCCTGATGCTCGCGCCTGGTACATGAACGAATGCGCCGATTCTCGTTGGAGCACGCGTCAGCTCGAGCGCCAGATCAACACCATGTTCCGCGAGCGCCTACTTGCCAGCAAGGACAAAGAGGCCGTCACCCAGGAAATCCAAAAGAGCGCCCCGGCTCGTCGCCCCGAGGATATCATCCGCGACCCATATGTACTGGAGTTTTTAGGTTTCTCGGACGATGCTACGTTTCGTGAGAGCGATCTAGAGCAGGCGCTCATCACGCATCTTCAGAAGTTCCTGCTGGAGCTTGGCCGTGGCTTCGCTTTCGAGGCGCGCCAAAAGCGCATCACCTTTGATGGGCGCCATTTCTATATTGACCTTGTTTTTTACAACTATCTGATGCGCTGCTTCGTGCTCATCGACCTTAAGACCGATGACCTTACGCATCAGGACCTGGGCCAGATGCAAATGTATGTGAACTACTACACGCGCGAACTCATGAACGAAGGCGACAATCCGCCCATAGGCATCGTGCTCTGCGCGGACAAAAGCGATTCGATTGTCGAGTACACGCTGCCCGAAGACAACGACCAAGTGTTTGCCGCCAAATACCTGCCGTATCTTCCAAGCAAGGAAGAGCTGGCGCGCGAACTAAGCGCCGAGTACCGCGCCATCAACGAAGCGACCAATGGCGAAACGCAAGGGTAGCAGCACGTTGCGACCGAAGCCACCGCAGCCGTCGCAGGCGCACTCGCGGTTGCGACGCACGCTACGAAACAATACCGGTCATGGACGCCGGCAACGACATTCTAGCCGTGGCTGGCGAGCGTGACCTGACAGGCAAAGACGCGGCCTTCGTCTGATGTGGGTCCATTGGCTGCCACAGAAAAGGGCCGGTTGCAGCCGGCCCTTTAGACGATAATACCTGCGTTGCCCGCGCTTCCGAAGTGTGACTAGCTGAGGAGCGGGTTCCGCGGCACAACCTGATTTTACCCAGTGAGGAGGCTCTTTTGCAGCCGCTCCACTGTTTATTTACATCTGGCACCCTCAAACAATCAGACGGCAGCCCGCACTCCTGAGAGCTGCCCCGCACCCCCGGCCATCACCTTACGGCAACAACCGGTGCTACTCCCCTACTTCCCAAATAGCGCACCCAGCAGACCGCGGCGTTTGGGCTTCTCCTCTCGGTAGGAACCCTCGACGGCGGCTGCAACCTGGCGCGGTTGCTCGCCGCCTCCACGGCGCACGATCTGGTATAGGAACGGCGATTTAACGTATTTGACCTCGATAGGCGTGGCGTGCACGGTGCTTTCACTCGACAGCACCACATTCGGGTTGAGCGGCGCCACCACATGCGTTTCGCGTTTGTCGCTAAACACCACCGCGGCCGCACGACCCGTCTGGCCGTTTACGGCAATGCGCACCTGCTCGCCATCGCGGCCATCCGTCGCCGGACGATCGACAAAGTAGACCGGCACCATCACTAGGCCGTCCTTATGCTTGCGGGCCTTGCGCGCCCAGGTGCGGATGCTCTTTTTATTGAGCCCCAGTACAGCCTCGGCGTCGTTGCCCGCAACGTCGAGCGCCAACTTATCAATAACCACCTGGTCCTTGGTAGACGCATCGACGGAGACAACGCGAAAGTCACCTTCCTGCATGGCCGGGTCAAACGGCCCAACCTTGGCAAAGTCCCACGGCTCCAAAATGCCCATGAGGCGAACGTCCAGGTAGTTTGCCCTGGGATATGCCCAGTCGAGCACCTCGTAGTACACCAAGGTCTCCTTGCTCAGGCCCTTGCCCGGGAAGGACGCCATCATGCGCAGGTCCGCCAGCGCCATGGGGAAATAGAAGAGCATCATGTCGTTTTGGATCGCATCTTCCACGTCGTGCCCGGCAAAGGATTCCGCATACTGGCGCACCAGCTGCAGTGCGTTGGCACGTGCCTGCTGCGGCGAGATTTCGCAGGGAATGCCCTGCTCCGGCACATACTCTGCACCCACGCCCATGGTCAGACGCTTGCTGAAGGTACCGGGCTTGAGCAGGTCGGCAATGCCGATCTTGTTGCCGCAGGACGGGCACTCAAACACGCGCTGCGTTGACTCGCCCTCAAAGGACGCCCCGCAGAAGGGGCAAGGAATGCTCACATGCGTGACCTCTTGGAGCTCTTGCGCCGTGCCGCGATCCTCCCACAGCAGATGTTCCAGGACCGACTGATTGCGCCAGTGCGCGTTGAAGAAATACCAGTCCGGGTCCTCCGGGCGCTCGAGTTGCGACACATGCGTGAGTTTGAGCAGTCCATCCACCACCGTCAACGGCGTATGGCGAATACCCAAAGCGCTCTTGGGCTCTCCGGCGTCCGCCTGCCACGGAACGACCGTGCCGCAATAGGCGCACTCAAAGCTGCGCTTAGCTTGGTGCGAGTACATAGGGCCGCCGCAGTTTTGACATTTAATGGCAAACATCTCGTCCATGGAAACGTCCTCCTTTGCACAGGGGCTGTCGACATTAAGTATGTCGAGCAAACAGGCACATGCCCATACCCATGTGGCCCAAAATGGACCACCCAGGCAGACAAGAAGGCTCGCTCGTTAGCACCGGCAGACTATTGCTGCATTTTCTGAGCATCGGTGCACGGCGCCCCCGCGCGAGCTACACTATCCCCTTAAACATGATTGTGAGGACGACCGCTATGCTATTTGTAAATCGGCTGGTACATACGCTTGTTCCCGGCGGCGAGGACGAGCCGGTCGATGCATCTTGCCGCACCAACGCGGGTTTTGCCGCAAGCCTCATCTGCATTGGCCTCAACATCACCCTGTGCCTGGCCAAGGGCATCGCGGGCCTGCTCGCCGGTTCCGTCTCCCTCATCGCCGACGCTTTCAACAACCTCTCCGATGCCTCGAGCAACATCGTGAGCCTGCTCGGGTTCCGCCTTGCCAGCCGCCCGGCAGACGAGGGCCACCCTTACGGCCACGGCCGCTACGAGTACCTGGCTGGTCTGTTTGTCGCCGTCCTGGTTTGTGCCGTCGGCATCAACCTAATCCTCGAGTCGGTCACCAAGATCATCAAGCCCTCGCCCACCGTGTATTCGGCGCTCTCCATGGCTGCCCTTGTTCTGTCCATGCTCGTCAAATTCTGGATGGCAGCGTTCAACCGCACGCTGGGCGATCGCATCGACTCCGAAACGCTCATCGCCACGGCGCAGGACTCCAAAAACGACGTCATCACCTCGGGCTCGGTCTTGGTGGCGGCGCTTATTTCGCAGACGACCGGCTTTGATCTCGATGGCTGGGCAGGCCTGGGTGTGGGCATCTTCATCTGCATCAGCGGCCTGGGCCTGGTGCGCGACGCCATCAGCCCGTTGCTGGGGCAAGCGCCCGACCCCAAGCTCGTCCAGGCAATCCGCGACAAGATCATGTCCTATCCGCAGGTCCTGGGCACACACGACCTGATGGTGCACGACTACGGCCCCGGCCGTCAGTTCGCCAGCGCCCACGTGGAAATGCCCGGCGAGGGCGATGCCTTTGAGCACCACGAGATTCTGGACACCATCGAGCACGACATCAAGCGTCAGATGGGCATCGGCATCACACTGCACTGCGACCCCATCGCCACCACCGGCGACGACCTGCGCGGCTGGGTCAAGCGCGGCGTCATGCAGATCGATCCTGCGCTCTCCATCCACGACCTGCACGAGCACGACGGGTTCGTTTCGTTTGACCTGGTGCGTCCCGACGGCTTTGACATATCCGACGAGGAGCTGCTGGAGCTCGTCACGTGCATCGTGCACGAGCGCCGGCCCGATGCCTCATGCGTCGTTACGTTTGACTCGGGCTTTAGCTCGCCCGACCGTCCGGCCGAGCAGCTGTAGCCCACTTAACAGCTAGTTTCCCTGCGCGCCCGAGATGCCGTTTTGTAGGGCGTTCCAGGCATCCGTCGCCATGTCGCCCAAGTTCTGCGCGGTATCGCCCAGATTTTGTGCCGTATCGCCCAGCTCTTGCGCCTTGTCTCCCAACTCCTGCACCTTGTTGCTCAAGTCCTCCAGCGTATTGGAGCTCGAGCTGTCGGTACCGCTTTGGCCGTCGGACGAGTTACCCGAACTGTTCTTGTGCGTGAGTTGAATTTCGAGGTTGCCGTTGTCGTTATAGTAGGCAGAAGTAACGACCCAGTTGGCATCGACGACGGGCGTTGAGCCATCATCAGTCAGGACCACGGCATTCGAAAGATCGGCGCCGCGCGACTTGAGGATCTTCTTGGCGTTGGACCAGTACTGCCCCGGGATATCGCTCAGATCGACGGTGCTAGACGAGGCGGACTCGGTTTGCTCGGCAGTGGCATCGGCCGTTGAACTCCCCCGCTTGTTGAGCATGCCCGACACGATGGCAAACACAATCGACAGCGCAAAGAAGATCGCCAGTACGATGAGGATCTTCTTGATCACGCTCGACGAACGCGACGGCTTCCTCTCCTCGTCCTCGCCATATTGCGGAATCGACTTGGGGTACTCGCGATACGGCTCGCGCGACTCGTAGCGAGGCTGCGCCGTGCGAGGCATATACGTCGTCTGCTGAGGCTGCGGAATGGGATTTTGCGGCAGGTCATCATAGGGATTCGGCGTCGAGGCAGCATAAGAATCCTGCGGCGCGTAATCAAACGGATCCGGAACTGCGTTGCCATAGGGGCCTTGCGAAGATGCAGCGTAAGAATCCTGCGCCGTGTCGCCATAGCCCATAACCCGGGTGGGCTCGGCAGAAGGCTGCGTCGCGGCGGGGTCGGCATAACCGGGGTTGGGAACAACGCAGGTCGCATCGGCGCTATCGCCAGCCTGCGCGGAACCGTAGCCGCCCATCACGGTTGTCTTGTCCTGATCCATGCAACGATTCCTTTCCGTCGCGCTTGAGCCTCAAGTTATCCATGCATTCTACCCGCGCAAAAGCCTATGATGGGCAGAGTCCGTCGGTATCTACAAGACATGCGCGGGCCTAAGGATCAAAAAGCCCCGCCGGGCCTTGGTAGGCGCGACGGGGCGGACAAGCGGCTATGAGCAGCGAGCTTAGAACAGGCCGGTGATGTTGCCGTCGTTGTCGACGTCGATATTCTCGGCCGCAGGGACCTTGGGCAGGCCCGGCATGGTCAGAACGCTGCCGGTCAGCGCGACCACAAAGTGGGCACCGGCGGAAACCTTGAGCTCACGCACGGTGATGCGGAAGTTCTCGGGAGCGCCTAGGGCCTTGGCGTTGTCGCTAAAGCTGTACTGCGTCTTGGCGACGCACACCGGCAGGTTGCCAAAGCCATTCTCGCGCAGCTCGGCGAGCTGGCGCTTGGCGGCCGGCGTAAAGTCAACGCCGTCGGCGCGGTAGACCTTGGTGGCAACGGCCTCGAGGGCATCAGCGACATCAGCGCCGTCCTCATAGGCAAACTTGAGCTCGCTCGGCTGCTCAATCAGACGCATGACCTCATCGGCCAGGTCGAGCGCGCCCTCGCCGCCCTTGGCCCAGACCTCGGAAAGCTTAACGTTGACGCCGAGCTTCTGGCACTCGGACTCGATGAGCGCAAGCTCGGCCTCGGTGTCCGTCGGGAATCGGTTGATGGCGACCACGCAGGGCAGACCATAAACGTTCTGGATGTTGTCGACGTGACGCAGCAGGTTGGGCATGCCAGCCTTGAGTGCCTCGAGGTTCTCCTCGTTGAGATCGGCCTTGGCGACGCCACCGTTGTACTTCAACGCGCGAGCGGTGGCGACGACCACGACGGCGTTGGGACGAACGCCCGTCATGCGGCACTTGATGTCCAGGAATTTCTCGGCACCCAGGTCGGCACCAAAGCCCGCCTCGGTAATGGCGACATCGCCAAAACGCATAGCCATACGCGTGGCCATGATGGAGTTGCAGCCGTGGGCGATATTGGCGAAGGGACCGCCGTGGACAAACGCGGGCGTGCCCTCGAGCGTCTGCACCAGATTGGGCTTGAGCGCATCCTTGAGCAGTGCGGCCATAGCTCCCTGGGCCTTAAGGTCGCGGGCGCGGACGGGCTCGCCGGCATAGCTATAGCCGACAACGATCTCGCCCAAGCGCTCTTTAAGATCGCTGATGCTCGTGGACAGGCACAGGATCGCCATGACCTCGGAGGCAACGGTGATATCGAAGCCGTCCTCGCGCGGCACGCCCTGGGCCTTACCGCCAATGCCGTCGATGACGTGGCGCAGCTGACGGTCGTTCATATCGACGACGCGCTTCCAAGTGATGCGCTTAACGTCAATACCGAGCTGATTGCCCTGCTGGATGTGGTTATCAAGCATGGCGGCCAGCAGGTTATTGGCGGCACCGATAGCGTGGAAGTCGCCGGTAAAGTGCAGGTTGATATCCTCCATGGGGATGACCTGAGCCCAGCCGCCGCCGGCAGCACCGCCCTTAACGCCAAAGACGGGGCCGAGCGAAGGCTCGCGCAGGGCAACGGCACTCTTGACGCCGCGACGACGCAGGCCGTCGGCCAGACCGATGGTCGTGGTGGTCTTGCCCTCGCCCGCGGGCGTTGGGTTGATAGCGGTCACGAGGACGAGCTTGGCCTGGTGATCAGTCGGCTCGTTGAGCAGTGAATAGTCGACCTTAGCCTTGTCGAAGCCGTACGGAATAAGGTGCTTAACGTCGACGCCGGCGTTCTTGGCCACCTCGGTAATAGGCAGTGGCGTG
The DNA here is from genome assembly GCA_048321375.1 of Collinsella sp. Taxonomy (GTDB): domain Bacteria; phylum Actinomycetota; class Coriobacteriia; order Coriobacteriales; family Coriobacteriaceae; genus Collinsella. Next base: position 63,078 of record DBFDVR010000004.1, read on the forward strand.
ACAGAACGTGCGATTTCGATGTCAGTAGGCATGGGCGGTCCTTTCGTTACCGAATGAGAAAAAGACCAATTCAGCATAGCACGGGCGCGCAATAGTAAAACGCCCATAACCGATGAACGGCGATATGTTTACCCGATGCCCAGCGATAGTCCAACAGCCCGCCAAAACAAAGCGCCCTAAACGGTAGGTTCAATCCCCAGGTGCTCAAAGGTGCGAAGGGTTGCCTGACGGCCCTGCGGCGTACGAATCATCAACCCGCACTGCAGCAAATAGGGCTCATAGACATCCTCGAGCGTGCCCGGGTCCTCGCCCACCGCACTGGCAAGGGTCGTCAGGCCTACAGCACGGCCGGAGAACGTCTTGGCAAGCGTCTCCAAGATACGAATATCCATCCAGTCCAGACCGAGCTCGTCGATCTCGAAAAACTCGAGCGCCTGGCGGCAGATATCGAGCTCGATAGGGCCGCTGCCACGCACCTGTGCGTAATCGCGCACGCGCTTGAGAAGGCGGTTGGCAAGACGTGGCGTGCCGCGCGAACGCGAGCCGATCTCGAGTGCACTGGGATGGTCGATCGTCACGCCCAGGATAGTCGCCGAGCGCGTCACAATCTGCGCGAGCTCCTCGACCGTGTAGTAATCCAGGCGATACGAAATGCCAAAGCGGTCGCGCAACGGGCCGGTCAACATGCCTGAGCGGGTCGTTGCCGCTACCAGCGTAAACTTGGGAATATCCAGGCGAATCGAGCGCGCCGCCGGACCCTTGCCAATCACGATATCGAGGGCAAAGTCCTCCATCGCGGGGTACAGGACCTCCTCGACCGAACGGTTGAGGCGGTGGATCTCGTCGATAAACAGCACATCACCCGGCTGCAAGTTAGTAAGGATGGCCGCCAGGTCACCCGTGCGCGCGATGGCAGGGCCACTCGTGGTCTTGATCTGAGCGCCCAGCTCGTTGGCGATAACGGTGGCCAGCGTGGTCTTGCCCAGGCCCGGAGGACCCGAGAAGATCACGTGGTCGAGCGTCTCGCCACGGCTCTGCGCCGCTTCGATCAACACGCGCAGGCTCTGCTTGATGTGCTCCTGACCACAGTAATCGTCCAGGCGCTGGGGGCGCAAAGTGCGGTCGACATCGAGGTCCTCGGCCGTCAGCTCCGAGCCCACCATGCGCTCGCCGTGCGCCATGGATGCCGCCGGCGAGTTGCCGGGCGTCGCCCACAGGTCCTGAGAGTCATCGGCTTCCCACATCACGCATCCATTCCGAGTCGCTTAAGCGCCGCGCCGAGCAGATCCTCGACACGCATATTCTGCCCATCATACCCGCTCAGGGCAACATCGGTCTCCTGCGGGCTAAAGCCCATGGAAAGGAGCGCCGCACGGGCATCATCGATCGCCGAGGGAGCGGCAGCGGGCACGGGCATCGCAACCTGTCCGGGAATCACGTCGACCGGCACAAAGCCCTTATCCTTGGCAAAGGTGCTCTTGAGTTCCAGGATCAGGCGCTGAGCTGTCTTTTTGCCCACACCGGGTACCTTGGCCATGCCCTTGTCGTCCTCGGCCATCACCAGCGAATACAGCTGCCCCACGGTATAGGTGGAAAGCACGGCAAGCGCCAGGCGCGGGCCAACGCCCGAAACGGACACGAGCCGGTCGAACATCGTGCGCTCATCCTTTGAGGAAAAACCGAAAAGTGTCATGGCGTCCTCGCGCACCTGCATACGCGTGTAGAGGCGGACCTCGCCACCGGGCGTCGGCAACGTGGCCGCAGTGCTGCCCGAAATGCCGAGCTCAAAGCCAACGCCCGACACATCGACGACAGCAGAGCTCATCGTGGCCTCGACAAGCGTTCCGTGGAGCTGGGAAATCATCAGTATCCGGTTCCTCTCTGTTGATAGAACTCGCCACCGGTAAGGGCGCGGGTGCGGCTGAGGTTTACGTGGCAGATGGCGCAAGCCAGGGCATCGGCGGCATGGTCGGGATGCGGGTCGTGGTCGAGCTGCGTTAGCGTGCGTACCATGTAGGCGACCTGCCGCTTGTCCGCGGCGCCGGTGCCCACCACAGCCTGCTTGATCTGCATGGGCGTGTATTCGCCAATCTCGAGCGCGCATTCCGACAGCGCCACGAGTGCAGCCCCGCGGGCATGCGCCGTAGGAATTGCCGAGCGAACGTTAGCACCAAAGTAAATGCTCTCGATAGCAGCGGTATCGGGTCGATAACGCTCCACGACACCCTTGAGGTCGCGGGCGATATGCGACAGGCGCACCGCGAGCGGACTTCCGGCACTGGTCTCGATGCAGCCGTAGGCACGGCAGCGAACCTCGCCGCGCCGCTCCTCGATAATCCCCCAACCCGTATGGGCCAAACCGGGGTCGATACCCAAAATGACCAAGCCGACCTCCCCTCGCCACAAGCACAGCGCAAGACAAGGCCCCGCGCATCATTCACGAACGTCTGTTCTAGAATAACACAACGGGGCCGAAATGCTTAGTTGAAGTATCGGGGCTGGGAGCGAATCCTATCCCATAGTTAGTTCTGCGAGAAAAAGGGGAACTGCCTCGGATCCACCGGCGGATGCGGCATCGGACCACCCTGGGGCCCACCCTGCGGACCGCCCTGACCGCCCATCATCTTATCGATGGCGTCCTGAACCTCGCCCTCGAACTTTTTCATACCCTCATGCAAACGACGCTGGCCATCCTCAGAGCGCAGCTCCTCCATCTGCTCGGGCGAAATACCCAGTAGCTCGCCCAGCACGCCCATCATCTCGTTTCGCACGCGCTCGCTCGTATCCTCGTCAGCAAAACGGCGCACCTCGGCGCGCGCCAGCGAATCGACCGTCATACGCTCCTTGCCGTTAAGCCCCAGGTCGGACCACGCGAGCATATACGGCCAGGCACGCTCGGCAAACGAACGGGCCGAGACGATCGGCGCCATCGGCAACATGCGGCGGGCAGCCTCACCCTGTCGAACGAGCATCAGCAGCAGCGAGCAAGCCTCAGGCTTGCCAGCGGCCATCGGGATGTCGTCGAAAGATCGATTGCGGTCCACGTGCGCCTCGAGCGCGCCATCGACCTCACCCGGCTCAAGCCCGCCGAGCAGCTGTGCCGCGCGGTCGAGCATATCGACCGGACCGTCGAGCGTCGAGAGCGCTTGCGCCAGCACGCGCTCCATACAATCTTCCACCGCGTTGAGCGTCACGAGCTCTTGGGGCACCACGGCAGACGTGCGGTTGCGCACACGCGCCACAAACTCAAGCGTCGACAGGTACACATCGCCAAAGGGCGCGTAATCGCCCTGGTAGCCGCCGCAAAGCGCCGGCGCCGCCAGCGCGTACTCGGTTTTGGACAGCGGGCTCAGCGCCATCGCACCCAGCTCGAGCGCCGTGTCCTCCAGCATGAGGCCCAACGTGCGCGAGCGCAGACGCTCGGCATCGCCCGCCGACACGTCGCGATCGAGCACACGCGCCGCATCCGGTGCATCGCGCTCGACGGTGCGAATGTGCAGACGCTCGGCGATGGCGCGGACGGCGGCACAGCGGGCAGCCTCGGCCTCTTCCTGCGCCGGCGTAAAGATACGGTTGCGCCCCAGCACCAGGCCAATCACATTGCGCGGGCCCAGAGCGTCGACGGCCAGCGCCGCCAGCAGGGACGACGGCAAGTCACCCTCGAGTGTCACCACAGCACGCGACGCACCGTGGGCTCGGGCGTTGTCGCGCACGGCGAGCACCAGCGCCTGCCACAGCCACTCCTCGGAACGGAACTCGGGCAGTTCGTGATCCTCCAGGGCATCGAGCATCACGCCGCGCTGAATCTCCTGAACCAGCAGGCTCTCCTCAAAGCACGGCGCCTGGGCCACCACGCGACCGCAGTCGTCGAGCACAAACGAACCGCCGGTATACACCGACTCGTCATAGGCACCGACCGGCGCCATGCAGGCAAACCACACGCTGCGCTTGGATGCGATCTTGCGGTAGGCGCCGCTGCGAACGGCAGCAATGGCGGCAGTCTCGCGGTCGGTCATGTCAAACGCGTTGAATTGGAAATACGCAATGAGGTCAACACCGGTCGGCAACATCTCGAGTTCGCGGTCCAAGTCAAAAATCACGGCGATGCGCACGCCGTCCACGTCGAACACCGGCGGCGCCCAACGTGTGTCGTTGTTCTCGCCACGCTGCAGGGCAATGCTCGAACGCGCCGGCACCACATGACCGTCCTTGAGCATCATGTAGTCGAGCAGCGGCTGGCCCTCAAACGAAACCGCCGCGGGCACGATGCAGATCATGTCAAGCTCCTGGATACACTCGGCGACACCAGTCAAACCGGCAAGCACGTCGTGCTCAAAGTCGGCAGCGCCCACCAGGCCACCGGGCATGGCGCCCATAAAGAGCGGAGCCGGAACGCACAGCACGCGCGCCCCGCGCTCGTGGGCCAGACGAGCCTGGTCCTCGATGCGGCCGCAAATGCCCTCAATATCACCCAGGCGCATATCGATCTGTGCAAGCGCGAGCTTCATGGCCCAGCCCTTTCCGTCGTAAACCATCGAAATCGTAGTAAAAGCGCCGGCCGCATAATGCAGCCGGCGCTTGCATGTGCATATGCTAGTTATGATACCCCGAGCGGGGGCGCGCTCCTAGAATGTCGCGGACCACAGCCCGTGCAGGTTGCAGTAGGCATAGACGGTACCGGTCTTGGAGCCGCCCGCGAAAAACGTCGCGGGTTTCATGCCGGGCTCAAGGTAATGAACCTCTAAGCGGCCCTCGGCCTCAAGCGCAATCCACTCAATGTAGTGTTCGGGCAGGCTGGGGTGCTCGACCGAGCCAACGCGTGCACGAATCACGTGACCGTCGCGCTCGGTCTCGACAACAGGCACGTGCTTCTCGTGCGCCGCGTCCTCAGTGTTTGCGGTCAGTTCCGTGCAACCGGCAGGGGTCGCAACGTCGTCGCCAAGGGCAGCGATGAGCTTACCGTCGGGGTCCTTAAAGAATTTCGCCATGATGTTCTCCTTTGCTGATGTGCCAATGTTCTTGATGGTTCTTATGCCCAAAGGCAGACAAACCATCCACGGCATTGCAAATGAACACATAACGGACCAGGCAAGCGGTCGGGCCAAAATGCGTCGACCGTCCTGCCCACTCCAGCAGTCCCACCCCGCGCGCGGCTAGCGCCCGTCGCCGCCGAGCAGCGCCAGAACATCCTCGCGCGTGAACAGTGCCGACGAGATGCCGTCGCCGCCGAGCACGCTGTTGACCAGGTCGCGCTTGGACTCCTGCATCTGCATAATGCGCTCCTCGATCGTGTCCTTGGCGATGAGCTTGTACACGGTCACGGTATGTTGCTGGCCAATACGATGCGCGCGGTCAGTCGCTTGGTCCTGCGCCGCCACGTTCCACCACGGGTCGTAGTGGATTACCACGTCGGCCGCCGTCAGGTTAAGGCCCACGCCGCCCGCCTTGAGCGAGATCAAAAAGACCGGCACCTCGCCCGCCTGGAACTGTGCGACCATCTTGGCGCGGCTCTCTTTAGACGATGCGCCCGTGAGCTTAAGGAAGGCGATATCCTCCTTGGCCAGGCGCTTACCGATAATATCGAGCATACCCGTAAACTGGCTGAACAACAGGATGCGATGTCCGCCGTCGAGTGCGCCGTGCACGAGCTCCATGCACGTATCGAGCTTGGCGCTCCCCGCCTTGTAATCCTCGTAGTGCAGACGCGGGTCGCAGCAGATCTGGCGCAGCTTGGTGAGCTCGGCAAGTACCTTGAGCTTGTCCTTCTTAAACTCCCCGGCCTCGCGGTGCTGCACCTGCTGGGCGATGCGGTCCTGGTTGGCCAGGTAGAGCTTGCGCTGCTCGCCGGTGAGCTGCGCCATGACCGTGTCCTCGATCTTTTCGGGCAGATCGGCCACCACGTCCTCCTTGACACGGCGCAGTACAAACGGCGACACGAGTGCCTGCAGACGAGCGGCGCTGTCGCCCTCGGCGTGCTCGACCGGGCTTTCGAAGCGCTTGGCAAACGACTCGCGCGTGCCAAGCAGGCCCGGCATCAAAAAGTCGAAGATGCTCCAGAGCTCGGACAAGCGGTTTTCGATGGGCGTGCCCGTCAAGGCAAAGCGCACGCCGGCAGGCAGGCGCTTGGCGGCACGCGCTACCTGCGTGAGCGGGTTTTTAATGTACTGGGCCTCGTCGAGCACCACGCGGGCAAAATCCTGCTCGACGTACTCGTCGATATCGCGCCGCATAAGGTCATACGACGTCACGACCACGTTATGCTCGGCAACGCCGGCAATCTGCACGCGACGCTGCGCCTTGGCGCCCACGATGGCGCACACATCGAGCGACGGGGCAAAGCGCTCCAGCTCGGCGGTCCAGTTGTACACAAGCGACGCAGGGCACACCACAAGCGTGGGCTTGGCGTCCCCCGCTTCCACGCGCGCCAGGATATGTGCGATCATCTGCAGCGTTTTGCCCAGGCCCATGTCGTCGGCCAAGATGCCGCCAAGGCCCAGGTGTTCGAGCGAGCCGAGCCACTGGTATCCGTCGACCTGATAGCCGCGCAGTGTGGCCTTGAGCGAGACCGGCACCGTAAAGTCCATCTTGCCGAGCGTATCCAAGCGCTCGACGGTGCGGCGGAACGCGGCGTCACGATCGGCCTCGAGCGCGGGCGTGCGCGCGAGCATGCTATCGACGAATAGGGTACTCGACGCGGGAAGCGACACGCCGTCGAGCAGGTCGACGGCATCGACACCCAGGTCCTCGGCGAGGCCAAACGCGGCTCGGGCGCCCTCGTCCAGGCGAATGATGTCGCCGGACGTGAGACGCGCAAACGTCTGGTGACGCTTGTACGAATCGAGATAGACGGCAAGGTCCGCGGCCGAAAGCCCGCTCGCACCCAGCTCGACATCGAGCAGATTGCTCTTGACGGTCGCACGCACCGAAAGCTTGGGCGCAGGGCGGACCGAGATCTGGCGCAGACGGTCGCTGAGCATGACCTCACCCAGCTCGGACAGGGCGGACAGGCCCTCGGTCAGCAAGCAGAACAGGCTCTCGTCGTCGCGCTCCTCAAACGCCAGGCCGCCCTCGTAAAAGTCGAAATACAGGGCCGCCGTGTCCATAACGCGAAACTCTGCTATCTCGTCGCGCGGCGGCACGCCCGGGCGCTGTTCTTCGAAGGGGCTTCCCGGAGCACCCAGGCTAAAGAGATCTGCCGACCAATCACCGTAGGCAACCGTAATCTTGCAGGTCACGAGCCCGTCGTCGACACCGATTGCCATGGCAAAGCTCGGCTCGGGCGCCACGGTGTCGAGCACGGCGGGAGCGGTGAGGTCAGTGTATTCGCGCAGCACGGGCAGTGCCATGCGGCAGAATTCGCCCACCTGTTCGGCGGCGATATGGACCGGCGTGCGACAAGGCAGCAGACGCGACAGAAACGGTGCGGCATGCTGAGCAAACGCTGCATCGGCGCGGCGCGCGCGGTGCGTGTCGACCAGATAGGCCGCGTCGCCTGCGACAAAGCAGTACGTATCGGCCGGCAGGCGCAGGTCGTAGCTGCCACCGGCCGCCGGCGCGATCTTGGCGGCAAGGAGTGGCGGTTGTTTTGCCGAGGCCTCGTCCTCCCCCACCGGCAACAACTCAACCGCCACCTCGTAGGAACGATGCGTCGTCGTTCCCCGCGACCAGGCGGGCTCAAAGGAAATGGTCCGGCCACGCAGCAGGTCCAGCATGTATACGATGTCATGCTCGGACAGCGGCAGCTGGCGCTCGGCGACAAAGCCGCTGCGTGCAAAATCGTACGACGCCGAACGCGAACTTGTGATGTCGCTCAGATACACAACCGTTGCCACAACAAGGTCGAGTAGACGCACCGAAACCTCGTCGAAGGCCTCAGGTGTATGGAGGAATGTGAGCTTTTTGCCGTACGAGAACGTGCCGCCGCGCACGTAGGCGGCGGCCATGCCGTCGATGTCCTTGACCACGTAGGACACCGAGCCGCAGCGGATGCGAAGCTCGAGCGCCCAGCTAAAGCGGTCGGCAAACAGCGGATTGTAGTACGGTACCAGCGAGGGCTCCAACACCGCCTTGGGGGCATCGGGGTCGACAGTGCCGGCGAGCTTGCGGCGCATGCCCGCCAACTCATCCATGCGCGCGTCCGAAAGATCGGAGAGCGCCTTCATGAGGCTCGGGCTCGTGGGGACGGGCGCCGGGAAGGGAAAGTTAGGGTTGACCGCCGGTGCGGCAGACGCAGGACGCGCGGCTTGCTTAGGCGCCGCCGTAAACGTGCGGACCGGCGTGCGCAGGCCCTCGACGGGCTCAATGCCGCTTGCGTCCAGATACGCAAGCGCCGTGGCGATGGCGTGCTTGCACATGCCGGGGTAGCGATAGGCAGCGGGGCAATCGCAGTCGTAGTCGATCACCTCGTGCTCGTCCATGTCGAGCGCCACGTGCGTCTTGTACAGGTCGCCGCGCGAGCCGCGCACTGCACCCTCAACCGTCACGTTTTTGGAGAAGCGCGAGCCGCTGTCCTCGATCGACAGCACGGCGCCGTTGAGCATGAGCGAACGCCCCTTCATAAAGGTGCCGCTCAGCGCCGCCTCTTTCCGGAGCGCCTGCACAAACGTCCCCTGCGCCATCACTTCCTCCAATCCACACAGGGTAGCTAATTTGGGACGGGGCTATTTTAGCTACCCCTCATATGTCGGTTGAGATGTATTCCGACCCCGGCTTATTCGCCGTCAGTCAAAGGGTAGCTAAAATAGCCCCGTCCCAAATTAGCTACCCCGGCAAAATCATTTTAGATAACCGTCACTCTGCCCTGGTTACCCACGATGGCCTTGGCCTCGGCCAGCAGCGGAATCGAGCGTGCGTTGACCTTGGCCGGTACCTCGGCACGCAGTACGCGCCCGTCCACCTGCTCGATAAAGATCTCCACGCGGTCGCCGCCCGGGTTGGCGGTAAGCACCGTGGCAAGACGCGCCATATTGCCCTGGCTAAAGCGGCTGTTGGGCACCATGACCTCAAACACCTTGGGCTTGTTGTTCTCCTCGTTAAGCTCAAGCGGCACGATCTCCTGCGCGATGATCTGGTCGCCGCGGTCCGAACGCTCGAGCTTGCCCTTAATGCGCACAAACGCATCGGACAGCTGCGCACCGGTCTCGGGATCGACCTCGCCGTACAGGTACCCCTCGGCCTCCTTGTAGGTCTTGGGGAACACCACGACCGTGGCCTCGCCTTCCATGTCCTCGAGCTGCACGATGCCCATGGGGTCGCCGTTTTTGGTCACGCGCTTGGACACGCTCGAGACCATGCCGGCCCACCACAGCGCCTTGCCCTCGGGAATCTCCTGGTTGATGGTACCGCCCGTAGGATTCTGAACTTCGTAGCCAGTGTCGATCTGCGAGAACGAGAAGTCGCGTGCCTTGGCTAGTGCATACTCAAACGGGCGCAGCGGGTGGTCCGAGACATAGATGCCCAGAACCTCCTTCTCCTGGCTCAGCTTAAGGTGGCGGTCCCACTCCTGGCCGTCCGGATCGGGCACGCTCACCTCAAAGCCCGAGCCCTCAACGTCGCCAAACATGTCGAAGAACGACGTCTGGCCGCTCGCGCGGTCCTTCTGGCGCTTTACCGCGGCATCGATGATGTTCTCAGGGTTGTTCTTATCCACAAAGTGCATCATCTGGCGACGCGGATACCCCGTGGAGTCGAAGGCGCCTGCCTTGATGAGCGATTCGATCACACGGCGGTTGGCCTGGCTCGAGTCCACGCGCTCGACAAAGTCGTGCAGCGTCTTAAACGGACCGCCCGCCTCGCGCTCGGCGATAATCGCCTGCGCCACGCCGGTGCCCACGCCGCGGATGCCAGCCAAACCAAAGCGCACGCCTTCCTTGGTAGCCGTGAACTCGGTACCGGACTCGTTGACATCTGGCGAAAGCACGGGGATGCCGTCGTGACGGCACGCCGAGACGTAATGCACGATCTTGTCGGTCTTGCCCGTATAGGACGTCAGAACGGCCGCCATGTACTCGTGCGGATAATGCGCCTTGAGCCACGCCGTCTGCATAACCAGGATGGCGTAGCCGGCGGAGTGCGACTTGTTAAAGGCGTAGGACGCGAACTCGAGAACATCGTCCCAAATCTTCTGGGCGACCTCGCGCGTGTAGTTGTTCTTGATGGCGCCGTTCATCCAGTGGTCGTAGGTGGTCTCGTCCGAGCCATCCTCCCAGTGGAGCACCGTTGACGTGAGCAGTTTGATCTTCTTTTTAGCCACGGGCTTACGGATACGCGAGTCCGATTCGCCCTTGGAGAAGCCGCACATCTCGACGGAGATGAGCATAACCTGCTCCTGGTAGACCATGGTGCCGTAGGTTTCGCCCAGGATGTCGTCCAGGCGGTCGTCGTAGGAGACCGCCGGCTCCTTACCATTCATACGGTTGATGTAGGACGAGACCATGCCGGCGCCCAACGGGCCCGGGCGGTACAGGGCGATCAATGCTACGACGTGTTTGTACTCGGTGGGCTTCATGTTCTTGATCGTGGCCGTCATGCCGGCGGACTCGACCTGGAAGACGCCGGCGGTGTGGCCGGAGCCCATGAGCTTAAAGATCTCGGGATCGTCAAAGGGGATCTCTTCCTCTTTGATGTCGATGCCGAAGTTCTTTTTGATGTTGGCCTTGGCCTTGGAGATAACCGTCAGCGTGCGCAGGCCCAGGAAGTCCATCTTGAGCAGGCCCATGTCGGCAACGGTATGGCCCTCGTACTGGGTAATCTCGACGCCGCCCTTGGTATCGAGCTTGGTGGGCACGTGCTCGTTGACGGGGTCACGGCAGATCAAAACGGCGCACGCGTGCACGCCCTCGCCACGAGTGAGGCCCTCGATCGAGAGCGCCGTGTCGATGATGCGGCGAGCGTCGTCGTCCTTTTTATAGGCCTCGGCAAAATCGGGGTTAAACAGATCCTCTTTGCCGGGTTGCTTTTCGAGCACCTGCTTGAGCTTGACCTTGGGGTCGCTCGAGACCATCTTGGACAGGCGCTGGCCCATGTAGACCGGATAGTCCAGCACGCGCGCGGCGTCGTTGATGGCCTGCTTGGCCTTAATGGTCGAGTAGGTGATGACGTGGGTGACCTTCTCGGGGCCGTAGAGCTGGCGAACGTGCTCCACGACCTCGAGGCGCCGCTCATCGTCGAAGTCCATATCGATATCGGGCATCTCGGTACGCTGCGGGGACAGGAACCTCTCGAACATCAGGCCGTTCTCGAGCGGGTCGAACGCGGTGATGTTCATGGCGTAGGCGACGATAGCGCCGGCGGCCGAGCCACGGCCGGGGCCGACGCCGATGCCGTTGTCCTTGGCCCATTGCACGTACTCGGCAACGATCAAAAAGTAGGCGGCAAAGCCCTTGTCGCAGATGACCTTGTATTCGTACTCAAAGCGTTCTTTGATGTTGACGCCACCGATCTCGCGTGTGGCCCAGTCGTCACCATAGTGCTGGCGCAGACCTTTCTCGCACTCGCGGCGGAACTGGCTCTCATGCGTCTCGCCGGGATCGAGCAACGGGAAGCGCGGCAGGATGATGGAGTCCCAGTCCAGCTCAACGTAGCACTTGTCGGCGATCTCGAGCGTGTTGTCGCAGGCCTCGGGGCAATACGGGAACATCGCCCGCATCTCCTCCTCGGTCTTCATGTAAAACTCCGAGCCGGTCATGCGCATGCGGTTGGGGTCGTCGACCTTGGCGTTCATGCCAATACACATGATGACGTCCTGCACGGGCGCATCCTCGCGGCGCAGGTAGTGGAAGTCGTTGGTGGCGATGACCTTGACGCCCACCTGTTTGGCGATGTCGATGAGCGTGCGGTCCATCTGCTCGTCAGTCAGGCCGTTGTCGGTGGTGATGCCGTGTTCCTGGATCTCGATGTAGAAGTCGCCGGGCTCGAAGGTATCACGGAAGGTCTCGGCCCACTTGATGGCGCCTTCCATGTCGCCGCGGTCGATGTATTTGGGGATGATGCCCGCGATACAGGCGCTCGTGCAGATCATGCCCTTGGCATGGCGGCGCAGGTTGTCGAGCGTCACGCGCGGCTTGTAGTAAAAGCCCTGCACGGCGGCCTCGGAGACCGTCTGCATCAGGTTGACGTAGCCTTCCTGGTCTTTGGCCAGGAGGATCATATGGTAGAGCTCGGGCTTGTGGTCGCGGGCAAGGGTCTCGTCCGGCGTAAAGTAGACCTCGCAGCCAAAGATGGGCTTGATGACCAGGGGCGGCTTGAGCTCGTCGATGTTGCCCTTCTCGTCCCACATGGCCATGTCTTTGACGTACTGGGCATGCTCACGCGGGTTTGCCTCGGGGTCGGGCTCCACCAGCTCGTCGCGGCGGTCCTTTTCCAAGAAGGCCTTGTCGTGGCTCCAGGTTTTGTACTCGGGCGTGTTGTGGTTGACGGCGTCGCAGGCCAGCGCCAGATCGGGCACGCCATACATGTAGCCGTGGTCGGTAATGGCCACGGCGGGCATGCCCAGCTCAACGGCACGGTTGACCATATCCTGGATACGGGTTGCGCCGTCGAGCATGGAAAAGACAGTGTGGTTGTGCAGATGGACGAATGCCATGTGATGAGCTCCGATGCGGGTTCGTGTTCTGACTGAACGATTTTACCCCACGGCACGGACAGCACCCGAACCTAGCCAAACCAACACGGCTCCTCTTGCAGTTGCGGTGAAATGCGGACTGTTTGGCGGCTTTTTTGGCCAAAACAGTCCGCATTCCACCGCAAGTTATCTGAGGGCTAGAGATTGTAGATGACTACTTGAGGTTCGGCGGGTTCGACGAAGATGGCTGGATTCGCCTGCTCCACGCGAACGAACTTGACCGTCACCGTCTCAAAGCCCGCCTTGTGCAACACGTCGGCGTAGACGCGCGCCTGCAGGGCGTGCTTCTCGAGCAGCTGGTCCGGCGTCTCATCCGGCGTGCCACCCGTCTTGTAATCGATGACCAGTGCGCGTGACGGATCGGCCGGGTCGGTCGCCAAAGCGTCGATGGCGCCTTCGGCATATGCACCGTAGCGGGCGATGTCCTCGTCCTCGCAGCCCAGCGAGAAGAACGGCACCTCGGCGCGAACGCACGGCCACGCGAACAGCTCGGCACGAACCGACGACTTGAGCCAGCGCTCCAGAGCGACATCGAAGCGCTCGCGCTGTTCTGGCGTCAGGTGCCACAGGCGAGCCAGGGCGTCGGCACGCTCAGCGGGCAGCGCATCGGCACCCATCTCGATGAGCCACTGGCAGGCGGCGTGGAAGGCCGAGCCCAGCGCCATGGGATTGCCGGCGGGCTCGACAGCGGCCACGTCTGCGTCCGTCATCTCGGAACCATCCGACTCCGCATCATCGCCGGCCTCGTCCATGGGAACACGAGCCTCGGCGGCACGGTCTTCCGTCTCGGCATGGAGTGCCGCGGCGATTGACGAGTAGCTATACGAGTCACGCATCGGATACGGACAGATGCCCATGCGCACGTCCACTGCCTGGGGATACACAAGCTCGAACGAATCGGGCTTGGGGTCGACAGGACCGGGGACGATTGTACTGGCCAAATCGTCGGCAGCATCCGTATCGGCATCGCCACGAACAAGCCTGCCCTCGGCATCCAGCGAAGCGTTGGCCTCAAACGTCTGCTCGCCAAAGGTAAAGCCCGCGAGCGAAATGAGCTCGTAGTCGCCCAGCTGGGAGTTGTCGAACACCAAGCGGTCGGCATCGAGCTGCGGCATATCCAGAGCATCGGTCGGCAAAATACGGCGCAGCACATCGTAGGTCAGATCGGTCTCGACATCAAAGGTCGGCGCCGTCACCTTGCCGCGGCTCACGCCGGCATCCATCGCCAGAATGACCAGCTCACGCGCTCGCGTCATGGCGACATAGAGCAGACGAGCCCGCTCCTCGAGCGAAAGCTGCAGGTCGTCGTTGCGCAGGCGAGCAAATGCCTCGGCGGGAGAACCCGTCGCACAGACGTCCTCCATGAGCTCCGGCGGCAGCCACAGCGACGTGCCCTTGCCCTTAAACGCATGCTCAAACTGCTTTTTGACGTCATCGCCCTTCACAAAGGTCCCATCGGCAAGCTTAACGCCATCAAAACGAGCTGGCAGTGCCACGACCTGCGCTCCGCCCTCGACACGCCCCATCTGAGCCGCACCGGACGGCTTGCGCACGCCAAAACACTCGGCAACCGCTACGACCGGATACTCCAGACCCTTGGACGCATGCACGGTCATGATGCGCACCGCGCCGTCGCCCTCCTCGTTGAGGGCACCCGGGGCCTCCTTGCCCGCCAAGAAGCGGTCGAAGGCCAGCGCGATGGAACGCGGCGAGTTGCCGAACTCGGCCTCCTCCTCGGCCACGGCGTCGAGCGCCTTGAGCACGTTGGCGGCGATGGCCTTGCCCTCGGGGCCGCGCTGCGCCAGGCGCACGAACCAGCCGGAGGCATTGACCGCGTCGCGCGCGATGGCGGCGAACGAATCACGCCCCACGCGACGCAGTGCGTAGCGCAGCACCTCGCGGGCACGCGTCACAAGCGGCAAGCCCTGCAAGCCCGGCACATCGGAATCGCTCATGATGCCCATGTCGATATTCCGGCGCGAGGTCTCCCCCGTCTCGCCATCGAGCTTGGTCGCCAGCGCCAGGAACTCCTGGGCGCCGAGCGCAAACATCGGCGAGGCGAGCAGCGGCATAAGGCCCTGCGCCGTATCGGCCGGATTGGCGAGCGCACAAACCAGGGCGCGCACCGTCTGCACCTCGGCTGCTTGGGCAAAGACCGAGCCGCCCGCGATGACGCAGTCGAGCCCCTGATCGCGGAAGGCCTGGGCGTAGACGTCGGCGTTGGTCATGCGGCCCAGCAGCAGTACCATGCCGCCCTGGGGCTGGCCCGCTTTGACGAGCGCTTGGAACCGCTCCGCAATCGCACGAGCTTTCGCCTGCGTTCGCTCCTGGGTGCTGCCACCGGCAACGAACAGCGCCTGGCGGCGCGAAGCCTTCGCCTTGAGCTTGTCCTCGCGTTTGTCGCTCGGTTCAAGATCCAAGAACCCCTGCATCAAACCACCGGTGTTGCCGTCAAAGACGCGTGCTACGTAGCGCAGCACCTCGTCGTGGCTGCGGAAGTTGCGCACGAGTTTGACGAGCTCGCCAGCGGGGGCATCGGATGCGACAGCCGTCTCGGGCGCAGCAGAGGAGCCCACCTTGCGCTCCTGGCGGCGAAACACCTCGACCTCGGCGCCACGGAAGCGATAGATGGACTGCTGTGCATCGCCTACGGTGCACAGCGCGCGCTCCCCCGCACCCGTCAGGTAGCGTATCAGATCGACCTGCATCTGGTCGGTATCCTGAAACTCATCGATCATGACCATCTTAAAGCGGCCCTCGTACGCAGCACGGATGGCAGGGTAATCGCGCAGGGCCTCGTAAGCCATACGCAGCAGGTCGTTATTATCGAGAGCGGACTGGGCAGCCTTCAGCGCGCGATACTCAGCCTCCACGGAACGGGCCAGGCCCACCAGCGCATCGAGCGCCGGGCCACCGCAGGCAAGCACGATATTGATAAACGCATCGGCGGCCTCGGCCTTGAGCAGCTCGACCTGCTCCTTGGGGAACGCCTTGCTCGCGCGCGGCATGGCGCACGACATCATGAGTCGCGCCGCATCGGCCATGGTCTTGCCACTCGCCTCGAACGCGTCGATGGCATCGAGCGCCATCTGTGCCTTCTCGGTCGCCGCCTTGCTTGCACCCAACGCCGATCGATAGGCATCGGCGAGTGCCGAGGTATCGGCCTGGCCGCGTGCCACGCGCACGTCGTCCATGCCGCCCGGCAACTGGCTCGAGAGCTCCAGCAGCTCGCGCACCAGGCCCTTGATGGTCGTGCCGGTGCCAAAGGAACCGCCCTCGCCCGCCATGGGATACCAGGCATAGAGGGCCTTGAGCGATGCCGCGAGCTCGGGGGCGGCATCGGGCGCCGTCGCGCGGGCCAGCACATGCTCAACAGCCTGGTCCATAAGCTCGTCGGTATCGGTGAGCACCGTGAACTCGGGGTCGATGCCCAGCTCCAGCGCATGCGCGCGCAGGATACGCGAGCACATGCCGTGAATGGTCGAAATCCACGCGTCGTCGACGGTCAGCGCTTCCTCGTCCATGCCCTCGTCGATAAGCGCACGGCGCACGCGGTCGCGAATCTCGGCCGCGGCATCTTTGGTAAAGGTAATAGCGAGCACCTGATCCAGATGTTCAACGAACGGACCGGATTCGGGCGAGAGCGCGTAGACGATGCGGCGCGTAAGGGTAAAGGTCTTGCCCGAACCGGCGCCCGCCGAGACAAATAGCGGACGGTCGAGCGTTTTGACAATCTGCAGCTGTTGCGGCATCAAAGTCGAAAGATCCATGGTCTACACGTCCCTCCTTACAAACGTTCCTTGGTGGTTATACGAACAGCGCGCATGCGCGGCTTGCGCCGATGTCGGGTCGACAGCGGCGACGTCACCTGCCTCGAGCTCGCGCAGGCGCTCGGCAATGCCGGTCTCCACGCGGTCGAGCAGGGCATCGAAGTCCATGCTGCCGCCCTCGCCCGGGAAGCCCTTCTTGAGGCCCGGGATGCGACCGTCACCACGCTCTTCCTCGAGCAACTCGGCACTCGCCGCGCCGCGCAGCGCGGGCTTGCCGCCCTTGGTCGAGAAATAGAGCGCAGCACGGGTATCTAGGCCCAGCGCCCGACGCATGGCCTGCGCGTAGATGAGTGTCTGGGTATGGGGTGGCAGCCAGCGCGGGTCGTCGATGGGCGCCGTGCCCGATTCCTCGTCGCGCACCGTAGGGTCGGCGAGCTTAAACTCCTCAACGCCCGTGCGATGCTTGTAGTCGATTACCACGGCGCGATTCTCGGCATCCACATCTACGCGGTCGATGCGCCCGCCGAGCGGCCAACCGGCATACTCAACGTTAAGATCGTTAAAGGCAAACTCCAGGTAGCGCGGAGCAAAAGGAGTCAGCGCCTCGGACTCGTAGGCAAGGACGCCCTCCAGCTGCGGCAAGATCTCGGCCACCTGACGCTCCTCCACCGGGGAGAGCGGCACCAGCGGGCCCTCGTTGCCACGCTTGCCCGCATGCTCGGCCAAGGTATCGGTAAAGACCTCGCGCAGCAGCTCCTGTGCGCGCGGCAGATTCTCGGGCGTCACGCGCTCCATGCCCTTCTGCGGAAGACACGCATGCAAGTGCTCCAGCACGTCGTGGACAAAGTTGCCCTTCTCCATGTTGCCAAAGCCCGCGTCGATCGACTGGGGCTTCACGCGATACGAGACGAACCAGCACAGCGGGCAGGTGGAATAGGCCTCGATCTGCGAGGCGGACGTCAGACGCGGCACAAGCGGCGCGTCCTCACCCTCGCCATCGCGACGGCACAGGACCAAATACGGAATGGCTTCATCGCTCAGATGCTGAGGAGCTTCGCAGGTCACGCGCTCGCGCCTAAGACCTTCACCTGCCGCGGGATCAAAGTCGGCGATGATATCGCCCTCGCCCACGCGCATGGGCTTGGCAGCGCCAGCGGCCTCGGCATGTGCCCACAGCTCGGTCCATACGGCTGCCGGGTAGCACTCGCGTGCCTGGCGATCGTGCGTCACACGGGCGAGCGCGACCGGACCGCTCGCCGCCTGCATCGCACGGCCAAAGCGCACGCGCAGCAGGGCAGCGGGCTCCAAAGACACGCCGTCGCGGCGCAGCTCGGCTGTCAACGTGGCAAGCGGGCCCTCTTCGTGCGAAAGCGGATAGCTGTCCAGGTCGACATCGGCAAACAGCACGGCATCGTAGCTGCCAGGGCGAAGAACCGACGCATCGGCAAGCGACGCGAAGCGCACTTGTGCTCGTGGTGTGCGATCGACCTCGTAGGTCTCGTAATCGTAGGCGGTACTGCGCTTGTCCACCTTGGTTCGAACGCCGTCGAGAACCGGCACGGTCGCGGCCTGCGACACGTCGAGCGCGCGAGCATCGTTCATAAGGATGTCGATGGCATGGCGCAGCAAAGCCGTCTCTGCCTGGCGACGGGCCTGGCCGTCAAGGCCGCCTAGAGCGCGATCGGGCAACGCCTCGGCAACGGCAAGCATGGCCTTAAGCGCCGTCACGGGCTTGTCACGCCACAGCGCCTGGAACACGTCCGAGACCACACACGGTACGTTCTTAAACCAGTTATCGTCGCTCGTCGCCTTGCGCGCGCCCCTCACCTGGCCCTGAACGCTCTGCAGCAGGCTCTTGACGCCCGCGGTAGTCTTGCTGCGCGAGAGACGCATATTCTTATCGAAGGTACGGGCATTGACGGCATCAGCGCCCGAAAGCGGACTGTAGATCCAGTCGGTAAGCTCCGGCGCGGGCCACCACTCAGTCTTGGAAGCGGTGCCCTCGTCGGCGGCTTTCATACGCTCGATCAGGTTGGCGAGCGCCGTAAACTGCCTGCCCGCGATGGACTGGGAAAACGCCGTGAACTCAGTCGTCTCGGCCGCAATGTGACGCGCCGCCAAACGGGCGGCGAGCTCGCCGAACAGCTGGGGTGCCCGGGCAGAAACGACGAGCACGCGCACGGGGTCGGCGGGCGTTGCAGTAGCTTTATCGGCCTTGGACTCCTTGTGCGCTTTCACCAACTTATCGATGGCGTCCGCATAGACATGAGCACGGGCATGGGGGCCGGCGACCTCAATAAAGGCAGGCTGAGCGGCGGCCCCGCAAGCGACATCAGACGCGACGGCGTCCTCCCCCAGCGGCGCGATCTCAAACAGCACACCGCGGGCATCAAATGCCGTGGCAAGCTCCTCGCGCATCGCCGCCTGCTCGCGGGCAAGCAGCACGACGACCTCTCCCCCATTGTTCGCCACGGCAGACAGCAGCTCGAGTAGACCGTGCGTAAACGACGTGGTACCGCGCACGCATACGGCGCGGGCGCACGCCGGCAGGCTATCGGCCAGGGCACCGGCCATAATGTCGGCTGCCTCGCAGGGCTCGACCATATCTCGACGGTCCAAACCGCCCGCGTAGGCACGCAAAAGCTCAAACACACGAGCCTCGGCATCGCTTTTTGGCTCAGGCTGGCAATTGTTGCCACCGCATCGCTCGGCCGTCGTCCCCGCCACACCCGGCAGCACATCGCGGGCCATGCGCGCGAGCATGCGCACCGTGCCCTGGCTACGCGAAAGCGGCTGCAGGTCGGCATCGTCGCGGCGGGCAATCATATCCGAAAACAGCATCTGACGTTGCAGGTTGTCGACGAAACCGCGCCCGTCGCCCAAAAGCTCCCAAAGCGAGCGAAGCCACGATGCGGGTGTCTTGTAGTCGATACCCAGCGAAATGCCGGCTTCCGCCGCATCATGACGGCACAGATCGAGCTCGGCAAACGTTGGTGCCAGCAACACGGCACGCCCGTGACGGGCAATAAGGTCGGCAAGCAGCGCCGACTCGGCATCGCTCAAATCCGTGCCGGCATTGGTGGTATAGATTCGAACAGGCATGGTCCTCCGCTCAAACCGTTCGCAATAATCAATGCATCCATCCTACCCGCCCAAGCGGACACATTGCCACCGCAGTTCCATCTTTTGGTACAAAGCAACCTGAACCCAACGCACCAGCCGATTGCAGGCATATAAAAACCGCCCCCGGAGGGACGGTTCTTCGTAATTCAATGTTGTCGCTGGCCTACTCGCCATCCTCCAACTTAATGAGGATCTTGCGGTAGCCACCGTACTCGCCGTTCAGCGCCTTTGAAACGCGGCTCACCGTGGTGGACGAAGCGCCGGTACGGGCCTGAACCTCAACATAAGGCTCGCCCTCGTCCAAATAGCGCGCAACCTGCAAACGCTGAGAAAGGTCGCAAATCTCGCGCGGCGTGCAGATATCGGTCAAAAACGCTTGGATATCCTTCTCGTCGTCCAAAAGGCTAAATGCGTGGACCAGCTGCTTGACATCAGGCTTGTCAAACATGTTCTCGATATTCATCGATCACCGCCAAACCCGCCAAAAGGCATCGAAGTTGATACTGACATCGGGCATCGTTCACCCGTTCTATGCAATAGGGCAACGCCTGTGGCTTTTGCCCGTAGCAGTGTAGCACACCACCAAACTAAAGCGACAAGACTCTCTGCCAGCGGCGCGTTTTTCAGGACGAACGCCGTTTAGAAACCATATGCGCACGTAAGCTCCACGAATATTTGAGACAATGGGCGCCCAAACACCGCGGCGCGCCCGCGCAACCATCCAGGTCGCCGCCGTAAGCCGCTTCACGCGACGCCAGCAATCCCGGCGCAAGAAAGGATTCACGCCATGCGCTTTATGCTTAACTGGCTCTTCACCTCGATCGCCATCGCGATCGCCACGTTCCTCGTCCCCGGTATCCAACCCTTCGGCTTTGCCGAGACCTGGGTCTGCTTTGCCTTTGTGGGACTGTTCCTGAACATTGTCGATTCGTTCGTCAAACCGTTCCTGACCGTCATCTCACTGCCGCTCACTATTATTACGCTTGGTGTTTTTCAGCTCGTAGTCAACAGCTTTATGCTCGAGCTGGCCAGCTACCTGTCGGTCAATCTGCTGGGCGCGGGCATCTCCATCGCCAGCTTTGGATCGGCCTTTATGGGCAGTATCCTGGTATCCATCACGCGCAGCATCCTCGACAGCATCGCCGAGGACTAAAACGGCCATTCCGGCCGTGCCCGTCTCAACAGCCCAAAACGAAGGCCGCCCATCGCAAAAATGGGCGGCCTTCTTATTTGCCAAGTCTCAAAGGGCGAGAAAATCTACCATTTCCACCCCGTCCCCAAATGCAGGTGTGGGTTAGATGACGTAGTCGTAGCCATGGTTGGGAGCGACAAGTTGATCGAGCGTCACACCGTCGAGGTAGTCGTTGATGAGCTTGTCCAGGTTCTTCCACACGTCGAGCGTGGGGCACTCATCCGAACGCGAGCAGCCCTTGCAGTCGCCATCCAGGCAGGCGACCGGCGCCAGACTGCCCTCGGTCAGGCGCAAGATCTCGCCCACCGTGTATTGCTCGGGCGGGCGCGTGAGCACATAGCCGCCGCCCTTGCCGCGCATGCCCGAGAGCATGTTGGCGCGCACGAGCGTAGCCAAAATGTTCTCGAGATATTTCTCGGAAATCCCCTGTCGCGCCGCGATCTCTTTGAGTGGGATGCGACCGGCTGCCTGGTGCTCGGCCAGATCGACCATAACGCGCAGGGCATATCTGCCCTTAGTAGAAACCAACA
The DNA here is from genome assembly GCA_048321375.1 of Collinsella sp. GTDB lineage: Bacteria > Actinomycetota > Coriobacteriia > Coriobacteriales > Coriobacteriaceae > Collinsella. The sequence goes on from DBFDVR010000004.1 coordinate 84,315, forward strand.
TGTATAGTGCTGCCTTTCGGTCATTTAGTCCGTAGAAATTCTAGCCGAAATATTGGTTTTGAAAATACCCGTTCCGGTCAAGATGGTTAATCGACTCGTAATAATCTTCTATTTCCTATTGCATTACTAGGCTTTACTGTCTACTATGCTTGCCAACAGCAAAACGAACAACCCATAAGGTTTGTGGGTTTCGCTGCTACACACACCGTAAAACCACACGGTATCCAGTCATTTGAACACTTTGGAGGTTCACCATGAGCAAGGTTTACACGTCCATCGATCAGCTTATCGGCCACACCCCGCTTCTGGAGCTCACCCACTTTGAGGGCGACGAGGACCTCAAGGCTCGCGTGCTCGTCAAACTGGAATACTTCAACCCCGCCGGATCCGTTAAAGACCGCGTCGCCAAGAACATGATTGACGAGGCCGAGAAGGCAGGCAAGCTCGTGCGCGGCGGCGACTACACCATCATCGAGCCCACGAGCGGCAACACCGGCGTCGGCATCGCCTCGGTGGCGGCGGCTCGCGGCTACAAGGTGATCATCACCATGCCCGAGACCATGTCCGTCGAGCGCCGCAAGCTGATGCAGGCATACGGTGCGCAGCTCGTGCTCACCGACGGCTCCAAGGGCATGAAGGGCGCTATCGCCAAGGCCGAGGAGCTGCAGAAGGAGACTCCCAACAGCATCATCGCCGGCCAGTTTGTGAATCCCGCCAACCCGGCCATTCACAAGACCACGACCGGCCCCGAGATCTGGGACGACACCGACGGTCAGGTCGACATCTTCGTCGCCGGCGTTGGCACCGGTGGTACCGTGACCGGCGTGGGCGAGTTCCTCAAGGAGCAGAACCCCGAGATTAAGGTCGTCGCCGTCGAGCCCGCCACCTCCCCGGTGCTCTCTAAGGGCCAGGCTGGTCCGCACAAGATCCAGGGCATCGGCGCCGGCTTTGTGCCCGACGTCCTCGACACCCAGGTCTACGACGAGATCATCCCCGTCGAGAACGACGACGCCTTTGCCACCGGCCGCGCCGTGGGCCACAAGGAGGGCGTGCTCGTGGGCATTTCGTCCGGTGCCGCCGTGTGGGCCGCACTGCAACTGGCCAAGCGTCCCGAGAACGAGGGTAAGACCATCGTGGCCCTGCTTGCCGACACCGGCGAGCGCTACCTGTCCACGGCACTGTTCCAGGACTAAGGGCCCGTCACTTGTCGATAGGCCCAAGGCACGCCGGTCTACCCTCTCTTCTGGCGGCCTGAGCTCATCTCGTTAGGGTGTCCCACGAGACGTCCGAACTTGCTACAATGTCTGCGGCGCGGAACCAGCCTCCCGCGCCGCTTTTCTTTTTTGGCCACATGCCACCAAGGAGAACCTCCCCATGCACAACAAGCGCGTGCTCGTCGCCATGAGCGGCGGCGTCGATTCCAGCGTGACCGCGTACCTGCTCAAAAGCCAGGGCTACGAATGCGTCGGCGCCACCATGCGCCTCACCTGCCCCGCACCCGATCCCATCACGGGCATGAGTAAGGTCGACCGCGACATCGCCGACGCAAAGGCCGTCGCCGAGCGTCTGGGGATCCCCCATCATGTGCTCGACCTGCAGCAGACGTTCGACCGCAACGTTATCGAGCGCTTTGTGAACGCCTACCAGGAGGGACTGACGCCCAACCCGTGCATTATCTGCAACCGCCACATTAAGTTTGGCGCGCTGCTCGATGCGGCGCTGGACATGGGCTGCGACTACATCGCAACGGGACATTACGCCAAAACAAGCCAGGCGGCAGACGGCACCTGGCAGCTACATCGCGGCGAAGATTCCAAAAAGGACCAGAGCTACTTTTTGTATTCGCTTACGCAGGAGCGCCTGGCGCACACGATCTTTCCGCTGGCGGGCCTAGACAAAGAGCGCAACGTGCGCCGCATAGCCGCCGAGCAGGGCTTTACCAACGCCCAAAAGGCCGAAAGCGAGGACATCTGCTTTATTCCAGACGGCGACTACGCGGGCTATATCGAGCGCCGCTGCGGACATCCCGCTGCACCGGGCGACATTGTGTGGCGCGACGGCAGCGTGGTCGGACGCCATAACGGCGCGTTGCGCTATACCATCGGCCAGCGCAAGGGCTTGGGCGTCGCGATGGCGCATCCCGTGTATGTGACGGGCGTCGATGCCGCCAACAACACCGTGCATCTGGGCGAGGCCGAGGACCTAACGGCCACAGCACTCACGGCCGACGACTGGATCTGGAGCGCCCCTGCCGACCGCATGGAGGCAGAACTCGATGCCGGCGGCATTCGCGTGGGCGCCAAGTACCGTTACCGTCAGAAAGACCAAGCAGCGACCCTTACGCGCGGCGAAGACGGGCAAATGCTGCTGACTTTTGACGAGCCGCAGCGAGCCATCGCCCCCGGCCAGGCCGTTGTAGTCTACCACGGCGACATCGTCCTCGGCGGCGGCACGGTGACCGGCGCACTTAAGTAGCCCCATCCCCTTCATAAATTGCGGTGAAATAGGGACTGTTTAAGCGTTTAAAACCGCCAAACAGTCCCTATTTCACCGCGACTTAGAGAGGACGGCCTCGGTCGGTACTGCCGTATCAGCCGAGGCCGCTGCATCGTTAGCGCTGTACGTAGGCGCGGACGAGCTCGTAGGTGTTGCGCACGCCGTCCATGTGGCTGCGCTCGTAGTTGTGGCTCGCGTACACGCCGGGGCCGATCAGGCCGTGACGGATGTCGTAGCCGGCGGAAAGCGTGGCCTCAACGTCCGAGCCGTAATGCGGGTACACGTCGATAGCGTAATCGAGCTCAAGCTCGCGCGCGATATTGGACAGCGTGGTCACCAGGTCGTAGTTGTACGGACCGCCCGAATCCTTGGCGCAGATCGACACCATGTGCTCGGTGCAGCCTAGGTCGTCGCCCACGCAGCCCATGTCAACGCTGATCATCTCGCGCGTGTCGGCCGGCACGAAGGCGCCGCCGTGGCCCACCTCCTCGTACACGGTAAAGAGCAGCGAAACCTTACGCGAAAGCGTCACCTCACCAGCGGCGACGGCACGCGCCAAGCCCAGCAAAATGGCGGCCGAAAGCTTGTCATCCAGGAAGCGGCTCTTAATGTAGCCGCTCTCCGTCACCGTGGTACGCGGATCCATAGCGATGATGTCGCCGGTCTGAATACCCAGCTCGAGCACATCGTCCTTGCTGTCGACGTTCTCGTCGAGCAGGATCTCCATGTTCTTCTCGACGGTCTTGACCGGCTCGTCGGCAACGTGCGCCGAAGGCTCGGTATTGAGAACCACGCCCGTGTACACATTGCCGTCACGCGTGTAGACAGTGCAGTTCTCGCCATCGGCCGTAGACCACTGGTGCCCACCAAGCGTCGTGGGACGCAGGCGGCCATTGTCCTTAATGGAGCGCACCATGGCGCCCAGGGTATCGACATGGCTCGCCAGTACGAGCGGCTCACCCTCGCCACCAAGTTCAACGAGCACGTTACCCTTATTAGAACGCTCAGGCCCAAACCCCATATCGCGCAGCGTCTCCATCAGATAATCAGTCGCCGCACGGGTATAGCCCGTCGGCGAAGCAATAGAAGTCAGCGTCTTAAGCTGTCCCGCGATATAGGAGAGCGTCTCCTCTAGAGAAGCATCGATTACAGAAGCCATGTGCATCCTTCCAAGCAAAACTAAGACCGAGTCCCGATTTTAACCGTTCTGCACGCGCAAGGCTCTGGGAGCCGAGCCACCTCCAGACGTCCTCGCGCCGATTTTGCGCACGAGCACGGCTTACGATCCCAATCTTGCATAAATCCTATCGGTATCTGCATAGAAATGAGGAATCTTTTTGCTTCGTCTCAGGGTACCCCACCTTGGGCCGTGCAAAAAACGGAGTATTCAGCATCGTGGGCCCCAACGACCCCATCGCGAACGACAAAACGACGCGGTTACAGCAGTGTTGCGGGTCGTCGCAAAGCAGAAACTCAGTAACAACCCCCTCCACTCATCGATAGCCCACCCGCAATGGCTGTCGATGGGCGCCTGCGGGCCACTACGGGCCATTCAAAACGTTATGCATTTTTAAGAGCTTGCTGAATACTCCCAAAAATGCACGCTGGGAAGTGCACCACCTATCCGTAGCGGGCAGTACACCTTGGTTTTGCCCGTCTCAGGGCATCGACGCAGCACAAAAAGCCCCGCCATGCGTAGCACGGCGGGGCCAGCGGCAAGTCAAAAGACCATACGCCTACGGGCGAAGGACCACCAAACTGGGTTAGGCAACCGGGCAGATCTTCTTGAAGAGCTCGATGACGTCGTCGAGCGTCGCCTCGCGCGGGTTACCCGGGAAACAAGCGTCGGCCATGGCGTCCTTGGCCAGGACCTCGATCTCGTCAGCCTTCATGGCCTCGCAGACGTGCGGGATATTCACGTCGGCGGAAAGCTGCTTGACGGCGGCGATAGCGGCGTCGGCAGCCTCGTCGGTGCTCATGCCCGTGGTGTCAACGCCCATGGCGACGGCAACCTTGGCCAGACGCTCGGCGCAAACCGGCTTGTTGAACTCCATGGCGATCGGCAGCAGCATGGCGCAAGCGACGCCGTGCGGGGTGTCGTAGTGAGCGGACAGGGTGTGAGCCATGGCGTGGTCGATGCCCAGGCCAACATTGGAGAAGCCCATGCCGGCGACATACTGGCCAAGGGCCATGCCCTCGCGGCCGGAGCCGGGCTGGCCGGACTTGGCCTCGGCAACGGAGTCGCGTAGGTTCTCGCTGATCAGCTTGATGGCCTCAAAGTGGAACATGTCGGAGAGCTCCCAAGCGCCCTTGGTGGTATAGCCCTCGATGGCGTGGGTCAGAGCGTCCATGCCGGTGGAGGCGGTCAGGCCGGCGGGCATGGAAGCCATCATGTCGGGGTCGACGACGGCGACCTCGGGGGCGTCGTTGGTGTCGACGCACACGAACTTGCGGACCTTCTCGGGGTCGGTGATGACGTAGTTGATGGTCACCTCGGCAGCGGTACCGGCGGTCGTCGGCACGGCGATGGTGAACACGGCGTGGTTCTTAGTGGGAGCAACGCCCTCGAGGCTGCGGACATCGGCGAACTCGGGGTTGTTGATGATGATGCCGATGGCCTTGGCGGTGTCCATGGAGGAGCCGCCACCGATGGTCACGATAGCGTCAGCCTCGGCGGCCTTGAAGGCCTCGACGCCGTCCTTGACGTTCTGAATCGTGGGGTTGGGCTTGATCTCGGAGTAGAGGCTCCAAGCGATGCCGGCGGCGTCGAGCTCGTCGGTCACCTTAGCGGTAACGCCAAACTTGACCAGATCGGGGTCGGAGCAGACGAAGATCTTCTTGTAGCCGCGACGCTGGAGCTCGCCGGGGATCTCCTTGATGGCGCCGGAACCATGATAAGAGATGGTATTGAGAACGAAACGATTAGCCATTGATAGCCTCCCATCGTGTGCGGGGCATCCATTACGCCCCACGCTATGAGTCCCATCCTAACGCTTTTGAAACAAAAAACGCGTGAGAACGTCAAACTATTTAAAGCGTTTCAACAGATGATGAAAAATAATGCGGCGAAGGGACAGCCCCTTTGCCGCATTCGGTTACTTTCGGCAGCCCTCTTTCCAAGCCTCGGCCGCAACCTTCCAGCGTAAGCGCAAGTCGCGCTCGCGGTCGATGAACATGATGGCAAACGCGACAAACAGCAGCAAGCTCGCCACGACGATGGCGTGCAGGCCCATGCGCTCAATACACCAGTTGCCCAACACGGCGCCAAACACAAAGGTAAAGATCACGCCAAAGTACAGCAGGCCGTTTTCCAAAAAGCCGCGCCTGTGGGTGATGATGTAATCGTCCACGTTTTGCAGCGCGTTGCGCAAGTTGCCGATGCACATGGTCGTAGCGATGCCGTGACCGTGGATCTTGCGGAAGCTCTCGACCTGCATGCCGCAGGCAAACGAGGTAAGGCAGTTGGCGAGCAGGTTGTAACCGCCACCGGGGATAAAGCTCACGCCCAGCAAGATGACGGCTTCAAAGAACACCGTCACCTGACGCCAGTGGATCACGCTGCCAAACCGCTCGTGCACCAGGTCGGCAAGCATAATGCCCACGGCAAACGACACCACGGGGAAGAAATAGCGTCCCGCCAGCACCCAATTGCCCTCCGAAATGCTCACGCCCACAAGCAGGATGTTGCCCGTCTGCGCGTTGGCGAAAACATGGTCGCGCCCAATGTACGAATACACATCCATAAAGCCACCGGCGAGCGCCAGGATAATGCCCAGTTCGATGGACTCCGATATCTGTTTGGCACGCTGCATCGTCGTGCATCCTCCTTGTTGACGACCCTCTCGTGCGTTGGCGGAAACATAACCGCCGTTCATACTGTAACCCATTGACAACATGGCGTGCGCGCGAGACGGGTTCTCCAACGCGCAGATACACAGTCTGGAAACAAACGACTGGCTCAGCGACGCTCTCACTCACCAGCTCATGTACTCCCCCAGTCTTTTTAGCCCCGCCCCAAAAAGACTGGTTACAATTACGTGCAGCATACAAACACCGGGAGGGATCGTGGCAAAAAAGCCTCAGCACGCTCAGAACAACCAGCGCAGTCAGCAGGGCAAACAGGGCCAGCAGCAAAAGCGTGGCGGCAAGGCCCAGGGCGGCCACGCCGCTCATACCCCGGCAGCGCCCGCCCGCCCCTGGCGCCCGGGCCGCGATAAATTCCTCCCCGTCAGTCGAGCCGACATGGATGCACGCGGCTGGGACCAGTGCGACTTTGTCTACATCTGCGGCGACGCCTACGTGGACCATCCCAGCTTTGGCATGGCCATCATCAGCCGCGTCCTCGACGCGCACGGCTACAAAGTGGGCATCATCTGCCAACCCGACTGGACCGACCCCGCCAGCATCACCGTGCTCGGCGAGCCGCGCCTAGGCTTTCTCGTCAGTGCCGGCAACATGGACTCTATGGTCAACCACTATTCGGTGACCAAGCATCGCCGCCACACCGACGCCTATACCCCCGGTGGCGAAGAGGGGCGCCGTCCCAATCGCGCCGTCACGGTCTACGGCAACCTCATCCGCCAGACGTTTAAGGACGCCCCCATCATTATCGGTGGCATCGAGGCAAGCCTGCGTCGCCTGGCCCACTACGACTACTGGCAGGACAAGCTCAAGCGCTCGGTGCTGCTCGACTCGGGCGCCGACATCCTCATCTACGGCATGGGCGAGCACGCGATTGTCGAGATCGCCGACGCGCTCGACGCGGGACTGCCCGTCGACCAGATTACCTATATCAACGGCACCGTCTACCGCACCAACTCGCTCGACGAGGTCTACGACTACGACCTGCTGCCCAGCTGGGACGATCTTGCCGCCGACAAGCTCAACTACGCGCGCAGCTTTAACGTGCAGCAGCAGAATATGGACCCCATCACCGGCCATCGCCTGGTAGAGCCCTATCCCAACAGCGTCTATGTGGTGCAAAACCCGCCGTCGACGACACTCACCACCGACGAGATGGACGAGGTGGCAGAGCTCCCCTACGCACGCGATTGGCATCCCGACTACGACGCGGCAGGCGGCGTGCCGGCCTTTGCCGAGATCAAGTTTTCAATCAGCTCTAACCGCGGGTGCTTTGGCGAGTGCTCGTTTTGCGCCCTCACCTTCCACCAGGGTCGCGTGCTGCAGATGCGCAGCCACGACTCGATCATGCGCGAGGCCGAGCTGCTCACGCACGACCCCGAGTTTAAGGGATACATCAACGACGTGGGCGGACCGACGGCCAACTTTAGCCGCCCTGCCTGCGACAAGCAGCTCAAGCACGGTGTGTGCAAGAACAAGCGCTGCCTGTGGCCGAGCGTATGCAAGAACATGGTGGTCGACGAGAGCGGCTACACGCAGTTGCTGCGCGACCTGCGCCAGCTACCGGGCGTCAAGAAGGTCTTCGTCCGCAGCGGCATCCGTTTTGACTACACCATGGCCGATGCCTCGGACGAGTTTTTGCGCGAGCTGCTGGAGCATCACGTCTCGGGCCAGCTGCGCGTAGCGCCCGAGCACGTGAGCGACGCCGTGCTGTCTGTGATGGGCAAGCCGAGCCGCGCCGTCTACGACGCATTCTGCCGTAAATTTGAACGCTTGAACCGCGAATACGGACTCAAGCAGTACGTAGTGCCGTACCTAATCTCGAGCCATCCCGGCTCAACGATGAAGGAAGCTGTGGACCTTGCCGAGGCCGTGAGAGACATGGGCTACATGCCCGAGCAGGTGCAGGACTTCTACCCCACGCCGTCCACCATGTCGACGTGCATGTACTACACCGGCGTGGATCCGCGCACCATGGAGCCGATCTATGTGGCGCGCGACCCGCACGAGAAAGCCATGCAGCGCGCGCTCATCCAGTATCGCAAGCCCGAGAACTACAAGCTGGTGCGCGAGGCGCTGGAAAAGGCCGGCCGCCGCGATTTGATCGGCTACACCAAGCATTGCCTGATTCGTCCCGTGCCCCCGCGTCCGGGCGAGACGTCTGCTGGCGGTGGCCATGGCACCGGCAAGAAGGGCGGCAAGGCCCACGGTGGCGCCGCCGGCAAGGGACCCAAAGGCAGCAAGGGCCACGGTGGCATGTCGCGCGCGCAGAACACTGCCGGACGCAACCGCGCGGCCCAGGGACGTCAGGGCGCCAACGGCGGCGGACGCCACAACTAGCGTGGCGAGGGCCGGCCGGTGCCTCTTGGCCAGTCGGCGTCTCCTCATCGCCCAAGCGTGTTTTCCCTAGGGGAAACACGCTTGGGCTGTCTCCAGTCGTGATTTCCCTAGGGGGAACACGCTCAGACACGCCTAGCCGTGTTTTCCTTAGGGGAATCACGCTTGCTGGCAGGGACGATCCGTCTGGCACGTCAGTTTGAGCGACCGCATCGCCTCTACCAGCACAAAGCCGGCGATGCCAACCGTGACCACAACGTCGAGCGGCGTATTCACAAACCACGGCAGCCCCATGAGATACGACCCGGCATTAAAGGCAAAGTGCAGCAGGATCGTGTAGCGGAGCTTTCCGGTGGTCACGAGCACCCAACCGAAGATGAGGCCGGCGGCACCCGCGTAGCAACCCTGTACCCAATTCATGTGCATAAAACCGAAGATTGCCGCCTGCAGTACAATCGCCGCTGCGATACCCCACGTGCTTGGGGCCGCCCAGGGCACCATGGCGCCGCCCTGCGCGCTCGCACGACGCCGGCGCTTCCAGAGCGGACGGCACTGCGGGTTAAATGCTCGGAGCGAAAACTCAAAAATGATACCGCGCACCAGCAGCTCCTCGCAAAACGGAGCGCCGATCACCGTGGTCAGGACGGCCAGATAGCTCGTTTCGCCCATGCCCGTCTCCTCGACAAGTTCGCTGTAATCGGCCGCCGCCTCGGGCAACAGCGACAGCACAGCGTCGGTCACGTAGCCAACGACCACCTGCAGGGCAAGGCCGATCACGATAACGCAGGCGATGCGCCTCCATGCTTTGCCTGCTCCCCCGCCAAGCGGGCGCTCGCCCTGCCAGCGCGCCATAAACGAGCGCGGCCACAGATAACGCCACCACAGCAGTGCCATCAAAAACGACGCCATCTGCGCGGCAGCCTGAAGCAATTGAATATCGAGGTCGTCAATCGAAAAGCCCATGAACACCGACGCGACACCAAGGGCGGAAAACAAAACGACGCTCAGGGCAATATCGGCAGCGACGACGCCAAAACAGGCAAGCGCCCAAATCATCGCATTGAGCATGCCAACCTCCTCCCGACGACTAGTCATTGGGGACGTTCTTCAACGACTAGCTGTTGGGGACACTCTTTACCAAAAGCCCCGCTCGGCGAGATGTCGAACGGGAAGGTGCCGCAGCGATTGAAGGCGGCGATAAACATGCGGATGGCGTTGGACGGCGTAGTGCCCACGAGCTGGGTTGCCGCCGCGAAGGCCGCCTTTTCCTCGGGCAAGACCTTCGCGACAACCGGGGTCATGTGTTCTGCCATGGCGCTTCCTTTTTGAAACGACGGTGGTGCGGATGGATGCGGGCCACGCGGCTGGGCGACGGGCTGTGAAGGCAACCCGATTGGCCCGCATCTTGAGTTTGTTCTACGGCGTTGGTATTACTTGGTATTCCTAAGTATTACCCCGTAGATAGAATACCATACCCGACCCCATGGGGACGGAGAAAAAACGGATCAATTTGTTGCTGAGTAAGTCTTTAGAGCGTGATGATGTCCGAGATATTGAGGGCCCGAGCGTCAGCGGAATCGTGCGTGGCAAGCAACAGCATACGGCCGTCGAGCAAGTCGAGCACGACCTCGGTGCATGCGTCGCGCGCAGCGATGTCTAGACCGGTAAAGGGCTCGTCCAGAATCACTGCGCCGCCCGGACACAGCAGGGCTCGGGCAATCTCGACACGACGGCGCTGCCCGCCCGAGAGCTCGGCCACGCGGGCATGCACATCGATCCCCGGTACCAGCAGGCGCAACAAGGCAGCGGCACTCGAGGTATTCACGCGTGCATCGGCGCACACCAGCACGTTATCCAAAGCAGAGGCGTCCTCGACCAGGCGCACATCCTGAAACACCATGGAGCACGGTGCGCACTCCCCCGCCACCAGCGCAAGCAACGTCGACTTGCCCACGCCCGAAGCGCCCATCACACAGGTGCGTCCACCGGCGGGCACATGAAGCACCAGTCCGTCGAGCGCCGGCGACCAGGGCGCCCGGTCGCCCACGGCGAGCGCAAGCTCCGCAGCAGCCCCGCCGCCAGCAGAGCCGCACGCACGCCCGCGGCCACCGCGCCCATGCGCCCGCACGGCAGTACGCCACGCCACGGGCCCCGAAGCCCGCAGCAACCACACCAGCACGCGCTCGCATGCCCACGATGCCGCCACGACCAGCACGGTCCACGCCAGCAGGTCCGCCGTCTCGATCAAAAGCTTCGCCTGATAGATGCGTTCGCCCACGGTGCCCGTCGCCATGCCGATGAGCTCCGCCGCCACGCCGGCCTTCCAGCTCATGCCGATCACGGCACGCGCACACGAAAGCACAAACGGCAGGACCTCGCGCCAGGTATGGGCGCAAAACAGACGCCAACCCTGCACGCCATGCAGACGAAACATCTGCTCCAGCGGCTGATCAACCTGTGCCAAACCCTCGACCAGCGAAAAATACACTCCCGGCAGCGCCATCAAAAAGACCGCCGCAATGCTTACGCGCGCCGACCCCAGCCAAATGAGCAGCAGGACCACCACGCAGGCAACCGGCGTCGCCTTAACAAACGAAAGCGCCGGAGCCACCAAGCGGGCAAACGCCCGCGAGCGCGACGAAATTCCGGCCAGCAAACCACCGCACACCGCGGCAAGCGCCAAACCGCCTAGAATCCGCGCACCCGAGCCCGCCAGAATCGCCCACGTGCCGGCATCGCATACCAGCCGCAGCAACGCCACCACAACAGCACCCGGACCCGGCAAAATCAGCGGCTGTGCCACCAGCGCCGCCACGAAGACCCACACGGCAAGCCAAAAGGCGGCAACGGCACCTGCTGCCGCCACCGCCTTCATACGCTCTATCATTTGTCGAGCAAACGCACGCACGGGTTACTCCATGTAGTAGAAATCATCAGCCGGGAGCTTGCTGCCCACGGCGCTCGCGTCCGCATCGGCCAGCACCTTCAGGTACCCACCGAGCGCGGCCTTCATATCCTTCCCTGTCTGGCAGACAAGCATGCACCCGGGAATCGCCTTTTCGGCAATCGTGGCGTTATCCACGATGCCCGCATCGACCACGGCCTGCGCCCAGTCCGCCGGCGCCGCGTTCACGGCCTCAACGCTCGCAACATGGCAGCTCAGGAATTCCGCCACGGCCTCGGGATGCTCCTCGGCAAAGGCACGGCGCACCACGGTCACACCCGTCAGCAAGCGCGAGCCCGTGTCTCCTGCCAGCTCGTCCCACACATCGGTCAGGCTCACCGGTGCCGACAGCTTGCCCTCGCTCTTGGCGATGGCCGCCGTCTTGAACGGCTCGGGTAGCACGCCCACGGCAGTCGGGTCGGCAAGCAGAGCCGAGAGCACCTCGGTAGGCTCGCTCTTAAACTCGAGCGCCACCTGACCGGCCAAGCCCGCGCGCTCCAGCAGGTAGTTCATGACGTACTCCGGCGTGGTGCCCTTGCCCGTCATATAGACGGTATGGCCCGCCAGATCGCCAAACGAGGCCACACTCGCGTCGCCCGTCACCACGTTCAGCACGCCCAGCGTGTTGATGTCGATGACCTGCACCGCGCCCTCGGTCTTGTTGTAGAGCACGCTCGCCACGTTGGCGGGCACCAGGGCGATATCGATATCGCCCTGAATGACCTTGGGCACAATCTCGTCGGCGGCAGTGTTGATCGCAAAGTCGAACTCATTGTCCGTCTCGCCATCGGCTGCCTGGTCCATAAACTGCACCAGACCGATCGACGTCGGACCCTTGAGCGAGGCGACGTGCACCTCGACCGGCTCTGCGGCAGCACCGGCGCCGTCCGTGGCAACCGAGCCCGCGGCGGACCCGGCACCGGCAGCCCCGCCGCCACAGCCCGCGAGCGCAAGTGACAGGGCGCCCGCGGCGAGCGCCGAGGCAAACCCCCGGCGCGACATCTCAAAATCAAACGCGCGCATCGCTAGCATGTCCCCTCGTTAGGCATCGTCCATGCGTGATGGTCGGTATGCAGCAGCTCCTCGGCCAGTGGCGAGAGCGGCTCGCCTAAGAACTCGCGGTAGCACGCCTGGACATCGGGATTCTCGTGCGAGAAACGAATGTCCGCCTTCGCATCCAGGCTCCACAGCACCTGGCCACGCTCAGCCGCCAGCTCGCAGCCGTCGTGGATGGGCTGACCGCCGCCACCGACGCAGCCGCCCGGGCACGCCATGACCTCAACAAAGTCATATCTCACACGGCCGTCGCGAATCGCGTCGAGCAGACGGGCGGCGTTGCCCAGCCCGTGCGCCACGGCGACGCGCACCTTGGTACCGTCGATATCGGCCACGGCCTCCTTCCAGCCCTCGAGTCCGCGCACGTCAGTGAAGAAGTCGGCATCCGGGTTCTTGCCCGTCACCAGGTAATATGCCGAGCGCACGGCGGCCTCCATCACGCCGCCCGTGGCGCCAAAGATCACACCCGCGCCCGTGCCAAAGCCCAACGGCGTATCGAGCGGCTCCTCGACCAGCGTGTCAACGCTCACGTGGCTCGCGCGGATCATGCGCACCATCTCGCGCACCGTCAGCGCAACGTCCACGTCGGGCGCGCCGCCCTCGCCCATCATGCTCGGCAGCGCACACTCGGCCTTCTTGGCCGTGCATGGCATAACGGACACCACGAACAGACGCTCGGGCTCCACGCCCAGCACCTTGGCGTAGTAGGTCTTGGCGATAGCGCCGAACATCTGCTGCGGCGACTTTGACGTGGACAGGCTGTCGACAAACTCGGGGTAACGTGCCTTCACAAAGCGCACCCAGCCCGGGCAGCAGCTCGTAAACATGGGCCAGCCGCGGCTGTCGCCCTCACCCTTAGCGGCGGCGCCCAGGCGCTCGAGCAGCTCGGAGCCCTCCTCCATAATGGTGAGGTCGGCCGAGAAATCGGTATCGAACACATACTCAAAGCCTACGCGGCGCAGCGCGCAAGCCAGACGCTCGACGGTTGCCTCCTCGCGCGGAATGCCGAGCTCCTCGCCCCAAGCACTACGCACGGCCGGCGCGATCTGCACCAGCACGATCTTGTCGGGATTAGCGAGCGCGTCAAACACGGTCTCGGTGTCGTCGCGCTCGCGCAGCGCGCCCGTCGGGCAATGCGTGATGCACTGGCCGCACGCGACGCAATCGGTCTTGCCGATCGGCACGCGCCCGCGGGTGCCCACGGCGGTATGCGTGGCGCGGTTGGTCAGGTCCCAAATCCCTAGGCCCTGTACGCTCTCGCACACCTTGATGCAGAGCATGCATTTAATGCACTTGTCGTTTTCGCGGATGATGGGGAAATCGAAATCCCAGCCCTCGCCCGCCAAATGCCTTTGATACGGCAGATAGAAAATGCCCAGGTCGTTGGCAATGGTCTGCAGGTTGCAGTTACCGCTGCGCACACAGCTCGTGCAGCGTGAATCGTGCTGCGAAAGCAGCAGCTGCACGTTGGTGCGGCGCGCCTCGCGGGCCTTGGGGCTGTTGGTGTGGACCACCATGCCATCGAGCACGTAGTTGTTGCAGGCGGCAACCAGCTGGTCGCAGCCCTCAACCTCGACCACGCACACGCGGCAGCCGCCGATCTCGTTCAGATCGCGCAGGTAGCACAGGGTGGGAATCTGGATGCCGACGGACTTGGCCGCGTCCAGGATCGTGGTGTGCTCGGGCACCACGACCTCGCAATTATCGATAGTGAGCTTGACCATATTGAGTGCTCCGCTTTCGGTGTTATCGCTGACAGTGGGGTTGTTGAGCTCTACCATTCCAGGTTCCTCCCTCCGTGGAACGCGCCAAAACCAAAGTGGTCGCAACGCAGGCAGCGGCTTGCCTCCTGGCGCGCCTCCTCCTCGGTAAGGCCCTGCTCGACCAGATTCCAATCGTGAATACGCTCGCCGGCCTCGCGCTCACCCAGCTCGCAGCGGCCGCACTCGTGCTTGCCCTTAAACTGAACGGTCGGCAGCTCCACGTCGAGCTTGATCTTGTGGTCGAAGCCCAGATAGCGGTCGATGTTTGCCGAAGCCACGCGGCCGGCGTTGATGGCACGGATGACGGTGGCGGGGCCGGTCTGGCAGTCGCCGCCGCTAAAGAGGCCATCGAAGTTGGGCACGGCACCGTCCGAGTCGGTGACCACGCAACCCCACTTGCAGGCGATGCCCATGTCCTCAAACGGCTTGGAATCGATGTCCTGGCCAATGGCGACAAACACGCGCTCGCAGGGGATGACGCGCTCGGGCGTAGCGGCGGCACGCGGAGCCGGACGACCGCGGCGGGGCTCGCCGATAATCTGCGGTTGCACGCGCAGGCCGCTCACGCGACCATCTTCGCCCGTCTCGATAGCGAGCGGGGCCGTAAGCTCCAGAACCTCGCAACCCTCGGCCTGGGCGCCGGCGATTTCGGCGTCCTGAGCCGTCATATCGCAGATGCGACGGCGGTAGACGATGCTTACCTTTTCGGCGCCGCAGCGCACGGCAGAGCGCGCCACGTCCATGGCCACGTTGCCGCCGCCGATGACGCACACGCGCTGGCCGCTCAGGTCGGGCAGTTCGTCGTCTCCAATGGCACGCAGCATCTTGACGGCCGACTCCACGCCGGGCGCCTCTTCGCCCGGAAGGCCGAGC
>DBFDVR010000005.1:0-5416 GCA_048321375.1 Collinsella sp.
ACCGCGTGCTGGGCGTCATGAAGGCCTATATCACCCGCGTCGGTTCGGGCCCCATGCCCACCGAGCTTTCCTATGAGTCCGAGGCCGGCCACACGCTGACCGAGGAGGGCTATGAGTACGGTGTGACCACCGGTCGCCGTCGTCGCTGCGGCTGGTTCGACGGCCCCATCGCCAACTACGCCTCGCGCGTCAACGGCCTCACCGACATCGCCATGACCAAGCTCGACGTGCTTTCGGCCTTCGACACCATTAAGGTGTGCGTGGCCTACGACGTCGATGGCGAGCGTTACACGAGCGTGCCCGAGCACCAGGTGCGCTTTGAGCATGCCAAGCCCATCTACGAGGAGCTTCCTGGCTGGAAGTGCGACATCACCGGTTGCCGCAGCTTTGACGAGCTGCCGCAGGAGGCTCAGGACTACGTGGCGTTTATCGAGGATCTGGCACACACCCGCGTGACGTTCATTGGCGTTGGCGCTGGTCGCGAGCAGATCATCAACCGATTCTGGAAGTAATCGGGACTATTTGGTTATTGCGATATACCCCTTTGCAGCCCGGACGGGCGGCCGAGGGGTATATTTGCTTGCAAAGGGCTCGCGCGGAGCGGGCCGTTCATCCATAGAGGAGGCACCCTTGAAGGCGGACACTCAAACCATCGACATCCTGTTGTTGGGCAGCGGCGGCCGTGAGCATGCTTTGGCAGCTAAGCTCGCAGCATCACCGCGCGCCGGCAAGCTCTACATCGCACCGGGTAACGGCGGCACTGCGAGCTGCGGCGAGAACGTTGTTCTCGACGACTGCGATCCTGCGGCCGTGGCGGCGTTTGCACAGAGCCACGGATGCGGACTCGTGGTAATTGGCCCCGAGGCTCCGCTCGTGGCGGGCGTGGCCGACGCCGTGCGCGCGGCGGGTATTCCCTGCTTTGGCCCGGGTGCCGAGGGCGCCCAGATGGAGGGCTCCAAGCTGTTCTCCAAGCAGCTCATGGAGCGTGCGGGCATTCCGACGGCAGCCTATGGTTCGTTTACCGACGAGGCTTCGGCTCTCGCCTACGTGCGCGAGCAGGGCGCCCCGCTGGTCGTGAAGGCCGACGGCCTTGCCGCGGGCAAGGGCGTTATCGTGGCGACCGAACTTGAGCAGGCCGAGGAGGCCGTGCGCGAGTGCTTTGGCGGCACCTTTGGCGATGCCGGCAATACCGTGGTCATCGAGGAGATGCTCGTTGGCCCCGAATGCTCGCTGCTGGCCTTTACCGACGGCAAGACCGTGCGCCCCATGGCCACCTCGCAGGACCACAAGCGTGCGCTCGAGGGCGACAAGGGCCCCAACACCGGTGGCATGGGCGTCTACAGCCCGGTGCCCATCGTGACCGATGAGGAGCACGCCACCATGGTGAAGGTCATGGAGCAGACCGTGGCCGAGCTCGCTGCCGAGGGTATCGACTACCGCGGCTGCCTGTACGGCGGCTTTATGCTCACGCCTGCCGGCCCCAAGGTGCTGGAGTTCAATGCCCGCTTTGGCGACCCCGAGACGCAGGTCGTTCTGCCGCGCCTTAAGAACGACCTGGTCGAGGTCATGCTCGCCTGCGCCAACTGCGAGCTCGATCAGATTGAACTCGACTGGCGCGACGAGTGGGCCGTGGCCGTTGTCCTGACGAGTGCGGGTTATCCCGGCAGCTACGAGAAAGGCAAGGTCATTACCGGTATCGCCGATGCCGAGGCCATGGAGAACGTGACCGTGTACCACGCGGGCACTGCCGTGGTGGACGGCCAGCTCGTGACCAATGGTGGCCGCGTGCTTGCCGTGACCGCGCTGGGCGATACGTTTGAGAACGCCCGCAACCTTGCCTACGAGGCCTGCGAGAAGATTGATTTTGAGGGCAAGACCCTGCGTCACGACATCGGCCTGCGCGCGCTGCGCGGCCGCGACGCCTGGGATGCCTAAAATCCGAGAGGAATGAGACGGATGGACGAGAAGAACGAAGAGCTCGTGGACGCGCAGATCGTCGAAGAGGACAGCCGCGTGTATGGGCACGCCGAGGGCGAGCCTGGTGGCGAGGTCGCTGACGAGCCGGCGCTGGTGCTGGGCGATGACGACCCGCACGATGCCGAGCTGCACGAGAAGATTCTTTCGGAGGAGTGCGCCTGGAAGGGCAAGATCCTCGACGTCCACCGTCTTGAGGTTGAGCTGCCCAACGGTCACCGCAGCGCCCGCGATATCGTTCGCCATCCGGGTGCGGCGGCCGTTGTGGCACTGACCGAGAACGGCAAGATCGTGCTGGTACGTCAGTATCGCACTGCCATCGACCGCGTGACGGTCGAGATTCCCGCCGGCAAGCTCGATCCGGGTGAGGACCCGCTCGATTGCGCCAAGCGCGAGCTGCATGAGGAGACGGGCTTTAGGGCTGGTCGCATTCGCTTTTTGACGTCGATTGTCACGACCTGCGGTTTTTGCGACGAGATCATTCACATCTACCTGGCTACCAAGCTCGAGTTTGATGCACCCGACCCCGACGATGACGAGTTTGTCAACGTCGACTTGGTACCGCTGCACGAGCTGATCGACGCCGTGCTCGACGGCAAGATCGAAGACGCCAAGACCGTTGTGGGCGCACTTGCCTGCGACAGCATTGCTCACCGTTTGGGCGGAGCGGAACTTTAACGAGCGGGGATGATCCCGCAGGTTTGTGTAAGTCAGCGAAAGTGCTCCATTTGAGAAAAGGTGGCCTAAAAGAGGAGGGAAGCGTATGGATATACGCGACCGACGATTGAAGGCCAGATTGTCCAAATGGAGCACTTGCAGCGTCGAGACGAAACGCGGTTTGGTAAAACCGCGTAAGGTGACTATGTTTAAGAGGTTTCTTTCTTACTACAAGCCCCAGATGGGGCTTTTTGTTGCTGATACGGTTTGCGCCCTGGTACTTGCCGCCATTGACCTGGCGTTCCCCATTATCCTGCGCAATCTGACCGGAGGGTTGTTTACCCAGGGCCAGGCTGCCATTATGCAGGCGCTCGGTATGATCGCGGTGGGACTGGTGTTGATGTATGCCATCCGCTGCGCCTGCCGCTACTTTGTGAGCTATTGGGGTCATGTGATGGGCGCGCGCATGGAGTCCAAAATGCGCGAGGACCTGTTCGATCAGTACGAACGGTTTAGCTTTGCGTACTTTGATCGCAACAGCTCGGGCGACATGATGAGCCGCGTGGTCAATGACCTGTTCGATATCTGCGAGGCGGCGCACCACGTGCCCGAATGGATCATTATCTGCGGTATCGAGATCATCGGCTCGTTTGTGATTCTGTTTACCATCGCGCCGGTGCTCGCACTCGCCATGGCTGTGGTGACGGTGGTGTTCGCGGTCATTATGTTTTGGCAGAACATGCGCATGCGCGAGGTCTTTAGCGATAACCGCAAAAAGATTAGCGGCATCAACGCGCAACTGCAGGATTCGCTGGCGGGCATGCGTGTGGTCAAGAGCTTTGCCAACGAGCAGACCGAGCGCTCTAAGTTTCGCGCCTCGAACAATCGCTACCTTTCGTCCAAGGAGAACATGTATCACGCCATGGGCGTCTATACCGCGACGTATGGCCTGCTCTCGGGCGTGCTCTATGTGATCGTGGTGCTGCTGGGCGGTTGGCTCGTTGCCCAGGGTCAGCTGCAGGCGGTCGATATGGCAACCTTCGCACTCTACATTTCGCTGTTCTGCACGCCGCTCGAGACGCTCGTCAATTCGGCCGAGACGTATCAGAAAGCCATCGCCGGCTTTAAGCGCATGGATGAGGTACTCTCGACTGTCCCCGATATTCAGGATAAGCCGGGTGCTGCGGATCTGCAGGTGACGGCTGGTGCTGTGGAGTACCGCGACGTGTGCTTTAGCTACGAGGATGTTGAATTGGGCGAGCGCGGCGCCGACGGACGCCCTGTTATCGACCACATGGACCTGTCCATCAAGCCCGGTCAGACCATCGCTTTGGTTGGTCCCTCGGGCGGCGGCAAATCGACGACTTGTTCGCTGTTGCCGCGCTTTTACGACGTTGCCGCCGGCTCCATTAGCATCGACGGCCAGGATGTGCGCGACGTGACGCAGCATAGTCTGCGCCGTGCCATCGGCCTGGTGCAGCAAGATGTGTACCTGTTTGATGGAACGATCGGCGAGAACATCGCCTACGGCAAGCCGGGCGCCACGGCAGAAGAGATCGCCGAAGCGGCCCGCCGCGCCAATATTGATATCTTTATCGAATCGCTTCCGCAAGGCTACGACACCGTGGTGGGCGCGCGCGGCAGCCGTCTTTCGGGTGGTCAAAAGCAGCGCGTCGCCATCGCGCGCGTTTTTCTCAAGAATCCCAAGATCCTTATTTTGGATGAGGCGACGAGTGCCCTGGATAACGAGAGCGAGGAAGCGGTGCAGGAGTCGCTCGAAGAGCTGGCACGCGGCCGTACCACGATCATCATCGCCCACCGTCTCTCGACTATTAAGCATGCTGACGAGATTGCGACCGTTGAGCATGGTCGCGTTGTGGAACGTGGCACGCACGAGGAGCTTCTCGCCCGTGGCGGCACCTATGCCCGTTACTATCGAATGCAGTTCGAAGGTGCGCGTGCGCACGAGCTCGACTGATTGATATGACAGGAAGATCATGGCTGATAAGAACCCTTTGACTCCGGAAGAAGTGACGGAGTTATTCTCCGAAATCGATGCATCCGGCGTCTTGGATCCTACGCTCGCCAAAAAGCGCACCGAGCGCATGCGCGAGAAAGAGGCCGCCGTCAAGCGCGGCGACAAGGCGACGCTGGCGCGGCTGCGCAGCGAGGATCGCGCGAGCCAGGCAAAACATATCGACCCGCTGTCCGAGGACGACCCTTCGGGCTCGCAGGTGAGCCATACCATTACGAAGACCGCCATGGCCGTGGTTATCGGCATTTTGGTGCTGATTGTGGGCATGCAGATTGGCTACGGCGTGATGCGACGTCTGAATACCGCGAACCTTTCCGAAAGTGTTTCGGTGGATACCGTTTCGACCGCGCTCAAGGGTGGACTTGAATGGGGCAATGGCTTTACGCAGTTCCCGCTCGATTTTACCGTCGACGAGGCAGATGAGCGCACGGGCACGGTTGAGGTGACGGTGCTGGACACGTCTTCTGCCAATGAACTCGAGCTGCTGTCCAACGGTCAGATTCAGGCCGCGGCGCTTGCGACCAACGCGTTGCTCAACGATAAGATCGACCGCGTGGTGTATAACGTTCACGCCTATATCGACGAGGATAGCAACATTCAGCACGATTCCTTCTTTGGCATGTTCCCCGCGCGCGGCCACCAGAGCGCCATTTTGACGTTCGTGTGGACCAAGAGCTCATCCAACGCCACGAGTATCGACTGGAAGATGCGCATCGTGAGTATGGATGAGACCATCGCCGAGCGCATTCA
>DBFDVR010000006.1:0-51091 GCA_048321375.1 Collinsella sp.
GTTCCTGCCGCCCCCGTGGCTGCTCCCGCCCCTGATTTCTCCGCTCAGGAGCGCCAGATTTCCGCTGCCCTGATCGCTGCCCAGCAGACCGCTGAGACCATCGTCAACGATGCCAATGAGAACGCTGAGCGTATCCGCAACGAGGCTGACGCCAAGGCACGCGAGGTTATCCGCCAGGCTCTGACCGAGAAGCAGGCCGAGCTCGAGGAGATCGATCGTCTCAAGGCTTCCCGTGAGGAGTTCAAGGCCGAGTACCTCAAGCTCATCCAGCACTTCATGGACGATGCCCAAAACTCCTTCCCGGCCGACCTCATGGCCTCCACGCCGGTCGGTTCCGCCGCTTCTCCTGCGGTGACTGTTCCCGCCGAGCCGCTGCCCGTCGCTGACCCGGTTGTCCCCGTGGCCGATCCCTTCGCCCCGATCGACAACTTCGCTGCCGACGACCTGGACTAACATTCGGCCTACAATTTAGTGCCTAGAAAGGACCCGCAGCTTGCGGGTCCTTTTTTATGACTGTACCGGGGCGCGCAACATAAAAAACCGAGCCCTGCACATAGTGGCGCAGAACTCGGCGAACCGGTGAGCGGTCAAGGATAGGTTTTAGGGCATGTCCCAAAATCTACTTGAGGAGGAAGTCGGAGAGGGGAATGGTACGGGCCTCGCGATGCTCGGGATCGGCGATGTGGTCGGCAGGATATCCGCAGACGAGCATGTGATAGGGATAAACGCCTTTGGGCAGGTTGAACTGCTCCTGTGCCGCCTCGGGCTTAAAATGGCATACCCAGCACGTTCCCAGGCCCTGCTCGGTGGCCTCCATCATCATCTGATCGCACACTATGGACGTATCGATTTCACTGGAATTCATCTGGTCATACGGGCGCACCCAAGCGTCTTCGGTAACGCTACAAATAAGGAAGATGAGCGGAGCGCCAAAGATAGATCCATCACGAGCAAACCGAGGCTGACAAGCAGCAGCCTTCTCCAGAAGCTCAGGCGTATCCAACACCATCACACGGGTTGGATGATTATTACAAGCAGAAGGAGCAATACGCCCAGCCTCAACAATGGCATCCACCACAGCCTGCTCAACAGAACGGTCCTCAAACGAACGACAAAAATACCGACCACGAGCCAGATCCAAATAACTCACAACCAAGACCTCCAAATTCAACGAATCAATCCAAAGTAAAACAAAGGGTACCCAAAGCCCCATCCACCCAAACGTTTAAGGCGGTCCCAAAGTTCCCAATCGGGTCCAAAGGCCCCGCCAACAAAAGCCCCATCGCTTTCAAAGTATCAGCCAAAGTTCCCAATGGTGGTACGTAAGGCGAAGGGCCGGCACCTGTTTACTTTCGAACGACTCTGCCATGCAGCCGGAGTGAGAAAGCAAACAGGTGCCGGCCCTTCGCCGCCGGGGCACGTACCCCCAATTAACTGTTCTTCATGACAATCGAATCCACGACATCGGCCACGTTCTCGCAGCAGTCGGCGCAGTACTCCAGGAAGGCGTAGACGTCACGCCAGGCGATGACCTCGAGCGGATCCTTGCCGTTGACGTGCAGGTTGCGCATGGCGTTGATATAGAGCTCGTCGGCCTCGGACTCGATGGTGTTGATCTGGATGACCAGCTCGCGCAGGGTCTTGGACTTGCGGTAGTTGGGAAGCTCGACCATAAGGTCCTTCATGGCGCGGCAGGCGTCGGTCACCTTGTGGGCGATCACGATGGCGTCGGGATGGATGCCCTGAATGTTGGTGAAGTAGACGCGCTGCACGACGCCCTCGATGCGGTCGAGCACGGTGTCGAGTGAGCAGCTCATCAGATCCAGATCCTCGCGCTCGAGCGGGGTGATAAAGGCCGTGAGCAGGGCGTCTTCAAGCTCATGGTGCTTCTTGTCGGCCGCATGCTCGATTGAGTGCATCTTGTCGAGCATATCGTGAATCTTCGCGGGATCGAAGTTCTCGAAAATCTTGGTGAGCAGCTCGGCAGCCTGTACGGCTAGGTCGGCGCAGGCAACGTAGTTGTCAAAATAGAACGAATCGGGTTTCTTTGCCATGAGTGGGTCCTTTCGAGGCGAAGACGGGTGGGCGAGGTAATGCAGTCCGGATGGACGTTCGGTTTGACTAGATGAACATCATGAACAGCTTGGCCATGACAAAGCTGATGAGTCCGCAGGCGGGGAAGGTGAAGAACCAGGTGAACATCATGTCCTTGACGACGCCGAAGTTGATGGCCGAGAGGCGCTTGACGGCACCGACGCCCATGATGGCGCAGGTCTTGATGTGCGTGGAGGACACAGGGATGCCGGTAAGGGTGGCAAGCAGCAGGTTCGCGGCACCCGCGAGGTCGGCAGAGAAGCCCTGATACTTCTCGAGCTTAACCATGCTCTGGCCGACGGACTTGATGATGCGCTCGCCGCCCACGCTGGTGCCGATGCCCATAGTGGCCGAGCACAGCAGCATAATCCAGATGGGGATGCCTGCATCGCCGACGCTCGTCTGGCCGCTGGCAAAGGCCACGCCTAAAAAGAGCACGCCGATGAACTTCTGTCCATCCTGCGCGCCGTGCATAAAGCTCATGGCCGCAGCGCTCGCGATCTGAGCGTATTTAAAGAAGACATTGGCACGTCGCCTGTTGGCGGCGACGAAAAGAATCGAGACGAGCTTGCACAGGACCCAGCCCATGACAAAGCCCAGGCCGATGGAGAGCGCCAGGCCGTAGATGACCTTCATCCACTCGTGGACGTTGACGCTGCTCGCACCGCCGAGGGCGATGGCGGCACCGGTCAGGCCGGCGATAAGGCTGTGGCTTTGCGAGGTGGGGATGCCAAAACGCGACGCTGTGGCGCCGTAGACGACGATGGAGAACAGCGCCGCGCATAGGCAGGCGAGCGCCATGGTGCTGTTTCCGCCAAAGTCGACGATATGTGAGATGGTGTTGGCGACGCTCGCGTTAAAGTGCGTCATGATGAGCACACCGAGGAAGTTGAATGCGGCGCTCATGAGAATGGCGGCGCGGGCGGGCATGCAACGCGTAGTGACGCAGGTCGCGATGGCGTTGGGCGCGTCGGTCCATCCATTGACGAAGATGGCGCCCAACGCGAGGATCACGGTGACGGCAAGGACTGGGTTCGACACAATTTGGCCGAGGAAGGTTGAGAACGTTACGTCCATATATGGGCTTTCTCGAAGTTTGCAGACACGTTACAAAAACATGATAAATCGTATCACCTCCTGCGGGTCTCTTTACCGAGTTCTGATGGGAGAAGTGAACTTTTTGGCACTAAAATTGAATATTAGCCCTGTTGACCGCGGGTGTTCTTTTTGCTAACACGCCATGCGGACACGTGCGATTACTACGACACTCCAAAACCACAGTCTGTTCGCTTTACAACATGCAAACATGCGTTCGATAATAGGAGGCATGGAATATCGACAGACAGACGGCAAAACTCGGCGCGTACACAAGCAGTATGTGGACGTCGTGGCTCGCATCCTCGCGGGCGGACAAGTCGTGCCGGTTACCGTCTGCTGGGTCGACGGTCGCTGCTTTACGATTGACGAGATTGTCTCGTCCACGGGCTTTGGCTTAACGGTTCACGGTGTTCGTACGGCGACCTATAAGGTGCGTTTTGGCGGGCACGCGACCGAGTTGTATCTGGAGGACCAGACGCGCGAGCGGGCGGACGGCTCGCAGGCACACGTGATGCGTTGGTGGGTCTGGGCCTTTGATCGCACGCTCGAGGGCGAGCGCCGTAGGTAAGGACGTACGGCATTCGGGTACAATGACAGGAATCTTGTCAGCTACTGCGCTGTCGCGGCGCTTTTGAAAGGACGAAATTATGAACGATATTCAGGGCTATCAGAACGGCCCCATCGAAACCGGCGCAAGCCGTGCCAAGGAGATGTCGCCGCGCGCGTACAACCTTGCCATGTCTGCCCTCATCTTCTTGGGCTTTTGTGCCATGGGCGCTGGTGCTTACTTTACGAGCACCATGGCGTTTGCCCGCATGATGATGAGCGGCGCCGCCCTGCCACTGGTCTTTGGCTCGTTTATTTTGACCATCGTCGGCATGGTCATGATGTCGGCCGCCGCCAGTAAGCAGTCCGTGGGCCTGTCCCTTGTGGGCTACGTAATCTTTGCGAGCACCTTTGGCCTGACCGCGTCGTTTGGCCTTGCCAACTACGACCTGCCCACCATCAACACTGCCTTTATCGCCACGGCCGCCATCACCTTTGTCTTTGGCGCCTTGGGCGTGACGTTCCCCAAGTTTTTCCAGCGCGTATATGGCATCGGTTTTGGCATTCTGCTCGCCACTATTCTGGTTGAGATCGTGCTGATGTTCATGGGCGTCTCGCAGACCATCACCGATCTGATCGTAATCGTGGTGTTCGCCGGCTTTATTGGCTACGACACCTATGTTGCCACGACGGTGCCGCCTACGCTGCCCAACGCCGTGCTCATGGCGTCCAATCTGTTCGTGGACATTATCAACGTGTTCCTGCGCATCCTGAACATCCTTGGCCGTCGCGACTAGTGGCGAATTGCGGCGGTGCTTGCCGTGCGTGTAAATCGATGCGAAAGGCGGTCCTTCGGGGCCGTCTTTTTTGTACTCGGCGGGGTATCATGGATGGGAAAAGCCGATAGCGGCAGCGACAGGAAAGGTGACCACTTATGGCAGACGTCGACAACAGGAACCGTAACCGCAGGTCCAACCGAGCGGGTCAGCCCAATCCCAAGCGCGAGGCCCGTGCCAAGGCCGCCGAGCGTCACGTGGCAACTGTGTCCGAAGCGTGCGCCAAGGATATCGAGCGTTCGCTTGCCGGCGTGTGCGAGTTCGATGGTATGCCTGCCGGTTTTGTCGCGGCGATGAAGGCCAAGGTTCAGAGTGCTGTGGCCGCCGAAGAACAGGTTGCCGAGGACGTCGAGGGCGCGGAGGCTGCCGAGACCGAGACGGCGCCCGAGACCGAGGCAGCGCCTGAGCCTGCCGAGGAAATCGCCGAAGCTGAGTCCGCGCCTGCTGAGGAGCCCGCTCCGGTTCTGCCTGAGGTCACCGTGCTCGATGCCTCCGCCACGCAGGCCATCCTGGACAACGGTCGTGGCTATGCGCAGTTCTGCGACATGGCCGTGCTCGCCTTTGCCTCGTTCACCAACCCGGGCGGTGGCTACATCCAGGGCTATCTGGGCCAGGAGGCCACGCTGTGCGCCGATTCGTATCTGTACAACGTTCTCGATAAGCAGCGCAAATGGTACGGCGAGAACCGTCGCCGCAACATCAACTGCGAGCTTTACCGCAACCGTGCGCTGGTGGTGCCTGCGGTGCGCTTCGACCGCAACCACGTGCATGCATACGCCGACGTGATCGTGGCCGCCGCGCCCAACGTTAAGCGCGCCCGCCAGGAGTATCGCGTGAGCGACGATGCTCTGCTGGACGCCCTGCGCGACCGCATTCGCTTTGTGCTTGCCATCTGCGACGAGCTAGGTCGCGAGAAGCTCGTGCTGGGCGCTTGGGGCTGCGACAACAACGGCTTTGACGCAGAGGCCGTGGCCGAGCTCTTCCGCAAGGAGCTCGCGTCGGGCGACTTTAAGGTCAAGCAAGTCTTCTTTGCCGTGCCTTCTACGCGCTGGGATGAGGATTTTGCCAAGTTCGAGCACGTGCTGGCAAACTTCCCCGAGCGCAACGAGGAGTCCTATGCCCAGGTTGCCGCTCGCGCTGCGGCAGCTCGCGCCGCCGAGCAGACCCAGGCTGCTACCGAGGATGATGAGGACGAGGACGATTGGCGCAAGTACCTGTAATCGGTACGTGCTGACAGATAGGTCGAGCCGGCGGGAGAGGCTGCTTCCGTCGGCTTTTTACTGAGCGAGGGGCTTACGATGAAAAACGTTCTATGCTTTGGCGACAGCAACACCTATGGTTACGATCCGGCGGGCATGCGCGACGGCACCGCGGTGCGCTATGCGCAGGATGTGCGCTGGTGCGGCGTGGCCCAACGTGACTTAGGCGAGGGCTGGCATGTAATTGAAGAAGGCCTCAACGGCCGCACGACGGTACGCGACGACATGTGCCATCTGGACACCAATCTTAACGGCATCCGCGCACTTCCGATGCTGCTCGAGGCCCATAAGCCGCTGGACGCCATTGTGATCATGCTGGGCACCAACGACTGTAAGACGGTCTTTAACGTGACAGCTTCCGATATCGCCCGTGGCGCCATGGCGCTGATTCGCGCCGTCCGCGCGTTTCCGTGGACCGACGCTGCGCCTTGTCCGCGCATTCTGCTGATGGCGCCTATCAAGATTAAGCCGCAGATCGCCGACGTATATATGACCGATTTTGACGAGCATTCCGTAGAAGCCTCGGAACATTTTGGTGAGTACTACGCGCATGTGGCTGAGCAGTTTGGCTGCGACTTTTTGAATGCCGCCGACTTTGCCGAGCCGGGCGATATCGACTATCTGCATATGATGCCCGAAAGCCATGAGAGCCTGGGTCACGCCGTGGCAGCCAAGCTCCAAGAGATGCTCGGAGAGTAGCGCGACCCCAAACCACCGCAAAGGGGGCGGGCGCCTTTGCGGTGGCTTGGGCTGTGAATCTTAATACTGCCACATGTGGTTGACGGGGCCGGAGCCTTTGCCCATGTCAAAGCCGGCGGCGAGAGCGCCGGTTAGGTAAGCCTTGCCGGCGTTGACGGCGTCGGCAAGATCCATGCCCTGTGCCAATGCGCAGGCGATGGCGGACGAAAGCGTGCAGCCAGTGCCATGTGTGTTGTCGGTCTCGATGCGCTTGTGGCGGAACCACGTGGTGAGCGGATCGCCCAGGTGGTTGCCCTCGTCATCGAGCGGCGCGGGCTCTGCGAGCACATCGTTGGCCTCGTTGACAAAATGCCCGCCCTTAACGAGGGACGCGCAGCCAAAGCGGCGGGTGAGGAGCATGGCAGCGTTTTGCTGTGTGCGCTCGGAGTCGACCTCGTAGTCGAGCAGCGCCATGGCCTCGGGAATGTTGGGCGTGATGACGGTCGCCAGCGGGAACAGGCGACGCGTGAGCGCCTCAGCGGCATCCTCGGCAATGAGGCGAGCGCCCGAAGTGGCGACCATAACGGGGTCGACGACCACGTTGGTTGCGTTCCATGCGCACAGGCGGTCGGCGATAACTTCGATAATCTCGGTGGACGAAACCATGCCGATCTTGACGGCGCTCGGGCGGATATCGTCAAAAACGGCGTCAATTTGCGCGGCTACGATATCTGGTGAGATATCCTGCACGGCGGTGACGCCCAGTGTGTTTTGCGCTGTGATGGCGGTGATGGCCGTCTCGGCATACAGGCGGTGCGCCGTGATGGTCTTAATGTCTGCCTGAATGCCGGCGCCACCGCTGGAATCGGATCCTGCGATGGATAGAACGGCGGGTACTTTACTGCGATCCATGTTCGCTCCCTTGTCCGGTCGGATTCAAATGGGTCTTTTACCCCGCATTATAAAGATGCCCGGGTCGGCTGTATTCCGAACCCGGGCGGGCGATGCAATCTTTACGCAAATGTAAGCAATTGTTCACAAGTCAACAATAGACGGGCGTTGCAGCAGGCATGCTGGATGGCCTCGTAAAGGCTAGTCCTCCATGCCGAGGTCGATCGTGGTGCCCTCGAAGATCTTGTTGACGGTGCGGACGGCGCACATCTTGCCACACATGGTGCAAGTGCCCTCGGTGGCGGCGGGGGATTCCTCGTAGCGCTTCTTACCGGTGACCGGGTCGAGAGCACACTTCCACATGGCATCCCAGTCGAGTTTGCGGCGTGCCTGGCCCATCTTGTCGTCCATGTCGCGGGCGTGGGGCACCTTCTTGGCGATATCGGCGGCGTGCGCGGCAATCTTGGTGGCCATGAGGCCATCGAGCACGTCCTGGGCGTTGGGTAGGCACAGGTGCTCGGCGGGCGTCACGTAGCACAGGAAGTCGGCGCCCGAGCTCGCGGAGATGGCGCCGCCGATGGCTGCGGTGATGTGGTCGTAACCCACGCCGATATCGGTCACCAGCGGCCCCAGCACATAGAACGGGGCGTTGTGGCACAGGCGCTTCTGTAGCTTCATGTTGGCGGCGATCTCGTCGAGCGCCATGTGACCCGGGCCCTCGACCATAACTTGGACGCCGGCGGCCCATGCGCGCTTGCACAGCTTGCCCAGCTCGATCATCTCGGCGGTCTCGGTGGCGTCGTTGGAATCGTAGAGGCAGCCCGGGCGGCAGGAATCGCCGAGCGAAATCGTCACGTCGTACTCGTGGCAGATTTCGAGCACCTCGTCGTAGAACTCGTAGAACGGATTCTCGTTGCCGGTGACCTCCATCCATCCAAACAGCAGCGAGCCGCCGCGGCTGACGATGTTCATAAGGCGGCCGGTCTCCTTGAAGGTTTTGATGACCGATTTATTGATGCCGCAGTGGATGGTCATAAAGTCCACGCCGTCCTCGGCGTGCGCGCGCACGACCTCGAGCAGATCGTCCTTGGTAAGCTTGACCAGCGGCTTTTCCATGTAGCCGATGGCGTCGTACATGGGGACGGTGCCTACCATGAGCGGCGTCTCGTCGATGAGCTGCTGGCGGAACTGGCGTGTCTTGCCCGAGTTGGAGAGGTCCATGATGGCGTCGGCGCCAAAGTCCTCGGCGATCTTGACCTTCTTCCATTCCTCTGCGGCGTCGGCCTTGTCGCCCGAGATGCCCAGGTTGACGTTGACCTTGGTGGACAGGCCCTCACCGACACCAAAGGCGTGCATGCCCTTTTTGATGTGCACGATGTTGGCGGGAATGGCGATGCGGCCGTCGGCCACGCGCTCGCGGATGTACTCGGGGTCGCGATGCTCGCGCTCGGCGACTTCTTTCATCTGCGGCGTGATCTGCCCGGCGCGGGCGAAGTCGATTTGCGTGACGAGCTTGGGCTCGGTCTGTGTGCTCATTGGCACGGCTCCCTTCGTTGGCATTACCCATATCAGGTTTGCGGGTCAGGGCGGGCGCGCCCAATCTCAGCCTGCCGTCCTGTCCTGCAAGCTCCCCGTTTATGTAATGGGCTCAAGTATAGCCTGAATGGGTACGATTGGGCCAACGAGCGTGCCTGTGGGGAGGCGAACATGGAAGACAAGCATCTATATCGAGAGACGCAGTGGGATGTATCGGCCGAGGAGAGCCGCGCGCACCATGGCCTTGTCGCGATTGGTTTTGCGGTGCTTGCCGTGCTGGTGATTGCCTTTTGTATCTGGACGTTTGGCGGTCGCGGCGGCGCTGCCTGGGAGTTTGAGGCCGACGAGGCCCTGCCGATCATGACGGTGAAGGTCGCGGGCGGTAACACGGTGGCAGCTCCCGGCGACTATTGGTATCCGTGCGATGGATTTGTCCAGCTGCAGCTGAGCGGTGGTTCCATTCCTGGTGAAGAGATCGAGCGCGTGACCTTCGATGCATCGCTTAAGACGCTGTCAGTCGAGCTCAAAGATAAAGGGGATGTGCCCACGACGATGGATATCGCGCTGACGGAATGGCGCCTGGAGCCCCCGTCGGGCGTCAAGGTGTCCGAGGTGGAGCATGTCAAGATTACCTATCAGGACGGCTCGACAAATGAAATTGCCAAAGCCGACGGCTTGGCGGAATAGACGTCGTGCCTAGGTAGCACATTTAAAAGCAGCGGTGGTCCTACAAGGCCTGTTCGTTCAGGAAGACCAAAGTATTTTTATTTGAAAGCTCGGGAAAGTGTCGATAACCAACGTCGAACGCGGTAAGTTCGCTTGCATCCTCGAGCTTGTTTTCTGCCATCCACCGCACCATGGAGCCGCGCGCCTTTTTGCTGGCGGTCGAGCGCTGGATGGGCTTGCCGTTGCGGATACCTTCGCCAAAGAGACATGTGACGACCGTGGCGTCGGTGGTGAGGCAGGGCAGAACGGCTTTGGCGTATTCCGCGCTGGCGAGGTTGACGATCGTAGCGTTGGAGCCCGCCGGAGCGATGACCCGTGCGAGCTTGTCGCCCCAAAACGCGTAGAGGTCTCGGGCATTGTCGACGGCAAGCTTCGCGCCCATCTCCAGCCTATACGGTTCAACGGCATGAAAGGGGCGCACGCATCCGTAAAGGCCCGAGAGGATCCAGAGATGGTTTTGCAGCCAGTCGAGCTGTGCGGAATCCATCACCTCGGGCGCCATGCTTTGGTATTGAATGCCGTGATAGGACATGACGGCAGGGGAGATTCGACGCGCGATATCGGGATCGGCGAGGTCGGCATCGCTCAGGACGGGCATAAATTCGTGAAGCGTATCCAGGCACGTTGTAAGCAGCCTGTCGCTCACATTCCAAAGGGCCTGCAGGCCGCCGCTGCCTTCATTCCGCTCGATATCTAGCAGTGCGCGGTGGAGGCGAGCTGTCTCGCGCACAAAGGGTGGAATGCCCAGGACTTCAAAAGCATCTTGGGCCGCGCGCATCTGCTTGGCGGGCGAAATGATGACCTGCAGCATGGACTCTCCTCTGCCAAAAAGGAAGTTGCGGTGGAATACGGTCTGTTTTGGCCGTTTATGGGCCAGTTTAGTCCGTATTTCACCGCAACTGATGAAGGGTTGGTTAGGCGCGCTCGATGAAGGCCTTGTAGCCGCGATATGCCTCGTAGATATCGGCCTTGTTGGCGACCTCCCACAGGGCGTGCATGGACAGGACGGCAACGCCGGAGTCGATGACGTTCATGCCGTACTTGGCCATGATGTAGGCGATGGTGCCGCCGCCGCCCGCGTTGACGCGGCCGAGCTCGCAGGTCTGGAAGTCCACGCCGGCCTCGTCCATGATGTCGCGGACGAGGGCCACGTACTCGGCGTCGGCGTCGTTAGATCCGCCCTTGCCACGGCTGCCCGTGTACTTGTTAAAGCACAGGCCGCGACCCATAAAGGCTGCGTTCTTGGTCTCGAACTTGCCGGCATAGCCCGGGTCGAAGCCGGCGGACACGTCAGAGGAAAGCATGCGGCTGTGGGCGAGTGCACGGCGCAGGGCCAGCGGGCTATCCTCGCCGGCGAGCGTCATGATCTCGGCGACGGTGTTCTCGAAGAAGCGGCTCGTCATGCCGGTGGCACCCACGGAGCCGATCTCCTCCTTGTCGACGATGAGTGTGATACTCGTGCGCTCCACGTTGGCGACGTCGATCTGGGCGAGCATGGAGGGATAGGCGCAGACGCGGTCGTCGTGGCCATAGCCCAGAATCATGGAGCGGTCGAGGCCCATGTCACGGGCCGGGCCGGCGGGCACGACCTCGATCTCGGCGGAGAGGAAGTCCTCCTCCTCGACGTCGTACTGCTCCTTGAGGATGTCAAGGAACATCTGCTTGACGGGCTCCTTGGGGGCGTCCTTGTCGTCCTCATCAAACTTGACGGGACGGCCGCCCACGATTACGTCGAGGATTTCGGCGTCGATGGCGTCCTTGGCGGGCTTGGCCATCTGCTCGCTCGAGAGGTGGATCAGCAGGTCGGAGATGGTAAAGACCGGGTCGTCTGCCTTGTCGCCGATGTTGATGTCGACGGTGGTGCCGTCCTTTTTGCAGATGACGCCCACGAGTGCAAGCGGGGAAGCGACCCAGTGGTAGCTCTTGACGCCACCGTAGTAGTGCGTGTCGAGGTAGGCCATGTCGCCGGCCTCGAAGGCGGGGTTCTGCTTAAGGTCCAGGCGCGGCGAGTCCACGTGGGCGCCCAGGATGTTAAAACCCTGCTCGAGCGGGGCGGCGCCCAGGTTGACGAGCATGAGGTCCTTGCCGTGATTGGCGACGTACACCTTGTCGCCGGCCTTGAGCGCGCGGCCCTCGGCGATCACGGTCTCCAGATTGACGTAGCCCGCCTCCTCGGCCATCTTGATACCGGTCTTGACGCACAGGCGCTCGGTCTTGTTCTCGCTCAAAAACTGCTTATAGCCGCGGCAAAGCTCCTCGAGCTCCTCGATCTGCTGTGGCGTGTACTTTTTCCATGCGCAGGGACGCTCCATGACGCAGGCTCCTTTCGGATCGATCGTGCTGGTTGATGTACCGTGAGCCATCGTATCACGCGCGGGGCCGCGGCGGCAGGGAAGCCTGAAGTGCAGTGGCCGTGGGGCGGGGAGCGTGTAAACTGGAGTGAGCAAACCGTGCCCAGCCCAAAGCGAGGTATTCAATATGTCTGACAAGCGCCGCACCTTTGCCGTTATCGACGGCAACTCGCTCATGCACCGCGCCTTCCACGCCGTGCCGCCCACCATGAATGCGCCGGACGGCCGCCCCACCAACGCGATCTTCGGCTTTCTGAACATGTTTCTCAAGATGATCGATGCCTTTAACCCCGACGGTGTGGTCGTGGCGTTTGACAAGGGCAAACCGCGCGTGCGCATGGAGATGCTGCCGCAGTATAAGGCGCAACGCCCGCCCATGGACCCCGATCTGCATGCGCAGTTTCCGATGATCAAGGAGCTGCTCACCGCGCTCAACGTGCCGATTCTGCAGTCCGAGGGCTGGGAAGGCGACGATATCCTGGGAACCATGGCGCGCCTGGGTGAAGAGGCCGGCTGCGACATGCTGCTGGTGACCGGCGACCGCGACATGTATCAACTCGTGACCGAGCACGTCAACGTGGTCTCGACCCGCAAGGGCCTGTCCGACGTGGCGATCATGACGCCCGAGAGCGTGGACGACCTGTATCACGGCATTACGCCGGCGCTCGTGCCCGATTTTTACGGTCTAAAGGGCGATACGTCGGACAACATTCCCGGCGTACCGGGCATCGGCCCCAAAAAGGCGAGCGCGCTCATCGCACAGTACGGCAGCTTGGACGAGGTCATCGCGCATGCCGACGAGGTCAAGGGCAAGATGGGCGAGAACCTGCGTGCGCACATCGACGATGCGCTGCTGAGCCGCAAGGTCGCAACCATTCGCACCGATGCGCCCGTCGAGCTCGACTTTGACGAAACGTCCTTCCCGGCGTTTTCTGCCGACGAAGTGTCCGCGGCGCTGGGCACACTTGGTATCACCGCCATGCAGAACCGTTTCTTGGCGCTGGTCGGCGGCGAGGGCGGGGCTACTGCTGCCTCCAGTGTGGTTGAGATACCTGCTATGGTTCGCGCAGCCGCCGGCGATGCCGACGCGCTTGGTGCCGTTGCGGCTGAGGTCTCCCGCGCGATTGATGCCGGCGAGTGGGTCGCCGCCGTGGTGGACGACGACAAGGAAGAGGGCGCGCTCTTTGGACTGACGCGCACGCTGTGGCTGGCGACGTCCAAGGGCCTGTTCGCGCTCGAGGAGGGCGACAGCGGTGCGGCGGCTGAGGTTGAGGGCTTCAACTTCGCCCACGGCGTGATTGCCGGCGTGCTCGCACGTCTGTTTATGGAGGGCCGCGTGGCGAGCCCGGATATGAAGGCGCTGTTGCACGAGCTTTCGCCCGTCGATTCTTCTGAGCCCGAGCTCATGGATCCGCTCGCTACCGATTCCACGCGTATCTTCGATACCGTGGTCGCTGCCTATCTGCTGGATTCCGATCGCTCCGAGTTCGATGAGGCGTATCTGGCCGATACCTATCTGCAGATGGCGCTGCCTGCGGCGCGCGGCGCAGAGGGCGCCGGCGAGGACGCTCCTGCGCCCGCCGCTCGCACGGCGGCCTTGACGCTGGCGCTGGTCGCGCCGTTGCGTGACCGCATGGCCCGCGAGAACGCCGCCAACGTGTTCGATGGCATCGAGATGCCGCTCGTTCCGGTACTTGCCAAGATGGAGCGCGCGGGCATGCTCGTGGACCCCGACCGTCTGCACAGTCTGTCCGAGGGTCTGGCGACCCAGATTACCGAGGTTGAGCGCAGTATTCGCGACCTGGCGGGTGACGAGACCTTTAATATTGGCAGCCCCATGCAGCTGTCGCACGTGCTCTTTGATGTGATGGGGCTTCCGACCAAGGGCCTCAAGAAGACTAAGCGCGGCTATTATTCGACCAACGCCAAGGTGCTGAGCGACCTTGCGCGTGACCACGAAATCGTGCGTCTGATCTTGGACTGGCGTGAGAAGTCTAAGATCAAGTCCACCTATCTGGACACGCTGGGCCCGCTACGCCGTGGTGACGGTCGTGTGCACACTACGTACAACCAGACCATCACGGCAACGGGGCGTCTGTCCTCGAGCGACCCGAACCTGCAGAACATCCCGACGCGCTCGGAGCTGGGTCGTACCGTCAAGACGGCGTTTTCGGCAGGCGAGGGAAGCGTCTTTTTGGCGGTGGACTACTCGCAGATCGAGCTGCGTCTGCTGGCGCATCTCTCAGGTGACGAGCACTTGGTGCGCGCCTTTAACGAGGGCGAGGACTTCCATGCCGAGACGGCGGCGCGCGTGTTCGGTGTGCCGGTGTCCGAGGTAACGCCCGACCTGCGCAGTCGCGCCAAGGCCGTGAACTTTGGCATCGTGTATGGCCAGCAGGCCTACGGCCTGTCGCAGTCGCTGCATATCTCGATGGCCGAGGCACGCGACATGATCGACCGCTACTACGAGGCCTACCCGGGCGTGCGCACGTTCCTCGACAACGTGGTGGCACGCGCCAAGCAGACGGGCTACGCCGAGACCATGTACGGCCGCCGTCGTCATATTCCGGAGCTCAAGGCCAAAAACCCGCAACTCCGCGGCTTTGGCGAGCGCACGGCCATGAACCATCCCATGCAGGGAACCGCCGCCGACATCATCAAGATCGCGATGGCCCGCGTAAGCCGCCGCCTGGAAGAGGAAGGCTTTGCCGCCCACATGATCCTGCAAGTGCACGACGAACTGGACTTTGAGTGCCCCATCGACGAAGTCGAGCGCCTAACCACCATGGTCCGCGACGTCATGGAGCACGTAGTAGACCTCCGCGTCCCCCTAATCGCCGAAGCCAGCACCGGCATAACCTGGGCCGACGCGAAATAGAAAAACAGCCACAGGTCCAAAGCAGCCAAACCAGAAGGGAGTTCCTTTCAGCAAGGAACTCCCTTCATCCATAATTATTCAGCCAAGTATCTAGACGCCAAGACGCCATCTAGGCGGCAAGCAAGTCACCCTAGGACCTGGCCGGGCGAGGCGGGTAAGTTTTTCGTAGATTCCGCACGAGCCGGAAAGCACTTAATGTGCTTTCCGAGCGAGCCCAGGACCTGACCGAACGAAAAACTTACCCGTCTCGCCCGGCCAGGTCCGACGAGCCACGTTAACGAGCCGCCAAGATGGCGTCGATGAGCGTCAGTACGCCCCCGTCGTTGTTGCTCGGAATGCGCCATTTGGCATGCGCGTTCATGTGCTCCTCGGCATTGTCCACGATAAAGCTGTGACCGACGCGCTCCAGCATGGGGATGTCGTTGTAGGTGTCGCCCACGGCGGCAGCATCGGCAATATCGATGCCCAGGTGCTCGCACAGGTGAGCGACGCCGGCGCCCTTGTCGACGCCCAGGTTCATAAAGTCGATCCACTCGCGCCCAGCGTTGGTGACGTAGAGTTTGTCCGAGAACTCGGGGCTATAGGTCTCGCGGAAAGCGGGCTCGGCGTCGTAGCCGGGGAAGAAGACCGAAATCTTGTTGGACTCGAAATCAATGCCCTCAAAGCTGTCTACGTAGTTGATTGTGTTGTAGTAGACGCTGATCTCGTCGTGGTATTGATGGTCGCGGGCAAGCACGTAGAACTCGTCGAAGCAGCACAGGACGGGGACAGCGCGAGGATCCTCCGAGGCACGGTTCAAGACCTGCTGATACAGCTCCACGTCAATATTGCTTTTATAGATATAGCTGCCGCGATAGATCACGCACGCTCCGTTGTCGGGACAAAAGGCGAGGCGGTTCTTGATGCCCTCGAACATCTCCTCGAGCTTGGGGGCGGGACGTCCGCTGGCGGGGCAGAATACGATGCCGGCGTCGGCGAGCTTGTCCAGGCGCTCATCAAGACCCTGGGGCAGCACACGCTCGTCGGTCAGCAGCGTCTTGTCCATATCGACGGCGAGAATCTTAATGTTGCCGATGTTGGCGTCCGATTCGTAAGTTTGCATAAAAATGCGCCTTTCGTTTCGAGATTGTTTCAGACGTTATAACCATCAACTAGTAGTCGAGCGTATTTTCGCAGGAATGGTGCGTATTTGCACCACGCTTCACAAAGTAATGAAAAAACTTTTCAGAAATTTGAATTTGTCGCTTGTGCTGCGGGCACTTTAGCGTAATATAGCGACCATCGAAAACGGAGACGGAAAAACAACCGCTTACCGAGTAAAAGGTACCGTTTACGATATTTGAATTGCGCCCGGCGATACGTGAAAGGAGAGGCAGATGCAGTTCGTAAAGATCATCACCACTGCAGACAATGCCATCCGACGCCAGCGCGCAATTTCCCGACGACGATAACAATCGTCTCTGTCCGCATGGGGCGAATTGCCTCAACAGAGTCATTTTGAGGTCGTTGGGTTTTAGCACGACATTGCTGCATGTTTCTAGGGCATGTATGTGCTGATTTTTGCTATTTAACCTGATATTGCACGGTATATGACCTTGAAATGACTTGCAACTGACCGATGTTCTAACTAGCTACCAAGGGCGAAAGGAAACAGCCATGAGCAAGGAAAAAGTCGTTCTCGCATATTCCGGTGGTCTTGATACATCCGTATGTGTCAAGTGGCTCCAGGACGAGAAGAATCTCGATGTCGTTTGTGTCTGCGGCAACGTGGGCCAGGAAGAGACCGGACTGGATGCCAAGAAGCAGAAGGCGCTCGACCTGGGCGTTCTCGATTGCCAGGTGCTCGACCTGCGCGACGAGTTCTCCGATGAGTTCCTGACCAAAGCCATTGCAGCAAACTCCATGTACGAGAACAAGTATCCGCTGCTCTCCGCCCTGTCTCGCCCGCTGCTTGCCAAGAAGCTTGTTGAGGTCGCCCACGAGTTTGGCGCGACCTACGTCGCCCACGGCTGCACCGGCAAGGGTAACGACCAGGTCCGTTTTGAGGCCGCCGTCAAGGCCCTCGACCCCGAGCTCAAGGTTATCGCCCCGGTTCGCGAGTGGGACCTGAAGTGTCGCCCCGACGAGGTCGCCTATGCCCACGCCCACAACGTGCCGGTTCCCGAGGGTGCCAACGACAACCCCTACTCCATCGACGACAACCTGTGGGGTCGTGCCATTGAGTGCGGTCACCTGGAGGATCCCTGGAATGAGCCGCTCGACGACGCTTGGGTTATGACCAAGAATCCCGAGGACACCCCGGACACCCCGACCTACACCGAGATTGAGTTTGAGGCCGGCAAGCCCGTCGCCGTCGACGGCAAGAAGATGAAGCTCTCTGAGATCGTCATCGCCCTCAACAAGATCTCCGGCGACAATGGCTTTGGCCGTCTCGATCTGGTCGAGGATCGCCTGGTGGGCCTTAAGAGCCGCGAGTGCTACGAGGTTCCCGGCGCCCTGACGCTCATCACCGCCCACAAGGCGCTCGAGGACATCTGCGTCGAGGGCGACCTGCTCAAGACCAAGATCAAGCTCGAGCAGGATTGGGCCACCGCCGTGTACAACGGCCAGTGGTACAGCCCGCTCAAGAACGCGCTCGATGCCTTTATGGCCGACACGCAAAAGTTCGTGACCGGCACTGTCCGTCTGAAGTTCTTTAAGGGCAACTGCCATGTCGTCGGCCGCAAGAGCCCCTTCAGCCTCTACGACTACGGTCTGGCTACCTACGACCGCGACACCACGTTTGACGAGAAGGCCAGCGCCGGCTTTATCGAGATCGATACGCTGTCGCTCAAGACGTGGGCAAAGGTCCAGGGCCCCAGCTCTGCTGCTGCCCAGGCCTAGCGCCTCCTTCCCTTGGTATCCGCGCGGCCCATCCGCGTGATACATAACGGGCGCACGGGGTCCCTACCTTTCGTTATGCTTGCTGACACTTCTTAACATCGGTGGCCCCTACGTTCCGCCCGCATATATGATGCCGCGTCTGCGGCTGAGTCCGAGCCCCGCCGGGGTTGTCCGGCGGGGCTCCTTCTATCAATTTGGCGGCTCTGTGCCTATATAGATGAGGAGTATCCATTATGTTCAATGCTATCGCGCATGCTTTGCTTGCCCTCGCGCCCGAGTTCGATGCTGTAAGGGTCGAGGACGTTCCTATGAGCCTGAAGGCCTGGATCGATGGTTCGCAGGGCAACATCCGGAGGGAGACGTTGGGCGCCAAGTGCATGGTGCGTCACTTCTTTGCAAATTAGCCACATGGCCCCGCGCGCGGCAGGGAGTGTGTAAAACTAGCGGTTGATAAATCGCTTTAGCGACAGGGCACATTGCTTTGGACGCTTGTTTTGGTATTTGGAGAAAGGAGACGGTTCCATGGCTCTTTGGGGCGGTCGTTTTGAGGCGGGCGTGGCCGAGGTCACGCAGGAGTTTGGCGCGTCGCTGCCGGTCGACAAACATCTCTATAAGCAGGATATCGCCGGCTCTAAGGCGCATGCCAAGATGTTGGCCGCCCAGGGCATCATCAGTGCCGAGGACGAGCAGGCGATTGCCAAGGGCCTGACCGGAATCGAACAGGATATCGATGCCGGCAACTTTACCTTCGACATCAACGATGAGGACATTCATATGTCCATCGAGAGCGAGCTGACGCGTCGCATCGGCGAGGCCGGTAAGCGCTTGCATACTGGGCGTTCGCGCAACGACCAGGTGGCGACCGATACGCGCCTGGGCGTCAAGGCGCTGGCCAAGGAGCTCATTGAGGCCAATCTTGAGCTGCGCCATGTGCTGGTGG
Organism: Collinsella sp.; assembly: GCA_048321375.1. GTDB lineage: Bacteria > Actinomycetota > Coriobacteriia > Coriobacteriales > Coriobacteriaceae > Collinsella. Next base: position 18,717 of record DBFDVR010000006.1, read on the forward strand.
ATGCGGCTAAGAAGTACGACAAGGTGATTCTGCCGGGTTACACGCATATGCAGCACGCTCAGCCCGTGCTGCTCTCGCATCATCTGCTGGCGTATTCCTGGATGTTCGCGCGCGACTTTACACGCTTGAAGGCCGCCTTTGATGCCGCCGACAACTGCCCGCTGGGTGCTGCCGCGCTTGCCGGTACGAGCTATCCGCTCGATCGCCAGATGACGGCTGCCGAACTTGGCTTTGCGGGCGTGATTCCTAACTCACTCGATGCTGTTTCCGACCGTGATTTCCTGCTCGATCTGCATTACGCTGGCTCCGTCATGGCCATGCACCTGTCGCGTCTTTCCGAGGAGATCGTGCTGTGGTCGAGCTCCGAATTTGGCTTTATCACGCTTTCAGACTCCTACTCCACCGGCTCGTCCATCATGCCGCAGAAGAAGAATCCCGACTTTGCCGAGCTTATTCGCGGCAAGAGCGGCCGTGTCTATGGCAACCTGGTGCAGCTGCTCGTGACCATGAAGGGCCTGCCGCTTGCTTATAACAAGGACTTGCAGGAGGACAAGGAGGGCGCGCTCGATACCGCCCATACGCTCATGCAGTGCCTGTCGGTTATGGCCGGAATGATTTCGACTTGGACCGTCAACGAGGATGCCATGGCGCGCGAGTGCGGCGTGGGGCACCTTGCCGCTACCGATGTTGCCGATTACCTGGCCAAGCGTGGCCTGCCGTTCCGCGAGGCACATGCCGTGGTGGGGCATCTGGTTCTGATGTGTGAGAAGCGCGGCTGCAATCTTGAGGACCTGCCGTTTGAGGTGTTCCAGGAGGCAAGCCCGCTCTTTGAGCACGACATTACCGAGGCGCTCGACATCCCGTCGATTGTCGCCGCGCGCACGACCGAGGGCGGCACCGCCCCTGCCGCCGTTGCCGTGCAGCTGCAGCGTGCCGAGGCGCAACTCGTGGTCGACGAAGGTGTGTTTGGATCGCTGACTAAGGTCGTCGAGATGGGCCACGGGGTAAAGTAGGGATTTGGCTGAAGCCGTTTTGGCCATTTATTGATAAATCGTTTTCACCTTACGGGCGCCTGCTGATGTGGGCGCCCGTATTTTGTTGCTATGGGGGAGGGGCTTGTCGAGAACTTCTGTAGGACCTTTGGGCAGGTTGTGAAGGGGTTACGTTCGCGGGCGGCAACCGACCGCCTGCTCTGTTCGATGCGGTTGATGGGCGGTCGGATGGTACTCTAATCGGGCTTCGAAACAGATGTGACACATATGGAGCGCTTTAATAAATTGCAACGTTTCAATAAACAGCTTTTTGTTTAACTGCAGCTAAAACTCTGTTACGATGCAGTCCAGGCGGGTGCCGGAATGGGACTTGGGCACGCGCGAACCTACTTGAAAGGCTACTTTTATGGCTATCGAGAAGACCTTCATCATGATTAAGCCCGACGCCGTGCGCGACCGCAAGATCGGCGAGATCGTTGCTCGCATTGAGCGCAGCGGCCTTGTCATCGAGCGCATGGAGATGACCACGCTCGAGCGCGCTACCGTCGAGGAGCACTACGCCCATCTGGCCGACAAGCCCTTCTTTGGCGGTCTCTGCGACTTTATGACGAGCGGTCCGGTCGTCAAGATGGTCGTTTCCGGTCTCTCCGCTGTTGCTAAGATGCGCACCCTCATGGGCGCTACTAATCCGCTTGACGCTGCTCCTGGTACCATCCGCGGCGACTTTGCCGTCGATGTCAACGCCAACGTGATCCACGGCTCCGACTGCCTGGAGAACGCCGAGATCGAGATCAAGCGCTTCTTTGGCTAAACCAGCTTTGACTCCTTAAAGCTGTTAGCGTGTGGCTTGGGCGCCGCGGAACTCCATCTGCGGTGCCCTTTTATTCCAAAATCTATGCAGGGGCCCGCTCGGACATGTGTTCCGAGCGGGCCCCTGCTGTTAGCTTGTGGCACTGAATAGTTTAGGCTTCGTCGACGATCTTAAGGCCGCGCGTGTGATCGATCTCGTTGAGGAGGTTAACGCGACGCTCGTGACGACCGCCCTCAAACTCGGCGTCGAGCCACTCGTCGACAATCATCTTGGCGAGCTCGGAGCCCACGACGCGGGCGCCAAAGGCGAGCACGTTGGTATTGTTGTGCATGCGGGAGAGCTTGGCGCTGAAGGGCTCGGAGCACACAACGGCGCGTACGCCCTCGACCTTGTTGGCAGCCAGGCTGATCCCGACACCGGTGCCACAGATGAGGATGCCCAGGTCGACGTCGCCGTTGGCAACGGCCTTACCCACCTTGTAGCCGGCGATGGGGTAGTCAAAGCTCTCGGAGGTGTCGGTGCCAAAGTTCACGACCTCGCAGCCGCGCTCCTTCAGGTGCTCGGAAATGATGTTCTTGAGCTCGACGGCGGCGTGGTCGTTACCGATACCGATCTTCATGGATGGTTCCTCTCTGGTCTGTGCGGCGCAAATGCTAAAGGTGTTTACCGCGTTCGACTGCATGATAGCGCGACTTTTGCGTAAACGCTCGAGCGTTTTTTGGTCAAACGCTTTAGCAGGCAACAAGACTGGCTTCTCGTGAATGAATGTCGTCAGTTTGCGCTTGAGCGCCGTCTGCCGGAACCATGGTTGCGGTTTTTGATGCATTGTTATCAAATAAAGGAGCTAACTTTTTTGAGAGCCCAGCCCGTTATGCAAGCAGGAGATACCTATGCCTACCGATTCCATCCGTGATGCCGCGTTTTGCGATGTTTTGAACCGCGAGCTTGTCTGTGCACTCGGCTGCACCGAGCCCATTGCCGTTGCCTATGCAGCGGCGCTGGCGAGCCAGACGCTCGGTTGCGAACCCGATCACATGGACGTTGCCTGCTCGGGCAACATCATCAAGAACGTTAAGAGCGTGACCGTGCCCAATTCGGGCGGAATGCATGGTATTGAGGCTGCGGCCGTGCTGGGTGCCGTGGGCGGCGACGCCAAGAGCGCTCTCGAGGTGCTCGAGAGCGTTGACGATAAAGACCGTGCGCGCGTGTCCGAGCTCCTCGCCGACGCCGGCTACTGCGATGTGTCGCTTGTCGAGGGTGTGCCCAACCTCTACATCAAGGTGACTGCGACGGCCGGGGGCCATACCGCGGTCGTCGAGATTACCGACCACCACACCAATGTCACGTGCCATACGCTCGACGGTATTCCGGTGTGCGGCAAGTCGGCGGGGGAGTGTGCCGCCTGCGCCGAGCGCGTCGTGGCCGAGCGGGCGGCAGATAATGCCGATACGCCCATGTCGATTGAGACTATCATCGACTTTATCGAGGACGGTGACATTGAGGACGCCCGCGCTGCCGTTGAGCGTCAGATTGAGCTGAATGGCGTAATCAGTGCCGAGGGCCTTGCGCACGCTTGGGGCGCCGAGGTGGGTCGTACGCTGCTGGGTGCTCGTGCCGATGACGTCGCTTGCCGTGCCCGTGCCCGTGCGGCCGCCGGGTCCGACGCCCGCATGAACGGCTGCGCGCTGCCGGTCGCCATTGTGTGCGGCTCGGGCAATCAGGGCATTACCTGCGCATTGCCCGTCATGGAGTATGCCGAGTACCTGCGTTGCGACCACGAGCGCCTGGTGCGCGCCGTGATGCTGTCCGATCTTATCGCTGTGCATATCAAGAGCTATATTGGTGCGCTCTCGGCGTTTTGCGGTGCTATTTGCGCCGCGTGCGGCGCCGGCGCCGCGATTACCTGGCTGTGCGGTGGCACGCGCGAGCAGATTGGCGCGACGGTCTCGAATACGCTTGGCAACGTGGGCGGCATCGTGTGCGACGGCGCCAAGGCGAGCTGTGCCGCCAAGATTTCCGCAGCCGTTGATGCGGCGATTCTGGGCCACGATATGGCCATGCAGGGTCGCGGCTTCCGCGCCGGCGAGGGCCTGATCCAAGATACCGTTGAGCAGACAATCGCCAGTATGGGCTACGTAGGCCGCGTGGGCATGAAGGACACCGACATCGAGATCCTCAACATCATGATCGGCAAAACCCAGGTGTGCTAGTTACGCGGTTTTACCAAACCGCGTAACCAGTCGACGCTGCAAACGCCCCTAAGCGGCAATCTGCCTTTCAATCGTCGGGCATGGCCAGAAGGCCTATGCCCTCCTCTTTCAAGGCACATTGCTCGCTTAGGGGCATTTTCGCTGACTTGTGCTCAACCTGCGGCGATATTTGGTTTGGAGCGAGGGGTCCTACGACAGTTCGTCGGCTACTTGGTGTTCGTAGAAGGCTTCTACTACGGCGTTAAAGTCGCGGGCGAAGTCTTCCATGGTTCCGCGCCAGGTGGCTCGGCTGGGTTTTCCCTGGCCAACATAGGCAGTTTGAATGCCGCAGGCGGGACTGGGGAAGTCGCGCTTGGGATCGTTGCCCACCATAAGGACCTCGTGCGGCTCGAGTCCCATCACCTGAAGCTGCTCTAGATAGTAGGTGGCATCGGGCTTGCAGCGGGTGGTGTTTCCCATGTGCGTGACGAGCTCAAAGGGGGCGTCGGCCAGGTCGCCCCAACCCATGCGGCACTCGATGGCCCCCTGCGGAAAGCTGGGGTTGGTAAAGAGCGCGCAACGTAGCCCTGCATCCTGTACGGCCTGAAGCGCGGCGTGTGCGCCCGGCATGGCGTGGGCGTTGATGACATCGTCGTTCTTGTACGGAAGAACTTCGCGGTCGTAGTAGGTAAACGCCTCGTAGATGAGTGGGTCCGAGAGGCAAATGCCGCACCGGCGCTCAACCTCTTCTTGGTAGAACTCAAGATTGGTGCGATTATCCGTGCCGCTTCGGCGATTGGCGTTGAGGTCGACCAAGATAGTGCCGAGGCGTGCCATCGTGCCACCGTGGCTGCGGCGACCGATATCCGCGAGCATCGACGAGACATCCTTAAAATAGCGAAGGATGAACGCGTTGAGGTTGATGCTGAGAAGCGTTTCGTCCATATCGAAAACGACTGCTTTGAGCACGCGGGCACCTTTCTCGATAAATCGTTCCAGAATCGTTGGCTCCGGATACTTTACCCCAAAGCCAAATGCCTGGCTGGTTATCGTCAAGTTGTGGAGACGTGTGTTCATAAGATTACGAAAAAGTCTCCACACGAGTAAAAAATCGCAGTTCACGCTTGAAATCGAACTCATTTCCCCGTAACCTATACGAACGTGATTGCATAAGCGTCACATTAGTATCTGTCGGCTCCCGAGTGTTCCTAAACGTTGTGTGCTTGTCGCACCCTTCTGTAGGTCCTAGCAATCGGGGCCCCGTAGTTCGAAAGGGGTCCACCTTTGAGTGAGATTCAGAACTCGTCCATTTTCTCTCTTGACGATGTCAATGAGGAGGAGATGAACAACCTCATCGACGGTACGATTACCGACTTTGATGAGGGCGATCTCGTTAACGGCACTGTCGTTAAGATCGAGCATGACGAGGTGCTCGTTGACATCGGATTCAAGTCCGAGGGCGTTATCCCGGTCCGCGAGCTGTCCATCCGCAAGGACGCTAACCCTGCAGACATCGTTGCACTCGGTGATCCCATCGAGGCTCTGGTTCTCCAGAAGGAGGACAAGGACGGTCGTCTGGTCCTGTCCAAGAAGCGTGCCGAGTACGAGCGTGCTTGGAACCGCATCGAGGAGAAGTTCAACTCCGGCGAGAACGTCGAGGGCGAGGTTATCGAGGTTGTCAAGGGCGGCCTGATCCTCGACATCGGCCTGCGTGGCTTCCTGCCCGCTTCCCTCGTCGACCTCCGTCGTGTCAAGGACCTCACCTCCTACATGGGCACCCGCATCGAGGCTCGCGTCATCGAGATGGACCGCAACCGCAACAACGTCGTCCTCTCCCGTCGCGTCGTGCTTGAGGAGTCCCGTAAGGCCGAGCGCTCCGAGATTCTGTCCAAGCTCAAGTCTGGCATGCGTCTCCAGGGCACCGTTTCCTCCATCGTCGACTTCGGCGCCTTCGTCGACCTCGGCGGTATCGACGGCCTCATCCACATCTCCGAGCTCTCCTGGAACCACGTCAACCATCCTTCTGAGGTTGTCAAGGTCGGCCAGGAGGTCGAGGTCGAGGTTCTCGACGTCGATCTCAACCGCGAGCGCATCTCCCTGGGTCTCAAGCAGACCACCGAGGATCCGTGGCGTGCACTGGTCAAGAAGTACCCCGTCGGCGCTATCGTCGAGGGCACTGTGACCAAGCTTGTCCCGTTCGGCGCTTTCGTCGACCTGGGCGAGGGCATCGAGGGCCTGGTGCACATCTCCGAGATGGCCAACAAGCACGTCGATCAGCCTTCTCAGGTCACCCATGTGGGCGACAAGGTTCAGGTCAAGGTCATGGAGATCGACCTCGACCGTCGTCGTATCTCCCTGTCCATGAAGTCCGCTGCTGAGACTCTGGGCGTCGAGATCGAGGTTACCCCGCTTCCTTCCGAGAAGAAGGACGAGGAGACCGACGCCGAGTAAATCGGTTTGACGATCACTTGTTTTAAGGGACCCGTCCGCAATGGACGGGTCCCTTTTTGCATTTGGTGCCGAGATGCATGATGCTGCCCATGCTATCCACAAGCTATTTGGTTGTCGGTGCATGAAAAAATGCCGACATCCCGCCTCGGGGAGGAGACGGGAACACACCGAGTAGACGGAGGGGTGTGGAGCGCGGTCGCGTCTCGACTGACGACGTTGCCCATCGACAGGACCATTGTAGCGCATGGCGGTTCTTGGTTTATCGTGTCGAGCGTTTGCGTTGTGCCATTGCCTGCGGCAACGGTGTGTTACACTCTTGCACTGCTGAGTGGGCCAGACGGTCGCGCGATGTGCTGCTTGCAGTACGCGTGAGGAAAGTCCGGGCTCCAGAGGGCGGGATGCCGGCTAACGGCCGGGCGGAGTGATCCGACGGAAAGCGCCGCAGAAAAGAAGACTCCCACCTGCGCCGCAAGGCGTAAAGGGAAAAGCTGAAACGGTGGTGTAAGAGACCACCAGCGTCGTGGCAACACGGCGGCTTGGCAAGCCCCATCCGGAGCAAGCGCGAATAGGAACGCTATGGGCCGGCCCGGTCCGCGTTCGGGTAGCGTGCGTGGAGCTGCATGGTAACGTGCAGACAAGATAAATGACCGTTCACGACAGAACCCGGCTTATAGGCCCACTCAGCAACTATGTTGACGCTGCGACGGCGTCAGCTGGCCGATTTGGCGCTCATTCGTCGGTCGCCGCCATAAGGCGTGCTCCCTCCTCTTTCGGGCCAAATCGACTCAGCTGACGCCGTCTCGCTGTTTTTGCCTGGTCATCGGCAGCCTCATTTCTGTTGCAATCTTGTCTTTCAAGGCACCTTGCTCGCGCTGACGGGTTCTCGCTTTCGTTGACGGAATCATCGGCGGTTCCGTTCTTGGCATCTCGCTGTTTTTGCCTGATCATCGGTGTCGCCGTTCTATTTACCGGGGTTATCGGTACGGCCTTTGCCGTATTATTGTGGCTGTTTGTTGCTGCGCTTTATTCTGTTGAGGGACTTTGTTGGACAGCTATTTTACTCTGCAATCGAATATTGAGGCTTCGGGCGAATTTGTGGACCGCAAGAGCCGGTTTATTGCCCAGCTGGTCCATATTGAGTCCGAGGATGAGGCGAATGCCTTTATCGAGATGGTTCGCAAGCGTCATTACGACGCTCGACACAATGTTCCCGCGTGGATTTTGGTCGATGGGCGCGAGCGCCAGAGCGATGATGGTGAGCCGAGCCGCACGAGCGGCATGCCGACGCTCGAGGTGCTGCGCGGTGCGGGGCTCAAAAATGTTTGCTGCGTGGTGACGCGCTATTTTGGTGGCACGCTGTTGGGGCCTGGTGGCTTGGTACGCGCCTATACCGCGGCGACGCAGGCGGCGGTGGCCGCGGCTCAGGAGGCAGGGCAGATCGTTGAGATGACAAGCGTCGTGCCGGTTGACGTGCATGTGGCCTATCCGCAGTATGAGCAGGTGCTTCGTTTGGCGCAGGATTCGGGTGCCAAGGTTTCGGATACCGATTTCGCGGATGCCGTGACACTTCATTTTGTGTTTAAGGCAGGGGAGCAGGAGTCGTTTTGCGTTAAGATGCGCGAGCTTATGGCGGGGCGCGAGGAGATTGAGGTCGGCGCTCCCGAGTTTGCCGAGTTCTAACGACGACGGCCGGCGTTCTTTTGGATGGATCCCAAACGCGCCGGCCGTCGTTTTATGTTGCTGCCGTTTACTCGGCGAGCTGCTTTAGCACATCGCAGGCGATCTCGACGGCATCGTCGATGCAGCCGGGGCAGCTGCGGAGCGGACCTTTATCCGATCCGATGCCCTTGAGCGTGCCGCAGACGGTCGTCGTGTTCTTCTCGCCAAATCGCTTGGCAATCTCGCGCGACAGCTTGTAGGTCTGGCCTTTGGTCTTGGGGTTCTCCATGCCGTTGCTCATTACAAAGCCCATGATGGCAACAGCGCCCGAGATGGCGCCGCAGGTCTCGGTCATGCCACCCATGCCGGCGCCAAAGCCCTCGGTGAGGGTAAAGGCGGTCTGGGGGTCGAGCCCGACGGCAGGTGCGAGCGTGCAGGCAACGGCCTGTGCGCAGTTAAAGCCGCGGGCGTGGTATTCGGCAGCCTGAGCCTGGCAGGCGGCGGTGTCGAGCTGGGTGGTATCGATCTGCTTCATCGTTGTCTCCTTGGTCACGGTGTACCCGCCTATGGTACCCGTGACGGGGCATGTAATCATCGAGAGCTTCATGTATGCCTCATTTTTATCTATCGAGCAAATGCCCAAGGCTTGAGATAAATACCCCTAATCAATTTGTCCCATAACCTACCTTGGGGATGGGTTGAGAGGGGTGCAGGGTAGCGGTATCGTGAACCGAATAAAACTAAAACCCAGGCAAGGGAGCTAGATATGAGCGAGCAGACTATCGGTACTACATGTGTTCAGGGCGGCTATCACCCGGGAGATGCGGAGCCGCGCCAGGTGCCCATCTACCAGTCCACCACGTGGAAGTACGACACGTCGGAGCACATGGGCAAGCTGTTTGACCTGGAGGAGTCTGGCTACTTCTACAGCCGTCTGCAGAACCCCACGTGCGATTTGGTTGCCGCCAAGATCTGCGAGATGGAGGGCGGCACCGCAGCGATGCTCACGAGTTCGGGCATGGCTGCGAACTTCCTCGCGATCTTTAACGTTGCCGGTGCCGGCGATCACGTGGTCGCAAGCTCTGCCATTTACGGCGGTACGTATAACCTGCTCGCCCACACCATGGGCCGCATGGGCGTGACCTGCACGTTCGTCGCCCCCGACTGCACCGATGAGGAGCTCGAGGCAGCCTTCCAGCCCAACACAAAGCTCGTCTTTGGCGAGACGATCGCAAACCCCGCCCTTGCCGTGCTCGATATTGAGCGCTTTGCCAAGGCCGCGCACGACCACGGCGTGCCGCTGATGGTCGACAACACCTTCCCGACGCCCGTGATGTGCCGTCCCTTTGAGTGGGGCGCCGACATCGTCACGCACTCCACCACTAAGTACATGGATGGCCATGCGGCCTACCTGGGCGGCGTGATCGTCGATCACGGCCAGTTTGACTGGATGGCCCATGCTGATAAGTTCCCGGGTCTCACCACGCCTGACGAGAGCTATCACGGCGTGACCTATGCCGAGAAGTTCGGTCGCGAGGGCGCCTTCATTACCAAGGCCACCGCGCAGCTCATGCGCGACCTCGGCCCCATGCAGAACCCGCAGGCGGCCTTCTTCCTGAACAGCTCGCTCGAGAGCCTGCATGTACGCATGCCGCGTCATTGTGAGAACGGCCTGGCCGTTGCCAAGTTCCTGCAGAGCCATTCCAAGGTGCGCTTCGTGAGCTATCCGGGCCTGGAGGGCGATAAGTACTATGACCTGGCTCAGAAGTACATGCCCAACGGTACCTGCGGCGTTGTGAGCTTTGGCTTTAACGGTGGTCGCGCGGCGGCCGAGACCTTTATGAAGAGCCTCAAGCTCGCCCAGATCGCCACGCACGTGGCCGATGCCCGCACTTGCTGCCTGCATCCCGCTAATGCCACGCATCGCCAGATGAACGATGAGGAGCTCATCGCCTGTGGCATCTCCGCCGACATGGTGCGCCTGTCGTGCGGCCTCGAGGACACGGCCGATCTGATTGCCGACCTTGAGCAGGCACTCGAGCAGTGCTAGGCTAGCTCCGTACAAGGTGCCGATGCTGGCAGAAAGCTTCGGTGACCTTTCGTTCCGATTCCGTAGGCGGGACCCCAATCGCGGCTGTTTGCAGGCGATCGGGGCCCCGTTTTTTGCGTTAGGCCACTCGAAAGGATGGATATGGAGAAAACTGCAGAGCAGTTGCGCCGCGAGCACATTGCTCTAGAGGGCGACACCCATGGCAAGAACAAATGGGCGATTCTGTTTACCGTGCTCATCATGACGTTTATGTCGTGTCTGGATTCGACCGTCGTGACCGTGGCGTTGCCCGTGATGCAAAAGGAGCTGGGCGTGGGCCTCGACCGCATCCAGCTGGTGAGCTCGGTGTACCTGCTTGCGACATGCGTGGCTATGCTGCCGTTTGGCCGCTTGGGCGACGTGCGCGGCAAGGTGGGCGTATTCCAGCTGGGCGTAATCGTTTTTACGGCCGGTTCGCTGCTTTGCGGCCTTTCGGGTTCGCTCGAGGTTCTTATCCTGGCACGCATTGTTCAGGGCGTCGGTTGCGCGGCGGCCATGGCTAACAACATGGGTATCATCACCGAGTCGTTTCCGGCGCGCGAACGTGGCCGTGCCATGGGTATTCTCGCGACCTTTGTGGCCCTCGGCATGATGTGTGGCCCCGTGCTTGGCGGCATGCTGGTGGCAAGCTTTCCCTGGGAGAGTATCTTCCTCATCAACCTGCCTATTGGCGTGATCTCGTTTATCGTGGGGCTCTACACGCTGCCGCATGTTAAGCCGGAGGCCGGCGAGCGCCCCATGTCCCTGATCGAGGCCGCTCGTCGCTGCTTTGCAAATTCGGCCTTCACCATCAACCTTGCCTGCATGCTCATCGTGTTCGTTGGCATTGGCGCATCCGAGTTTATTCTGCCGTTCTATTTTCAGGACGCCCACGGCTTTGGTTCCGACATTTCCGGATTGCTCTTTTTGGCGCTGCCGATGGTGAATGCCTTTATCGGGCCGCTTTCGGGTACGGTTTCGGACCGTGTTGGCTGCGAGGGCCCTACGGCGGTCGGCCTGGGCGTGTATGTGTGCGGTCTCTTTGCGGTAAGCACGCTCGACGAGCGCTCTTCTATCCCTGTGATCGTGTGCTGTGTCGCGTTTATGTCGTGCGGTACGTCGGTTTTCCAGAGTCCTAACAACTCGTTGTACATGGGCTCGGCTCCGCGCGAAGCACTCGGCTTTGCGGGTAGTCTGGGTAGCCTGGCGCGTTATGCGGGTATGGCACTCGGCATTACGGTGGCGTCGAATATCCTGTATGGACAGATGAGCGTGGCGATGGGCGAGGCCGTGACCAGTTTTGTTGCAGGACGTCCGGATGTGTTCCTGTTTGGTTTCCGTTCGGTGTTCTATGTGTTGATGGCTGTGGCCGCTGTGGGCTTTGCGCTTGCCATGGTGCGTTTGGTGAAGATGCGCGCCCGCCATTAGCGTGTTGGGAGGCTGTCTGCCACGATTCGCGCCGTCCCAAAAAGACTGGTTTGTGGTGCGATGCGGCTTGTGGGACGGGCGGGGGTCGGTCCGTGGTAGACTATCGAACAACGTTTATTAATCGCGTGGTATCGTTGCCGCGAGAAGGGGTTGCGCCATGCAGGAGCTTGAGGATCGTATTCGCCATGACGGCATCGTAAAGGCCGGTAACGTCCTTAAGGTTGATGCCTTCCTCAACCACCAATGCGACGTTGAGCTGTTCGACCACATGGGCGCCGAGTGGGCCCGTCTGTTCGAGGGTGTCGAGATCAACAAGATCCTGACGATTGAGGCTTCGGGCATTGGCATGGCTTGCATCGCGGCTCAGCATTTTGGCGGCGTGCCGGTGGTCTTTGCCAAGAAGGCGCAGTCCATCAACCTTGACGGCGAGCAGTATGCCACGACCATCTATTCCTTTACCAAGCAGAAGGAGTACCCGGTCATTGTCGGCAAGCGCTTTCTGTCCGAGGGCGATAAGGTCCTGATTATCGACGACTTCCTGGCCAACGGCTGCGCGCTTGAGGGCCTTATTAAGATCTGCGAGGCTGCGGGCGCCGAAGTTGCCGGCATTGGCATCGCCGTTGAGAAGGGCTTCCAGGGCGGCGGCGATAAGCTCCGTAAGCGCGGCTTCCGCGTTGAGAGCTTGGCCCGTATCGCCGATATGGACTGCGAGAACGGCGAGATCACCTTCGCCTAAGCGCGCAACACAAGCGATTGGTATGCGATGTGACAAAGGGACTGTCCCTTTGTCACATTTTTTGTATGAGGGGAGGTGCTGATATGGATGAGAACAAGATGGAATGGCGCGAGTATGCGCGCTATGCCGAGATGTCGGTCGAGGAGTTGGCGCGCGATTGCGAGGTGCAGGTGTTTCGCGCGACGGGTCCGGGCGGACAGGGCGTGAACACGACGGACTCGGCGGTGCGCATGAAGCATATCCCTTCGGGGATTACCGTGACGGCGCGCGAGAGCCGCAGTCAGTTCCAGAATCGTGCGAGCTGTTTGCGTAAGCTGAGGGCAGAGCTTGAGCGTCGCGGGCGTCCACCGCGTCGACGCGTAAAGACCAAGGTGCCTCAACGCTCTCGCCAGCGCAGGCTCAACGACAAACGCTTCAACGCCATTAAAAAGGCCAACCGACGCAAACCGGGCAGCGACGAATAGCCTCCTTGTAAGTTGCGGTGAAATAGGGACTGTTTTGCGGCTTTAGCTGCATAAACAGTCCCTATTTCACCGCAACTTAGGTGGGGTTAGCGGGTGGGGCGCCAGACGTGGAGGGCGCCGGCGAGGATGTCCACCTCGATGCGCGAGGCGACGATGGGCTCGCCGTCGGCCTGGATGGGGTAGTCGGGCTCCTCAAAGGTAAGCTCGACATGGCGACAGCGGCGCATGCGAACCGGCGGCAACTTGGTATGGTGGCCGTCCTTGGCCGAAAGGAACAAAGGCAGGGCTACCGCGCGAGGGACGGGGCCGCAGGCGTAGCAGACGTCGAGTATGCCGTCACAGGGGTCGGCTTCGGGACAGATACGATAGCCCGAGCCATAGGAAGGACCCAGCTGAATCGCCATGATGATTGCCCTCACGCGCTCGGCGGGCGCCCCGTCAAAGCTGACTGTCATGGGGTAGTTGCGATAGCGTAGGCCAAACTGCTCTAGTCCCGAAAGAGTGTAGAGCGGCGCGCCGGTGAGACCCGTCTTTTTGCGCAGCTCGGTGGTGCCCAGGCCGATGGCGGCATCGATGCCGACCGAAAGCGTCTGGTCGTAGTACTCAACGGTAGCCTCGCCGCTGCCGCTTGCGGGGTTCCATGAGCGAATGCGCCCGATGTCCTGACGCTGCAGCTCACAGGTGAGCAGTGCGCCAAAATCCTTGCCGGAGAAATCGTCGATGCCGAGCGTTTGGGCAAAATCGTTGCCGGAGCCAACGGGCAGGACGGCAAGAGCGGGGCGGGCGTCCTCCTTTTGCGTCATAAGCCCGTTGACGACCTCGTGGATTACGCCGTCGCCGCCGAGTGCGATAACGGTGCGATAGTCCGTTGCCTGGGCGGCCAGCTCCTTGGCGTGTCCCATGCGCTCGGTCAGCACCAGGTCAAACTGGGATGCGCGCGCGGTCATATCCAAAAAGCGTTGCAGGCGCTCGGCAACTTCGTGCGCCGCACCCGACTGGGCGGCTGGGTTGGCGATGATGAGCGTGCGGCCAAAATCAGTTGCGTGCATGGGGCGACTCCCGGCGTATGACGTGACGGTGCGGTCGCGCTCAGGTCGAATTGCCCCCGATTGTGGCTGCACGTCGAATACTTACGTCTACTCTATCAGGTCGTTGTGGCGCTCGATAGCATCCGCTACCGTACCGCCCTCATCCACAATAAGCGAACGGCGCTTGGGCGAGATGATGCGCTGGGCGGGGTACACGCCGCGGTGTCCGGCAGTTAGGTAGCTGATAAAGGCCACGATGACAAAGAACCCGGCTGCCGTGCCGTGGAACAGGTCGATGGCCATCATGCAGGTGGTGATGGGCACGTTGAGGCCGGCACAGAACACGCCGAGCATGCCGAGAGCCGCCAGAAAACTGGGGTCGATTCCGACGAGGCAACCGATCCAGCCGCCGAGCGCCGCACCGATGCCAAACAGGGGCGTGACCTCGCCGCCTTGGAAGCCCGCACCCAGGGTAAGCGCTGTGACGACCAACTTGATGGCTGCGTCTGCCAGGGTGGTGTTGCCGGCAAATCCGGCGCCGGAAAGCCACGTGGAAAGGCCGGCGTAGTCCCAGGCGTCGAGGAGGGCATACGCGGCCAAAACCACGAGTGCGCCTATAAGTGCGCGAACGAGGTAATTGGTGATAAAGCGACCGTACAGGCTCTTGACGGTTCGAACCGACCACGCAAAGAGGCGTGCCGTCAGACCGAAGATGATGGCGCTGATAACAACGATGACGACCGTTTTGGGCGTCATGGCGGGAACGCTGACGATGACATTCGCTTCGTACTCGGTACCCAGGGCGAGTGATGTAAAGTAGCCGGTAAACGAGGCGACCAGGCAGTAAATGCCCGCGGTGTAGTCAATCTTGCCGATAAAGCACATCTCCATGCCAAAGAAAGCTCCGGCAAGGGGCGAGCCGAATACGGCACCAAAGGCCGACGAGATGCCGGCGAGCATGAGGTCGTGGTGGTCATGCTTTTTGAGGTGGGCGAGGCTCGAGATGTTGCTGGCGATGGTGCCGCCGATCTGCACTGCGGCCCCCTCGCGACCGGCCGATCCGCCCGTTAGGTGTGTGAGCGTGGAGCACACAAACGTGAGGACGGCCATGCGCATATGGATGAGGCGTGTGCCCAGAGCGGAGTCGATGACCAGGTTGTTACCGCGTTTGGCGGCAAGACCGTGGTTTTTGTACACCCATGCGGTGGCAACGCCCACAACGGGAAGCAAGGCGTAGACCCACACATGGTGCTCGCGATAGTCGGTGGCGATATTCAGCGAGGCCAAAAACGCCCAAGCGGCAACGCCCATGGCGAGCGAGACAATGACGACGAGCGCGAGCAACTTGGCGCTCGCGAGTAGGTTGCGGGCGTTGCGGCGCGTGTCGGCAGCCAAGAGATGCTCGGAGCGGGTAAGTTGATGCCTGCCTGCCGTGATGACGTCGTTCAGGGAGAAAAAGCCGCCATCGTCGAGCGGCTGGGAATGATCCTGCGTTTCGTTTGCGCTTTCGGTTTTGTCGTTATGAGCCATACGTTCCTCTTTTAGGTTGCAACGCAAGCATTATAAAACGCGGTAAACGCGACGAGCCGGTGGGTTGGTTTCCATTCTGTTTCGCGGCCTACAACCGACAGGTGTATTTGCGGGTACAGGCCGAGTCGCGGTCGTGCGTCGGGGGATTATACTGAGACAAGCATAAAGAATCGGCGCCCCTGTTGTGCGCCGTGGCATTAAGAGGTGCATATGGCAGAGAAACTCATTCCACTGGAGGACGCACAGTCGATTGTCCTGTCGCACGTTGCTCCGACCGATCTCGTCGAGATTCCCGTGTGGCAGGCCGCCGGCCTTCCCCTGGCCGAGGACGCGGTGGCCGATATCGATATCTCGCCGTTTGCCAACAGCGCTATGGACGGATATGCCGTGCGCTCGGCGGACTTGACGCAGGCATCTGGCGAGGCGCCGGTGACGCTCGACGTTATCGGACACGAGGCCGCGGGCCATGTCTTTGAGGGCGTGGTCGGCGTGGGCGATGCGGTCCGCATTATGACGGGCGCGCCGGTGCCCGAGGGCGCGGATGCCGTGGTGAAATACGAGATTGTCGAGGTACTTGACGGTGACGGCAACGAGGGCTCGCACGTGAGCTTCTCGGCACCTGCCAAGGTAGGGGAGAATGTTCGCTCTGCCGCCGAGGAGGCCCATGCCGGTGACGTCGTGATGCGTGCTGGAGAGGTTGTGGCCCCGGCGGGCGCGGGTCTGCTGGCAAGCGCCGGGTATGCAAGCGTGAAGGTGCACGCCGCGCCGCGCGTGGGCATTATCTCGCTGGGGACGGAACTGGTCGCACCGAGTAAGGTACCGGCGCGCGGTCAGATTCGCGACTCCAACTCGTCGGCGTTGATGGCCGAGGCACTCGATGCCGGCGCCGAGCCCGTGTTCTACGGCATTGCGCCCGATGATGAGCGGGCGATTGCCGAGCTGGTGCATCGTGCCGTGCAGGAGTGCGATTTTGTCATTACGAGTGGTGGCGCCTCGGCGGGTGACTACGACTATGTGACGGCGCTCGTCCGGCGCGAGGGCGAGGTGCTGTTTGACCGCATCTCGATGCGCCCGGGCAAGGCCATCACGTTTGGCTTGCTCGCAGGTAAGCCCTACCTGGGACTTTCAGGCAATCCGGCCGCGGCGTATGTAGGCTTTGAGATGCTTGCCCGTCCGGCGATTCGCAAGATGCGTGGTTTTGCCGAGGGGGCGCGCCCCGTGCAGCGAGCGGTTCTTACCCACAGTGTGAAAAAGCGCCAGGACCGACGCTTCTTCGATCGCGCCACGGTTTCGCGCGACCCCGAGACCGGTGAGCTGTTGGTGACCGAGGCCAAGACGCAGAATTCGGCGCTGCTCGGCACGATGCAGCGGGCCAACTGCCTGCTGCGTATTGACGAAGGACCGTGCGACCTCAAGGCGGGCGACGTCGTGGATGTCGTGCGTGTCGACCTGCCCGAGGGAACGGTGTTGTAGGAGGAAGACTATGGAGTTGAAGATATCGATCGTGACGTGCTCGGACACGCGCGATCTTGCGCAGGACGAGGCCGGAGCCGCACTCGAGGAGCTTATCGAAGCGCAGGGCTGGACGGTCGCCTCACATGTGGTCGTGCGCGACGACGTCAGCGAGATTGGTGATGCCATTGTGGAAGCCGCCGATGAGTGCCACGCCAATGTCGTGCTCACCTGTGGCGGCACGGGACTTTCGATGCGCGACGTGACGCCCGAGGCGACGCGTGCCGTCTGCGACCGCGATGTGCCGGGTATTGCAGAGGCAATCCGTGCGTACTCCATGACCAAGACGCGCCGCGCTATGCTCTCGCGCGCCGTGTGCATGCAGCGTGGGCATACGCTTGTCATCAACTTTCCGGGATCCACGAAAGCGGCCCGCGAAAGCTGGGAGGCCGTGAGCGATCAGCTGGAGCATGCGGCCCAAATGACGGCGGGCGGCGGACATACCAAATAAGCGGTTTACCTGCGGCGGGGCGACCTGAACGGCTGCTCCGCCTTTGTTTTCCGCCGAAGCGACGCCGAGGTGCACGGCAACTCGAAACTATATTCTCTAGCGAGAATAATTTCTCATTATCATTATTCGCGCGGAAGTATAATCTAGTAACAGAATAAAGCCTGCGGCGGGGTGCCCGGGCATAGCGTTCGAAAGGGTTGAATATGTTCGATATGGTTTCACGCCGCGGTTTTGTCTCGCTTTCTGCTGCCGCTGCCGCCGGCCTTGGCCTTGCCGGCTGCTCGGGCAACAAGACGTCCGAGCCCGCTGGTTCCGATGCCGGCTCCGCCATGTCTTCCTCTAAGAAGAAGGCTGTCGAGCTGCAGGTCTTTGCCGCCAACTCGCTCGAGAAAGCTCTGCCCGAGGTTCAGGAGCTCTACACCGAGCAGACCGGCACCACGTTTGCCGACACGCAGTTTAAGGCGTCTGGCGACCTTGTCGAGCAGATGCGCGCCGGTGCCGCCGTCGACGTGCTCATCACGGCCTCCAAGGGCACCATGGACGACGCCGAGGCCGCCGAGCTCGTCGACGTCGACACACGTGAGGACATGTTCGTCAATGATCTCGTGATCATTCGCGCCGAGGGCTCCGACACCAAGGTCGAGGCCATCGCCGACGTCGCGAATCTGGACGGCAAGATCGCCATCGGCGACGCCAAGACCGTTCCCGCCGGCAAGTACGCCAACCAGGCGCTGGCTTCTGTGGGCCTCTACACCGGCACCGAGGGCGATGACGGCGAGTACGTGCCCGAGATCGCCGACAAGGTCGCGCTGGCCGACAAGGTCGGCACCGCTGCCGCCTACGTTTCTACGGGCGACTGCGTGGCTGGCTTTGTCTACAGTTCCGACATCTTCCGCTACGACGGTATCGAGGAGGCCTTTGTGTGTCCCGAGGACTCGCACAAGCCCATCGTGTATCCCGGTGCTGTCGCCGATAGCTCTGAGCATGCCGACGAGGCCAAGGCGTTCATTGACTTTTGCCTGACCAACAAGAAGGCCCAGAAGATTTGGGCCAAGTACGGCTTTGAGCTTTCCGAGTAGTGCGGCTTGGCGCGATAAGTCCATCGTTTTGTGTTTCACTCCGTTCTTGTATTCGCTTGGAGCTTTTCGTGCTTAATAGATTCCGCATGCTTGTCGCCTGTGCTTTGACCTTCGCGCTTTGCTGGGTGCCGGGATTTGCGTTTGCTGGGGACGCTGAGGACGGGGCCCAGGCTGCTGCGACCGCTCATGGGCTTTCCTATGGGATCGAGGGTTTTGAGCGGTTGGCCAAGGGGACCGCTCGTGCCATGGAGGGCCAGCCTGAGGGCTACCGGTTTCCCGTTGACGAGGACGTGGACCTTGTAGTGGCGCCTGCTGCCGATCGCGTTGTGGTGTGGATATCGCCCAAGGCGATCGAGAGGTATGGATTGGATCCGCAGAACAACGAGTGCGTATCGGGTCTCAAGGCCCTCGTCTGTGAGCTCGACAGCGCAAACTGTATGGGAGGTGCGCAGCTAGGGGACGTGGATCTTCCTTGGTATGTCACGGCGGAAACAACGTTTGATGCCGGCGGGTATACCTATGGCTTTGACGAGCGCGGTGCGGATGGGGGCCGCTATGTGGTGATTGCATCAGCCTCGGGTGATGCCAAAGGCGGCGCGCGTTGGCTTGATAGCGCTCAAATGGTAGAAGCATCGTCTGTCGTGTTGCGGGATGAGCAGGGGCCCTTGACCTCTCTGGCCTCCTTATTGGGCGGCATCGACTACCGACCGTTTTGGGTGTCCATTAAAACGAGCGGCCTTGCCCTGCTGATCTCCTTTGCGCTGGGCCTGTTTGCCGCGTGGAAGACCATGGGCACCTCGAGTCGCATCAAGGGCCTGCTCGACTCGGTCTTTACCATCCCCATGGTGTTGCCGCCCACGGTCTGCGGCTTTCTGCTCCTTATGCTGTTTGGCCGCTCGACCGGGGTGGGCCAGTGGCTTATCGCGCACGGCGTCTCGATTGTCTTTACGTGGCCGGCGGCGGTGATCTCTGCCGTGGTGGTATCGTTTCCCCTGGTCTACCGTACGGCGCTCGGCGCCTTTGAGAGCCTCGACACGCAAATGCTCGATGCGGCGCGCACGCTGGGCTGGTCCGAGCGACGCATCTTCACCAAACTCATGATGCCGCTCGGCTGGCCCTCGATTGCCGCCGGCACGGTGCTCGCCTTTGCCCGCGCCATGGGCGAGTTTGGCTGCACCCTGTTCTTTGCGGGCAACTATGCCGGTATTACGCAGACCATTCCCATTGCGATTTACTTTGAATGGATGGGCGGCAATACGTCGGTGGCCCTCTTTTGGGTCGTGGTCGTAATAGCGTTCAGCTTCCTAGTCATCCTGTTCATCAACATGTACACGGCGCATTCGCAAAAATACCGCGAGCGTGGCCTTTCCCGTGCGGAACGTAAGCAGGCCAAAGATCTCGCCGGACAGGGCGATTCACTCGACCCGGCGGGCGGCGATGCCTTGCGTATCGATCGCGAGGCGCTGGCCGAGCTCATGCGCGATGATACGGTGCCGCAGGGAGGTCGATAGGCCATGTCGCTCGTTTTGGATATCAAAAAGCACTACCCCGGGTTTATGCTCGACATGCAGCTTGACGCCGGCGAGGAGCGCGTGGCGCTGCTCGGTGCCTCAGGTTGCGGCAAGAGCTGCACACTGCGCTGCATTTCCGGTGTGGAGACGCCCGACGAGGGAAAGATCGTTGTCAACGGCGTGACCTTTTTTGACTCGGCGGCGGGCATCAACCTGTCGCCCCAGGAGCGAAAATGCGCCTTGTTGTTCCAAAACTATCAGTTGTTTCCCAACATGACGGTGGCCGATAACGTATGTGCCGGTGTAAAGGACGTGGGCGACGCCGCTGCGCGCAAAAAGCTCGCCGAGCGCTATCTGGGCATTTTCGGTCTGGCTGATTTCGCCGACCGCTATCCCGCGCGCCTCTCGGGCGGCCAGCAGCAGCGCGTGGCGCTCGCGCGCATGGTGGCGGCGCACCCGGGCATCTTTATGTTCGACGAGCCCATGAGCGCACTCGATTCCTATCTTAAGAGCGCGCTCGAACAGAACATGCTCGACCTGTTCGATGTGTGCAACCGCACCGTGCTCTACGTGAGCCACGACATCGATGAGGCATGCCGCCTGTGCCAGCGCATCTGCGTGATGCACGACGGGCATGTTGAGGAGATCGGCTCCATCGAGGACGTGGTCCGCCGTCCGCAGACGCTGGCGGCGCTGCGCCTGACGGGCTGCAAGAACACAAGCCGGGCGCGCAAGATCGGTGACGAAGAAGTTGAGGCCCTCGACTGGGGCATGAGCTTTAACGTGGGTCGCGAGGTTCCCGATAATGTGGCGTACCTGGGCATTCGCGCAAGCTACTTCCATGTTGACAATCGCGCGGAGCGGGGTCGCAACAGTTACGACTTGCATGTGGCCCGTGTGAGCGATTCGCGCTTTGAGCGGCTGGTGTTGCTGGACGTGCCGCGCGTCGATGCGCCCACGCGTCTGCAGTGGAAGGTCAACAAAGTGGGCGTGCCTGTCGACGAGCTGCCGCAGGCAGGCGAGAACCTGCGCATGCACTTCGATGCGAGTAGGATCCATTTGGTTTGTCGATAGCGCCGGGTAATGCCGTCGGGGATATAGGCCTCGGCGGCTTTGTCTTGCCGTTCGCCGAATGAAGGATGACAAACTCTTATCAATAAAGATAATTATTTATTAAACTACGGCACGCGACGCTGTCGTACGAATGTCAACGGTGTTCGCATGGTCGACGACCGTTGATATAGTTGACCTCAACTTGTAAAGGAGGGTGCGCACATGCCGCAGACGACATACATTCGCCGCGTTGCCGCGCGCGCCCTGTATATGGCTCGGAGCCGCATATGAGCAGGTATGTTCACGGCTCCGGGAGAGACGACGCACAACTAAATAATCGACCGCAAAGCAGGTTCCCCAAAATTCCGGGTTTAGGCACGGCTGGGTTTTCGCCGCCCACCGTGCAGCAATACCGTAGTTATCCGTATTTGGTTCGAGAGGGGAACCGTCATGGCTGAAGAATTCGATTTCCATCCGATGTGGGAGAGCCTCGGCATGAATCTTGCCGATCACGACATGCTGCTGGGCGCTGTGGGCCAGATGTACGGCGATATGTTCCTGACGCAGAACAATCGCCCCAAGTCCACGTCCTACCTGGATTTTGTCGCCACCAACATCCACAGCGGTCGTATTAAGGAGATGCTCGACAAGAAGGAGGCCGGCGAGGCCACCAAGATCGTCGGTTCGTTCTGTGTGTACGTGCCCGAGGAGATCGTGCTTGCCTGCGATGGTATCCCCGTTGGCCTGTGCTCGGGTGCCGACTGGGCGACCGACAAGGTCGAGGAGCATCTGCCGCGCAACACCTGCCCGCTCATCAAGAGCTTTGCCGGCTTTAAGCTGGGCGAGGTCTGCCCCTACATTGAGTCAAGTGATCTGGTGGTGGGCGAGAACACCTGCGATGGCAAGAAGAAGGCCTACGAGTTCTTTGCCACGCAAAAGAACATGTACGTCATGGATATTCCCAACGTGCATGACGAGTCGACGCTCGTGACCTGGAAGGCCGAGGTTAAAAAGCTTGCCGCCAAGATTGAGGAAGAGTGCGGCGTCAAGATTACGCCCGAGCGCCTGAAGGCTGCCATCCACGCCGTCAACGAGAAGCGTCGCGCCCTGCAGCGCCTCGCTGCCGCGCGCGCTGCCGACCCGGCGCCCATCAGCGGTCTCGATAGCCTGCTGACCGTGCAGGCCGCCTTTATGGATGACACGCCGCGTCTGACCGGAGCCATCAACGAGATGGCGGCTGAGTGCGAGCAGCGTGTCGAGGCCGGCGAGGGCGTGGCGCCCAAGGGGACCAAGCGCATCCTGTACACCGGCACGCCCATGGCCGTGCCCAACTGGAAGCTGTTCAACCTCATCGAGAAGGCCGGCGGCGTCGTGGTGGGCGAGGAGTCCTGCACGGGCTCGCGCTACTACAAGGACCTGGTCGACGAGTCCGGCGAGACGGTCGACGAGATGCTCGATGCCATCGCCGAGCGCTACTTTAAGATCAACTGCGCTGTCTTTACGCCCAACGACCAGCGTATGAAGGACATTGTCCAGATGGCCAAGGACCTGCATGTCGACGGCATCGTCGACGTGGCCCTGCAGTTCTGCACGCTCTACGAGATGGAGTCGTTTGCCGTGGAGAAGGCCGCCGAGGAGGCGGGCATCCCGTTTATGCACATCACGACCGACTACGCCGGTGAGGACGCTGGCCAACTGCAAACCAGGATCGAGGCTTTCTTGGAAACCATTTAGGGCTATCCGTCTCGGCGGCTTCCCCAGGCACCCGATCTTGCCGTTCTAACTGTCGCTTGCGTACCAAAGTACGCGGCGCTCCTCTTTCACGGCAACCTCGAGCACCTGGGAAAGCCGTTTCCTTGGTTGGTTAAAAGGTTTGTTAAGGAGTTATATGTCGGAATATATTGAGCGGCCGTTGCCGTCCACGTTTGAGGAGTTCAACGAACAGCGCAAGGCGTCGTTTATTCGCGTCAAGGATTACAAGCAGGCCGGTAATCGCCTAGTCGGCTTTTTGTGCAGCTATACGCCGCTCGAGATTATCGATGCCGCGGGGGCTGCGAGCGTGGCGCTGTGCGGCACGTCCGACGAGGTGATTCCCGAGGCCGAGAAGGTGCTACCGGCAAACCTCTGCCCACTCATCAAGTCGACGTACGGTTTTGCCTATTCGCAAAAGTGCCCGTTTACGTACTTTAGCGACATGATCATCGGCGAGACCACCTGCGACGGCAAGAAGAAGATGTACGAGCTACTCAACGAGCTCAAGCGCACGCACATTCTGCATCTTCCGCAGGGTCGCGATCGCGCCTACGAGCGTGAAGGCTGGTACGAGGAGTGCCGCCTGCTCAAGGAGGAGCTCGAGGGTTTCTACGGCATCACGATTACCGACGATGACCTGCGCGCTGCCGTCCGTCGTCGCAACCGCTTGCGTGCGGCCCAGCTCGACATGTTTGCGCTGCAGGCCAACCAGCCGGCGGCTATGAGCGGCGTCGACCTGATGAGCACCATGTTTGCCGGTACGTTTAGCTTTGATATCGAGGCCTATACGCAGCAGCTGGAGCAAAAGGTCGCCAAGCTGCGCGAGGCCTACGACGCGGGCGAGCGCCCGGTTGCGGCGGACGCCAAGCGCATTCTGATCACCGGTTGCCCGGTGGGCGGCGTGATCAACAAGATCGGCCGTACTATCGAGTCCAACGGCGGTGTGGTCGTGTGTATGGACGACTGCTCGGGCGAGCGCACGGTGGCCATGATGATCGACCCGGAGGCTCCCGACATCCTGCGCGCCATCGCCGACCGCTACCTCGACATTAACTGCTCGGTCATGACGCCCAATGACGGTCGTATGGACAACACCCTGGCCATGTGCGAGAAATACCATGTCGACGGTGTGGTGGAGAATGTGCTCCAGGCGTGCCACACCTTTAACGTGGAGAGTGCCCGCATGCAGGAGGCTGTCGAGGGTGCGGGTATTCCGTATATGAAGATCGAGACCGATTACAGCAACGGCGACATGGGTCAGATCGAGACCCGCATCGCCGCCTTCATCGAAACCCTCTAGCTTCCTCAGGCACCGGATTTTGCTCCTCAAACCGTCGCTTGTGTACCCAAAGTACGCTGCGCTCCTCTTTCGGGGCAATCTCCGGCACCTGAGAAACCTAGAGCTAAGGCGCCTGAACGCGCCGCTACCTTTGATGTTTAGATTGGAAGAGAGCCATGATAGGGATCGGGATCGATATCGGGTCTACGGCGGCTAAGGCTGCTGTGGTCGACGGGGAGGGTTCGGTGGCGTGGACGTGCGTGCAGCCAACCGGGTTCTCCTCGGTCGATGCGGCCGAGCGGCTGCGCGAGGCACTGGTAGCGGCCGGCTATGACGTGACAGCCGACGACGTGCGCGTGATCGCGACTGGCTACGGCCGTGTCGCCGTGCCCTATGCGCACAAGGTCGTGACTGAGATCACCTGTCACGGCACCGGTGCCGTGCGCCTGTTTGGCGACCACGGCACCGTGATCGACGTGGGCGGTCAGGACACCAAGGTCATCCAACTTAAGGGTGGCCGCGTGGCCAAGTTTGCCATGAACGACAAGTGCGCCGCCGGTACGGGGCGCTTTTTGGAGATCATGGCCGATCGCCTGGGCATTTCCCAGCAGCAGATGGCCGACCTGGCGCGTACCGGCGAGCCCACCAAAATCAGCAGCATGTGCACGGTGTTTGCCGAAAGCGAGGTCATCAGCCTGATCGGTCGCGGTGAGCCGCGCGAGAACATCGCCCGCGGTGTGATTGAGAGTGTCGTGTCGCGCGTGGCGACCATGGCCGGGCAGGCCGCGGGCGCCCCGTACTACCTGACCGGCGGCCTGTGCGAGAACGCCTTCGTGGTGGAGCGGTTGGGCGAGCTACTGGGGTCGCCGGTGACCACCTCGCCCCAGGCTCGCTTTGCCGGAGCGATCGGCGCGGCTGTCCGCGCCTCCGCCTTGGCCTAGGGGTGTACCGCGACATGCGCATCCTCAACATCTCGGCACAAAAACCAGATAGCACCGGCAGCGGCACCTACCTTGCCGCGCTTGTGCGCGAGCAGATCGAGACGGGGCATCGCGCCGCCGTGCTTTGCGGCGCGGCACCGGGTGATACCCAAGGCGAGCTGGACCGGCGTGCTGCCGTGTTTACCGTGCCGTTCGAGTCGCCCGAGCTGCCGTTTCCCATCTGCGGTATGTCCGATGTCATGCCCTATCCCTCCACACGCTATCGTGACCTGACGCCTTCGATGCTCAAGGCATTTGAGCGGGCATTTGCTGCTGCAATCGATCGGGCTGTGGCTGAGTTTCGGCCCGATCTGGTGCTTTGCCATCACCTGTATCTGGTGACCGCATTGGCGCGCGAGTGCGTTCGGGGCGTTCCGGTTGTTGCCGTGTGCCATTCGACCGACCTGCGCCAGCTTCGTTCGCATGCGCTCGAACGCGATCGCATTGTACGTGCGGTTCGTCGGCTCGATGCCGTCTTTGCGCTCCATGCTGAGCAGGCTGAGCAGATTGGCCTGGTGTGCGCCGTCGATGCCGATCGTATCCACGTGATTGGGACGGGCTACGACCATCGCGTCTTCTGCCGCGAGGCAAGCGTGGCGAGGCAGCCGGGATCGCTTGTGTACGTGGGCAAGATTTGCTTTAAAAAGGGCGTCGAGTCGCTGGTTCGAGCCGTGTCATTGCCGATTGACGATGACGTTCGCCCATCTGGCTTGGTACTTGTGGGCGGCCGCGGGGACGATGCCGAGTACGCGCGTATCGAGCGTTTGGGCGCGGCCTCGGATGTGCCGGTGACGCTGGCGGGGCGCCTGGATAGCGATGAACTCGTGCGTGCCTACCGCAGTTCCGACGTCTTTGTGCTGCCTTCGTTTTACGAAGGCCTGCCGCTCGTGACGATCGAGGCCCTCGCGTGCGGCTGCAAAGTTGTGGCGACCGATTTGCCCGGCGTTCGTCCCTGGATGGAGGCGATGCTCCCCGGTGCTCCCGTGACGTGGGTGGCGTCGCCGCGTATGACGGATGTCGACATGCCCGTGGCGGCCGACCTTCCGTTGTTTGAGCGCGCACTGGCAGACGCTATCGCGCAGGCGCTTGCGGCTCCGCCTTCGACGTTCGAGCCGTCGGTGGTCTCTTGGGAAGCGTGCCTGGGGCGTATACTTAAAGTCGTTGATTTGTTGGAAGGGGGTTCGTATGGCTGACGATCAGATTAAGCTCACGTCTATGACTGCCGCGAGCGGTTGAGCCGCTAAGCTGGCTCCCGGAGCCCTCGCCCAGGTCCTGGGCGACTTGCCCAATGTGCATAACGACAACTTGCTCGTAGGGTTCGATACCTCCGATGATGCGAGCGTCTTCCGCGTAGGGGAGAACCTAGGGCTCGTGCAGTCCATCGACTTCTTTCCGCCGATGGTCGACGACCCGTTTCTGTTTGGCCAGATCGCCGCAGCCAACTCGCTGTCGGACATTTACGCCATGGGCGGGCGGCCGAGCCATGCCATGAACTTGCTGTGCATCCCGAGCTGCCTGGGCGTTGAGGTTGCCGGTCAGATTCTGGCGGGCGGCGCCGACAAGTGCGTCGAGGCGGGTTGCTCCATCGCGGGCGGCCACACCATCAACGACGACGAGCCCAAGTACGGTCTGTCTGTGAGCGGCTTTGTCGCACTTGACCGTATGCTCGCCAACAGCGGTGCGTGCGTGGGCGATGTCCTACTGCTGACCAAGGCGATCGGCTCGGGCATCATCACCACGGCCATTAAGGGCGAGCTCATCGAGCAGGACGAGGCCGCAGCCATGTTCGACTCGATGCGCACCCTCAACGAGGCCCCGATCCGTCTGGCCGAGGGACTCGAGCTTCACGGCTGCACCGACATTACGGGCTTTGGCCTGATCGGGCATGCGTGCGAGATGGCCGAGGGCTCGGGCGTGCAGATTGTACTTGCGTCGGGGGCGGTGCCGCTCTTTGACCAGGTGCTCGATATGGCGCGTCTGGGCATTATTCCTGCCGGTGCCTACCGCAACCAGGATTTCTTTGGTGCGCGCGTGACGGCCGACGATGACATGGAACCGGGCATGCTGGATGCGCTGTACGATCCGCAGACTTCGGGTGGTTTGCTTATTGCGGCGCCCGCGAGGGATGTTGATGAGCTTGCGCGCCGTCTACATGCCGAGGGGCGCATCGCCGCCGTTGTCGGGCGCGTGTACGAGGCGGAGCCGGGCGGTCCTGTCGTCCGCGTTGTTCGCTAGCCCGCACGTTTATGCAACTGTTTACCGTTCTCTAGAACGGTTCTTTCGAAAGGAATTTGCTATGTCTACCAAGATTGAAGTCAATGCCATGGGCGATGCCTGCCCGCTGCCCGTCGTCAAGACGCTCAAGGCCCTCAAGCAGCTTAATGGCGAGGGCGCCGTCGTGACCGCGGTCGACAACGAGACCGCCGTCAAGAACATCTCCAAGATGGCGCAGGAGAAGGGCTGCACGGCCTCGGCCGAGAAGGTTTCTGACGCCGAGTGGCACGTGACTGTCGTGACCGCCGGTGCCGTGGCCGTTGCGGACCCCGAGCAGGACGGTGCCGCTTTCTGCGACGTCAGCGCCGGCAAGGGCAAACTCGTCATTTCCGTCTACACCGATTGCATGGGCCGTGGCGACGACGAGCTGGGCCACAAGCTCATGAAGGCGTTTATCTTTGCCGTGACGCAGCAGGAGGAACTGCCCGCGACCATGCTGTTCTACAACGGCGGTGCCAAGCTCACCGTCGAGGGCTCGCCGGTGCTCGATGACCTGAAGGGCCTGGCCGAGCAGGGTGTCGAGATTCTCACCTGCGGTACCTGCCTCGACCACTATGGCATTAAAGACCAGCTTGCGGTGGGCGAGGTCACCAACATGTACGTGATCGTGGAGAAGATGGAGCAGGCCGTGCGCGTCGTGCGCCCGTAGCGTATTGGTTGGAGTTGCCATGAGGGAGAAGCGCCCGGCGCTTGTCATCACGTTTCCCACCACGGCGGCCGCCATGGGTTGCGAGTCCCTGTGCATCGAGCACGGCCTTCCCGGGCGAACGATTCCCGTGCCCGGGGAGGTCGAGGCCGGCTGCGGTCTGGCGTGGAAGGCGTTGCCTGCCGATGAGGAACTGCTGCGCGGCGAACTTGCCGAGGCGGGTGTTCCCACCGAGGGCTATACCGTGATCGATATGTGGGAGGTCGTGCGATGATCTATCTGGATAACGCGGCGACGACCATGCACAAGCCGCAGACGGTCATCGATACCGTGACGCAGGCGATGTGCTCGCTCGGCAATGCCGGGCGCGGCGCCACGTCGGGTGCCCTCGATGCCGCTCGTACGATTCATGGCTGCCGTGCCAAGCTCGCGCGCCTTTTGGGTTGCCCGAGGGCGGACCATGTGTGCTTTACGCCCAACTCCACGGCGGCGCTCAACACCGTCATCAATGGCGTGGTGCGCCCCGGCGATCGCGTGGTCACGACGGTGCTTGAGCACAACTCGGCGCTACGTCCGCTCAACCGCTTGGCGACGGAGCAGGGTGTGACGGTTGAGCATGCGGGTTGCGATGCGAGCGGCGTGCTCGACTACGACGAGCTCGAGCGGCTGGTCACGCCCGGTACGCGTGCCGTGGTGGTGACGCACGCCTCCAATGTGACCGGCAACGCGGTCGACGTTGCACGCGTGGCTGCCATGGCCCATGCGGCCGGCGCGCTGGTGATCATCGATGCCTCGCAGTCTGCCGGCACGGCGCATATCGATATGCAGGCCATGGGGCTCGACGCGGTGTGCTTTACCGGCCACAAGGGGCTGATGGGCCCGCAGGGCACCGGTGGCCTGGCCGTGGCAGAGGGCATTGACGTGGCCCCTTGGGCCATGGGCGGCACGGGCGTGCACAGCTTCGATGCACTGCAGCCGCTTGAGTGGCCCACTCGCCTTGAGGCGGGCACGCTCAACGGTCACGGCATCGCGGGCCTTTCCGCTGGTCTCGACTTTATCGAGGCCCAGGGTGGGGTCGAGGCGATTGCGGCGCATGAGCGCTCACTTGCAGAGCGCTTCCTTGCCGGTGTGCGCGAGATTTCGGGGATTAAGCTCTACGGTGCGTTTGAGCAGCCCGTGCGCTCTGCGATTGTGTCGCTCAACGTGGGCGATATCGACTCTGCTGAGATCTCGGATGCGCTCATGCAAGGGTGGGGGATTGCGACGCGCCCCGGTGCCCATTGCGCTCCGCTCATGCACCGCGCGCTCGGGACCGAGCGCCAGGGTATTGTCCGTTTCTCGTTTGGGTATTTCAACACGACCGAAGAAGTCGACACGGCTATCGATGCTCTGCGCGATTTAGCCTGCTAAAGCTGCTAGAGCGTATATACTTGCGGGACGGGTCTTTTGCCCGTCCCGTTTTTGTTTCGATTCGAAAGGTGCTCTCATGGCTTCATCCGCCCCGCGCGGTCTGCGCTCCGACCATGTCGTCACCGTCGGCATCGCCCTGTTCTCGATGCTCTTTGGCGCCGGCAACCTCATTATTCCGCCGCTGCTGGCGTTGCAGGCAGGTTCTGCCACGCCGGTCGCCATGCTCGGCTTTCTGATTGCCGCCATCGGCCTGCCCGTCATGGGATTTATCGCCGTCGCGCTTGCCGGAACGGCGCGTGAGCTTGCCGGCCGCGTGCACCCCAAGTTTGGTGAGTTCTTTGTCGCGGCGGTGTATCTGGCCATCGGCCCGTGTCTGGCTATTCCGCGCACGAGCTCCACGGCCTTTGAGATGTTGGTGCCGCTGCTGCCCGAGGGCGTCTCGCTCGGCACGGCTCGCCTGGTGTTTGCCGTTGGCTTCTTTGTCGTCGCGTTTGCGCTTACGCTGCGTCCGGGCGTCATTACGCGCGTACTCGGTCGCATTACGGGCCCCGCGCTCATTGCGCTCATCGTGCTAGTCGTGGGTGCCGCCGTGATCTCGCCGCTGGGTCCCGCTGCCGCGCCGCAGGCTCCCTACAATGCCGGTGCTGCTGTGCAGGGCTTTCTGACCGGCTACCAGACCATGGACCTGCTCGCGTCGCTCGCCTTTGGCATTATCATCGCCGAGACCATCCACGAGCTGGGTGTGACCGACGACAAGCGCGTGGCCTTCGAGATCTCGCGTTCGGGTGTGATCGCCGGCGCGCTCATGGCCATCATCTACTGCGGCCTGGCGCTTGCCGGCACGCAGCTCAGCACCGTGATGCCCGATGCCACCAACGGCGCCGCCATCCTTGCCCGCTCTGCCTCCATGCACTTTGGCCTTGTCGGCACGGTTGTCGTCTTTGCGATTTTCTTCTTAGCCTGTATGAACGTGTGCATCGGCCTCATCAGCTGCTGCTCGCGTTACTTCTGCGAGACGTATGTGGTCGAAGGGGGAGCGGAGGCCTCCGAGGAGGCCATGCGCCGTCCCTTTGCGATTCTCGCCTTTGTGTTCGCGGCGTTTTCGTGCGTGCTCTCCAACGTGGGCCTCGACGTGATCCTTATGTTCTCGGTGCCCATGCTCAACGCCTTGTATCCCGTCGCCATCGTGCTGGTGCTGATGGGTTTGGTACACGGTTTTTGCGACGCGCATCCGCAGGTGTGGGTGTGGGTCGGCGGCGTGGTCGCCGTGCAGAGTGTGATCACCTCGGTCCGCGATGCGTTCTTTGCGGGCGCGTGGCTGCCGTTTGATGTGCTGCCGCTGGCGGATATCGGTGCCGCGTGGGCGCCGGTTGCCGTGGTTGCCTTTGTGATCGGCCTGCTCCATAGTCGTTTTGTTGCACATTCGAGGAGCTAAGGCATCAATGCTTGCACAGGTGGGGAGTCTCCCCTATAATTTCCTTCGCTTTGGGACACGCAAGGTTTAGACCTTAGCTGCTCAACACCTTCGGGACGTGGCGCAGTTTGGTAGCGCGCCTGCTTTGGGAGCAGGATGTCGCAGGTTCAAATCCTGTCGTCCCGACCATATCTTGCGGGCGTAGTTCAATGGTAGAACCCCAGCCTTCCAAGCTGATGACGCGGGTTCGATTCCCGTCGCCCGCTCCATAGGATAGTTTTAACGGCTTTGGCTCCATTTGGTGCCAGAGCCGTTTTCATATAAGCGTGCCGGGGACCCCACATCCCCTCCTAAGTTGCGGTGAAATACGGACTGTTTTTCGGCTTTTATGGCCCATGTAGTCCGTATTTCACCGCAACTATTTGTAAGGTTGGATTTTGATGCCGTTGGGAGGGTCGTAGCGACCGTCTACCGAGAGTGGAAATATTTTTTGAAGCTCTGACCTGCGGCGTCAAGCTTTTGGTCAGCTTTTGGCAAGGCCTGCGGACGGAAGCATGCGATAGCGTAATGGTATTCTCTCCGCCGTGATGGTTATGGGGTTGGCCATGCTCGATAAAGGCAAACATTTTCCGCAGTCATATGCAAGGATGCTATTCTCGGCCGTTGGAATTCATCAAGATGGACAGCTGCTTATAACAATTGATTCTTGGGATGAACGTCGTGCGCGTGAGCTTATGCAGGAAGAGCTCATGCTTCGTCTTTACAACCACGTGTATGCGGATCCGGTCTATTGGAATAATCTTGGGGTTGAAGATCGCATCTTTCAGCTGGCATCCGCTATTGCGGTCGTTGAACCGGATGCTGTGTTTTGCGGATCGACAGCAGCGCTGCTCTACGGCATCGGCTCGGCGTATACGCTTCTGGATAAAGTGCAAGTACTGCTGCCACGGTCTACAAGGCGTGATACGTATGAGTTCGTTGAATACAAGCGCTGGCGGGCGGGCGAAGTGTGGCGGCTAGGTCTGTTTACACTGACGGATCCGTGTCGAACGGTTGTTGATATCGCTCGAACGAGCGCCTTTCGCTATGCGCTGGGCTATGTCGATGGCTTGGCCCGTGAGTACGATGTCGAACGCGAAGAGCTGCGAGCATATGCGCAGGCAAATTGCCGAGGGTTGCATGGCATCGTGCGTGCTTTTGACGTTTTTGAGTATATGGACGGCAGGTCAGACAATGGCGGCGAGTCTGAGGCGAGAGCAGCGATGATTCTCGCTGGGGTTGCCACGCCCGAGCTTCAAGTTGAGATAACGCGACCGGGAAACGCTGGCTATTATCTAGCAGATTATGGCTGGCAGATGCCAGACGGCTCATGGACGCTGGCAGAGCTGCATGGGCTAGGCAAGTTTGAAGACGAGGCTCAAAATGATCCAGAGCGGGCGGCGGCAAAATCGTATCGAGCGGCCCTCATGCACGACGCGAACCTTCGCGCCATGGGCCACAACGTCATTCATTTCAAACTCTCGGACACCTACGACGTAGAATCGTTCGGTGCCATGATGCGCGGTTACGGCATTCCGACAACAAAACCCTACGCCGAATC
Source organism: Collinsella sp. (assembly GCA_048321375.1). Classification (GTDB taxonomy): domain Bacteria; phylum Actinomycetota; class Coriobacteriia; order Coriobacteriales; family Coriobacteriaceae; genus Collinsella. Next base: position 51,034 of record DBFDVR010000006.1, read on the forward strand.
CCGATAGCGAAATCGTTCGCGGTCCACCTTCAATAAGTTGCGGTGAAATACGGACTGT
>DBFDVR010000007.1:0-6568 GCA_048321375.1 Collinsella sp.
GACCTGCTGTGCGCGCTTGCTGGCGTTGCCGGCGAGGACAACGTACTGATGAGCGAGCCCATGCGCGAGCACACCACGTTTAAGATCGGCGGCCCGGCCGACGTCTTTGTCACGCCCGACACCGAGCAGGGCCTCGTCGCCACGCTCGATACCTGCTATCGCTGCGATCTGCCACTCACCATCGTGGGCAACGGCTCCGACTTACTCGTCGGTGACAAGGGCATCCGCGGTGTCGTCGTAGCGCTGGGCGAGGGCCTCTCCAACATCACCGTCGACGGCACGCACGTCACGGCGGCAGCCGGCGCCCTGCTTTCCGATGTCGCCGCGGCTGCCGCCGAAGCCTGCCTCACCGGCATGGAGCCCCTCTCGGGCATCCCCGGCTCGGTCGGCGGCGCTTGCTATATGAACGCCGGTGCCTACGGCGCCTGCATGGCCGATGTTTTGGAGTCCGTGCGCGTCTACAAGCCCGCCCGCGCGCTCGACGACGGCACCCGCGGCAGCGGCAACATCATCGAGTTCGATGTCGATGAGCTCAACCTGGGCTATCGCAAGAGCCGCATCGCCGACGACGGCTTTATCGTGCTCTCTGCCACCTTTAACCTCGCCCCGGGCAATGCGGCGATGATCAAGGCCGAGATGGACGATTACCGCCAGCGCCGCGAGGACAAGCAGCCGCTCGACATGCCGAGTGCCGGCTCCACTTTCAAACGCCCCGAGGGCTACTTTGCCGGCAAGCTCATCATGGATGCCGGTCTGCGCGGCCATGCTGTCGGCGGCGCGCAGGTGAGCGAAAAACACTGCGGCTTCATCGTCAACGCCGACCACGCCACCGCCGCCGACGTCGACAAACTCATCCGCCACATCCAAGCAACCGTCAAAGACCAATTCGGAGTAGACCTACAACCCGAAGTCCACCGAGTAGGCGAATTCCTCTAACAAAAAAGGCCCCGAAAGGGGCCTTCACTTTCTTTATATCAGACAACCAGTCCGGTGAGTCGCGCTCAGGACCCGAAAGGGCCGCGTGCCCGCCCGCAATATATTTGATTGGTCGCGAGTTCCGCACGCAAAGAAGGCCACTTAATGTGGCCTTCGTCTTGCGCAGGACTGCCCGAGCAGGCAATCAAATATATTGCGGGCGGGCACGCGGCCCAGTCGGCTTTACGACAGCGCAATACCGCCAAGCCAGCCCCAGCGCACGCCAGAGCCAGTGCCGTAGAACCCAATGAACGAGTCAAGCGACCTCGACGTGATGGCGCCCTCGTTACTCATAACGATGCCGCCGCCAACGTAGATGCCCACGTGGCCATAGATCAGACCCGGCATGCCGGTACCACTATGCGAGGAGTCGGCAACAATCATGCCCACCTGCAGCACCGAACGATCGGAGCTGTAGCACCAGGCGTTAAACATATCGCACGCGTTACCGCCAAAGTAGCCAACGCCGGCGTTACGGAAGACATTGGTAACCCACGCCGCGCACCAGTTCAGGCCAGGCGAGGGCGTGGAGTAGCATGCATTGACGACAGCCTGCTGCTTGCCCGAGCCGGCATTCTGCTGCGGGGTGCCGCCGGCATACGAGCCGCCACCCGAGCTTGAACCACCCGAGTAGGAATTGTTCTTGTTTGCGGCAGCCGCGGCAGCAGCAGCCTTCTTGGCAGCCTCCTCGGCCTGAGCGGCAGCGAGAATCTCGGAATCGCGCTGGGCCATGAGCTCCTTGACATCGTCGGAGAGGCCGTTCAGAACCGTCTGGACCTCCTGCTGCTTGGCCTGCATGTCCTGCATCTGAGCGGTCTGCTGGTCCTTGAGCTTCTCCAAGTCGGCTTTTTGCGACTCGAGCTCGGACTTCTGCGTATCGAGCTCTTTCTGGATGGTCTGAATGTCCTCGATGGCGTCACGGTCGCTCTTGTTGATCTTCTCGACGTAATGCGCGTTGGCGACGAGCTCCTCAAACGAGCCAGAAGCGAGCAACAACGACAGGATGTTGGTGCCGCCCGACTTGTAGCTGGCAGCAACGCGATCGGAAAGGTCGCTGCGCTTCTCTTTGAGCTCGGCCTTCTTGGTGTCGATCTGAGCCTGCGTCTCGTCAATCTGGCCCTGTACGCCCTCGATATCGCTGAGGGTCTGGGCATTCTTGTTGGCGAGCGTCGCATACTCATTAGCGATGCTGTCGAGCTGGGCCTGGACCTCGTCGAGCTGGGCCTGGGCGGCATTCAGTTTGTCGGTGGTTTCTTGGCTGGCCTCAGCCGCATGGGCGCGAGCAGGCAGGCCAAAAAGAACAGCCGCGGAAGCAGCGCCGAAAAGAGCCTTAAGGGCAGTGCGACGCGAAAGCTCCTGCGTAAAGATGGAATCGTTGTTTGGTGACATATGTACTCCGTTACATGCTTATTTATATGTCGCTCAACTCAAACATATTAACGCACATCGCGCTTGTCCCAACTATTTCCACGAACGGCTGGAAAAGCATGGTCAGCGGCTCGCAATTACGTCCCACACCAAAGGTAAGGATTATGCAAATAACACCCTATGAGTACGTTAACATCAATCCTCTGGTTTTCCTGCCCCGCCTGTTTTGGGCGCCCCCAGCTGCGCTATACTCCCCTCAAGAAGTGTTCCTGATTCGATAGGAGACTACATGTCCAAAGCACTCGACCCCAAAGACACCTGCGTCCTCGTTACCGGCGGCGCCGGCTTTATCGGCTCGCACACCGTCGTTCAGCTGCTCGAGGGCGGCTACCAGGTTGTCGTCGTCGATGACCTCTCCAACTCCAGCGCCGTTGCCATCGACCGCGTCAAGACCATCGTGGGCGACGAGGCCGCCAAGAACCTCACCTTCTACGAGGCCAACGTGCTCGACCGCGATGCGATGAATAAGATCTTCGATACCCACCAAATCGACCGCGTCATCCACTTCGCCGGCTTTAAGGCCGTTGGCGAGTCGGTGAGCAAGCCCGTCGAGTACTACCACAACAATATCGAGAACACCCTGGTGCTCATCGATGTCATGCGCACCCACGGTTGCAAGTCCATCATCTTCTCGAGCTCTTCGACCGTCTACGGCGATCCGGACAATCCGCCCGTCACCGAAGAGGACCCCAAGAAGCCCGCGACCAACCCCTATGGTTGGACCAAGTGGATGATTGAGCAGATCCTCATGGACGTCCACACCGCCGACCCCGAGTGGGACGTCGTGCTGCTCCGTTATTTCAATCCCATCGGCGCCCATCCGTCGGGCCTGATCGGCGAGGATCCCAAGGGTATCCCCAACAACCTGGTGCCTTATGTCGCCCAGGTTGCCGTCGGTAAGCTCGAGGCCGTTCAGGTCTTTGGCAACGACTACCCCACCCCCGACGGCACCGGCGTGCGCGACTACATCCACGTGTGCGACCTGGCATCTGGTCACGTTGCCGCCCTCAACTGGATGAACGGCAAGACCGGCGTCGAGATCTTTAACCTGGGCACCGGCACCGGCACCTCGGTACTCGAGGTCGTCGCCGCCTTCTCCAAGGCCTGCGGCAAGGAGCTGCCCTACGTGATTCGCGAGCGCCGTGCCGGCGATATCGCCGCCAACTGGTGCGATGCCTCCAAGGCCGAACGCATGATGGGCTGGAAGGCCCAGTACGATATCGCGGACATGTGCCGCGACAGCTGGAATTGGCAGAGCCATAACCCCAACGGCTTCGCCGACGCCGAGTAGAAAAACCCTACATAGCGTTCTTGCCCCGGTCTCACGATGTGAGACCGGGGCTTTTTTCATGGCGCGTAACCATTTACCGAAAATGGGCCAACTTTTTAATCTCGCCTATACATGTTTAAACAACATGTTCTACAATAGGGACATCGACTCTAAAAACTCGGGACGGGCTGTTCACCCATCTGCAGGCCGATCCCACAACAAGAAGGTTGGTGAGCACATCCATGGAGCGTGCAAGCGGTGTTCTCATGCCCATCTCGTCCCTGCCCGGACCGTACGGCATCGGCGGCTTTGGCTGGAACGCCTACGACTTTGTCGATTTCCTCGCCTCGTGCAAACAACATTATTGGCAGATTCTGCCCCTTACGACGACGAGCTATGGCGACTCGCCCTATCAGTCGTTCTCGGCCCGCGCGGGCAACCCCAATTTCATCGACTTTGCCGAGCTTATCGAGGCCGGCTATCTGGAGCAGCGCGATATCGACGGTGTATACCTGGGCTCCGACCCCAGCAATGTCGACTATGGCGCCATCTTTGGTGGCCGTCGTCAGATTCTCGACCGCGCCGCCGAACGCTTCGCCTCCGACAAGCCGGCCGACTTCGACGACTTTGTCCAAGCAAACGAAGACTGGCTCATCCCCTACTGCGAGTTCATGACCGTCAAGGAGGAGTGCGGTCTCAAGGCCTTTTGGGAGTGGCCCGCAGAACTGCGCACCCGCGGCGAAGCATCTGCCAAGGTCTGCGCCGCCCATCCCGCGCGCATGCTCTACCACCAGATGACGCAGTACTTCTTCAATCGTCAGTGGAGCCGCCTCAAGGCCTATGCCAACGAGCGCGATATCCTCATCATCGGCGACCTGCCCATCTATGTCTCGCGCGACTCCGTTGAGATGTGGGGCACGCCCGAGCTCTTTAAGATCGACGCCGCCGGTAATCCTGTGAGTGTCGCCGGCACGCCGCCCGACCAGTTCTCGGCCACCGGCCAGTACTGGGGCAATCCCATCTACGACTGGGACGCCATGGAGGCCGACGGTTTCTCCTGGTGGGAGGGCCGCATCCGCGCCGCCCTCGACATGTACGATGTCATCCGCCTGGATCACTTCCGCGGCTTCGAGGCCTATTGGGAGGTGCCGTTCTCCTCACCCGATTCGTCCTACGGTTCGTGGACGCAGGGCCCCGGCCTCAAGTTCTTCAAGACGCTCGAGGAAAAGCTCGGCACGCTGCCCATCATCGCCGAAGACCTGGGCTTCCTCACCCCCGGCGTCATCGACATGCGCGATAACTCGGGCTTCCCCGGCATGAAGATCCTGCAGTTCGCCTTTGAGGGCACCAACTCGTACTATCTGCCGCACAACTACATTGCCAACACCGTCGCCTATGTGGGCACGCACGACAACGAGACGGCGCGCGGTTGGTTCGAGGGTACGGCCACTCCGCGTCAGCGCGAGCAGGCAGCCCTGTACACCCACCAGCAGGCAGGCGAGTCCATAGCCGACGCGCTCAACCGAACCATCGCCGCCAGCGTGAGCGATACCTGCATTTACACCATGCAGGACCTGCTCAATCTGGGCAACGAGGCGCGTATCAACACCCCCGCCACCCTAGGCGGCAACTGGGCCTGGCGCATGCTCGATGGTGCCATCACCCGCGAGCTCGAGCACAAGCTTACCGACTGGACCGAGACCTACTTCCGTATCCCATCGGAAGCCGAAATCGAGCTTCCCCAATAGGAGCCACCGCGCCTGAACCCACCACACCGTGCGGACGCGCTTGCTTACCCGCGCGAGGCCACCCCAATCCCCTCGCGCGGGCTTCTTATGAATTGCAGACATGTAATCAACCCATTACAGGAGGAAACATGCCCCGTATCGATCTCGCAGAACTTGCCGAGCAGTCTTTTGGCATCTCGCTCGAGCAGCTCGATGACCGTCGCATTTACAAACTGCTTGTTAAGCTCGTGCAGGAGCGCTCAGCCGCCTGCCCGCTCAACAATGGCAAGAAAAAGCTCTATTACATCTCCGCCGAATTCTTGATCGGCAAGCTGCTCATCAACAACATGATCGACCTCGGTATCTATGGCGAGGTTAAGGACCAGCTCACCGCCGCGGGCCACGACCTCAATAAGATTGAGGAGTTTGAGGTCGAACCGTCACTCGGCAACGGCGGCCTGGGCCGCCTGGCCGCGTGCTTCCTGGATTCCATCGCCACGCTGGGCCTGACCGGCGACGGCGTGGGCCTCAACTACCACTACGGCCTGTTCCGTCAGCGCTTTGTCGACAATCAGCAGAAGGCCGTCCCCGACGAGTGGCTCGGCGAGCAGGATATCCTGATCGATGACGACCGCTCCTACACTGTTGAGTTCGGCGACTTTGCCGTCACCTCCAAGCTCGTCAACATCGACGTGCCTGGCTACGGCCAGCCCGCCAAGAATCGCCTGCGTCTGTTCGACCTGGCAAGCGTCGACGACGGCCTGGTACCCGGCAGCTCCATCGACTTCGACAAGACCGAGATCGCCAAGAACCTCACCTTGTTCCTCTACCCCGACGATTCCGACGAGCAGGGCCGCCTGCTTCGCATCTACCAGGAATACTTCATGGTGAGCAACGCAGCCCAGCTCCTGATCGACGAGGCTATCGAGCGCGGCAGCAACCTGCACGATCTGGCCGACTACGCCGTGGTCCAGATTAACGACACGCACCCCACCATGGTCATCCCCGAGCTCATTCGCTTGCTTATCACCGAGCACGACATCGAGTTTGACGAGGCCGTTACCATCGTACGCTCCATGGTCGCCTACACTAACCACACGATTCTTGCCGAGGCGCTCGAGAAGTGGCCGCTCACCAGCCTGCAGAAGGTCTCCCCTGCCATCGCCGA
>DBFDVR010000008.1:0-83803 GCA_048321375.1 Collinsella sp.
CAGCACCCAATTGGCCCTCTCGGGGGCAGGGACGTTCGGCCGTGCGCGGGCGCCCGGTCGGCGGCCCGTTCTGGGCGCGCCTCAATCGTAGCCCGAGACGGTCCCGGGCTGACAATTTCGACTGTAATGGACGTTCTTAAATGACCAGTCAAACAAGAACGTCCCCAATGACTACTCCGGCAACGCCGATGTTTTGGCAACGCCAGCGAGCGCCGTCCAGGTCGAACAAGTTGGCATGAAAAAGGCAAGGCATAGACCTTCTGGTCATGCCTTGCCTTTTGAATGACAAATTGTCGACCTGGGCGGCGCGCAGCGTCAACTGGTTACGCGGGTTGGTAAACCCGCGTAACCACCTAGGTCGCGCCCTTGAAGTTGAACGTCAGATTGTCCAAATGCGGCTCGCGCAGCGTCGAGCCGTTACGCGGTTCGTAGAACCGCGTAACAAGTTAGTACATCTTTGCGCCGGCAGGGATGGAAGCGTCGAGCTGGATCAGGTTGAGGCGCTCCTCGCCCTCCTTCTCGTGGATGGCGCTGATGAGCATGCCGCAGCTGGGGATACCCATCATCTTGCGCGGAGGCAGGTTGGTGATGGCGAGCAGGGTCTTGCCGACCAGGTCCTCGGGCTCGTAATAATCGTGAATACCGGAGAGGATGGTGCGGTCGGTGCCGGTGCCGTCATCGAGCGTAAAGTTCAGCAGCTTCTTGGACTTCTTGACGGCCTCGCATGCCTTGACCTTCACGGCGCGGAAGTCGCTCTTGGAGAAGGTATCAAAGTCGACGAACTCCTCAAACAGCGGCTCGACGGCAATCTTGGAATAATCAACCGTGGGCTTGAGGGGCTTGACGAAGGGGCTCGCGGTGTTGCCGGCCTCGGCAGCCTTGGCAGCAGCGGCACCGGACTGGAAACCCTTCTCGGGCTTCATGTGCGGGAACAGCAGCACGTCGCGGATGGAAGCCTGGTTGGTGAGCAGCATGACCACGCGGTCGATGCCGATGCCAATGCCGCCCGCGGGAGGCATACCGTACTCGAGGGCGCGCACGTAATCCTCGTCGTACTCCATGGCCTCGTCGTCGCCGCCGGCCTTCTCGGCCATCTGGGCAGCGAAGCGCTCGGCCTGGTCGACCGGGTCGTTGAGCTCGGAGAACGCGTTCGCGTACTCGTGGCCGGCGATGACCAGCTCAAAGCGATGGGTCAGGCGCGGGTCATCCTCAAAGCGCTTGGCAAGCGGGCTAACCTCGATGGGGTAATCGCACACGAAGGTAGGGTTGACGATGGTGTCCTCCCCCAGCTCGTCATAGATCTCGGCGATGATCTTGCCGGCGGTCCACTCGGGCTTGATCTCCAGGCCCTTCTCGCGTGCGGCGGCAGCAAGCTCCTCAACCGGCGTGTCGATGGTGACCTGCTTGCCGAGCACGTCGGAGACGATGTCGGTCATGGGGCGGCTTGCCCACTCACCGGACAGGTCGATAGTCTGGCCCTGATACTCGATGACCTCGGGGTTGCCGATGGCCTTGTTAGCGGCCTTGATGACGCCCTGGGCGAGCGCCTTCATGCCCTCGAGATCGGAGAAGGCGCGGTAGGCCTCCATCGTGGTGAACTCGGGATTGTGGGTAAGGTCCATGCCCTCGTTGCGGAAGATACGACCGATTTCGAACACGCGCTCAAAGCCGCCGACGATGCAGCGCTTGAGGTGCAGCTCGGTGGCGATACGCAGGTAGCACTCCTGATCGAGCGCGTTGAAGTGCGTGATGAACGGCTTGGCCGTAGCTCCGCCCTGGATGGTCTGCAGGATGGGGGTCTCGACCTCCATGTAGCCATCGGACTCCATAAAGCGGCGGAACGTGGAGAGAATCTGCGAGCGCTTGCGGAAGGTCTCGCGAACGTCGTCGTTGGCGATCAGGTCGACATAGCGCTGACGATAGCGGGTCTCCTTGTCGGAGAGTCCGTGGAACTTCTCGGGCAGCGGGCGAACGGCCTTGGACAGCAGCGTCGCACTCTTGGGGGCAACGGAAAGCTGGCCACGCTTGGTGCGCACGACTACGCCGGTCACGCCCAGGATATCGCCCAGGTCGAGTGCCTTGAGCGTGTTCCAGGCGGCCTCGTCCATATCGTTGATACGGCAGAACAGCTGGATCTCGCCGGTCGCGTCGCGCACGACGATGAACATGATCTTGCCCTGACCGCGTTTGGCGACCACACGGCCGCCGATCTTCACGACGTCCTCGGTGTCCTCGCCATCGGCGAGCTCGGCATACTTAGTCTCGATGTCGACGACGTAGTCCTCAATCTCGGAGTGCTCGGGATACGGGTTCTGGCCCGCCTCGAACAGGGAGGCACGCTTGGCCAGGCGAGTGGCGCGCTCGTCGTTGAGCGTCGATGCCTGATCGGCGGCGTTCTGGTTTTCTGCCATAGTTAGCTCCTCAAACTAAAACGCTCCCCAGGATTCGGTCCCAGGGAGCGAAAACATACCTTTACGCGGGACCGTGGTCTAGCGTGCGATCTTGGCGATGGTGTAGACGCGAGTCTTGCCGGAAGGCGTAACGACCTCGACGGAGTCGCCCTCGCCATGACCAATGATGGCGTGGCCGACCGGAGACTCGTTGGAGATCTTGTGCTCGAGCGAGTTGGTCTCGGTGGTACCAACGAGCGTGACTTCCATGACCTCGCCGTTGGGATCAATCAGCGAAACGGTGGAACCGATGGAGACGGTCAGATCGCCCGTGGTGGCAGCAACCTGAGCGTTGGCAAGAATGGCCTGGATCTCGGCGATACGAGCAGCATTCTGGGCCTGCTTGTCCTTGGCGGCATCGTACTCGGAGTTCTCCGAAAGGTCGCCGAACGCGCGGGCTTCCTTGATGTCCTCGACGATCTCCTTGGCGTAATCGCCCTCACGCCAGGCGAGCTCCTCGACGAGCTTCTGGCGGCCCTCAGCGGTCAGTACGATCTGGCTTGCGTCCATACGGATATCTCCCCAACTCTGATCAAACAATCAACTGTCAACAAAACGAAAAAGACCGGCTAGCCTGCGGGCAAGCCGGTCAGGTGCTCACCCCAAAGGGATGGGACTACTCTGCGTCCGCGTCGCTGTCCTCTGCCTGCTTCTTCTTGGCAGCAGCGAGCTTGGCCTCGAGCTCAGCGATCTCCTTGTCCTCCTCGGACTGCTCGACCACGACCTCCTCGGCCTGCTTGGTCTCGGCCTTATCGTCGCCCTCCATACCCTCGCGGATATTCTTGACGGTAGAGCCGAGGGACTTGCCGAGCTTCGGCAGGTTCTTGGGCCCGAAGATAATCAGGACAACGACGAGAATAATGATGAGCTCAGGAGCCCTCAGTCCAAACATGTAGACCTCCACAATACAGCGAGACAAGCTCGAATGAGTATACCGCGGGTATCGCGGTATCACAACACTAGCTAAAAAAAGGGACCGCAAGAAGCGGTCCCTCCTCATGCTCTGGTCGGGTTGACTGGATTTGAACCAGCGACCCCTGCGTCCCGAACGCAGTGCTCTACCAAACTGAGCCACAACCCGTTAGCTCGACTATAGTAACAAAGATTTTCGCCGCGTGCTAGAGAAATTTTTATTTCTTTGGCGCGTCGATTTGAACCGTGTTGGGAATAAACTCAGTCGCGCAGGCCCACCAGCCATTTTGCTGGGCAGCATCGGCAAGCCTTTCGACCGTGGCAGCGGTGTCGCAAATGGCAAACGAGCAGGCACCCGATCCGCACACATCTACAGCAACGGTTCCGTCCTGTTTACGCAGCCAGTCGAGGACCGTTTGAATCTGCGACTCCATCTGTGCGGAAATGACACCCAAGTTGTTATGGATGAGTGCATATGCCGTCTCGGCATCACCAGCACGCAAGGCAGAAGCTATCGCGCCGGGCTTGTCCGCAGGCACCGGGGCCTCGTCAAAACGTCGATAGGCTTCAATTGTCGAAACGCTTGCCTCGCGCGGCTTGACCAGCACGACGGGCGTCGCGGGCAGCGCGGGGTACTCAGTTGCCAGCACGTCTCCCCCACCTACGTAGAACGCAGGACTCGCGTGCAAAAAGAACGGGACGTCAGCACCAATGCCCCGCGCAATATCGTCGAGCGCTGGGTCGGTGCGATCAATGCCCCAGAGCTCTGCCAAGGCGACAATGACCGCGGCCGCATCCGTCGAGGGGCCGCCCAAGCCGGCGCACAATGGAATGCGCTTCTCAATCGTCACGCAGATGTTTGCCTCGCGACCATAATGCTCGGCCATAGCAACCGCAGCCCGATACGCCGTATTCTTTTGCATGGGAAAATCTGATGCTGGAACCGTCTGGATGGTCAGCGCCTGCGCCGGCGTGACCGTCACGGTTTCGGAAAGACCGACGGCTGCCATCAGGGAATCGACCCTGTGGTAGCCGCGGTCATCGCGCTCGGTATGAACCCCCAGGTAGAGGTTGATCTTTGCCGGCGCGGAAAGAGTCAGGGACCAATCGGTCACCGTTAATGCTCCTCGAGCTGATTGCCGAGCGGGGTAAAGATATGCTCGCCGCTCTCGGGGTCGAACAGCTCGACCTGGCCGGTGAGGACATCGATGTACTGGTAGGACTGACGCGACTTGCGGCCGCGGCGCTCGTCAACCTCGACGATAAAGACGGCGGGGTGGACGCTCTTGATGGTGCCCATGCGCTCGACGACGCGGGTGCGGCCCATGTTGGCCTTAACCTTGACGCGATCGCCCACCATATCGGTCAGCTTCTCGTGGATGTCATCGACGTGATTGACTTCCATCTCTTCCATGAACAGGGCCTCCAGAAGGTGCAATTCAAAAAGGGGATAATACCCCTAAGATAGACAAAACTCTAATACTATAGCACCCTGCTGCCGCCATACGCAAGTAGCTAAAAAAGCCCCGTCTCGAATACGTACCAGACGACAACCTCGCATGACCAGTTGTTACGCGGTTTGGTAAAACCGCGTAACCTAAAGATTGTCGGTATCGAGGACGATGGTGAACGGACCGTCGTTGACCAGATCGACCTTCATGTCGGCGCCAAAGATACCGTGCGCCACATGCTCAACGTCCTCGTGCACAAGCGTCAGGAAGTACTCGTAGAGCTCGTTGGCAACATCGGGTGCGCCGGCATCCGTAAACGACGGACGGCGACCGTGGCGGCAGTCGGCGAACAGCGTGAACTGCGACACCACGAGCACCTCGCCGTCGACATCGGCAAGTGCCAGATTGGTCTTGCCGTTCTCGTCCTCGTTGATACGCAGCCCGCGGAGCTTGCCCCACAGCTTGTCGGCCTCGGCACGCGTATCGCCATGGCCCACACCCAGCAGCACCAGGTAGCCGCGTCCAATGCGGCCCACGCACTCGCCGTCGACCGTCACGCCGGCGTTGAGCACGCGCTGCACCACCGCACGCATGGCCTACTCCTCGCCCGTCAGCTTGGCGGACAGATGCTCGAGCGCGTGGAAACGATGGCTGATGGCGTTCTTCTCGTCAGCCGTCAGCTCGGCCATGGTCTTGCCCGGCGTGTCGACCGGCAGGAACAGCGGGTCATAGCCAAAACCATGGTCGCCGCGGCCCTCGTGCGCGATAACGCCCTCGCAGGCGCCCTCGCCATAGGTAACCAGACCGTCCGTGTCGATGAGCGCGACGACGCTCATAAAGCGCGCAGTGCGGTCCTCGTCGGCCACGCCCTCCAGATTCACGAGAAGCTTGGCGTTGTTGGCGGCATCGTCGCCGTGCACGCCCGCATAGCGCGCGCTATACACACCGGGCTCACCGTCCAGCGCGTCGACGACCAAGCCCGAATCGTCGGCGATGGCCATAAGGCCCGTCTCCTCAACCGCGGCTTGGGCTTTGATGATGGCGTTCTCCAAAAACGTCGTGCCGTTTTCCTCGGGATCCTCAAAATCACCCAGCTGGCCGAGCGCCACAAAGCGCACCTCGGGCATGACCTTGCCCAAAATGGCCTCGATCTCGGTGAGCTTATGGGCGTTGCCCGTTGCCACGACGATGGTCGCCGCCGGGTCGAGGGTGTCGATGTCAATCTTCTCAAGTGCCATGACTGGCCTCCTTGTCTCTATAGCAAGCCGCGTGAGGGGCGTTTGGGCACTTGACCTCTCCCCTCTCAGGCGATTGGACCTTTCAACGCAGCATTTCAGCAGATAAAACCTACCAAAATAAACCTGTCCCTTTTTGGCAGGTTAGGCGATGGCTTGGCGCTGAAGCTCGATGAGCTCGGCGACACCCTTGTCACCCAGGTCAAGCAGGGCGTTGAGGCGTTTGCGGTCGAAGGGCGCCTGCTCGCCGGTGCCCTGGAGCTCGATCATCTCACCGGTATCGGTGGCGACGAGGTTCATGTCGACCTCGGCATGACTGTCCTCGGAATAATCGAGGTCAAGCAGCGTATTGCCGTCGACAACGCCCATAGAGATGGCAGCCACCTGGCCGGTAAGCGGGATGCGCTCGATCTTGCCCGCCTCGACCCACATGGCGAGGGCGTCGTGCAGCGCCACCCAGGCGCCGGTGATGCTCGCTGTACGCGTGCCGCCATCGGCCTGAATCACATCGCAGTCGACGGTGACGGTGTACTCGCCGAGCGCCTTCATGTTGACGACGGTACGCAGGCTGCGGCCAATGAGGCGCTCGATCTCCATGGAGCGACCCTTGCGGTTGGCGTGCTCGCGCTTGCAGCGCTTGCCGGTCGACGCCGGCAGCATGGCGTATTCCGCGGTCACCCAGCCGGCCTTAGCTCCCTTTCGCCAGCCCGGCACGCCCTCCTCGATAGTGGCGGCGCACAGCACGCGCGTGTCACCGAACTCGGCCAAACACGAGCCGTGGGCGTGCTTCATGACGCCACGGGTGAGCTTAACGGGGCGCAACTCGTTGGCGGCGCGGCCGTTGGCGCGGTTGACCTGCATGTACTCCATAGAAATATCCTTTCGGCAAAATATGTGGCGAAGGCTTTGGCGGCTGCCTTACATCTATTTCAGCTCATCGATATCGATATGTTCGATGCTCTTGAGCGGCTGACCAAAGATAAAGCTGCCCGCCACCGCAAACTCGGCAATGTTATCGGCCGTCGTGGCAAAACGATGCTGCGGCTCGGCGGCGTCGCCCGCCAGCTGCTCGCGGCGCGTGAGGATATCGGTCAGCTCGCGTGTGGTCTCCTCGGCGGAGCTCACGACGCGCACCCCAGGCCCCAGCGCATGGCGGATAGGTCCCACCAACAGCGGGAAATGCGTACAGCCGAGCACCACGGTATCGATACCGTGGTCGCGCAGCGGCTCAACCGTGGCACCCACCAGCGCACGCACGGCAGGCGTATCGAAGATATCCTCGTTCTCAAGCCACTGTTCCTGCAGATGTGCACCCGAGGCAAGCTCGTGTTCGACAACCTCGACAAAGCTCGAGGCAGGACAGCCGTATACATCGACGCCGGCATCTAGATCCTGAATGGCGCGCGTGTAGGCGCCCGAGCGAATGGTGAGGTTGGTGGCGAGCACGCCCACGCGACGCGAGCGGGTGCTGTTGATTGCTGCACGGGCACCCGGCGCGATCACACCGATGACGGGAACGTCGAGCACCTGCTGGGCCAGACGCAAGGCCGCAGCGGTCGCCGTGTTGCAGGCGATGACCATAATCTTGACGTCGTGCTTCGAAAGCCAACGACCCGCCTGCAACGCAAACGAGCGCACCTCATCCTCGGTACGCGTGCCGTAGGGACAGCGCTTGGTGTCGCCAAAGTAGTAGACGGACTCGTGCGGCAGCACCGTCGCGATGGCGCGCGCAACCGTCAGACCGCCCAAACCAGAATCGAACACGCCAATCGGGCGCGTGTCGCCTGCCGAATTCTCGATATCGGACATTACCTCACCAGTCTCTCTCGAAAAGACATGTCCAAGTGCGGCGGCGGCGCGCTACGAACGCGCCGCGACCAGCAGCTCTGCCGTCGCCGCCCAACCGTCGACAATTTTGCCACGCGTAACGAAAGCGTTCTCGCAAGCAGCCAGGAACTCGGGCGCGCCGGCGCTCGTCAGGCCATTCTCGACCAGGCAGAACGTGCCCACGTGATCGGCCATGTAGAAGTCGGACTCGGAATCGCCGAGCGCGAGCGTCTCCTCGCGCTCGATCCCTAGGTGCTCGCAGAAGCGCGCAATGGCGACGCCTTTGTTGAGGCCCGCGGGGTTGATGTTGAATGCGCGACCGTCCTCGACGCGATCGAGCTCGAGCGTCGTCGGCTTGGACAGGTGAGTCAGATGGCCGTTGCAAGCCCAGATCAGACCGCAGCCGGCCTCGTCCAGGATGGCCTGGACCTCATCGTCGGGCACATCGCCGCGCATACCGACGGTGACCTCACGGTATTTGTAGCCGGTCGACATGTCGTTGTGGTACTCGATCTTGTGCGGCCAGCGGGCAAGGATCTTCTCGCACACGCCGGTCTGTTCGATCACCTGGTGCGGAGTAAGGCCGCAGGCGGGGTCGTAAGGCATGTCACCGGTCAGATACTCCCAATCGTTGGCTTTGAGGTCGTACATGACCAGGCCGCCCATCTCACCAATGTAGGAGTTGAGGCCGAGCACGCGCGCGTCCTCGTGGATCATGGTACGGTTGCGGCCCGAGGTGGGAACCACCTGAATACCAGCGCGAGCGAGCGCCACGACGGCCTCGACGAGTTTGGTCGAGGGGTTACCGTCGTTGTCGCGCAGCACGCACGAGCCGGGTGCGAGCATCGTGGCATCCAGGTCGGTAAAGACGTACTTGACCTTGGCCAAGCGCTCGCGCATCTCGCCCGAAAGCTCGGCAACAGTCGGCAGGGTGTTGTGGGACATGGTTACTCCGTTTACATAGAAGGGTTTGGACTTGGACGGCATGTTTTGATTGAGGGAACACGCTTATGGCGACAGCGCACTCAGAGCGCCGCCGCCATCATGGTTCATTAGTCAAACTGGGTAACATCGATCAGGCGATTGGCCAGCGAAAGGTCGCTCTCGATGGGCACGAACTCGTCGCCCACGTGCATGAGTTCCTCGTCACCCTTTGCCAGCAGCAAGACAATGGTGGGAGCATCGGGGTTGATGTACTCCTCGCGCGCCGCCTTGAACGCCGCATGCACAGCGGCTTCGCGATCGAGGATGATCTTGTTCGGCGTATCGTCGGGAACATGCTCGGCAAGCTCGCGACAGACCTTCATCGGGTCCTCGTGAGCCGGGTCCTCATTGGCAAAGATCATCAGGTCGGAATATGGTGCGGCCTCGCGCGGAAGCTGCTCGCGGCGCTCCTGCGCCTTGCCGCCGGCAGCGCCAAACAGCGCAATGACGGGGCTGGCGGGAAACGCGCGCTTCACCGACGAGAAAAGCGAACGGAACGAAAGCTGGTTGTGCGCATAGTCGACGACGCAGATCACGCGGCCGTCCTTCGACTCCACGACCTCCATACGGCCCGGCACACGCAGTTTGGAGAGGCCCTTCTTGATAGCATCGATACCGATGCCGATCTCGCGCGCAGCGGCGATAGCGACCAGCGCGTTCTCCACGTTAAAGTCTCCCGCGATACCCAACAGGACCTTCTCCCCCGCCTCGGACTCGTCGGCACACAGGCCATGCAAGTTGAACTCGATGCTAAAGCCGACCATGCGTACGTCGCTCGCCCACAGGCTTGCCTCGGGATGCTCGACGCCAACGGTCACCAAGCGCTCGGCCGTCGACGCTGCCTCCAGCACACGGTCGACCTCTTCGGTGCCCAGATTCACCACGGCGGTCTTTGCCTGGTCAAAGATCCTGAGTTTGCTCTCAAAATAATCCTCAAACGTGGGGTGTTCGATCGGCGAGATGTGGTCGCGGCCGATGTTGAGGAAGCACGCCACGTCAAACGGCAGATTCTCGACGCGTTGGTACTTGAGCGCCTGGCTCGAGACCTCCATGACCATGGACTGGCGACCGGACGTGCGACAGTTGGCGATATGGCGCCAGACCTCGGGAGCCTCGGGCGTGGTGTTGGTGCTCTCGTAGCACTCGATACCATCGTCGGTACTCACCGAGCCGATCATGCCGCAGGACTCGCCCGCCGCCTTGATGATGGACTGGAGCATAAAAGCGGCCGTGGTCTTTCCCTTGGTGCCGGTGATGCCCACGATCTTGACGTCGCGGTCGGGACGGTCGTAGACCTCCGGCGGCAACAAGGCCATGGCCGTGCGAACGCTGTCCACGACCAGCATCGCAGCACCGCTCTCCTGCGCCAGCGGCTCCAGAGACTCGACCAGCGACTCCTCGCACACAAATGCGACGGCACCCGCATCGAGCGCCATGCGCAAAAACGCGGGCTTAAAGGCAGCACCTTTGCAGAAGAACACGTCACCTGCCGAGACCGCGCGCGAATCAAACGAGCAGCCGGTCACGGCACGCTCGTCAACCTGCTCCGATGCGCGCAGCTCGCCGCACACATCGAGAAGCTTGGCAAGCGCATCGACCGTGGTCACGATCGCGGAATCCGAATGGTGCATCTTTCACCTTTCTCAGCCATTTGGCAGGGACGGTTTTTATAGTAACTGAAACGCACCCACGCAAAAACGGCTCCCGGAGGAGCCGTTACGCGCAGGCGTTCGTAAGCCGAGGCTAGGCAGCCTGAACAGCGGGCTGGTCCTCGTCGATAAAGAAGCGCTTGTACCACACCAGGAACACGAGCGGCGTATAGATCTTGCGCTGGAAATCGCCCTTGCCCGCAAAGTGCAGATCGAGCAGGTGCATGAGCTCGTCGGTATCGAAGAACTCGCTTGCCCACGGCGCGGTGAAGTACTCCTTGACATAGTCGTACCACTTTTGCTCGCGCAGCCAGTAGACAATCGGCACCGGGAAGCCCACCTTGGGACGGGTGGCCCACTCATCGGGCAGCGACTTGTTGGCAGCGTGGCGGAGTACCTGTTTGTTGCCGTTCTCGTTGATGCGGTAGCGGTCGGGAATGTGCTCGGCGAACTCCATGACTTTGCGGTCCAGGAAGGGCACGCGCAGCTCCAGTGAGTGTGCCATGCACATCTTGTCGGCCTTGAGCAGAATGTCGCCCGGGAGCCACATGTTCATGTCCAGGTACTGCTTCTTGACCAGCTCGGGCTGACCCTTCACGCGCGCATAGATGGGAGCGGCAAGTTCGAAGGCGCCATCGCCGGTGTTGTACTCGGGCTTGAGCACGCCGTCGACCTCGCGCTCCGGCCATACCAGAGCCTGTCCCAGGAACGACTTCTCGGGGATCTCGGCACCCTTGACCAGGAAGTTATGTCCCTTGAAGTACGGCATATGCAGCGCCAGGTTACCGAGCGCGCGACGGATGGGCAGCGGAACCATCTTTTTGTACTTACGCACCGGGACCGTATCCTCGTAGTAGGCGTAGCCGCCAAAGAGTTCGTCGGCGCCTTCGCCCGAAAGCACGACGGTAACGTCCTTGCGGGCCATCTCGGCCAAGAACCACAGCGGCACGGAAGACAGGTTGGACTGCGGCTCGTCCATGTGATACTGGATGTCCTCGAGCGCACCGAAGAACTCGTCGGCGGTGATCATCTTGCGAACGTTCTCGACGCCGAGCTTATCGGAAAGCTCCTTGGCGTAGTTGGTCTCGTTGAAGTTCTTGTAGTCAAAGCCCACCGAGAAGGTCTTGTCGGGCATGAGGCAAGCGGCAATATAGCTGGAGTCGACGCCGCCGGAGAGGAACGACGCGACCTTGACGTCGGCGATGCGATGGGCCTCGACACTCTCGTGCACGACCTCGTCCAGCTCGTCGACGTACTCCTCGAACGGCTTCTCGACGGCAGAGTAATCGCAATCCCAGTAGCGCTCGATGTTCATCTTGCCGGTCGGGATATCGACGGTAAAGTAGTGCGCCGGCGGCAGCTTGTAGACACCCTCGAAGAAGGTCTCCTCGGTTGCCGAATACTGCAGCGTCATGTACGGACGCAGGGCCTTTTTGTTGACAGCCTTGTGGAAGTGCGGGTAGTCCAGGAAGCTCTTGATCTCGGAGCCAAAGAGCACGCCCGGAGCGCCGTCGCCCGCATCGGCCATGGGATAGTAGTAAAGCGGCTTGATGCCAAAGATGTCGCGGGCGCCAAAAAGCTTGTTCTTCTTTTTGTCCCAGATGACGAAGGCGTACATACCGCGCAGGCGATCGAGGACGGCCTCGCCCCACTCCTCGTAGCCGTGCAGGAGGCTCTCGGTGTCGGCGCCGCAATGGAACTTGTAGCCCTTGGCTTCGAGCTCGGAACGGAGTTCTTGGAAGTTGTAGATCTCGCCGTTAAAGACGATAACGACGCTACCGTCCTCGTTGGCCATAGGTTGGGCGCCAGCCTCGGTCAGGTCGAGGATCGACAGGCGGCGGAAGCCGAGGGCAACGCGGCCGTCGATAAACTGACCGCCCATGTCGGGACCGCGATGGACGATGCGGTCCATCATCTTGGTGAGCACCTCGGATTGGTTATCCGTCCCACCGACAAAACCGACAAAACCGCACATATACTATCCCCTCTGCTGTTGCTGGGCATCAAATCGAATCAGTAGCTTTTGAGTATACCCGAGGGCGTAAAGAGGGGCGGAATGTTCAGGCAATCTCAACTGAATCAGCTCCGCTGTGACACGCGCGAGTTACCTTTAATGGATATGAGGTGAATGAGGCGATTGTTTTGCTATACTCTCTCCGCACGGGCGATTGGCACAACGGTTAGCGCAGGTGCTTTACACGCACAAGGCTGGGGGTTCGAATCCCTCATCGCCCACCACTGATTTGATAGGCTCCCAGCAATGGGAGCCTTTCTTTTTTGGGCCCAGTGCATGGGATTCGAACCCGACAGGGTGCGGAGCTGAGGAAACGCGCAAGCGTTTTCCAGCGCAGCACGCGAGGAGCGGAGCGACGAAGCGGGACGCGGGCGGCGCCAGCCGCACGCGGACATCCCTCATCGCCCACCACAGAATTGGAAACGGTCCTCACAAGGGGACCGTTTTTGCTTGCGCCCGGTGCATGGGATTCGAACCCGCCAGCACGTCTGTCACAAAGGCCGTGGCCAAATAATGGCAAAAATGAGTACTGCTACTTTATTTGCAACATATAAAAAGATAGTATTTGCTTAAGTTACGCAGCATATGTCCATTATTAGGACTAACAGTTGGATCAAAATCGTGCATTCATCGCCATTTCGACTTGCCATCTGGCCTTATTAGTCCAAAATTGCTGCTACCAAATCGGTAACACTACTCATATTTGATGTTATTTGACCAGCAGGTCTCCCTGCCTTAGCGAATCTAAGGCAAAACGGGCTCCAGACCGCTGAATCATGCCACATAGGACACGCCCGCAGTCCGGAACCCGGTCCAAATTGAGGTATTGCGCTGCGTTAGCCCAAAACGTCCGACAGAATCTCGACCAAACTGTCCACGTCGGCTTCCTCGCAGACGAGCGGCGGCAAGAAACGCAGCGTATGGGCACCCGTAGCGTTAATCACGGCACCGGCGGGCAGCGCGCGGGCAACAATATCATGCGCATCGCCCGCAGCATCATCCAAATCACAGCCGAGCATCAAGCCGCGGCCACGCACCTCCGTCACGTGCGGCAGCTTAGCGAGCTTTGCCTCCATATAGGCGCCTACCTTGGCAGCATGGTCGGCATAATCGCCGCGCACGAGCGCGGAGAGCGTCGCGGCACACGCCGTGATGGCCAGGCAGCTACCGCCAAAGGTCGAACCATGATCGCCGGGCTTAAAGACGTCGGCGATTTCCTTCTTTGCCACCACGGCACCCATGGGCACGCCGTCGGCAATGCCCTTGGCAAGGCTCATGATGTCAGGCTCCACGCCATAGGTTTGGAATGCAAACGGCTTGCCGGAGCGGAAGATGCCGCACTGGACCTCGTCGGCGATAAGCACGGCGCCCACTTCGTGTGCCAGGTCGCGCGCCGCCGCCATAAACTCCTCGGTCATGGGGTGCACGCCACTCTCACCTTGGATCGGCTCGAGCATCACGGCGCAAATTTCACTGCCCAGCTGCTTAAAGATCGCACGCAGTTCATCGACATCGTTGGGCGTGCAGGCCACAAAGCCACCCGGCAGTGGGCGGAAGCTGTCCTGCAGCCAATCCTGCATGGTGGCGGCAATGGTCTCGAGCGTACGGCCGTGGAACCCGCCGCGCATGCACACGATGGTGTTGCCGCCATTACCGGCACGCTTGGCGTACAGGCGCGCGAGCTTCATCGAGCCCTCGTTGGCCTCGGCGCCAGAGTTGGCAAAGAAGGTCTCCCAAACCTGCTCATCCGCAGCCGGGGCACCAAGAGCAGCTGCCGTGGTCTCATCGCCGGCGACAACGGCATCGGCAAGCACGCGCGCACCATCTACGTCGTCGTTAGCAAGCTTGGACAGCAGCGCCGCGACCTGTCCGCGCTGCTCGATGTAGAAGTAATTGGAGACATGCATGAGCTTTTTGGTCTGTGCCTCGAGCGCCGAGAGCACAGCCGGGTCGCCATGACCTAGGCTGCACACGCCGATGCCGGCAAGAAAGTCGAGGTACTCACGGCCATCGTCGCCGGTGAGCTTCATGCCGTGACCCTCGACAAACTCGACCGGAGAGCGGCCAAAGGTATGCATAACGTAATGGGATTCAAGCGATTGCTGAGCTGCAAGTGACATGGGATGCCTTTCGTTGGGCGCCAGACGGCGCGGGGCTATGGGTGCAGGAATGGGGCGGCTGCGGGTCAGCTAGACCGTCTGAAGCTTCTCGACCTCGTCAAGGTTTTCGGTCAGACGCGCAGCAAACGTCGAAAGCGGATGCGGATGCGTATCGAACTCGTAAGCCGTCTCGGTGGAATGGATCACGGTGCCGACGCCGGCATCGGTCAGCAGCTCCAGGAGCAGCGAATGCGGCGTAGTACCGTTAATGATGTGGGCACGAAATACGCCGCCGGTAAGCGCATCGACGGCCGCGCGCAGCTTGGGAATCATGCCCTTATCGACCTCGCCGCCGTAGAGCATTTCGTTAACCTCGTCGAGCGTTAGGTTGGAGATAAGCGAGTCCTTGTCGCTAAAGTCCTTGTACAGGCCATCGACATCGGTCAAAAAGATCGCCTTATGCGCGTGGAGCGCCGCGGCAACGGCACCGGCGGCGGTGTCGGCGTTGATGTTGAAGAAACCGCCGTCCTCCCCCGCCGCGACGGTAGCGATGACGGGGATGTACTCGCTATCGAGTAAGCGCTCGATATAGTCGGTGTTGACGTGCGTCACTTTGCCCACGCGACCGAGCTCGGGGTCGAGCGGCTCGGCGATGAGCGTGCCGGCATCGCTGCCCGACACGCCCACGGCCAGGTTGCCGTGGTGGTTGATGGCAGCAACCAGCTCCTGGTTAACCTTGCCGCCCAGCACCTCGCGCACGATATCCATAGTCGCCGGCGTGGTCACGCGCTGGCCGTTCTTAAACTCGACGGGAATATCGTAATGGCTCAGCGCCTCGTTGATAGCCTTGCCGCCGCCGTGCACGATGACGGGGCGCATACCGATGATCTTGAGCAAAACGATGTCGCTCATCACGTCGCGGCGCAGCTGCTCATCAACCATGGCGGCTCCGCCATATTTGATAACAACCGTCTTGCCGGTCAGGTTCTTAATCCACGGCAGCGCTTCGAACAGCAGCTGCGCGGTTGCTTCGTTGGATTCGCTCGAACGACAATCGCGTGCGAATTTCATAATCTGCCTCGTCTTTCGTATCGTTATCGCGCCGTGCTCCGCTGTCCGCAATCGCGGCAAGATGCGCAGCGTGCCCGGAATCTAGGAACGGTAGTCGCCGTTGATGGAGATGTACTCATGCGTGAGGTCGCAGGTCCACACGGTCGTTGCCGCGTCGCCTGCGCCCAGGTCGGCCGAGATCACGATCTCGGGCGCCTCGAAACGTCGTAGAGCCTCGTCCTCATCAAAGGGAACAGTCAGACCGTCGCGACAGACAGGCATGCCCATCATGTCGATGGAAACGTCTTCCTGATTAAACTTCACGCCGCACTTGCCAAGCGCCATAGCAACACGGCCCCAGTTGCAGTCGTGGCCGGCGATGCAGGTCTTAACGAGCGGCGAGTTGGCAACGGCACGGGCGGCGATATCGGCTTCCTCGTCGTTCACGGCGCCGGTAACGTTGACCGTAACAAGCTTGGATGCGCCCTCACCATCGGCGGCGATATTGCGCGCCAGGCTCTCGCACACCTCGTGCACGGCAAATGCCAACTCGCCAAAGGCATCGGAGCCCTCGACGATAGGCTCGGCATCTGCGGCAGCGGCGCCGGAGGCAAGCATGATGCAGGTGTCGTTGGTCGAGGTGTCGGAATCGACCGTTACCTTGTTAAAGGTCTGCTTGACGGTCGAGAGCAGCAGGGCATGAAGTGCCGCAGGCTCGACGGGGGCATCGGTGGTGATAACTGCAATCATGGTGGCCATGTTGGGCATGATCATGCCCGAGCCCTTGCACATTCCGCCTACCGTATAGACATTGCCCGCATGACCCGCGGCCTCACTGACGTAGGACACGGCGTACTCCTTGGAGTGCGTGTCGGTCGTCATGATGGCGCGAGCGGCATCGGCGCCACCGTGGGCTGAGAGCGCCTCGTAGGCAGCAGGAATGGCGGTCTCAAACGTGTCGATCGGCAGAATCTGGCCAATCACACCCGTGGAGGCAACCAGAATCTGCTGGGGCTCACAGCCGATAACCTGCGATGCGATGTTGCAGGTCTCGCGCGCGCAGGCAAGGCCGGTCTCGCCCGTGGCGGCGTTCGCGTTGCCGGAGTTGATTGAAACACCAGCGATGATACCGTAGCCCTTGTCCGCACCGCCCAGGTTGGCACGGCTCACCTGCACGGGCGCCGCGCAAAAGCGATTGGTGGTAAACACGCCAGCACCGGGACAGGGTTTATCGGGCACGACGAGCGCGTAATCCAGACGCTCAGGGTTCTTGCGGAACCCAGCATGGATGCCCGTGGCCTTAAAGCCGGCCGCTGCCGTAACGCCACCCTCGACGGCGCGAATCTTGATATCAAACAGCTCGGTATTCATCGTCTTTATGACTCCTTATGTCAAACAAAAAACGGACATCGGTTGGTGCGCCATGCCAGTCGTGATCATGAGACCAGCTTAAGAGTGGCGCCCCACTCGATGCCCGACTACCAAATCGTTAACAATCGAATGTGCTACACCGGGCACGCCACTGTGGGCAAGCCTCGTCGCTCGTCAAAGCCAAAGACGATATTGGCACACTGGACCGCTTGGCCCGCAGCGCCCTTGCACAGATTGTCGATGGCGCCCGTCGCCACCAGCACGCCCGCGCGCTTGTTGAGCGCGAGGCCAATCTGGGCGGCGTTGGTTCCGACGACCGAAGCCGTCTTGGGCTGCTGGCCGGCGTCGAGCACACGCACAAAGGTGCGTCCAGCGTAGAACTGCTTGTAATAGTCGACAACGTCCTCAAGGGTCAAGGTATCGATAGCCTGCGGCGTAAGCGGCATCGTCACCGTGGAGAGCAGGCCGCGCTTGA
Organism: Collinsella sp.; assembly: GCA_048321375.1. Taxonomy (GTDB): domain Bacteria; phylum Actinomycetota; class Coriobacteriia; order Coriobacteriales; family Coriobacteriaceae; genus Collinsella. Next base: position 17,518 of record DBFDVR010000008.1, read on the forward strand.
GCGGTGCCAGATGCGGGGTAAAGACGACGCGATCGGTTAAGCCAAGGATTTGCTCAATCTCGGGCGTATGACGATGTTTACCCACGCCATAGGCTTCCAGGTTCTCGTCCGCGCTGCAAAAGTGGGTGCGGGCGTTGCAGGACTTACCGGCACCCGTCACGCCGCTAATGGCATCGACGATTACGGGGCCGCTCTGGGCAACCCAGTCGGCGCGCACGGCAGGCGCGGCAGCGAGGCTCGTTGCGGTGGGATAGCAGCCGGCGCAGGCGACCAACACGGGCCTGCCAGCGGCATGGCTGGAAGCAGCGGTCTCCAAGTCCTGGCAGAACAGCTCGGGCAGGCCGAAAGCACGCGTCTTGAGCAGCTCGGGACTCGTGTGCTCGGCGGCATACCATGCCTCAAAGACGGACGCGTCGTTCAGACGGTAGTCGGCCGAAAGATCAAAGCAGGAGACGCCCGATGCAAGCAGCGCGGGCACCTGTGCCATGGCAGCCGTGTGCGGCACGGCAAGAAAAACCGCATCGCAGCTCTTGAGCTCGGGGGCGTCATGCGTGGTGAAAACCAGATCGCTCACGCCAGCAAAGCTCGGATACACCGCGGACAGCGGCTGGCCGGCATCGGCGTTGGACGTAATGGCAACAAGTTCAAACTCGGGATGGCCGAGCACGAGGCGAATGAGCTCGGCTCCGGCATATCCAGCCGCGCCGACGATTCCAACCTTCAAAGACATATCAGACTCCTTGTCTGCGATTTATGCACCGATGCGCATTTCGCAGCGGTCGTTATGAAGTGGGTTGAAACTTTAGCACCAAAAGATGCATGAATACGTAAATGGCTTGCATATTCATGCATTGAAACATTCCCGACACATTCGCTTGAAGGAATTGACAAATGGAGCGGGCCCCGTATTGACCGGCGCTCCTAACGGCGCCGGGCAATACGGGGCCCGCCCATGCGAAAACCAAGTTGTTAGGATGCGCCAGCTGGCTAGAGCTCGACCGGCACCCATTCGTCGTGATTGCAGATAAAAGCCTCGGGATCCTCGACGCTAAAGAAGACGAGCGTGGGGTCGTTAGGCCCCTCATAGTGCTCGCCCAGGTGCTCTAGATGCTTCCACCCGGCTTCGCGCATTTCGTCTAAAGCCCGGTCATCCAAGCCGGCACGCCCGCGCAAGATGAGCCAGCCATGGCCCGGCCACCAACTCGTGGCCTCAAAGCGCTGATTTTGCAGCAGCTCTTGCCACACGTCTTTGGTGCGCGCCGTCACAAACCACAGCTTACCGTCCTGAATCTGAGCAAACGAGAACGGACGCACATGCGGCTGCCCATCCACGCTCGTCGCCAGATACCACGCCGGCACCGACGTCAGATACTCCAAAACCGTATTCAATCCGTCCACGTTTCCTCCTGTACTAGCTAGTTTGGGAACCTGGTTTGTGCGAGCTAGAGCTCCAGGCGCTCCTCGCTGCCGTCGATATCACAGAAGCGCGCAGCAATGTTGCGGACCGAAAAGAAAGCAAGGCGGCCGTCGTTGGCACTCTCGTGTTCCTCGCCAATGCCCACCATGTGCTTAAAACCCGCTTGACGCACCTTGTCGCTCGCAACTGCGTCGTCCTCAAGTGCGGCTTCGCCGGTCAATACGATCCAACATTCCCCCGGCTTCCAGCCCGAGAGCTCAAACTTGGGATTCGCGCTCAGCTCCGCCCACACATCCTTGTCGCGCGACGTGCAAAACCACAACTTACCGTCATCGACCATGGCAAACGAAAACGGCCTCACGCGAGGCTGATGCCCGTCGGCCACATCGGTCGTGGCCAGATACCACGCCGGAATGCGCCTGAGATACGAACAGGCGCGCTCAAGCTGAGCCGTTCGGTCGTTGTCGGTCATAGGGACCCCTTTCTTGCGCTCGAATCGCGCCTAAACAAGTTGAAGATTGATGACGATGACGCAGATGAGCAGCAACGCCGTCACCACCGCCGCCAACGCATCGCCGCGGCCAAATGCAAGCGCATGCAGGCGCGTGCGGCCCTGCTCGCCGTGATAGCAGCGTGCATCCATGGCAGCAGACAGCGTCTCGGCATGGCGGAACACGCCGGTGAACAGCGGAATCGCCACACTGCCGAGCATACGCACGCCGCCGAGCGGGCCCCCCGTCACGCGCGCACCGCGGCTCGCCTGCGCGTCCGCCGTCTGCTTCATCTCGGTGGCAAACTGCGGCATAAAGCGCAACGCGATACCCATGATCATGCCGAGCTCGTGCGCAGGAAGTCCCACACGCGCAAACGGTGCGAGCAGGCGCTCAAAGCCCGCGGTGAGGTCGAGCGTCGGCGTGGTGAGCGTGATAGCGCTCATACCGGCCATCATCAAGGTCAGGCGGCACGCCATAAAGGCGGCGGAATGCAGCGAGCCCTCGCTTATCTGCAAAAAGCCGAGCTGCCACAGAATGCGCCCGCTCTGGTCGGTAAACAAGTTGAGCACCGCGACCACGACGACGATTGCCAGCAGCGGCGCCATCGACGACAGAACGCGACGAACCGGCACCCGAGACACGGCATAGATCAGCACGACAAACATTGCGACAGGGGCCAGTCCGCGGAAGCCGCCGACGGTCAGCGTCGTGATCAGAAACACAAAGCCCAAGAGCAACTTAGTTCGCGGGTCCAGGCGGTGGATCGCACTATCGCCGGGATAGTAGCTGCCAAACGAAAACGCCTCCATTAGCAGCCCTTCTCTCGCGCGACCGTCTTGAATTTAGCAATGTCCGCGACGTTAGAAGGACCGCCCGAGCAACCGATTAGCAGGTCCACCAACTCGTCTGTCAGCGACTCAACCGTATAGAGGCCGTCAAAGCGCAGCGGCACGCCCGCCTCCGTAAGCGCCAGCGCCATACGCTGGGCGGCGGGAACGCCCAAGCCGATTGATTTAAGCTCATCGGCATGCGCAAAAACCTGAGCGGGCGTGCCCTCGGCAAACACCGCGCCCTCGTTCATCACGACAATACGGTCGCAGCAATTGGCCAGGTCATCCATACTATGCGAAACCATGACAACGGTCAGGCCATCGCGGTGAAGTCGATCGATAAGCTCAAGGAAATCCCTGCGCGCAGCCGGATCGAGCCCCGCCATGGGCTCATCGAGCACCAGGACTTCGGGCTCCATGGCGAGCACGCCGGCGAATGCCACACGCCGTTGCTGACCGCCCGAAAGCTCAAAGGGACTCTTGTCGCCGACCGTGGAAAGGTCGAGGCCCACGCGTGAGAGCGATGACTCGACACGACGGTCGACTTCATCTTGCGGCAAGCCAAGGTTATGCGGACCAAACGCCACGTCCTGCGCCACGGTTTCGGCAAACAGCTGACGCTCAGGATATTGAAACACCACGCCGACCTTGGCCTTAACCGCGGCGGCGTCTTTCTTGTTTGACAGATCGAGCCCCAGCGCGCGAACGGATCCCTCCTGGGGGCGAATCAAACCGTTGAGATGCTGGACCAGCGTCGACTTACCCGAACCGGTATGACCTGCCAAGCCCAGGAACTCGCCGCGACGCACCGTCAGCGATACATCGCGCAGCGCCCACGGGCTGCTTGGGTCGTTTCCCCAGAGAGCCTGTTTGCTCGATTTGCCCGCAGTGGCCGAGCGCTTATGCCAGCGGCGGCGCTCGCGCGGACTGAGCGAATAACTGTACGAAACATGGGATAGCTCGATGACGGGCTCCGACGCGTTGCCCTCGTTGTCTATCGGAACAGTGCCGTCAGCGATTTCCGACTGGGATACGGAAGACTGCCCCGCGATGCCTGCCCCACTTCGCTCGGCATAAGCCTGCGCAATCTCGGCGACCATATCCGCCTCACGTACCTGCGCGCAAACGGGCACGCCCTCCGCACGAAGTGCCATGCCCAAACGGCACGACTCTGGCATGTCAAGGTTGAGCTGAACGAGTTCATTCGCCCGCGTCAGAATCTCATCGGGCGTGCCCAGCATGGCAACTCGTCCCGTCTGAAACACGGCGACACGATCGGCCTCGGCAGCCTCCTCCATAAAGTGCGTAATCATCACGATGGTCATGCCGCGAGCGTGCAACGCGCGGCAAGCCTTCATGAGGCCCTTGCGTCCACGCGGATCGAGCATCGAGGAAGCCTCGTCCAATATGAGCACGCGCGGTTCCATGGCGAGCACGCCGGCAAGCGCCACGCGCTGCTTTTGGCCGCCCGAAAGCGCGTGGGTCTCATGGCGCTCAAAGCCCACCAGGCCCACGCCCTTCAGCGCCTCGCGTACGCGCTGCGCAATTTGCGCCGATGGCACGCCAAGGTTTTCGGGACCAAACGCAACGTCATCTTCGACAAGCGTTGCTACCAGCTGATCATCGGGATTCTGGAATACCATGCCCGCGGTCGAACGAATGTCGTAGACCAGCTCGGGGTCGGACGCATCCATGCCGTTGATACGCACCGTGCCCGCATCGGGCTGCAACAGTGCATTCAGATGCTTGGCAAACGTCGACTTGCCCGACCCATTGCCACCGAGGATGCAGAAAAACTCGCCGTCCTCAATGTTCAGATCGACACCGTCGAGTGCCGGTACGGCACCGTCATAGCTAAAGGAAACGCCCCGACACTCAATCATGCGCGGCCTTTGACCTGGTCCTTTTTAGGCGTGATGAGGTTGGAGACCGCCTTATACACCGCCAGCGTCAACACCGAGTTAAGCACGGTCTTGATAAGGTTGAACGGCAGCACGGCAGGAAGCATGAGCGGGGCGATCACATCGACCGAGCCATACCAGAACCAAACGCCAATGGTAAGGTTTGCGGCCATAGACAACGCCGTAGCGGCAATAACGCCGAGCACCAGGCCAATCACGGCACCCTTATAGGTATGCATCTTCTGGTAGACGATAGCCGCGGGCAGAATGTAGCCCAGCGTGGCAACCAGGTTCATAAGCGCGCCGACCCAGTCGCCCGTAGTGAGCGCATGGATGACGATCGCCATGGCGGCAACAGCGGTACCGGCACCGGGGCCATATGCAAACCCGCACACCATCGCCGGCACCAGCGACGGGTCATACGTCAAAAACGGCGCCGAAGGAAGAATGGGCAGCTGCACATACATAAAGAGCGCGCCCAGGGCACACATAAGCGCCATGGTTACGAGCTGTTTGGTGCTCCACCTATTCGTGTTCTCAAAATGGATATGCTGCGACTGTTCAGACATAAGATCACCTGCCTCTTTCATCCGGACTCTAACCGTTGGTACTGGGGTCTCACCAGTTCAGCCGGCATGCGAACCAACGCACACACGGGTCGCGGACTCATCGGCTCGGTCGCAGACACCTCGCCTGCGCCACGGCGTCCCCTTGACACCGCCCGATTTACCGCCAGTGGGGAATTCCACCCCGCCCTGAAACAGCAATTGCAAGTGTAGCACGAGCAGGTTTTCACGCAAGTATGCCAAGGGTAATTTATGGTGGGGATCAGTTGCCGCAACAACCACGTTCCCCACCCATCCCAAAGTAGCGCGCCTTTCGCGCAAAGCGCGAAACAGCGAAGGGGACACGCACTCGCATCAACCACGTCCTTCTCCGCCCGCCGACCTCAAGGCCGTAAACGCAGGGAATCCGGGGGCGTGACGGGGCTTCTCTCCGGAACATTCCGCACGCAAAGAGGCTCCGCATCGCAAAGCGCGATGCGGAGCCTCTTTGCATGTCCGAGGACGTTCCGGAGAGAAGCCCCGTCACGCCCCCGGATTCCCGGTGGGAGTTCTAGACCTTGTCGGCCTTAGTACATACCGCCGCCCTGCTGGCCAGCGGTGGCAGCAGCGATAGCGTCCTCAAGCTGAGTGTTTTTGGGCACATCGGAGACGGTGGCCTCGGTGATGAGGATCAGGCTGGCGACAGAAGCGGCGTTCTGCAGGGTGACGCGGCTGACCTTGACGGGGTCGAGGACGCCCATCTCGATCATGTCGCCCCACTCGCCGTTGGCAGAGTTGAGACCCTGGCCGGCGGGCAGCTCGGCAACCTTGTCGACCACGACAGCGCCCTCAAAGCCAGCGTTCTTGGCGATGGTGGCGACCGGGGCGGTCAGAGCCTTCTTGACGATGTCGACGCCGATCTTCTCCTCGGGGTCGTCGATCTCGACAGCGTCGAGCGCAGGAGCAGCGTCCATGAAGGCGACGCCGCCGCCAGCGACAATGCCCTCCTCGACAGCAGCGCGGGTAGCCTGCAGGGCGTCCTCGACGCGATGCTTGATCTCCTTGAGCTCGGACTCGGTAGCAGCGCCGACCTTGATGACGGCAACGCCACCGGAGAGCTTGGCCAGGCGCTCCTGGAGCTTCTCACGGTCGAAGTCAGAGGTGGTGTTCTCCATCTCACCCTTGATCTGAGCGATACGAGCGTCGATGGCCTCCTTGGAGCCAGCGCCGCCGACGACGACGGTGTTGTCCTTGGAGATGGTGACGGACTTGGCGGTACCGAGCATATCGGCGGTGATGTCAGCGACCTTCACGCCCAGCTCGTCCAGAGCAGCCTGACCACCGGTGAGGACAGCGATGTCCTCGAGGATGCGCTTGCGGCGGTCGCCGTAGCCCGGAGCCTTGACGGCGCAGACGTTGAGGGCGCCACGGATCTTGTTGAGGACGAGGGTAGGCAGAGCCTCGCCGTCGATGTCCTCAGCGATGATGAGCAGGCCACGGCCAGCGCGCTGGACAGCCTCGAGAACAGGCATGATGTCCTGGACGCTGGAGATCTTCTGGTCGGTGATGAGGATGTACGGATCCTTCATCACGGCCTCCATGCGGTCGTTGTCCGTGACGAAGTAAGCGGAGACGTAGCCCTTGTCGAACTGCATGCCCTCGACGGTGTCGATGGTGATGTCGAACGTCTGGGAATCCTCGACGGTGATGACGCCGTCCTTGCCCACGACCTCCATGGCCTCGGCGATCTTCTCGCCGACCTCGGGGTCACCGGCAGAGATGGTACCGACGGAAGCAATCTGCTCCTTGGTCTCGACCGGCTTGGCCTGCTTCTTCATCTCGGCGACGGCGGCGTTGACGGCCTTGTCGATGCCGCGACGGATGGCCAGCGGGTTAGCGCCAGCAGCAACGTTGCGCAGACCGTCGTTGACGATGGCCTGAGCGAGCAGGGTTGCGGTGGTGGTGCCGTCGCCCACGGTGTCGTTGGTCTTGGTGGCAACCTCCTTCACCAGCTGGGCGCCCATGTTCTCGATGTTGTCCTCGAGCTCAATCTCCTTGGCGACGGAAACGCCGTCGTTGGTGATGGTCGGAGCACCGAACGTACGCTGCAGCGCAACGTAGCGACCCTTGGGGCCCATGGTGACGGTAACGGCGTCGGCCAGAGTGTTGACGCCCTTGGCAAGCTTAGCGCGGGCATCGGTGTTGAACGTAATGTTCTTTGCCATGGTAGGTAATCCTCCAAAAGAAATGTGACTCGCGTCGCCGCTTCCGAGTCCTATGCGACGGGCGCGTTCAAAGACGAATCAGAGATTCTGACGAGACTAGGCCTCGACGACGGCGTAGATGTCGTCGGCGCGCATCAGCAGATACTTCTCGCCGTCGACCTTGACCTCGTTGCCACCGAACTTACCGTAGATGACAACGTCACCGACCTTGACGTCCATGGGGATGCGCTCACCCTTGTCGTTGACCTTGCCGGCGCCAACGGCAACGATGGTGCCACGCTGCGGCTTCTCCTGAGCGTTGCTGGCGATATACAGACCAGAAGCGGTCTTCTGCTCGGCCTCGTCGGGCTTGACCAGAACACGATCTGCAAGCGGCTTCAAAGACGACATGCTTGTCTCCTCCTTTTTGGGCCGCGCGGTTATACCACGCGAATTAACCCTTTTTGTTTGCGTACGCGTTGAATGGTACCCACGAATGGCGGGTTATACAACACAGAGTCAAAAAATCTTATTTTTTGGCACTTAGATTTTCTGAATGCCGGGGGATAACTTAGCAGTGGCTCCCGTGTGGCTCCGGAGGGGCGGGGCATAAGGTTTCCTGCTCGGGCAGTCCTGCTCGCACGAAGGCCACATTAAGTGGCCTTCGGCTCGTGCGGAACTCGCGATAAACCTTATGCCCCGCCCCTCCGGAGCCACACGGGAGGCAGGTTAACTAATTCGAGCCCGGCATTCAGAAAAGTCAGTGCAGCAAAATGGCGATGCAGATGTTGCGAACAAGAAAGGGGCACGTTGCTGAAACGTGCCCCCTATGAGTGGGGTATGAGGCTAGCGCTCGTAGATTACGTTACCTGCCAGGTAGGTGACCTGAACCTTGGTAGCCTGGAGCTCTTGTGGATCGACAGTGAGCGGGTTTTGGTCCAGGACTACCAGGTCGGCATACTTGCCGGGCTCCAGGCTGCCGAGGTTTCGCTCGTCGCCTGCCGCGTAGGCGCTGCCCAGGGTGTAGTTGCGCAGGGCTGTTGCCGCATCGATGCGCTCGCTCGGCAGCCAGCCGCCCTCGGGCCAGTGGCTTTTGGGGTCCTGGCGCGTGATAGCCGTGTAGAGCACGTTCATGCTGGTAACAGCTGTGATGGGGCTGTCGGTACCGAAGGCTTGGCGAATGCCGCGCTGCTTATAGGTTGCGAACGGCCACATGATGCGGCTGCGCTCCAAGCCCAGGTCGCGCTCCGGACCACCCGGGTCGAGCGTGATATGGCAGGGCTGGCTCGAGGCAACCACGTCGAGCTTGCGCAGGCGGTCGATGTCCTCGGGCAAGAGGTTCTCCAGATGCTCGAGCGTGTTATGACCGTGCTGGGGCAGGCCGTACAGGTCGGCCGCTTCCTCGAAGATATCCAGCGCGGCATGAATCGCACCGTCACCAATGACGTGGATGCGCACGGTGTGACCGCGCTCCGCGGCCGCCAGAACCAGTTTGCGCATGCGCTCAGCCGGAACCGTCAGACGGCCCTGGTCGCCCGGGAAGCGCGGGTTGGTATAGGGCTCGGTGAGATAGGCCGTGTGTTCGCTCGACACGCCGTCGAAGAACTGCTTAAAGCCTGGCGCCGAGAGCAGCGCGTTGTTCGCGTAGCGGGTCTGCAGCTCTTCCAAGCGCGACTGGTCATCCAACAGCGTGGGGAACAGATGGGCTCGGATGCCCAACTTGCCGGCTGCCTGCAGCTTGTCATAGACGTCGTCGCGGATAAAATCGCAGCCCGGCATGGGCATGAGCGACATATCGCATATCGAGGTGATGCCCTGCTCGGCCATCCGCCTCATTTGATCGGCGTAAGCGCTTGCGATGCGATCCTCGCCCAGCCACTCAAGGCAGCGCGGTAGCAGCTGCATGGCAGCCGCCTCGTGAGCAATGCCCGTGAGCTCGCCGTTTGCATCCTTGTCGTAGCTGCCGCCCGCTGGCGGCTCGCTGTCGCGTGTGACGCCGAGCGCCTCGAGTGCGCGGCTGTTGAGCCAAAGCGTGTGCCCGTCGCCCGAATACATAACACAGGGACGATCGGGGAATGCCGCATCGAGCGACGCCTTGGTAGGATGCTCGGGCGGGTCCCAACGGTAGTCGCGCCAGCCCTGCGTCACAACCCAAGCGTCACTAGGCAGATCCTGGGAAAACTCGAGCGCATGTTGCACCAGCGCCGCCTCGGACGTGCCCATATCCATGAGCATGTACGGCGAGGAGCCGACCGAGGTATGGAAGAAGTGCAGATGCGCATCATGGAAACCGGGGCAGACAAACTGCTCGCCGTAATCGACCACCGGCGTGGCGGCAGGTGCGGCGGCAATTACGTCATCGGGCGCACCGACTGCGACGATGCGGTCGCCCGCGATGGCAATCGCCAGCTCGCGGGCGGAATCGATGCCGTCTTGCGCGGTAAAGACGTTCTTGGAGCGAATAATCCGATCGATATGTTGCATGGGCATCCCCATCTCTGGCAGGAAATTCAACACCCCCGAGTGTACTCCCCCGCCTCGGTTACAAAATGCCAAGCGGCAAACGGCAGCTTTACCAGCCCTAGCGGCAGGTGGCATACTGGAGAGAGCCTGTACGATTTTGCGATCGAGCCAACAAGGAGCAAATCGACCATGACGAAGACCAAGGCACAGCAGATTATGGCGGCAACCGAGGTTCGCGCGGCAGACGACGTCACCGCGGCCATCCAGGATATCGCCGCCGAGTTTGAACCCTACATCATCAAGCAGCGCCGGCACTTCCATAAGCACCCGGAGCTGAGCCTTGCCGAGGAGCGCACGACTTCCGACATCGCCAACCAGCTCGACGCCATGAATATCCCCTACGAGCGTCCGCTCAAGACGGGCCTGGTGGCGACGCTTCGCGGCACCGCGCCGGATGCCTACCGCGAGGACGGCACGCCGCGCCGCCGCATCCTGCTGCGCGCCGATATCGACGCCCTGCCCGTCACTGAGCAGACCGGCGAGGAGTTCGCCAGCGTCAATGAGGGCTGCATGCACGCCTGCGGTCACGACTGCCATATCGCCATGATGCTCGGCACGTTGCAGATTCTGCGCCACATGACCGATGACATCCACGGCGAGATTCGCATCGTATTCCAGCCCAGCGAGGAAAACGGCCAGGGCGCCAAACTCATGATTGGCACGGGTGTGCTCGACGGCGTCGATGGCGCCTACGCCGCGCACATCTGGAGCGAGGTCGACGCCGGTACCGTAAGCTGCGAGCCCGGCCCACGCATGGCAAATACCGACTGGTTCCGCATCGACGTCCGCGGCACCTCGTGCCATGGCGCCATGCCCCAGCGCGGCCACGACGCCGTTATGGTTGCGGCAGAGATCGTCAACGCCCTGCAGACCATCGTCTCGCGCGAGATTAGCCCCTACGAGCCGGCTGTCATCACCGTCGGCGAGCTGCACGGCGGCACCGCGCGCAACGTTATCGCCGGCACGGCCTACCTCGCCGGCACAGTGCGCACCTACGGCGATTCGACCCACGAGGAAATGCCGGAGCTCATGCGCCGCATCGTGGAGCATACCGCGGCAGCTCTGGGCGCCGAGGCTGAGCTCACCGACTACACCATCGCCAACTACAAGGTCGAAAACGAGGTCGCCTCGAGCGAGCGCTGCCGTCAGGCTGTAATCAAGTGCCTGGGCCCCACCGGTCAAGGCCATTACCGTGGCACGCTTTCGGGCGAGGATTTTTCGGAGTACCTGCGCCGCGTGCCGGGCGTGCTCGCCTTTGTAGGTACGCGCAACCCCAAGATTGGTGCCACGTACGCCCAACATTCCTGCTTCTACAAGATCGACGAGACCGTGCTGGCAAAGGGCTCCATGGTGGCCGCCCAGTATGCTATCGACTTTTTGGCCGAGCCCACGCAAGAGGAGCTCGACGGCCCCACGATCGCCGCGGTTGCCGAGACCAACCCCGACTTGGCCGCCAAGCTGCGCTCTGCCAAGGCAACAGCCGCTGAGGCGCGCGACGCCATGCACGATGCTCGCACCGCTCGCCATGCTGCAATCAAGGGCATCCACGATGCGCGGGCTGCCGCTCGCCACGAGGAGAAGCGCGACGAGTAGCCATCACGCCCACCCATAACAACCTGGCTAGAGCAAAGCGGGGGCGAACGTTATCTCAACGTTCGCCCCCGCTTATGTGTCGACCGCTTTTCTAGCGCGTCCTCCGTCACGACAGGAAAGAGCGAAGGATGGTGAGCCAGCGTGGGGGTTCGAGGTGGATGATGTCGTCGGGGACTCCGGCGGGCGCATGGCCGCCAAAGAGTAGGCCGGCATCTACCGGATTGATGAGGCGCACGATCCATACGGCGATGACCAGCATGCACAACACGGTGACTGCAATGTCGACACCACGCTTTAGCTTGCTCGATGCCACCTCCTCGCGCACGAACGCGAGCACAAACGCAATCGGCACCACCCAAAACAGCGGATGGTAGGCAAAGGCCGCCGCAAAATCGAGACGCAGCGCCGCCAGCCACGCCCTCGTCATGCCGCATCCCGGACAAGGAGCGCCCGTCATCATTCGAAAAATGCAGCCGATATCGAGCAGGTAGAGCGCGAGCCAGGCGACAAAGAGCGCGCCGGTGCAAAAAAGGGCGCGGCGAAGGAGCTCTGCCGTGCCCCTATGTCCCTGGGAGCTGTTCACGCCGCCCTTATTGTTAGGCACGAGCGCCAAGGCGAGTGTTGTAAGCCGTTGCCATGGCATTGGTATTATTGATGATGATGTTCATAGCGAAGATGGGACCAAGGCCGCACAGGAGCGCGCCGAAGATCTGCCACAGAAGAACGGTGGTGCCGTTTTCCTGGAACACCAGGCCGTAGCGAGGAGCGTTGGCCTGCAGGCGGTTGCCAATCTTGTAATACCAGTAGTACGCGTAGAAGCCGCAGGTCACAAACGATAGAAGGATGAATTCCGCCAGACCCGGCGTGTAATCGCCGTCATCCTGACACAACGTGTTGACGTCGCGTGCCAAGCAATACAGGAAGTAGAACGAATAGATACCGCAGGTCACAAGAGAGAGCAGCAGCCAGCCGATCAGGCTGCGGTCAGCCTTAATGGGGCCATAGCCCATCGGAGCGGATGCGGACTGTTGGGCGTATTGACCGGTGTACTGCTGCTGAGGCTGGGGCACGGGCTGAATAGCCTGGGCCGGAGCGGGCTGGGGCTGCGGGGCCGGAGCGGCAGAAGCGGCACCAACGGCGGATCCGCAAACAGGGCAGAATTTGGCATCATCCGAAATGGGAGAACCACAAGTGGGACAGAACATGAGCCTCTCCTTTTCCTAAGGCGTCGCACGCCTTCAAACCTTACACGTCTACGTTCTCAACAATAGCCGCGACGTTGTTGCGCAACATTGACCAATTTCCGAGAAATTTTGCTGCAACCGTTTTCCCAGGCATTTTCTTGCTTTCGCAGTAGAAAAAGGCACCCCGGGCTCAGTTGCCCAGGGCGCCTCGACCGGCTATTCGGTTTGATTGTTTTCGGCAGCAGGATTATCGCCCGGCTCATCCGCCGGCGTGGCAACGGCATCCCAATCGGGCTCCGCAGGCGTCGCCTCGGACGCCGGTGCGGGGACAGGAGCAGGTGCCGGGGCAGGGGCAGGCGCGGGTGCCGGGGCAGGCGCAGCACCAGTGGCTGCCGTGGGATTGAATCCCGCAGGAGCAGGCTTCTTCTCACCCGGGAGCACAAAAGTCAAAACGTCGTCCTTGTCCTCATCGGCCCATTCGCTTGCATAACGTGCAGCCCAATAGCCAACGGCACGGTGCTTGAGCATCTTGCCAAAGACCGTAAGGAACACCGTGACGAATGCAATCAGCACCAGGAACAATACGAGCGTGACACCACCGGCGGTAACAATCGCCTCGATACCCGTGGGGCGATAGTAATAGCCGTACGCGCCAATTCCGGCGATGGCACCAAAGACAGCTGTCAAGATCCACGTAATGGCGTTGGAAACCAGGCCCGTCAAAAACTCGGGAAGGAACGAAGCGCAGAACAGCTTGGTCTTGTTGTGCTTAAACGCCGCCCAGACCTTGTCGAGCGAAAACGCGCTCTCAACGCGCCCGGTCACCGCAAAGTGCATCACGGCAATGTCGGCGAACATCTTAAAGAAGACCCCCAAGACTGCCGTGGCAATCATAGCCAGGACAAGCAGGCCGAGCGAACCGAACAGCGCAGCCTCGAGCGCATAGGAGCCATAGTAGGAGTACGAGCCTGCGGCACCAAGCGCCACGCCCTCCACCAGCGAAAGCACTACACCGATAACGGGAATGGCAGCGATAACCTCGAGCACGACCGAAATAACGCTCGAAAAGACTCCGAGACCAAACGACGTGGAACGCATCAGCGGACGATCCATGCCGTCATCGATCTTAAGCGACAGATCGCGACCCCACTCGATGCCAAAGCCGGAACCGCACACGCTCGCAATGCAAGCTGCCAAAAAGCCGATGGCAGCCGCAATGCCGCCAATAACGGGAATAAACAACACGAGCACCGACACAACGCAAATCAGCGCCGGCAAAAACGCGATTTGGCATACACGCTGAAGCACGCCCGGGGTCTTGGTCATATCCTGGAACGCCTGAACCACACAGCCCTTTGGCGCATTCGCCACGGGCGGTTGCGGAACAAACTGCTGGGGCTGAGGCTGTCCCTGGGGAGCGGGGCCAGCGGCACCGGCATTAGGAGCACCACACACGCCGCAGAACTTGTCGTTATCGCCCATGGGGGCGCCACACTGCGAGCAGAACATAGAATCATCCCTTCGTATCTAGAGCGAATCACCTGGATCGCAAACGATGTCTTTGGCATCATTATCACCCAATGTGAGTTCAAATACTCTTAGATGACGTATTTGCAACGCGCGAGGCGCTTTTCGATTGTTTGATGAATGCGTTCGCGCTAGTTCGTGCCGCGGAAACCCTTGCCGACGATCTCGGAACTGTCGACAATCGTGATAAAGGCACCCGGATCGACCTCGCGCGCATAGCGGCGCAGTTGCACGGCCTCGCGACGGCTCAGCACGCTCATGATCACCGTCACGCACTTGCCCGAGAAGGCACCGTAGCCGCGACTAATGGTCGCCGTACGGTTGAGATGCTTGACGATAAACTCCTCGACCTTAAGGGGCTCGGAACAAATGACCGTGCAGACCTTACGAAGGTGAATGCTCTCGATGGCTTTGTCGACCACAAGCGTCTTGGCAAACAGGCCGAGCACGCAATACAGACCGACACGCGGGCCGTACAAGAAGGCCGCGATGGCCACGATGCCGATATCGACCAGCAGCAGGGCGCGGCCAATCTCGAGCGTCGTGCGGCGCTTGAGGATCATGGCAAGAATGTCCGTGCCACCCGTCGAGGCGCCGATATCAAAGACGATGGCGCTGCCGAGCGCCGGCAGAATCACGGCAAAACACAGGTCGAGCCACATATCGCCCGTCATCGAGACACTGGTCGGGATAAAGAGCTCGAAAAGCGAAACATAGGCGGACAGCGCAAACGAGGCGAAGACGCTCCACAGGATTGCCTTGCGCTCCAAAAAGATAAAGCCCAAAACGACGAGAACCGCGTTGATAATCCACATAAAGACGCCGACGGGCAGGGTCGGGAACAGCGTGGACAGAATAACCGACACGCCCGAGGTGCCGCCAAAAGCAAAGTGATTAGGGGTTTTAAACGCAACGATGGCAAAGGCCGTAAGAATCAGGCCCAGATTGAGCTCGGCGAAAAAGCGCGGGAAGCCTGGCTCCTGGCTACGCTTTTGGCCGGCACGCTCGCCGCGCTCGATATCGGTGCGATCAACCACGCGCTCCATCGGCACCACGGGAGGACGATGTACCTCCTCGGCAGCTCGCGATGCCGCCTCTGCCGCGGCAGCCTCAATCGCCCATGCCTGGCTTTCTGTTTCGTGCTCGTCAGCCATTACGGCAACCCCTCGTTAACAATTTGGAAACAATGCGCCCATTAGGGTAACGCGGAACACGACGATTGCAACCCCTAGTTAGACGAGCGGTATGCCTACATCGGGGACATACAAATAACGGCCGGCCGCACATACATCCGTGCGGCCGGCCGTTTGACGTTTTCGCAGATAAAACCTGCTAAAATAAACATCCCTTTTTGGTAGGTTACTCGTGCTGGTTGGTGCGGTGCTCGTACTCCTCGGGGGTGATGACATCCTCGATGCGTAGGTTGACGCCTGCCACCTCAAGGCCGGTCATCGCGGCCAGACGCTCGGTCACGCGCGCCTTGACGTCGTCGAAAATCGCGGGCGCGTAGGCGCCGTACTCGATAATGACGGAAATGTTGACGACCACGCGGTTGTCATCGGTGACCTCGACCGTCACGCCCTTGGTCAGGTTCTCGGCACCAAACTGCTCCTGCACAAAGTGCATGAGGTTGCCCTTCATGCCCAGGACGTGCGGCACCTCGCGGGTGGCCATGGCGACGATCTTCTCGATTACACCGTTGGAATAGGTCAGCGAGTCCTCGGACTCGTCTGTTTCCTCATCATCCTCGTCCGCATCGTCGGCGGGTTCGGCCTCGACGAGCGCCTCGTCCTCGAGCGTTACGTCCTCGGCCTCGGCGGCGACGGTCTCGTCTGCCTCGGGCTCAGTATCGGCCACATCGACCTTCGTGTTAAAAGCCATGGTTCCTCCTTATGCCCACCGCACACGCGGCGGTCGAATACATACTAGCGGCCGCTAAACAGACGGCCGAAGAAGTTGACGATCCCGTTCTCGCCGTCGCGGATCTGGCCAATCACGGCGCCGATCAGCACAAAGAAAGCGATGACGAGCGTATCCCACAGGCCGAGCGTGAGCACCAGCACGGCGAGCACAAAACCAGCGACGGCTCCAAGCGTGGTGTTGGGATGACGGACGGCATAGCTCCAGATGGCTGCCCCCGTACCCTTGATGAGACCCATGGCCTCATCAAAATCATCGGCGACCGCGTCATGTGACTCGGTACCCTCCACCTTAGGATCGACGACCTCGCCTGCCGGCGCGGCGCTCTGATCGATAGTCAGGCGCGGGGTGCGGACGGTCTTGTCTTGATTGGTATCACTCACCGGAAACCTCCACGGTCTGGACGGTAGTCTTGGATGGCAAAAAACGGACGCGCGTGGTCGTACCCGGCGTGCCGAGCATGGTGTCGCAAGCTTCCTCGATGCGCTGCTGCATCGCGGTAGCCAGAGATGCCACGTCCTTATCGTCAAGCGCGATAGCGTCGACCTTAAATCGGACGTGCGAATCGTCGGAGCCTTGGACGCGGGCCTCGACATGCTCGACCAT
This sequence comes from Collinsella sp., assembly GCA_048321375.1. Lineage (GTDB taxonomy): Bacteria > Actinomycetota > Coriobacteriia > Coriobacteriales > Coriobacteriaceae > Collinsella. Next base: position 34,262 of record DBFDVR010000008.1, read on the forward strand.
CACGCGGTCGTCGCGCTCGGCAGCAGCTCTGGCGCACGAAGAAAGCGCCGCAAGGGTAACCTCGATATTGCGCTCCCCCGCCGGATGTACACAGGACGGCTCGCGACGAGCAAACATCAGGCGGAAGAAGCTTACCAGCACGCCGATCGCCACAACTCCGCCGCATGCCGTCACGACAATGCGCGGCATGGGGTCGCGCATCAGCAGCATAAAGCGATACGTATACGGCCCCCAAAACTGGCAGACAAGCGTACCCAGCGCCACGATGGCGGCGGCAAGATACACAATCGCTAGGGCTCGTTTGAGTACGCGCACGCGGCGCTCCCTTCAAATCTCGGCTCTCGAAATGCAAAACGGTTCGCATCATTATAAAAGAGCCGGGTCCGGTGCTCTACGCACGCGGATCCGGCTCATCTATTCCACGAGGCTTGCATGCTCGCTTCATTATGCCCAGATATGCACGGCTTAACCCGTGCGGGCGCTACTCCTCCTCGAGGGCAGCGATGACCTCGTCGGTCATGTCCATGGTGCTGTAGACGTCCTGGACGTCATCGAGCTCCTCAAGACGGTCGATGAGGCGCTGAACCTTCTTGGCGTCGGCGCCGGAGACCTCGGTCGGGGTGGTCGGGACCATGGTGGTCTCGGAGCCCTTGACCTGGACGCCCTGCTCCTCGAGCGCCTTGGAGACAGCCATGACCTCGTTGGCAGTAGTCCAGACGATCCACTCCTCGCCGGCGTCCTCGTAGTCCTCGCCACCGGCCTCGGCGATGGCCATCATGAACTCATCCTCGTCACCGGCAGCACCGTTGGCGATCATGGTCTCCTTCTTGGCGTTCTCGTCCAGGATCTCCTTGGCGACGACGATCTGGCCCTTGCGCTCAAACTGGAAGGCGACGGAGCCAGAGGTGCCCAGGTTGCCGCCAGCGTGAGAGAAGGCGGAACGGACATCGGCGGCGGTACGGTTGCGGTTATCGGTCAGGCAGTCAACGTAAACGGCAACGCCGGCGGGACCATAGCCCTCGTACACGATGTTCTCGTAGACGGCGGCGTCGGCACCCGAACCAAAGGCCTTGTCGATAGCGGACTTGATCTTGTCCTTAGGCATGGACTGAGCCTTGGCCTTGGCAACGGCAGCGGCGAGGCTGGCGTTGTTCTCGGGCAGCGGGTCACCGCCGAGACGGGCAGCAACGGTGATGTTGCGGCTGAGCTTGGAGAAGAGGGCGGAACGCTTGGCGTCCTGCGCGCCCTTACGATGCTTGGTTGTGGCCCACTTAGAGTGTCCGGACATACGTGTCTCCTATCGGTTTCGACCTAAAGCCCAGCGCAGATGCTCGGGCAATATAAACAAACGTCGTTATGATATACCTACTGGCCTGCGAGATAAACCCCAAAATGAAGGCGTCGTGATGATGACCCCTTTGGTGCAAAGAAACCTGACCCCAATGCACCAAGTTAGGACCAGAGGAAGTCACTGCGGGTGACGGTGGCGCCGATGGCGAAGGGCATGCAGGCGATGACCGGATACAGGTAGCGCATGTAGGTCGAGCCGTTGCACGGACCAATCAGGCACACGGCGAGCACGCCCAGCAGCGGCACCCAGATCGCCAGCGCACGCCATGAATGACGACGCAGCAGGTAGACCACCACGGCGATCATGATCCACACATAGGTGGCCGAGCTCATGGTGAGCGAGATAAACGGGACGCGTTGTACTGCCACGCGATACAGGTTGATCAGGTGGTCGCACCAGCGCACAACCTTGCTATCGACCGGATGGAAGTCGAAGTACTTAAGGTTATCGGGCTTCGCCATAATCTCGGCACTACGCGCCGTGCTGTAGACCCAGGCATCGCGCGCGCTCGGATAAAAATAACCATAGTAGTTATTGATAAGCGCCGAAATATAGCACTCGGGATCCTTCTTAAACATCTGAGCCCATACCTCAAAATAGGCATCGATGTCCTCCTGCGAGGCGTACTCGTTGAAGCAGTTCTTGACGGCATCGGACTTGTCGGGGTTGTAGCGGCGGCCCAGGTTCTCGTACTTGAGTACACGATCGATCACGGCACGCTCTTCGTCGGTCACCGAACCGTCGCAAGGAGCCTCCACGATGGTGCCGTCCTCCTTAACCGTGGGGTTGACGCCCGAGTTGAGGCCGTCGTGCTTTTGGACGAAACGAGCCGTCTGCTGGAACGGAATCGAGAGGATTTCGCGCTTGGAACCGGGCGTAATGTCGTGCGCCGGCATAAACACCTTGGTGAAGTACATATTAGAGGCAAGGCAGAGTGCAAGCACAGCAAGAACTCCCACCCAGCGGAAACGCGGGATGGCGCCCGAAGGCGCAGCACCAGCCTGCTTGGCTGCACGACGAGCTGCATGCGCGTCCCATGCGCTAAACGCCGCCGCGATTACGCATGCCGCCAGGGGAAACACCAGGCCGCCGTTGCGCAGAAACGTGGAACCCATGGCGCCCAGAGCGAGCAGCAACCAGTCGTGGCGCGCAAAGAGCACGGGAGTTTTCTCGCCCGCTCGCTCGACATTGGCATCACGACGGGGCAAGCCACATGCCACGAGCTTGACGGTCTGTACCAGCAGCACCAAGAACGCGTCGGCAAAGAGCACGTCTTTGGTGAGCAACACCGCGTAGTTAGAGAACATCGGCATAAACGCAAAGAACAGCAGGATCGCACCGCGAACCGGCAGACTCACGCCCAGTTTGCGCAGCGACGAAATGGAATAGGCCATGCAGGCAGCCGTGATGACAAATTGAGCGCAGGTATAGATGATGAGGCCCGCGTTAGCGCTGTTGAACAGCGAAAGCCCCAGCTGAACGCACGAGCCGATAATGGCCGTGTGCACTACGGGATGATGCCCGTTGAGCAGCACGTTGGGGTTGAGTAGGCGCAGGTAGTCGCTCGTGCCGTTGGGATAGTTGAACCACTGGCGAATCTGCGCGCCCGTATCTCCCATAAAAAGGCCGGGCAGCGAAGCGATGAGCGTGGGCGTCCAGGCGATCATAAGCACCAGGAAGGGCCCGGCAAAGGGATGGACCGAGAGCACGGCGTGAGCCACACGCCATACGCGGCCAAAGTGCGCCTCGGAAAACGGAATGCGCCGAGAGCTCAGCCAATCTAGACACTCAAAGGCAAGGTAGAAGGCAACGACCGCCAAGAGCATCCAGCCCGCGCCGCCAATCCAGGCGCAGATGATGCGGGCTTTGTCGCCAAGGACAATCTCGGCCGAGTCGGTGAGATCGTAGCTGCGGCCGAACACCATGCAGATGGCGAAGAACAGCGACGGCAGAATGATCGATGGACGCCAGGTGTCGCCACGGCCAAAGAACACGTAGCGAAACGGCAAGGTGAGCAGGCAGGCAAGCGCAAGCAGCATGACCGCGTCGGTATGGCCGGCAAACGAGAGAAGCACCTCGTAGCACACGTACAGCATGCCCGAGGCTTTGGGGTCAATCGCCAAGACTGCGTTGCTCGACACCGGGGCGGGATCGATGGAAAACGCCGTGGTCGCCAACAGCGCGAGCAAAAATGCGATGAGCGTCTGCTTGGCGGGGTAGCGCTTAAACCAGACAATGCGGGCAGCGTCGCGCGCAGCCGTTGTGGAGAGGTCGGAATCCTTCACAGTCCGAAAGCCTTTCTAGAAACCTGCCAAAAAGGGACAGGTTTATTTTGGCAGGTTTTATCTGGGGAAACGTTACGGTTCTGTCATCGTTGCCCAGCGAACCACCACAAAGGTGCCTGTCCCCTTTGTGGTGGTTTTGGTGGCTAGGCGTCCAGGTAGACGCGCTGGGGTTGGTTGCGGCGACGAGCAAAGATGATGAGCGCCAGGCCCGCGATTACGAGCGGCAGGCTCAGCAGCTGACCCATGGTGATAACGCCACCCAGCAGATAGCCCAGCTGTGCATCGGGCACGCGCACAAACTCAATTAGGAAGCGGACGATGCCGTAACCCATCACAAACACGCCCATAAACGTGCCTTGGGGCAGTAGCGGCTTTTTGCGGCTGAGCACCTGCAGAATGCAAAAGAGCACGATGCCCTCAAGAAATGCCTCGTAGAGCTGGGAGGGGTGACGCGGCATATCGCCCGCGGTGCCACCGAAGACCACGCCCCAGGGCAGATCGGTCGGCTTGCCCCACAGCTCTCCGTTCACGAAGTTGGCGCAACGTCCCAGGCACAAGGCCAGCGGCGCGCCGATGACGGCAAGGTCTGCCAAAGTCCAGGCGTCGAGCTTATACATGCGGCACACGATGATGCCGCCGATAATGCCGCCCACCAAACCGCCATGGAAGCTCATGCCGCCCTCGTTGGTGGCAAAGATCTCGAGCGGGTGCGCCCAGTAGTAGCCATCACCGTAAAAGACGACGTAGAACAGGCGCGCACCGATAATGAGGCCAAAGACCACGCCGACCACGACACTCGTCAGGTCGTCAATCGTGATGTTAAAGCCCCAGCGACGCTGCGTGCGGTACATGACGACTGCTGTGAGCAGGGCGCCGACCACGTAGGCCAGGCCGTACCAGTAGATGGTGATGGGGCCCGCCGAGATTGCGACGGGATCAAGCATATGGTAGAGGTCGTTGAGCATATCGATCCTCCTGCTCCCTACATACAAATGCGGCCGCGGGCCTTGCGCTCGCAGCCGCATATTTGAGCGTAACGTCTATGCGGAGTATGCCGTCCGCAGCTTTCGCAGCTTAGAACGGCGCGTACTCGTCGTACAGGTCCTCGGCCTCGCCGGAGGCATTGACCTGCTCAACGCGGGTAACGCCGGGCACATGCTCCTTCAGGATACGCTCAATGCCCATGGACAGGGTCAGCGAGCTCATGGGGCAGCCGGCGCAGGCGCCCTGCAGCTCCAGCTTGACGACACCCTCGTCGTCGACGCCCACATACTCCATATCGCCGCCATCGGCCTGCAGGTTGGGGCGAATCTCTTCAAGAACCTTCTTAAGCAGCTCTTCGTTAACAGCCACAGGGGCTCCTTTCTCACAATTACGCGGGCGCGCCCGCGGACAGAAGCTATGTTACTACAGCCGTGTACCCGCTCACGAGCCGTCCATGCGCGCAGACGCGACTTTCACGAGTAGTCAATTTGGGACGGGGCTCTTTTAGCTGCTTTTGCCGCCAGCTGGCGTTGCCACGCGCTACTGCTGAGCCTGCCCCTCGGTGCCGATGTGCACATCGACGATAACCTGGCGGTAGCTGATGCCACAGGAGTCGAGGATGCGGCGGCTGATGCGTCCGTCATCGGTGTCGGCGTACTTGTTGTCCAGGTAGACGACCTCGCCCACGCCCACCTGAGCCAAAATCTTGGCGCAGTCGTGGCACGGGAACAGCGTGACGTAGACCGTGGAACCCTCGAGGTCCTTGAGCGAGCCACGGTAGTTGAGCACGGCGTTGGCCTCGGCATGGACCACGTAGTTGTGCTTGTCCTGCAGCGGGTCGTCGCTCGTACCCCACGGAAAAAAGTCGTCGTTGAGCGCCGAGGGTGTACCGTTGTAGCCCACCGAAAGGATGCGGTGGTTGGTGTTGGCGATGCACGCACCCACCTGCGTGTTGGGGTCCTTGCTGCGACGCTGCGCGGCGATGGCCACGCTCATAAAGAACTCGTCCCAGCTAATGACGTCCAGGCGCTTGCCTGACGAAGTTTGATGAAGATCGTCCGACATGGCAGACACCTCCGTAATCGCAATAGTTTGACCCATTGTAGCAGGTGAAAGGTGGAGGCGTTTGTCCCACCGGCGCCCTCACCTTTACACGCGGCGGGGCTTTTGGTTGATGCGGTAGAGCTCGGCGAGACCCCGCAACGTCAGCGCGTCGTCGACCGTCAGACTATGACCGACCAGCGACGCAAGCGCCTCGGCATCGTCGCCGGTAATGACTATGGGCACGTCGCCCTCCCCCGCGGCCTTGGTCGCGCGCATCTCGGCGAGCACCATGTCGAGCATGCCGTCGATGCGGGCCACCTCGCCCAAGACCACGCCCGAGCGCATGGCCTCGCGCGTGTTGCGGCCGATTACATGCGTGGGTGCCGAGGGCTCGACCTGCGGCAGACGCGCTGCTGCCGCCGAAAGCGAGCGGGCGCCGAGCGCCAGCCCCGGCGCGATGACGCCGCCCACAAAGGTGCCGTGCGCGTCGATGACCTCGATATTGGTCGTCGTGCCCAGGTCGATCACAATGCACGGCGAGCCGTAGACGGCACGAGCCGCCACGGCATCGGCGATGCGGTCGGGGCCGATCTCGGCCGGGTCGTCGTAGTGCACGGGCATGCCGGTCTTGAGGCCCGGCCCCACGGTGAGCACGCGCCCCGTGCAGATACGGGAAAGAGCCGCCTTCCACGGGCGCTCGAGCGCCGGCACCACGCAGCTCAGCACGGCCGCCGTGGGTACGAGCGCGCCGGGCATGCCCGCATCGGCCGCCAGCGCGGCCATGACTTGAGCGAGACGCATACGCGCTTCGTCGGCCGTAATGCTCGATGGCGTCGTGATCTCGCACGTCGCAAGCGGGCATTCCTGCGCCGCGGCCGAATCCTCTGCAAACAGACCAAAGCGAATGAACGTGTTACCCACGTCGACCGTCAATATATATGCGCACCCATTAAGCATCGTCGGCGCTCCTTTCGTCTGCCCAGCAGTATATCGCCTACCTAAACCAGTCATCCCAAAATGACTAGCTTACGGCTATACTGGTGCGCGGTCGCGCGCGAGCTCACGCGGCGGCCCTTGGTAACCCGACTTCCCGCGCCGTATCCGTAGCGGCGCTCCCGGGGGAAGCGGATATACGCAAAGGAGTTCAATATGAGCAATCCCTCGAACCGCGCTTCGATGCGCGGGCAACTCACGCTGCGCGGCGTCGTCATCGGCGTCCTTGGCTGCGTGATCATCACGGCAAGCTCGGCCTACACCGCCCTCAAGATGGGCGCTCTCCCCTGGCCGATCGTCTTCGCTGCCGTCATCTCGCTGTTCTTCCTTAAGCTCATGGGCAATGCCAGCCTCAACGAGGCCAACGTCACCCACACCATCATGTCCGCGGGCGCCATGGTCGCCGGCGGCCTAGCGTTTACCATCCCGGGTGCCTGGATGCTGGGCTATGCCGACCAGATCAGCTGGCTCGACATGTTTATCGTGGCACTCGCCGGCACCATCCTGGGCCTGCTGGCCACCGCGCTCATCCACCGTCACTTTATCGTGGACGCCGCGCTTGAGTTCCCCACCGGCAACGCCGCAGCTCAGACCCTGCGCGCCACCGAGGCCGGCGGCAAAACCGGCAAGCAGCTCTTTGGCTCCATGGCCATCGCCGGCATCTATAGCGTGCTGCGCGACGCCCTGGGCGTGGTGCCCAGCATGCTATGCACGCTCAACATCCCCGGCGTGACCTTTGGTATCTACAACTCGCCCATGCTGCTCTCCGTCGGCTTCCTCGTGGGCTTCGCCCCGGTCGCCTTCTGGTTTGCCGGCGCCCTGCTGGGCAACTTTGGCATCATCGTGGGCGGCACCGCTGCCGGTCTGTTCGACGTTATGACTGCGCAAGGCATCGTCAAGTCCCTGGGCATGGGCCTCATGATGGGCTTTGGCGTCGCCGTCGTCCTCAAGGACATCCTGCCGCAGGTCGCCGGTATCGTCCGCGGTCTTGCCGCCGACAGCTCCACCGACACCGACGAGCAGTCGCTCATCTCGGGATCGCTTAAGCTCGACGCCGGCATCATCGGCCTGGGCGCTGCCGCCATCGCCGTGATCATCGCCATCGTGCTTAACCTTGGCCCCGTTCCGGCCGTCATCGTGACGCTATTCACCTTTGTCACCACCATCATGAGCGCACAGAGCTGCGGCCAGACGGGCATCGACCCCATGGAGATCTTTGGCCTCATCGTTATGCTCATCGTGGCCGCCTTCGCGCAGATCGCTCAGGTCAAGCTGTTCTTTATCGCCGGCATCGTAGCCGTGGCGTGCGGCCTTGCGGGCGACGTCATGAACGACTTTAAGGCCGGCGCCGTGCTGGGCACCAACCCGCGTGCGCAGTGGATCGGCCAAGCCATTGGCGGCATCGTGGGTGCCCTGGTCGCTGCCGCTGTCATGGTCGCGCTCGTCACCGCCTATGGTCCGGACGCCTTCGGCCCCGACAAGAGCTTTGTGGCCGCGCAGGCAAGCGTGGTCGCCACCATGGTCTCGGGCATCCCGAGCGTGCCGTGGTTCGCAGGTGGCTTTATCGCCGGCATCGTCATGTACTGGCTTGGCATTCCGGCCATGATGATCGGCCTGGGCGTGTACCTGCCGTTCTACATGTCACTCACGGCATTCCTGGGCTCCTGCGTCAAGCTCGCCTACGACAAGTGGTCCGCCCACCGCGACGCCACCGCTGGTCTTTCTGACGAGGAGAGGGCTGCCAAGGACGCCGCCTTCCAAGAGCAGGGCCTGGTTGTCGCCAGCGGCCTGCTCGGCGGCGAGTCCATCGTCGGCGTTATCCTGGCGTTTGTCTCCGTGGGCTTGAGCCTGCTGGGCTAAGTCGAGCAGCTGCTCGACAGCAACCATATTGCCTACGGCTTGCCCGGTCGGTAGCTTTCGCGGCTGCCGACCGGGCTTTTTGATACCGAAACAAAGAAAGGCCGGCGCGCTGCGTATGACAGCGCGCCGGCCTTATCGTTTGGCTAACGAGACGGTCCCGCTATGAATTGAAGTTCGTTGCAGAATCTACGCTCGAAACGCTACATCTGCTTGCGACGACGATCGCTCAGCGTCACACCAGCGGCCACGAGGGTGATACCGCCGATGACGAACACCTCGCCCGCAAGAGCGGAATTGTCGCCAGTCTGGGCGAGCGCAGCGTTCGCAGCCTTCTTCTTGGCGACAGGAGCCTTTGCAGCAGCCTGCGCAACCTGAGGCTTGGCCTGCGGCTCGGCCTTGGGATGATACTTGTCGTACTCGGCCTGCGCGGCAGCCAGGGCATCCTTGGCATCGTCAAGCTCGGCAAGCGCGGCGGCATAGGCGTCGTTGGCGTCGGACAGCTTGGCATCGGCATCGCTCAGGGCAGCCTTGAGACCAGCGGCGGCATCGACGGCAGCCTTATAGCGAGCGTAGGCAGCGTTCAGCTTGACCAGCTTCTCGTTGCCCGTCGTGCCCGCGGCAAGGGATGCCTTGTGATCGACAGCCTCAAGATCGGCCTTGAGTGCCTCGTCGTTGGCAAGCTCTGCCTTGGCCTTGAAGATATCGAGGTTCGCATCGACGACGGCTTCGTTGGCGGCCTCGAGCTGCTTCTGGGCATCGGCGACACTGGCCACGGCAGCGTCATAGGCGGCCTTGGCGTCGTCGACCGCCTTCTGGGCGCCGGCAAAGCGCTCGAAGGCCTTGTTCGCGGTAGCCAGCTCACCCTCAGCAGCCTTGGCCTTGGCCTGCGCATCGGACACAGCCTGCGCCTTGGCGGCAACCGCCTGCTTGGCGTCCAAAAGAGCAGTCGCGGCCTGGACATCTGCGGCCTGGGCCTTGTCTACACCAGCCTGGGCGGCATCGTCGGCCTTCTTGGCATCGTTAAGCGTGCCCTGCTTGTTCGCAAGATCCGTCTTGGCGGCATCGCACTTGGCGGCAAGGTCCTTGACCGAAGCGGTAGCGTTGTCATACGCCTCGTTGGCCTGATCGGACTTTGCCTTGGCGGCGTCGCGGGCGCTGCGAGCCTTCGCCTTGTGAGCAGCGGCCTCGGCTGCCTTCGTCTTGCTGTCAGCAAGCGTGGCGTTTGCCTTATCGAGAGCCGCCTGGGCAGTAGCGGCCTCGGCCTTGGCGGCATCGAGGTTCTGCTTGAGGGACTCGATGTCGATTCCGCCGAGCGCATCCTTCGCTGCGTCGTATGCCGTCTTAGCGGCGGCGGTGCCGGACTTGGCCTTCTCGTACTCACCCTTGGCGGTGTTCACGTTCGTGTCGGCCGCGGTATAGGCGTCGCGCGCGCTTTCTTGCTTATCCAATGCGTTAGAATAAGCCGTTCCAGCAGTCCCGAAGTTCTTCTGCGCATCTGCCAGCTTGCTCTGAAGCTGCTTCAGCTGCTCCTTCTGCTCCTGCGTGCCGCCTGCATTGTAGGCGGAATCGATGTAGTCGTTGAGGAGCTTCTTGAACTCGGGGACAGTGAAATCAGCCTGAGTGCTATCAGCGCTGTAATCGAAGATGGTTACCTCGGAATCGGTGTTCTTACCGCTACCGGTCGCGATACCGATGGCTTCCGTGGCTGAATCGATGATGTTGAGATAGTGCCCGCACTCGTGATAGATGCTGTTGTAGTTCTGGTAGATGTAATAGGAATCATATCGGTGGCTGCCGAGTTCGTCGCCATACTGCGCGACGTACTTATCGAATGCCTCCTTCTCCTGTGTGTAGAGGCCGGTGTAGGGCCAACCGAGTGTATCCTCGGTCTCGCCGCCGGTATATGCGCCGCCTCCGCCGGCAAGATTCTCCCCGTTGTCGAAATAGCAGTTCGAGTGTCCCCAGATGTTCGATGAATATGATGTATTAAGGGCTGCCGCCACAGTCATGCGGAGGCTGACGCTGAGCGCCGACTGGCCGTTCGCCTTGCGGAGGTTGTTCTGGGTGTCGAGATATGTCAGGGCGTTGCGCATCTGCTCCAAGGAGAGCGGGTTGGTGTCGCGGGACATGTCCTGATCGACGTACTTGTCATACCATTCGGCCTTGTCAGCGGCGCCGGTCAGCATCGATACGGCGTCCTGGGCGTTCTTTTTCTGCGTGGCTGTGAACTGGCTGCCGCCGATGATGTAGTTCATGAAGCCGAACATACCCTGACTGATGACTTCCTGGTCAACGGTCATGTTGGACTTTAGGTCTGCAATCTGCTGGTTAAGCTTCTCGACCTCGGCGTTTGCGGCGTCGTATGCATTGTGCGCGTCGGTTACTTCAGCACGAGCCTGATCGAACTCGTTGCTCTTCTGCTGACGAATCTCGACGAGTCGGTCGTACTCAGCCTTCTTGTCGGCCTCGGTCTGCTGGGCCTGCTCGTATGCCGTCTTCGCGGCGTCACGCTTACTGGCCGCGTCCTTGTACTCCTTGTTTGCCGCATCGTATGCAGACTGGGCAGATGCCACAGCAGCGTTGGCGGCGTTGGCCTTCTCCTGCGCGGCAGCGACGGCAGCCTGGGCGGCCTGCAGATTTGTCTGTGCGGTGGCGTCGGCATCCGTCGCGGCATTGAGCTCCGCCTGCGCGGTCTTGAGCTCACCAGCAGCAGCGATCTTGGCGGCCTCAAGCGCACTCAGGTCGACACCCGTACCCGAGACGGCAGCATCGAGCGCGGCCTGCGCCTGGTTGAACTTCTGCTGGGCGTTATCGCGCGCGGTGGTTGCGGCTGCGAGCGCAGCGGCAGTCTCCTGCTTCTTGGCCTGGGCAGTCGTCAGAGCGGCCTCAGTGTCCTTCTTTTCCTGCTGGGCGCTAGCCTCGGCAGCCTTGGCCTGGTCCAGATTGGCCTGTGCAGTAGCAACGGCCTTATTGGCGTCATCGAGCTTTGCCTGCGCGTCCTCGACGGCCTTCTTGGCGGCCTCGTACTCGTCCATACCCATGGCCTCGAGCTTGGCCTGGGCATCATCGAGGGCCTTCTTGGCCTCGTCCTGCTTTGCCTTGGCGTCCTTGAGCGCCTGGGTCTTATCCTCGACACTCTTGTTGGCTTGATCGAGCTGCTCGTTCAGGTCGCCCAGCTTCTTCTGCTGCTGCTCGGTCTTTTCGACGGCGGCTTTGAGCTCGTCAATCTTCTCCTGGAGCGCGGCGACTTCTGCTGCGTTCTGCTCGATTTCGTTGTCGCTCACAGCCTGCGAGGCCTGATTCTTTTGCTGCTGCGCCTGCTTTTGAGACTGGCCCGCCGCGTCGGCCTTCTTCTGGGCGGCATCGTAGGCGGCCTGAGCGTCCTTGAGCTGCTTTGCCGACTCCTCGGCCAGCTGGGCAGCCGTCTTTACGACCGCTTGGTTACCGGCGGCAACGGTATTCTCTACAGAACTACCCCCCCCTGAACAGAATCGCCGTTATCGGTTGACGGTGCGGCGATTGCCGCCAGCGGCGACATGAGCGGCTGAGCGATGAGGCCCGCCGTCAAAACGGTTGCGACGGCGCGGTTGGCAACACCCTTGACGTTGACGGCCTTGGCCCGAGGCTCAAAGTGTTGTGGACTGTAGTTTGCCATGGCTTTCTCCCTTTGACACGGATGTATCCATAGTATCAAACGGTAGCTGTCGATTTTTGAATTCTGTTGCGCAACATTGGCGACCAGCGTATTTTTTGAAATTCACGCTCTCATGCTTCACAGTTTCGTCACATTTGAAGGAGCTGGTGCATCATATTCTCGCGGGATGGAATTGAGCCTGTGATTTGCATTTGCTCCCGCGTCATCCGCCCTATCGGATTCCACATCCAACAGACACCCCGCCCGCCACGGTGTAGAGTTAGGACAACGGGCGCGTTGCGCGGACCGCGCTGGAACGAGGTGGACATGGAACTCGACAAACAACAGATCAAGCGACTACGCGAACGCCATCACCGGCGCCACGGCATCCGCCCCGCCCATAGTGAGGCCATGGAGAACGCCACCCGCTTCCTAAAGCGCGCATTCAACATTCGCGAGGGTCGCGCGCCCTACCACGTAATTCGCAAGCGTTTTGTAAACGGGGCGCGCCTAACCGGCTCTCACCTGTGCATCCTCATCATCGCCATGCTCATCGCAAGCATCGGCCTCGATATCGACTCGGACATCGCCATCGTGGGCGCCATGCTCATCTGCCCGCTTATGGGCTCGGTCCTTGCCATGGCATACGGTATTGCCACGCTCGACCGCGAGATTACCGTCGAAGCCGTCGCCAGCCTTGCGCTGCAGATGGCCTTTTGCCTGGTCACGTCCACGCTGTACTTTAAGCTCTCGCCCCTTGGCACCACCACGGCCGCCATCATCGACAACTCGACACCCACCGTCTGGGACCTTACCGTCGCACTCGCAGGCGGCTTTGCAGGCGGGCTGGGCAACTCGCGCGACCAGGAACCCGCCACGCTCATCGCCGGCGTGGCCGTGGCGACCGCGCTCATGCCGCCCCTGTGCGCGGCGGGCTACGGCATCGCCATCGCAAGCGGGTCGCTGTTTCTCTCGGCGCTTTACGAGTTTGGCATCAATGTAGTCTTTATCGCACTGGCTGCCGAAGCCGTGCTGCTTCTTTTGCGCGTGCCGCTCAAGCGCGACCTGAACGGCGACGGCATTGTGACCGCAGAAGAAGACGCCGAGGTCGGTGAGCTGTCACGCAAGGTGCGCCGCCGCATTATTGTGGGCACGGCGATCTTTGCCATCCCCTGCATCGTTATGACCGCGGGGTCTATTGGCTCGGCGCAGGCCGGCGTGCAGGACGGCTACGGCGTCACCGAAACTACGCGCGAGCTTGCCGCGGTGCTGCCGGGCTTTAGGGATTACACCGTCGCCGTCGAGACCTCGGCTACCGAAGGGGACGAGGAAGGCATTGTAGAGCGCGAAATCGTCGCCCATGTGACGACAAGCGAGGCGCTCGGGGCACACGACCGTCACGTCGCCCGTAAGCTCATCGACCTCAATGTGCCCGATCTCGACCGCGTGGAATTTGATGTGGAGTAATGCGGAGCATGGGATGGCTCCCGCGCACAGGCGCAAGTCGCGGCGAGGCTCAGACGCGACGCAGGCACAAGCAAAAAACGGGACGTAGTTCACGTCCGCGCCCCGCTCGCTGTTTTATTGCCGTGAATCAGACGTCCGCATCGACATCGCCAGACTCCACCGTAAACGCCGGATCGGTGCTCACAAGATAAAATCGGGTCACCTTAGTATTTCTAATTAGGTAAATCTGCCCTTGATTGCGTCGGCGCGATATATATGCAACGTGAACCGTGCCGAATTCTTCGCCGTTTTCCTTCTTTAATACCAGGATATTGGGATCGTCCGTACGCTTAAACTGCCCGTCAACGCAGCTGCCGTCTTTGTCGACCAGTTGCCACCGATGGTTATCCTCTTCAAGAAAGGCCAGGGTTTCCAGACTCGTCTTGTCGTCCCGATAGTAACCGTCAATGGCAAACCCTTCGGAAGCGCATTCCCGCATATAGGACGTTTCTCGGCTTATAGCAAACAGCCCTGTAACGCCCAGGAGCACAGCCAAGCAGACCACTGCAAGGGTTATCAAAATAGCACGGCGACCCATGTTAGCCCAACCGATAGTTGTTTAACGGAGCGTGAAACATACCTGGAACCTCCGATATTAGGGGGAACGTCGCCAGCAGGCTGGCGACAACTATATGTTTCTAACATCAAACCATATGGCTGCCACTCGCGGAGGGGGCAACGGCGAACGGCGTGTTTTCATACTCCATTGGTCAAACCTAAGCGCAGCGCTACAGCTCGTACTTGTACACGCGGTAGATGTACTTCTCGGCTTCCATCTCGTAGGTGGCGATGGGTAGACCGTAGCGGTCGTCTCGTCGTTTGGCAGATAGGTCACACTGTGCTGACCTGCGTTGAGCGAAAAATCGCCTTGGGCCTGCAGTAACTTGTCCTCAAAGCCCGAACCGGCCCAGAAATCGGGCAAGCCCACGGAAGGCTGTAGCAAGGTCATTTGCGCAACATATGTCCAGCAAAAACGGGTGGTAACCGGTACGACTACCACCCGTTTGTCTTATATCCGGCTCGAAGTAGGCCAACTACTTCTTAATACCGCGCCCCAGACGCTTGGCGACCGATGCAACGGCCTCCTCACTGGCCGGTCCACAGCTCACGCAGCCATCATGGGCACGCATCTGGCCGGTGACCTCGTCCATCGCGAGCGGCGCCACCTTCTCGAGCTTAAAGCCCTTACCGGCGCGCATGTTCTCCTTGGCCACGCTAATCATGAGCTTAATACGGTTGAGCTGGTTGACCTCAGACGCACCGGGGTCGTAGTCCACCGCGACGATATTGCTCTCGGGGTGCTGACGGCGCAGCTCCTTGATCACGGCCTTGCCCACCACGTGGTTGGGCAGGCACGCGAAGGGCTGCGTGCAGATGATGTTGGGCGCACCGTGATCGATCAGGTCGAGCATCTCGGCCGTGAGCAGCCAGCCCTCGCCCATGTTGTTGCACACCGAAAGCACCGTGCGGGCCTTGTCGGCCATGGTGCCGATGCGCTCGGGCGCCTCAAAGCGGCGGGACTTTTCGAGCATCTCCTCCACCGGCGTACGCATCCAGTCCACGAGCTTGATGAGCGCCTGCATACCAGCGCGCGTGGTAGCAGAGCTACCCAGCTCATCCTTCTGCAGCTCGGCGTTGCTCATGGAGTACAGGAAGAAGTCGAGCAGGCCCGGCACCACGGCCTCGCAGCCCTCGCGCTCGATAACGTCGACCACGTGGTTGTTGGCCGTAGGGTGGAACTTGACCAAGATCTCACCGACCACGCCCACGCGCGGCTTGGTGCCCTCGCCCACGAGCGGCATGGTGTCGAACGCGCGGATGGCCTCGCGGCACAGCTTGGTGTAGTTGTGGCGGTTGAACTTAGGCGCCAGCTTGCGGGCACGCGCCATGTACTCCTCGTAGAGCGCGTTGGCGGCACCGGGCGTGGCCTCGTACGGACGGCAGCGGTAGAGCATCTGCATCATCACGTCGCCAAAGAGCACCGCGTAGACTGCCTGCTTAAGCAGCGCCGGCGTAATCTTAAAGCCGGGGTTGTCCTCGCCGAGCGCCACGGCCGAAAGCGAGATCACCGGGATCTCGGGGTGGCCGCTCTCACGCAGGGCCTTGCGGATGAGTGCGATGTAGTTGGTGGCACGGCAGCCGCCGCCGGTCTGGCTGATAACCACGGCCGTCTTGGACAGGTCGTACCGGCCGCTCTCGATGGCCTCCATGATCTGGCCCGTTACCAGAATCGACGGGTAGCAAATGTCATTGTTCACATAGCGCAGACCGGCCTCGACGGCGTCGTGATCGGTCGAGGGCAGAAGCTCCAAGTTGTAGCCGGCACCGCGGAACACCTCTTTGACCAGGTCAAAGTGGATCGGCGCCATCTGCGGGCACAGGATGGTATAGCCCTCCTCGCGCATCTGCTCGGTAAAGGGAACCTTGGGCCACGCGGTCGATGCGCTCTCACGCTGCGCCTCAAACGTGTACTTGCGACTCGCGAACGCGGGGGCATCCGTGGAAGGCGCCACCGGCGCGGCGTCGCCCTGCTCGTAGGTCTCGCCCGCGGCCGTGGCCTCTGCCAGGCGCTCGGCCTCCTGGTCCTTAAGCGCGGCCATGAGCGAGCGGATGCGAATGCGCGCGGCGCCCAGGTTGGATACCTCGTCGATCTTGAGCACGGTGTAGATCTTGCCGCTGGCCTCCAGGATCTCCTGCACCTGGTCGGTGGTCAGAGCGTCCAGGCCGCAGCCGAAAGAGTTGAGCTGGATCAGGTCCAGGTCGTTGCGCATCGTCACAAAACGGGCGACGGCGTACAGGCGGCTGTGGTACATCCACTGGTCGACGACGCGGATGGGACGCTCGGGCTTCACCAGGTGCGCAAGCGAATCCTCGGTAAAGACCGCAAAGCCAAAGCTCGAGATAAGCTCGGGCAGGGCGTGGTTGATCTCGGGGTCGTTATGGTAGGGGCGGCCGGCGAGTACGATGCCGTGGCCGCCGTGGTCCTCGACCCACTTAAGAGCCTCCTCGCCCATGGTCTGGATATCCTCGTGGAAGCGCGCATCGGCCTCAAAGGCAGCGTTGACGGCGGCATCGACCTCGGAGCGCGTGATCTTGGGTCCACGCACGCGACCGCGACCGGCCTCAGCATCGGCCACACGGTCGACGGCGAGCACCTGATACAAGCGGCGCTTGAGCTCGGTCTTGTCGTGATAGGGCACAAACGGATACAGGAACTCGATGTTCTGCTCGCGAATCTCGTCGATGTTGAGCGCCAGCGCCGTGGGGTAGCTCATGACGATGGGGCAGTTGTAGCAGTTACCGGCGGTCGGATCCTCCTTGCGCTCCCAGCGCACGCACGGCATCCAGATAAAGTCGACGTCACGGTCGATGAGGTTCATCACGTGGCCGTGGCTCATCTTGGCCGGATAGCACACGCTCTCGGACGGCATGGACTCGATGCCCGCCTGGTAGGTCTTTTTGCTCGACTGGTCGGACAGCTGCACGCTAAAGCCCAGGCGCGTAAAGAACGCGTGCCAGAAGGGGTAGTTCTCGTACATGTTGAGTGCGCGCGGGATGCCGACGGTGCCGCGCGGGGCCTCGTCGGGACTCAGCGCCTCGCGGTTAAAGAGCAGCTCGTTTTTCTTTTTGAAGAGGTTGGGGGCCTCGGTCTTCTGCTTTTTGTGGCCGGCGCCCTTCTCGCAGCGGTTGCCGGTAATGAAGCGCCTGCCGCCGCCAAAGTCGTTGACGGTGAGCTGGCAGTTGTTGGAGCAACGGCCGCAGCGGACATGCTTTTGCGTCACGGTGAGGTGTGCGATGTCCTCGGCAGAAAGGATGGTCGAAGTGCCGTCGGCGCCAGCGCGATCGCGGGCGAGCAAGGCAGCGCCATAGGCGCCCATGCAGCCGGCGATGTCGGGACGCACGGCATGAACGCCGGTAAGCTGCTCAAACGCGCGCAGCGTGGCATCGGACATAAAGGTGCCGCCCTGAACGATTACCTGGCTGCCGATCTCCTTGGGATCGCGCAGCTTAATGACCTTGAACAGGGCATTCTTGATGACGGAATAGGACAGGCCGGCCGCGATGTCGCCCACCGTGGCGCCTTCCTTTTGCGCCTGCTTGACGCGCGAGTTCATAAAGACCGTGCAGCGGCTGCCCAGGTCGACCGGGGCCTTGGCATGGATGGCCGCGTCGGCGAACGCGCGCACGTCCATGTTCATAGAGACGGCGAAGCTCTCGATAAAGCTACCGCAACCCGACGAGCAGGCCTCGTTGAGCATGATGTGCTCAATGACGCCGTCCTTGACGCGCAGGCACTTCATGTCCTGTCCGCCAATGTCCAAAATGAACTCGACGCCGGGCAGGAACGCCTTGGCGCCGCGCAGGTGCGCGACGGTCTCGATCTCGCCGGAATCGGCCTTGAGGGCCTCAATGAGAAGCGCCTCACCGTAGCCCGTGGTGGTCACGTGGCCGATGGTACAGCCGGCAGGAATGTGGTTGTAGAAATCGGCCATGATGACCTTGGCCGTGCCCAGGATGTCGCCGTTGTTGTTGCCGTACCAGGTGTGCAGCAGCTGACCGTCCTCGCCCACGAGCGCGGCCTTCATGGTGGTGGAACCGGCGTCGATGCCGATGAACACGCGGCCGGTGTAGCCTTCGAGCTTGCCCTTGGGGACGACTTCCTGGTCGTGGCGGGTTTTGAACTCGGCGAAGTCCTCGTCGGTGGCAAAGAGCGGATCCAGGCGCTCGACCTCGGCACCTTGGGTGTCACCCAGGGCATCGATAGCCTCGATGAGCTGCGGGAACGTGCTGAGCTTGTTGGACTCGTGCGCCATGGCGGCGCCGCTCGCCACGAACAGGTGAGCGTTTTGGGGCACGATACGGTGCTCCTCGTCCAGGTTGAGCGTGAGGTAGAAGCGGTGGCGCAGCTCGGAGAGATACTGCAGCGGGCCGCCCAGGAAGGCGACGTTGCCGCGGATGGGACGGCCGCACGCCAGGCCCGAGATGGTCTGGGTCACGACAGCCTGGAAGATGGAGGCGGCCACGTCCTCGGGACGGGCGCCCTCGTTGAGCAGCGGCTGCACGTCAGTCTTGGCAAAGACGCCGCAGCGACTGGCGATGGGATAGATGGTGGTGGCGTTGGCCGCGAGTTCGTTAAGGCCGCTGGCGTCGGTGTGCAGCAGGGTTGCCATCTGATCGATGAAGGCGCCCGTACCGCCGGCGCAGGTGCCGTTCATGCGCTGCTCGATGCCGTTATCGAAGTAGATGATCTTGGCGTCCTCGCCGCCCAGCTCGATGGCAACATCGGTGGCCGGGATGAGGGTCTCGACGGCACGCTTGCTGGCGATGACCTCCTGGACAAACTCCAGGTCGAGCCACTGGGACAGCAGCAGGCCGCCCGAGCCGGTAATGGCGCAGGTCATCTGGGCCGTCGGCAGCACGGTCGCAGCGCCCTCGAACAGGTCGCGGGCGCAAGCGCGGACGTCGGTGTGGTGGCGCTGGTACTTGGCGTAGACAATCTGGTTATCGTCGTTGAGCACGGCGAGCTTAACGGTGGTGGAGCCCACGTCAATGCCCAGGTGCAGGTTGCCGCGGGCGGCCTCGGGGTTGAAGATCGCGCCTTCGGGGGCCTGGGCGGCGGCTACGGGCTCAGCGGCGGTGGCGAGCTCGCTAGCGACGGACGTCTCCCCTGCCGCGTTCTTGGCATCGGCAACTGCCTCGGCAACTTTCTCGGCAGCTGCGGTTGCGGCCTTCTGCGCGGCATCCACCACGGCGGGTGCAGCCTCACGCGCGGCAGCGACCATACGGTCCTTAATGCCCTCGACGAGTTTGCTCATCTGTCTCTCCTCTTAGTTGTTGGACTCGACGGTTGCGGCGGTGTCGACCGCGTCCTCGAGCTGCAAGTTCAATAGCTTCATGCCGTATTCCGGCACGTTGATATCGATGGGTTGGCCATACAGGTCGCCGGGGCGCACAAAGGCGATAACCGTCATAATGCGCGCCATGGCTTCGGGCGATTCGGTGAGCCCACGCTCAAACCAGCGCTGAATCAGACCGACCTCGGCACTCACGACGTAGGTGACGTAGTAGTCAAAGAACGTGCCCAGCGCCAGGCCCAAAATGCCCGTCTGCGCACGAGGCACCACGGCCTCACGCGCGGTGTCGATAATCTTTTTAATGAAAGCCTGGTCGCCGCCCGGGCCCAGCAGCGATCCGATTAAATCGCGGTTGGCCGCAAGGTAGCGCAGCAACTCAACCGAACCGGGTGCCGGCTCGAGCTCATCGATGTTGTGATAGAGATCGGGTAGCTGAGCTGCGGTGATGAGCTCAATGCGCTCACGGATCTCGGCCAGCAAGCCGTCCTCGATTTGATTGATAAAGTCAGGGATATCACGGTAGTGCGAATAGAACGTGCGGCGTGTAAGACCGGCACGCTCGGTGAGCGACGCGACGCTAATGCGCGAAAGGTCGCCGCTTTCGGCAAGTTCGCTGGCAAGTGCCTGGCGAAGGGCACGCTGCGAGCGAAGGGACCGGCGATCGCATTTCTCGAGCTGGGACAAGCGTCCTCCTTGTTACTCTGCCTGTGCGCTATTGCACAGTGCGAGTATTATTGCACACCGTGTGCATCAACACGTAAAGGCAATATTTTAGATGTGACGAAGGGACAGTCCCTTTGTCACATTCAGCGACCGCCTAGGTTGTGCCAGTTGTGCCTGGCTTTTGAAGCGGCATTGCCAATTGTTCAAAATGTCATTCGTGGGTAGAATAGTGTCGACGGCAGCCCAAGTTCTGGAAAGCTGGGCAGCGCCGTTGTTTGCATTAGGGGGTCAACGCCTTAGCGGCGGCGACCCCTTCTGTTGCGCTTCGAACGCTGCTTGAGTGCCTCGGAAAGGCCGACAAGCGCCGTGAAGAACGAGACCAAAGCAGTCAGAAGCCTCACGAAATCAATCAAATCGGTCATGGGCATCACCTCCCATCAGATGGAGGGCGCTGCCCGGCACATGGAACTGCCGCCAACAGTATCAATTCTATCAAAGCGCAGTTAGATATGCGAATGTTTGTTCGTATTTCAAGAGACCAGCGTCACCTGTGACAAAAGGGCTGTCCCTTTGTCACATTATTCGATTACGGTGCAGGAATTCTGCTTGTGCATGGTGGCAAGCATGTGTTTGGGAACGGCGTGGGCCATGCAGCTACCGATAGTCGCGCTCGCGGCGGCCTTGGCCGCGTCACTGCCGTTTTTGGTCGCGTAGCTATGGCGGAAGCGTTTGAGCATGGCAATGTCGTTGCCGCCGTCTCCGTAAACCGCGACCTCGTCCTCGGCAATGCCGTAGTAGCTCGCCAGCCAGGCCACACTCTCGCCCTTGTTGCACGCCACGTCCGTGATCTCGAACATCACCGGATCAAACGGCGCGTTGACCACACGGTCCGAGCGCTCGGCCAAATACGCCTTAAGGTCGCGCTCCAGCTCGGGCGAGGTCACGCGACAGTTGATCTTGCACACATCGTGGCGCAGGATGTCGCCGATTGACTGATCGAAATACTGCTCCTCGTGATACCCGCCACGCGCGCGCATGCCGCGCATCACGATGCGCTTGATAGGGCCGTCCTTCTTAAAGCCCGCCTGGTGCATCTCGAACGAACCGCTCGAGAACATGCCGTCGGGCGTGGAGCAGTCGAAGCAAATGTTCGGAAACGCCTTGAGCAGCTCCTCGGTAACCTGCGGGTCGATGGTCCAGGTCTTGAGCACCTCGCCGTGGCTGTCGCGCACGATGGATCCGTTGGAGCAGCAGGCGTCGAGTGCCAGGCCCGTAAAGCCATGCTCGCCGACCGGCAGCGTCGAGCGCCCGGTCGCGGGAACCACATGCAGGCCAGCCTCGGTCAGCTCGCGAATGGCACGGCGGATGGTCCCATCTGCCTCGTGCAGGGCGTTCAGCAGCGTTCCGTCTAAGTCACTCGCAAACATCTTGATCATGGGCATGCCTCTCCTTCGTCTGCACGATATTGTAGACGAAGGAGAGGCGCGTCCATGCAAGGGTGTTCCAACGCGCCGGGACATTCGCTTCCGCAAAGCAACGGTTCCCCAGCGCGTTAAATCAATCGTTACGAGCGACTTTTCAGCCGATAAAACAGCGCCGTCGTCAACGTCAGCA
This sequence comes from Collinsella sp., assembly GCA_048321375.1. Lineage (GTDB taxonomy): Bacteria > Actinomycetota > Coriobacteriia > Coriobacteriales > Coriobacteriaceae > Collinsella. The sequence goes on from DBFDVR010000008.1 coordinate 56,051, forward strand.
CCGCCAACATGCCTGCGAATACAATCGCCGGTGTCCATCGATCATATGCGAGCCCGTAAACCAATTGGCCAATAGGCGTTGCACAGGAAAGCATCATATAAACGAGGGCCAGCACTTTTCCGCAGAGTTCCTTTGGCGCTGACCGCTGAACAAATGAAACGATTTCGACCGATGCAATGCTTGCCCACGCCATGACCCATACCGAGCCGGCCGCAAGCGCGGCAAACGCTAATTCATCAGGACCGCTCAGTAGTGCGACAATAATCGGTACGACTCCAAAACTAATCATCGCAACATATCGACATATGCCCTTGAAGGAAAAACGATGCGGCCAAATACCGACCAAACCACTGCCGACAAGACCACCCAAGCCCATAGCCACCTCAATAATCCCAACAAAGGATGACTGTATTCCGAGATGCTTTGAAACAACAATGGGAGCGCCAATCGTTAGCCCAACCAACGCAAGGTTCAAAACAGCCGCAAGCAAAATCACGGCGACCAATGATGATTTTTGCAACAGATACCGAATCGACTCCCGAAAATCGCTTCGGTATGTCGAGCAAGTCGTACTGTCCCCTGTCATTCCAGATGAGGCATTTCGCTTGAGTGCACCCCCGAACAGCAGGGCTGACATCGCAAATGTCAACGCCGCGGTTTCGCATAGAGCATCGATACCAAAGCACCCATAGACTGCCGTCCCGACCACAGGGCCCAAGATATTGCTCGCCATGGTTATCTGCGAGACCAACGCAGTGGCACGCTCAACCTTTTCTGGGCCCGTCATGCGCACCGTCTCAATTTGAAGCATCGGTTTCAGCAGCGATTGGATACTATATTGGACGCAAAGCATTGCTACCACGACAACGGCAAGAGGCAGCGAACGCTTCATGGGGATAAACAACAGTGATGCAGCCATCAGAACAATGCCGAGCACCACAAGAACCCCGCGATGTCTCCCGCGATCCGCCAAGATTCCGCCAGCCGGAGTCGCAAGCACGCCCGGCACGAACGCTATCGCCGCGACGGCACCATATAACGTTGATGAGCCGCTGCAATCGAACAAGTAAAGCGGGCACGCAAAACACAGTGCCGACAACATCGAATACGCGCACAGCTGCGCAACAAGAAGGCCAAAAAGCCTGATAGATCGCACTGTTTTTGGCGCCAACGAAACGCTAATTCTTCGCATCCCAGCCATAAGCCTGCCCCCAAATACATACCGATAGTATGTATTTAATGACTTGAAAAGGGCAGCCGTGGCTACCCTCGCAAATCAATTACATACCGTTGGTATCTATATTACCACCCGGAACGGTCCCATACGTCCCAAATCAGCGCCGTTGTCTGAAGCACTTCTTCCCCCAAATCGAGTCCCACCGCAGCAGCCATCTGCGCCAAACATTGAGCGCGAGCGAGCATTCGATCCTTGGTCTCGAGTGGACGGAACAGCGGCAGCAGCCAAAGATTCGCCAACAACGATACGGCCTCCGCCGCTTCGCGCGGGCATTCGCACGCAATGGAGCCGTCGGCGACGCCCTCCTCGATCACTGGCAAGAGATAGCCATCGGCCGACTCGTCAAACGAACCTTGGTACTGCATCGCCAGCAGCCGCGAGCTTTTTACCGGATCCGCCGCAGGATGCATGCGTGCCCATAGCTCAATTTGTGGAACGACGGACTCGGGCGCGTACAGCCGCTTGAGCTTTTGGGCCCCCGTCATATTGCCAGCACCAAGTGTCGCGCGGCGGTGCTCAACAATCGGAGCCATTGCCCGATCAAATGCGGCGTTGAAAATCTCCTCTTTGCTCTTAAAGTGATGATAGACAGCACCTTTGGTCATGCCATCGAGGCGGTCGACGATGTCTTGAATGCTCGTCCCCTCATAACCCTGTGCGCAGAATAACTCCAGCGCCGCGTCGAGAATCTTCGCGACCGTCTCTTCAGGATATTTATTGCGACCCATAATCATTCCATCCGCAATGCAAGTCTTGTGCTTCACTGCACTATTTTAACGTTGAGGATGGCAGACGGTCGGCCCTACACCGCGGCGGGGCCGTGTTCGCCGGTACGGATGCGGATGACTTCCTCGACCGGCTCGACCCAGATCTTGCCATCGCCGACGGCTCCGGTGCGAGCGGCGTTGCAGATGATGTCGACAATGCCATCGACGTGCTCATCGGCGCAGATAAGGGTGAACTGCACCTTAGGGATCGTGTTGACAAGCAACTCGTTGCCGCGCACGTATTCCTTCCAGCCATGCTGTGCACCGCAGCCCTGCACCTGGTTGATAGTCATGCCGCGAACATCGGCAGCAAACAGCGCATCTTTAAGAACCTCAAGCTTCTCGGCACGAACGATCGCCGTAATTTTCTTCATAGTGAATTCCTCTCTTCATCAAAGAAATGAATTGCCATTCAATGACGCGGGTTTTCCAGGTGCCCGAGATTGCCCCGAAAGAGGAGCGCCGCGTACTTCGGTACGCAAGCGACGGTTTGAGGGGCAAGGTCGGGTGCCTGGGAAAGCCGCGCGACGATTGAACGACAAGGTGCGGAGCTTGGGGAAGCTGCTAATCGAGTCCGGAGAACGAGGGATACGCGCTCTCGCCGTGTTGACTCGCGTCCAGGCCCAGCGCCTCGTCGGCCTCGTCCACGCGCAGGCTGCCGTGGAACAGCGCCTTGACTACCGCGGCGATCACCAGATCGAGTACCAGTACAATGACGACCGTCACCACAATGCCCAAGATCTGAGAGATGAGCAGCGACACGTCGCCCGTGTAGAACAGGCCGCCCTTACCGGTCCACGAAAGCTCCGGCACGCAGAACAGGCCCGTGAGCACGCCGCCCAAGATGCCGCCGATACCGTGGCAGCCAAACGCATCGAGCGCATCGTCGTAGCCAAACTTGGTCTTAAGATGGCTGATGGCCAGGTAGCAGACGGGCGATACGATCAGGCCCATGACCAGCGCCGCCCACGGCTCGACAAAGCCCGCACCCGGCGTGACCACCACAAGGCCCGCAACCAGACCGGTGCTGGCGCCCACCAGCGTGGGGCGACCGGTGTGCACGCGCTCGACGGCAAGCCACGAGACCATGCCCGCCGCGCTGGCCGTCACAGTGTTGAGGATGGCGAGTGCCGCCACGGCATCGGCCTTAAACTCGCTGCCGCCGTTAAAGCCAAACCAGCCAAACCAAAGCAGACCGGCGCCCAGCGCCACAAACGGCACGTTATGCGGACGGTAGCTCACCATGCCAAAACCGCGACGACGGCCGAGCATTAAGCAGAGAATCAGGCCCGTCAGACCGGACGAAATGTGCACCACGTCGCCGCCGGCAAAGTCGAGCGCGCCGATGATGTCGCCGATAAAGGAGCCATCGCCGCCCCAAACCATGTGGGCGAGCGGCGCATAGACCACAAGCAGCCAAATGCCCAGGAAGGCCGCCATGGCACCAAACTTAACGCGGCCGGCCAGGCTGCCCGTGACGATAGCGGCCGTGATCATGGCAAACGCCATCTGGAAGGCGATGTTGATGATTTGAGGATAGACGGCACCGTCCGCAGCATTGCCCTCGGCCGCCTGCAGCACCTGGTTGAGCACCGGCAGGCACAGCAGCTGGTCAAGGCCTCCAATAAACGGGCTGGAACCGTCGCCGCCGTAGGCCAGCGACCAGCCGGCGACAATCCACAGCACACCAACCAGGCCAATGACGCCAAAGCACATAAGCATGGTGTTGATGACATTTTTGCGCTTGGACAGGCCGCCATAGAAAAACGCCAGACCCGGTGTCATTAAAAACACGAGCATGGTGCAAATGAGCATAAACGTTGTCGATCCCGTATCGTACATTCGTCCCCCTTGGTCGCATGAACGTTGTCGGCGCTCATGATGCGGCCGAGGGGCAACTGGTGTAGACCAGATACGGCGTTGTTAAACGCTGCGTTGTCGAATGGAAACGGTACCGCAATCTTGGAAACGGCGCGGCAACGGGCGCGAAACGGACGGGAAATACGCGAGCAAGGGAACCGTGAGCGCGCCCGTCCCGACTAGCGCCGAAACAGCTCGTGGGCGCGGTCGCGGAGATTAGTTGCCCGAATGACACCTTCGTAGCGGTTGATGCGCAGACGCGGGAAGGCGTTAAAGAAGCGTAGGTCGCGGCGGCTGAGTGACACACTCGGCACCGGACGGCTCATGCGCTTGCCGGCAAGGCGACGACTGAGCGACGGACGCGGCATGCTCGGCGCGGCATCGGCCACGCGGCGGGCAGCGAGTGCCAGGCCGCGAGCACCATCCGCGATAAACGTAGGCATCGAAGCCTTCTCGCGCAGGGCATCGAGCGCCGCGTCGCCCAGCTCGGCCAGCCACGCGTTAACGGCACGGCTACGGATATGCGTCTGCGCCACCGAGTCAATCGTCGAATCGGGAATACGTTCGAGCATGGAGTCAGACGCATCGGCAAGCGACTCGTTGATACGGTCGGCAAGGTCGGCCCGGACGCGCTCCAGCTGATCGGACAGACGCCGCCAGCTCGCCAACGAGCACGTCGCGTCGACCATCATCGCGACTGCGACGATAAAGGCGGACAGCCGCACAATCAGCACCGGCAGATGACCAAGCAGCCCCAGCAATGCCGGCTCCACTAAACGGCAAATGCACAGCGCACCCAGGCCAAACGCGCATGCCCAGTACAGGCAAATGCGTCCGTGCAAGTTAAACGGCAGGTGCGAGTAATCCCAAAAGCGAGCGCCCGTTGTTTTTTCCAACAGCACGCCTACGCTGTACTCAATCACGCTGCATACGAGCGCCGCGGCGACAAACTGGCTCGAGACATCCGGAATCCCGCGCAGCAAAAGCCAGCAGGCAATGCCGCCCGCGCCATAGATGGGGCAGCACGGCCCCAGCAAAAAGCCGCTGTTGGCAAAGCGTCCGTGGTTGAGCATGGCGCAGACCGTCGATTCCCATGCCCAACCGCAAAAACCGTAGAAGGCAAACGAGAGTACCAGCGCCGAGAGCGGACAGGCGGCAAGCGTCGCGTCGCCAAACGCCATATCGATCGCGGTTTCCACCGTCTACCCTCTCCTCTTTTCACTCGATGCTTTACTCACACTATCGTCCGTCTCGTCCTTGCGCGGCAGGCGGCCGGCGACCGTCTCGCGCAGAGCACACCATTTATCTGCCAGACACACAATCCATGCCTCACGACACGTCGGCGGCACCGGCACCAGCGGAAACATATGCCGCACGATAATATTCCGCTCGCGCGGCGTCAGCTCAAAATCTTCCTCGGCACGCGCCAGAGCAAAAAACGGGTGGCGAAAGCCATGCAGCCGATGGCTTGGGTCGGGATCGTGCCAGTCATAGAGAAAGTAATCGTGCAGCAGGGCCCCGCGCAACAACGAAGCACGGTCGACCGAAATGCCAGCACGGCCCAAGTGCTCGGCAAAGGACAGACTCGCCCGCGCTACCGAAGTCACATGTGCATAGACCGTCACGTCGCCATGCTGGATAAACTCGCGCGTCAGGTCCAGACGGCCCGCCTGTGCCAGTTGACGGGCAGCATGGTCTACTTCGCGCGCGACTTTCTCGGCACGAACGGCATCGGACATGCTGCCTCCTTCCAGCGGATCACGGCGGCAAGCCACGGCCTGTGCACAATCGATAAAAACATCATGGAACACATCAGTATGGCATCGGACAAAACGTTTTGCCCCACCAGTTGGCGAATTACCGCGCCGCCGTCACATATCAAACGCCAAAATGTGCGAGACTGTCTTGTGCAATTGTGTCGGCCGAGGGAGCGCCGACGCTCGATTCGCATGGAGTAACCCACAACGATGCTGCTTACGCAAACGACAACGCCCGAGGACGTCAAGGCTCTTAATCGTGCCGAGCTCCCGCAGCTCTGCGACGAGATTCGCCACGCCATCCTCGAAAGCTCCGCCGCTGTCGGCGGACACGTTGCCCCCAACCTGGGCGTCGTTGAGCTCACGGTCGCGCTCCATCGCGTGTTTAACTCCCCCATCGACAAGATTGTCTTTGACGTGTCGCACCAGACCTACGCCCACAAGGCGCTGACCGGGCGCGCGTACACTTATATCGATCCGGAGCGTTATGGTGAGGCTTCTGGCTTTGCCAATCCCGACGAGTCCGAGCACGACCTGTTCGCCATGGGCCACACCTCCACATCGGTGAGCTTGGGCTGCGGCTTGGCACACGCCCGCGATCTGGCGGGCGACAGCTACAACGTCATCACCATCATTGGCGACGGATCGCTTTCGGGCGGCTTGGCGTTTGAGGGCTTTAACAATGCCGCCGAACTCGATAGCAACCTGATCATCATCGTCAACGATAACGACCAGTCCATCGCCGAGAACCATGGCGGTCTGTATCGCAATCTGGCCGAGCTGCGCGCCAGCAACGGCACCTGTGAGCGCAACGTTTTCCGCGCGATGGGGCTCGACTACCGCTATCTGGACGCCGGTAACGATGTGTTGGCCCTCGTCGACGCGCTGCAGGAACTACGCAATATCGATCATCCCATCGTGCTGCACGTCTCCACCGCCAAGGGCAAGGGCTTTGAGCCGGCCCAGAGCGACCCCGAGCGCTGGCACCACGTGGGTCCGTTTGATATGGCGACTGGCCGCAAGCTCTGCCCGGGCCATCCGAGCGAGCCCGCACCGCGCACCTATGCCGACATTACGGGCGAGGCGCTCAGCGCCGCCATTGAACGCGATCCACAGGTCGTTGGCATCACGGCCGCCACACCCTACATCATGGGCTTTACACCCGAACTTCGCGCAGCCGCCGGCAAACAGTTCGTCGATGTGGGCATTGCAGAGGAGCACGCCGTGACCTTTGCCACCGCGCTTGCGCGCTCGGGCGCCAAGCCAGTCTTTGGTGTGTACGGCACGTTTTTGCAGCGCGCCTACGACGAGCTGTGGCACGACCTGTGCCTCAACGACGCCCCGGCAACCATTTTGGTGTTTGGTGCGTCAATCTTTGGCACCACGTCCGAGACGCACCTTTCGTTCTTTGATATTTCCATGCTGGGCGCTCTCCCCAATATGCGTTACCTGGCGCCTTCCTGCATGGAGGAATACCTGTCCATGCTGAGCTGGTCGCTCGACCATCGCGAGCATCCTGTGGCGATTCGCGTACCGGGCATCGGCCTGGTAAGCCGCCCCGACCTTGCGCCCGCCGAAGACACCGACTACAGCGCCGTTCGCTACAACGTGGTGCGTCAGGGCCGCAACGTTGCCGTGCTCGCGCTTGGCGATTTCTTTGAGCTGGGTGAGCGCGTGGCAAACCGTCTGACTGCCGAGTACGGCATCGAGGCCACGCTCGTCAACCCGCGCTTTGCAACCGAGCTCGACCGCGAGTTCCTCGATAGCCTTGCCGCCGAGCATCGCGTTGTCGTCACCCTCGAGGACGGCATCTTGGACGGCGGCTGGGGCGAGCGCGTCGCGTGCTATCTGGCCTGCACACCTGTGCGCACGCGCACCTTCGGCATCGCCAAGGGCTTCCCCGACCGCTACGACCCCAACCAACTGCTCGCTCAGAACGGCATGACGGTCGAGAACATGGCCGCCGAAGCCGTAAGGCTACTCAACGAGTAAAAAACCTCCGCAAGGGAAGCACCCCCTGCGGAGGTTTTTCTTTTCGCGGTGCGAATATCTCGATCCGTAACATCTATGGCCCGAATTCCCGTCTAACTGTTACAGATCTAGATAATAAGACGTCTTAGTCCCTGGCCTTTGTCTCAATCTGTAACAGATAGAGACCTTTTGTCCGTCCAGATGTTACAGATCGAGACATTCGAATTCCCCTGAAGAGAAAATCTCAATCTGTAACAGTTACTCGGCAAAAATGGCTGCAGATGTTACAGATCGAGACAAAACAGTAAGGCATGCCGCTGCATCGGCCAGAACCACCACAAAGGTGCCTGCCCTTTTTGGTAGGTAGAATTACCCATAAGGTAAGTATGTTTCTGAGTTATTTCGTGTTGACCCATTTGAGCGCGATGGGGTATAACTCTACTCAACCGCTAGGGATTTTATTGAGAAAGGTGTTCTACCATGAGCAAGAACCTCTCCCAGCAGGTCGTTCTCGACCGCCGCGGCTTCGTTGCCGCCACCTTCGCAACCGTCGCCGGCCTTGGTCTTGCCGGCTGCTCCGACACCAGCGCCGAGGCCGACAAGGGTTCCGCCGCCGGTTCCTCCAAGAGCTCCGAGGATACCGAGGCTTCCACCACGCTCGACGCTAAGGCATTCGACAAGCTCGTCGACAACGGCCCCAAGGCCGATGACGATGCCATCGCTGCCAGCACCTGGGCCACGGCCGTCAAGGACGCCGGCGTCTTTAAGATCGGTGGCGTTCAGACCTCCACGCTCTTCTCCCTCCTCAACGAGAAGGACGGCAAGACCCGTGGCTTCGACGCCGGCATCGCGCAGCTCCTGTCCAACTACATTCTGGGCGAGAACAAGGTCGAGATCACCCAGGTGACCTCGGACACGCGCGAGTCCGTCCTGCAGAACGGCCAGGTCGACGCCGTCTTTGCCACCTACACCATCACTGACGAGCGCAAGAAGCTCGTCTCCTTTGCCGGTCCCTACTACTACACCCAGCAGGCCATCCTGGTGCTTGCCGATAACGACGACATCAAGAGCGTCGAAGATCTGGCCGACAAGAACGTCGCCGTCCAGTCCGGCTCCAACGGCCCCGCCATCCTGGAGGAGTTCGCTCCCAAGGCCAGCCAGCAGGAGTTCAAGACCGACGAGGAGGCCCGCCAGGCACTCCAGCAGGGCCGCGTTGACGCCTACGTCATCGATAACAACATGCAGCAGAGCGCCTTGGTCCGCGAGCCCGGTAAGTACAAGATCGCCGGCAAGCCCTTCGGCAGCAAGGAGCCCTATGGCATCGGCCTGCCGCTCGATTCCGACGGCGTCGCCTTTGTCAACGACTTCCTTAAGAAGATCGAGGACGACGGCACCTGGACTGAGCTGTGGCAGATCTGCATCGGCGACCGTACGGGCGACACCAATGTTCCCGAGCTGCCCGAGATCGGCGCCTAGGCAGCGAGCCTGGTAACGACCGCAACGAAACCATACGGAAACGCATGATGCGCTTTATTGCGGTAAACTGTTTCCTCACTGAGTTGTCGGGGCTTCCGTACACGCGGGAGCCCCTTTCCTTATCGGCGGGAGGTCCGCATGAGTCTCTCCGAGCTCTGGTCGCTCTATGGCCAGAACTATATCGACGCGCTGCTAGCAACCTGGGGCATGACGCTTGAGTCGTTTGTCATCGCCATGGTGCTGGCCGTCGCCGTCACCGTGATGCGCGTGTCGCCGCTCAAGCCGCTGCGCGTCTTTGGCGACCTGTATGTCCAGGTCTTCCGTAACATCCCCGGCATCGCACTGCTCATCATCGTCGTCTATGCGCTGCCGCCGCTCAAGGTCGTTCTGCCCTACCGCACCTGCGTTATCGTCGCCACGGTGCTGCTAGGCTCGGCATTTGGCTCCGAAAACTTTATGAGCGGCATCAACACCGTCGGTGTCGGCCAGGTGGAAGCCGCCCGCTCGCTGGGCATGAGCTTCAGCCGTATCCTCGCCAAGATCGTGATTCCGCAGGCGCTGCGTTCGAGCGTGCTGCCCATGACCAACCTCTTTATCGCCGTCATGCTCACCACCGCGCTCGGCAGTCAGGTGCCGCTTAAACCGCAGGAGCTCACCGGCGTGGTGAGCTACATCAACACGCGCTCGCTCGGCGGCGTCGCCGCGTTCTTTATCTCGGCGCTCGGCTACCTGGGCACGGCCTTTGTGGTGAGCCACATTGGCAACTATATCGATAAGAAGGTGAGGATCCTCCGATGAGCAAGCACTCCTCCCCCACGCTCACCATGCGCGATGCGCTCTACGAGGCTCCCGGCCCCAAGATGCGCGCCAAGATTCGCGTCGGCACCGCCATCTCACTTGTTGCCGTGGCCGCGCTCATCGCTCTGGTACTGCAGCGCTTTTACGTGACCGGCCAGCTTTCGGTCCACTATTGGTATTTCTTTACGCACCTCACCACCTGGAAGTTCCTGCTTGCCGGTTTTGAGGGCACCGTTAAAGTCGCACTCACCGCCGGCGTCATTGCGCTGGTACTGGGCTTAGCCCTTATGCTCGGCCGCACGAGCGGCGTCAAGCCGTTGCGGCTGGTCTGCCGCGTGCTCACCGATTTCTTCCGTGGCGTGCCAAGCCTGCTGTTCATCTACTTCTTCTTTTTGGTGCTGCCCCAGTACAAGATCGCACTGCCGTCGTTTTGGATGCTCACGCTTCCCGTCGCGCTCGCTGCGGCCGGCGTACTGGCCGAGATCTTCCGTGCCGGCGTCAACGCCGTGCCGCGCGGTCAGGTCGAGGCCGCCCAGGCACTCGGTCTCTCCAAGGCTAAAATCACCTTTAAAATCGTATTGCCCCAGGCGATTCGGTTTATCATTCCGTCGTTGATTTCGCAGCTTGTGGTCGTAGTCAAAGACACCACCGTCGCCTATGTGGTGAGCTACCCCGACCTCATGCAAAATGCCCGCGTGCTCATCACCAACTACGACGCGCTCGTGTCGGTCTATCTGGTGATCGCGGTCATCTACATCCTCATCAACGTCGCGATCAACAAGGCCGCTGTCTACGTTTCGCACAAGACCGGCGCGACCATCATCCGCTAACGCTTTACCATTTCGAGTCATAAGGAGCCGAGCACCATGGCACAGAGCACCTCTTCCACCGGCAATCAGCCGCTGATCGAGCTCAGACACGTCGATAAGCACTACGGCGATCTGCACGTCCTCAACGACATCAATCTCTCGGTCGACCGTGGCGAGGTCGTCGTGGTGATCGGCCCCTCGGGCTCGGGCAAGTCGACCATGTGCCGCACCATCAACCGTCTGGAAACCATCGACTCGGGTGAGATCCTCATCGAGGGCGAGCCCCTGCCGCAGGAAGGCAAGGATCTTGCCCGCATGCGTGCCGAGCTGGGCATGGTGTTTCAGCAGTTCAACCTGTTCGCGCATATGACCGTGTTGCAGAACGTTATGCTGGGACCGGTCGATGTGCTGGGCGTCTCCAAGGAGGAGGCTCGTGAGCGCGCCATGGACCTGCTGAGCCGCGTGGGCGTGGCCGAGCAGGCCAACAAGGTACCCGCGCAGCTTTCGGGCGGCCAGCAGCAGCGCGTGGCCATCGCCCGTTCACTCGCCATGCAGCCCAAGGCCATGCTCTTCGACGAGCCCACGAGTGCCCTGGACCCCGAAATGATCAACGAAGTGCTCGAGGTCATGGTCCGTCTGGCCCAGCAGGGCATGACGATGATCGTCATCACGCACGAGATGAACTTTGCCCGCCGCGTGGCCGACCGCGTCGTCTTCATGGCCGACGGCCAGATCGTGGAAACCGGCACGCCCGACGAGTTCTTCGACCACCCCCAGACCAAGCGCGCCCAGGACTTCCTCAACTCCATCAAGGGTCACTAGCCAGACCGCCAACCCGCCCGCCATGCCCATCCAAACTCGAAAGTTACACCTATGATCGGAACTCGTACTTCATCGTCCTACACCCCGCACGTCGACGTCGCCCCCGCCGACCGCCCACTCATCCTCGTCGCGCCGCGCTGGGAAGAGGCGAAGCCGTTTTTGAGCGAAACGCTCTCCCCCAACGAGGAGATCGCAAGTGTCTTTGTCGATGCCATCCTTGCCGCCGGCGGTCTGCCGCTGCAGATGTCCATCACCGAGGACATTGAGGTTATCCGTCATTACGTCGATATCGCCGACGGCATCGCCATTCCCGGCGGCCCGGACGTCAACCCCAAGCGCTGGGGCGATGATCGACCCTACGACCCCACCCTCTGCTGCGAGATCCGCGATAGTTTTGAGTTTAAGCTGGTCGACGAGGTACTCCGCGCCAAGAAGCCGCTCTTTACCACCTGCCGCGGCACGCAGCTGCTCAACGTCGCCACCGGCGGCACCCTGTGCATGGACGTGCCGAGCCTGGGCGCGCGCGAGGGCCGCACGCAGTGGCGCCATACCCACGTGCTCAACGACCCTGTGCATCCTGTCGAGGTCGTGCCGGGCTCACTGCTGGAGCGCGCGGTTGGCGGGCACAGGCTGATCCAGACCAACTCCGCACACCACTGCTGCGTCGATCGTCTGGGTAAAAGCACGCGCTTGGTCGCCAAGGCAACCGACGGCGTTCCCGAGTGCATCGAGGTCGAAGGCCAGCCATTCTGCCTGGGCGTGCAATGGCATCCTGAATACACGTGGAAGACGCTCGAGACCGACTTTAACCTGTGGAAGTCGTTTGTCGAGGCAGCGGCAAAGGTTAAGCAGGCCCGCTAACTCGCAAGCCACACAAGTTAAAGCCTCCTATGCCAGGTGGGCGGACACCAGCCACGGTGCCCGCCCACTTGTATTTGGTATGCCCGGTATGATTATCCCTCACAAACAATCAAAAAAATCTCGACCGCAATCGGTCGACGGTAAAGCAAATGGCAAAAACGCTTGCTACGTTTATTAGGCAGTCAATTAGAATCGAAATGCATTGACTATTCCCCAACGGGGTCACGCCGCAAATCCACATGAGCATCGAGGCTGGAAGCGGAAGCATGGAAATGGCCCCGAGCTGTATGTAGATCGCTACAACGTTGACAAGCAGCAGCATGCCAATCGGACCGAAGCCGGATCCAAAATAGGAAACAGCAACCACGCAAGAGACCACGTATGCAAGGCAGACGACACTCGCCAGAAGAAGTCGATAGCAAAAAATATTCAGGTTGAAATACTGTTGAGCATCCAAAACGATTACGCAGTTAAGACAGTACAAAACGACACTCGACAGGATAAACGCGCCCAAAAGGGCAAAAGAAGACAGCACCACTCGCGCAACGATAGCGCACACACGCTTCCCTCCCCGAGCCTCCGACAACCCCCACGGTTCCTCAATAAAGCCCGAACTGACAAAGCGCGGCACAATGCAAGCCGCGATGAACGGAAAGAACAATGCATGAGCCAATGGGGCTACGTTGAACAGCAGACCGCGAAAAACCTCTGCATTACCAAATAGAAGAACATCCTCTGCCGATAGCCGAAGCGTCGGGTCTGGGAAAAAGCCCAAGAAACTGTTCTCACGGAGGCTACAGAACCACATCGGGAAAGAATTAAGCTGCAATACCACCATGCACGCATAAATTACCAGGATTAAGGCGTACGTCCATTTGCTCACATGCTTCAATTCTGACTGGAGAAGTCTTTTAATCTGACAAGCCATTGAGCACACCCCCAGCGCGAAAGCTCAAGAGAGCGTAAATCAATACCGATAGACAGCTGGCTGCCACGCCATATCCCAAAAGCGTCAGCTGCCCCATATCGCTATACCCAAGGGCACATCCGACTCCAAGGTACGGCCCCGGAAGAAGGAAAATCCATCGCAAGGATGGTATGGGCGCCTGAAGGAAGGTTCCGTAGAGCGTCAAGCTCATGACAAATCCAATAATTATCGCAGCCCCGCTCAATACAGCGCTGCCTGTAATCCGATAGATGGTCACCGTCTCCAGCGCAATCGATATCACCAATACGGCGTTAATCATCATTGCGGGCAAAAATGCAGCCAGCATGCTATGCGCATAGTTTTGCCCTCCACGAATTATGGCTATTGCAAAAAGAAGAAGGCAAAGCGCACTATATGCTGCGCCAATGATTAAAGCAGACGAAAGCACATGTGCTAGGGCCCCATTAAAGCGGGTAAGACCTCTTGCTGAAGAAATTCGGTATCCCTCTTCATAGCCGCGCTCCTGTAAAATCGCCAGGCAAACGATGAGCGGAACGAACAGAGAGGTACCGGCAAAAGCACTGCGCACAAGGGACTCATCGGGTGCAGAAGGATCGATTAGATTCCAGAGGAAACCAATATCCTCCCCAAAAACGCTATTGCCAAAGGCGAGCAACGTTGTTCCGTTTTTTAGAAAGACACCAAAGAGAAGGCCGAACGCCAGCATAAGCGCAAGACCAAACTTCGCCGGAAACATCCTGTGCAAACGCATCATATCTGCCTTTATGGGATGGATCGCCCGCTTCATAGCGAGACCGCCTTCATCAAGCGCCTGTAATACTCTTTTAGGGACGACGCCTCATCCCTTATGACGTCCATCGGTTCCTTTTTCAGCAGTTCGCCGTCATGAATAAACACGCAACTTGTTGCAACTGATGCCAACTCATCCAAGTCGTGGCTAGAGATAAGCATGGTTTTGCCCTGTTCCCGATTCAATCGACCGATAAGGGTCCATATACTCTCGATGCCCAACGGATCCAATCCATTTGCCGGCTCATCGAAAATCAGCAAGTCGGTGTCGCCCAACAAAGCCGTAGCTATATCCAGTCGCCGTTTCATTCCCAGAGAAAAACTGCTCACGCTCTTTTTCTCATCGGCATCCAGCTCGACTAGGCCCAAGACGCGAGGAACCTCACGTTTCTCATCAAGCCCCCATTCCGCACATCGGATCCGAAGATTCTCAGCCGCACTGAGGGATTGGTATGCTCCGCTGGAATCTGGCACATAGCCGACACGCGTCCGCATCAGGCTCAGCTCTTTTTTCGACTTGCCTCCAAAGAGCTCCACGCTCCCCGAAGATGGCTCGCAGAGGCCCAGCACTATTTTAATAAGCGTGCTTTTGCCAGCCCCGTTTGCACCAACAAGGGCGCAGAGCTCAGACTGGTGCACCTCGAAGGAAACATCATGCAAAACGTGCCGTTTCCCGTAGCGTTTTGAAACTTTTGATAGCTTTATCGCTGATGCGTTCATTGGACCCCCGTTCTGCTTGATAGAAAAACCGCTCATATCGTTCCTTCTTTCCTTTATCGTTTTCCATGGTTGTTATTGTTTTTCGATAACTCATATTTGTCAAGATAATCTAAAAGAAGGGACCCGTGTTAGACACGGGTCCCTTCACGCTGATACTTCGTTTTAGTTGTTCGCCTTAAGCTACTCGTCACTCAAATCGACAGCGAAGACTGATGTCGGAAGCGATACCTCACTGCCTCCGCCGTCCCGCATCTGTCTCACGACATTTTTTGCGCGCTCGACAATAAGCTCCTCAAGCTCTTTCTCGCTCACGCGCTGAATAATATCTCCCGGTTGACAATCAAGCTCATCACAGATATCGAGAAGCGTCTTTAGGCGAATAGCTTTTATCTTTCCGTTTCTAAGCTTTGAAATATTAGCCGGAGTATGCCCCGTCGCCCGAATCAGATCAGCGCTGGTCTTTCCGGTCTTAAGCAGCTGCGTCTCAAGCTCAATGATGAGATAGCTCATGTTTCCTCCTACACAAGCTCGTCAGACTGCTCTTGGAGCAGCGAGGCATAACTCCAGATCGCCGAGATAAACAAGCAGACAACTGCGCCGATAAACGACCCCGCATCAAAGGTAGCGCCTTGGCAAATCTCAATAACGAAGGAATGAGGCACAATGTAAAGCTCCAGTCCGCCAATGGTGAGATTGACCGATCCATAGGCACCAACAAACGAAACCGCAGCGTTAACAGCAAAGGCAAGTGCAAGAACACGGATAAGCCGCACATGCGTCTTGGTAAAGGGCGAGACGCCTCGCGAGATGTTACGGCTGATCCCGCACAGAACGACAAGCGAAATACCCACGACGAGTGCCAGGCACAGTCCGCTTGGGATAACGATGCACCCGCCATCGAGAAGTGTCACGACACCGAAAGCATCGACAGAAGCAACGTTTGCAACCGCATACCAGATCACGTAAACAACCAGCGCGGCAAAAGCGACGAGCATCCCTGCAAAAACGGCTGCCATGCAAAAACCAAGCTTCCTGATTTTTTCGCCCGCCTTGGCCATACGCTGAACGCTGTTGGACATACACTCACCCTCATCGACTCTATCGTTATTCGAACAGTTTATCGAACAACGATATGGATTGCATGCGGAAAGCCCCGACAGTGTGCATAGGCAATTCACTAATCAGAAGGGGTGAGAGTGGATTTTTGGACACGTATCGAATGAGAGTGGATAATCTCCCACTTTGAGGCCGCCACCGGGCCTAAAACGGGAGATTATCCACCCTCATAGTCATCAAGGCTCGCAAGCTCTTATTCAGCCGCTTCGCGCAGGGCCGACATCGTAGCCGCATATTGCCGCTGCAACGCATGCATTCCCTCGCGAGCGCCGTCAACGGCATCGGCGCCGCGCAGCGCTTCGGTTACCACGACCGCCGGCTCGTACAGATTATCGAATCCCAGGTTCTGGCTCACGCCCTTGAGCGTGTGCGCTGCCATAAACGCACCTTCGGCGTCTCCTGCCGCCATGGCGGCCTCCAGCTTGTCCATGCTCTCGTCATCCAAAAACTTGAGGGCAAAGCGGGCAAGCATTTCCTCGCCCATCAGCCGAACGCACGCGTCATCATAATTAGCGCCGATCTTCTCATACGCCTCACGCATGGAAATCATGGATTAAAACTCCTTTGGTCAAACTAAATCGTGGGAAACGCGACAACGTCGGCGGGGCGTGCCAACGTCTCGGCAATACGGTCTTGCACCTCGAGCAGGCAGTCGAGCAACAGTGGGTTAAAGGTGCCGCACTTACCGTCCAGGATCATCTGGATCGCCTCCTTGTGCGGGATAGCGTCCTTGTACACGCGCACGCTCGTCAGCGCATCATACACGTCGGCCACCGAGACCACCTGCGCGGCAATGGGAATCTCGTCGCCCTTAAGGCCATCGGGATAGCCCTTGCCGTCCCAGCGCTCGTGATGCCAACGCGCAATCTGGTACGCATATTCCATAATCGCATTGCCGACGTGATGGCGGCCCAGCTCAAGCAACATGTCGGCGCCCATCGTGGTATGCGTCTTCATAATCTCGAACTCCTCGGGCGTAAGGCGCCCGGGTTTGTTGAGAATCGCATCGTCAATCGACATCTTGCCGATATCGTGCAGCGCCGAAGCCAGGGCAATCGTAGAGCGTTCCTCATTGTCGAGGGAGATCGTGTCGCTACGCTGGACCAGACAGCCAAGCAGCAGCTCGGTCAGCTTCTCGATGTTCGTAACGTGCCTGCCGCTCTCGCCATTGCGAAGCTCCATGACGCCGGCCATGATGTCGATGAGCATGCGACTGTTCTTGACGCGCTCGTTGTACTGCTGGGACAGCAGGCTCGTCAGGCGGCGCTGCTTGGCGTATAGGCGGATGGTGTTGCTTACACGGCGGCGCACGACACGGGAGTCAAACGGGCGGTTGATATAGTCCGAAGCGCCCAGCTCGTACGCGCGCAGAACCATATCATCGGAATCTTCGCTCGAAATCATGATGAAAGGCAGATTGTCGATACCCGATCGGCGCGACAGATCGGCCAGCACCTCAAAGCCGCTTATGCCCGGCATGACAATATCCAGCAGCACGAGCGACAACTCATCGCCATAGCGGTCGACCATGTCGAGCGCCGTACGACCGTTGTCGGCCTCGAGGATGCAATACTCGTCCTTGAGCATCTCGTTGAGAATGGCTCGGTTCATCTCGGAGTCATCGACAATAAGCACCAAAGGCTTTTCGCTTTGGAAGGCTTCGATGGAATCGGCATCGGTCACGACCGTACCGGCTTTTGCCTTAGCGCGGCTCAATAACTGGACAGCGCGGCCAACTCCTTCATCGACCGTCTCGCCATGAATGCGAACACCGCCAACACATGCCGTCAAGCTCACGTACTCATGGCCCGGAACAATCGTGGCATGAACGGCATCGGACACCTGATGCAGGCGACGGGTGAAGTCATCGGAGGGAATATTGGGCATGACGACCACAAACTTGTCGCAGCCATAGCGTACAAGCTCGTCAGTCGAACGAATTCCGCTGCGTATGGCTGTCGCCACAGCACCGAGCGCAAGGTCGCCGGCATGACGGCCACACGTATCGTTGAAGACCCTAAAATCATCAAGGTCGATCACCGCAACGCCGGCATTCATGCGGGCGCTACGGAGCTTTTCCTCGTAATATCGGCGATTGCGCACACTCGTCAGCACGTCGGTGTAGACGAGGTCCTCTTCTGCAGCCTCTTGCTCATCGATCGGACGCACCATCAGCAGAACGTGAGGCTCGCCCTCGACCTTCAGAGGGCGCAGGCGAGCGCGGTACTCGGTACCATCATTGAGCAGCTGCTCCGATACATCATCGGAACCTGCCAAGGCCTCAAGACTCGACTGACGCAGACAAGGGCAGCGATCGCCGGCGAGCAAGCAGTTAGGCTCGCTCTTAATCTGATCGGCCGACAACAAACGCACCACGGGGTAGGTCTTCGCGACGCGGGCGACCTCGGCGGCAGCCTCCTCGTCGGTTAGATTGACCTCGTGATTATTGAGCATATGGGGCCCTTCCTATCGTTACGCACGGCAACGGTGCATATCAATTGGTACAAGGGTAGCATCTAACAGCTGAAGGCAAACGCGCGATTATCGTTACATTTTTATGACCTGGCAAACGGCGGTAATGGAGCCGCGGGCGCGCGGTTATGGGCGCATTCGTTAACAATGACGAAACGCTAACAGCCCCTCTCCCCGCAGGTCATCGAGCGTGCTAACGCTCCAAGACATCGCGAACGGCGTTTGCCGCCGTAACGGGGCGATCGCGCAGACCGTTATGCGCGCCCGGGATCGTCACAAGGGGGCAATCGAGATATTCGGCAGCCGCTCGCGTGCCAGCCTCGCGGGGTGTATCGACCGAAAGCTCGCCCAAAAACACGGCCGACACCGCCTTTGACGCGCGGACGCGCTCCCAGTCGGGAGCATATGTCATATTTGTTCCGTATTCATTAGCCATAAAGCAACGACCATTGCGCAGGGCATGTTTGGCTTCCGCTTCGGTCGTCCCGGGAGCTTCGGGGTCCAAGTCGCCGAGGGCTCCCAAGAAAAGCCGGAGCGCCCTTGAAACCTTTCCAGCCGCAATCATATCGAGCAAAACCGGAGCTGCGCCCATGCCGACGCCTTCGGCCGACACAGCCGGCTCATGCAGAATCGCACGGGCGACGAGATGGGGTTCGGCGCGAAGAAGCTCCAGCGCCACCAACGTACCGGCGCTATGCGCAAGCACATTTGTCGGAGCGCCAACGTGTTCGATCACGGCTTGCAGGTCGGCGGCCTGAGCGGCAAGATCATAGCTGCCGTCTGCCGCATCGCTGCTGCCACCGCAGCCGCGGCGGTCGTAGGCAATTACGCGGTAGTTGCGGCTGAGCTCACAAGCGATATCGTCGAAAAATGTGCCGTCGACACAAGCGCCGTGCACGCACACCAAGGCAGGAGCATCAGGCGACACATCTGGGCCGGCATATTCGCGACAGGCAATCGTGGTGCCCGCATTCTCGACCGTAAAATTCATGTTGTGCCCCCATCATCAATGCTCATCCAGTTGCACGTCAGCGCGGTTGGATGGACCCACATTGCCTTACACCTTGTTAACAGATTAACTGTACCCGACCCGAGGCTTTTCATGGCACGGCATCATGAGCGACGTGAAAAAACGAAACTTGTAAAGCAAGAGCCCGTACCTTGCTTTGGAGCCGATGCTATGCTTAGGCACAATTGTCTTGAGGAGCACATGCCTATGTCTACGTTTTTGAATGCCAGCCCCATCTTTGGGCCCGTTCGCAGCCGTCGCCTTGGTCTCTCGCTCGGCGTCAACATGATGCCGGCCAGCGGCAAAATCTGCACGTTCGACTGCATTTACTGCGAAAACGGCCTCAACGCCGAGCGCCCCTGCCATGAGCCGTACAACACGGCCGCCGTGGTACTCGACGCGCTCGAGGCAAAGCTGCGCGAGATGGCAGCCGAGGGCGAGCTCCCCGATGTGATCACCTTCGCAGGCAACGGCGAGCCCACCGCCGCACCGGAGTTTCCGCAGGCCATCGCCGGCGCCGTCGCACTGCGCGACGAGCTTGCCCCAAACTCCAAGATCGCCGTGCTCTCCAACGGCACGCGCGCCGACCGTCCCGAGGTGCACGACACGCTCATGATGGTCGACGACAACATTCTTAAGCTCGATACCGTCGACCCGGCATTTATCCAGCTGCTCGACCAGCCTGTTGGCCCCTACGACGTCGAGCACCAGATTGAGACGTTCGCAAGCTTTGACGGTCACGTTATTATCCAGACGATCTTTTTGACCGGCGAGTATCAGGGCAAGCTCATCGACAACACCGGCGAGGAGTACATTGCCCCCTGGCTCGCGGCGCTTGAGCGCATTCGCCCACAAGAAGCAACCATCTACACGGTAGCGCGCGAGACACCGGTCGCCGGCCTTGCCAAGGCAGCACCCGAGGTGCTCGACACGATCGCTGCACGCGTGCGCGCCCTCGGCATCCCCTGCCAGGTGAGTTACTAGCGCGGCCGCCCGCCAGCAGCCAAATTAGCCCCGTCCCAAATGAGCTGCTCTGCGGGTGGGCTATACTAGCTGCGGATGAAAGGAAGTTAGCCATGTATGACAAAGGACCCGTTCCTGGCCGCAACGACGCTTGCTGGTGCGGCAGCGGCAAAAAATATAAGAAATGCCATAGCGCCTTCGACGAGCGCCTCGAGCGCTTGTGGGAAGAGGGCTGGGAGGTTCTGCCCCGCACGCTCTACAAGACGCCCGCCGATATCGAGGGCATCAAGCGCTCGGCCGCTATCAACGTGGGCGCGCTCGATTACGTAGGCGAACACATCGCCGCAGGCATGACTACCAACCAGATTGACCAGATGATCTATGACTACACCGTCGAGCACGGCGGCACACCGGCAGACCTCAACTACGAGGGCTACCCCAAAAGCGTGTGCACCTCGATCAACGACGTCGTCTGCCACGGTATCCCCTGCGATGCGGATGTGCTGCACGAGGGCGACATCATCAACGTCGACTGCTCCACGATCCTGGACGGTTACTTTAGTGATTCGAGCCGTATGTTCTGCATCGGCGAGGTCTCGGCCGAGCGCCAGTGCCTGGTCGACGTCACTCGTGCCAGCGTGGAGGCGGGTCTGGCCGCCGTCAAGCCGTGGCTGCCGCTGTCCGTGATGGCCGAGGCCGTGCAAAAGACGGTCGAGGACGCCGGCTTTAGCGTGGTGCGCGAGTACGGCGGACACGGCATCGGTAAGGAGTTCCACGAGGACCCGTTTGTGGGCTTTACCACCGAGGCGCCCGATGTGGACACCATCATGGCCCCGGGCATGGTCTTTACCATCGAGCCCATGGTCAATGCCGGAGCGCCCGACATTAAGATCAGCAAGGGCGACGGCTGGTGTGTGCGCACCAAGGACGGTAGCGATTCGGCCCAGTGCGAGGTACAGCTCGTGGTGACCGAGGACGGTTACGAGCTGCTCAGCTGGTAGCTGTGGATGCGCCGGATGCCGACGGGCACGCCCGTCTTGCATCCGGCGTTTTATTTGAGCGTTTTGCCTGATAAAGCCTGCCAAAAATGAACCTGTCCCTTTTTGGCAGGCTGAACGGAGAGGACTGCTTGTGAACATCCTGGTTTTGTTGCCCGTCAACGATCGTCACCGCGCGATCCTCGAGTCGAGCGCTCCGGGCGAGGACTTTATCTACACGAGCTCCGACGCCATCACGCGTGAGCAGGTCGCCAACGCCGACGTGATCTTGGGCAACATTGACCCTGCCCTGCTTACCGCGTGCAAGCACCTCCAGCTGTTGCAATTGCAGACCGCCGGCTATGACGATTACTTGACCGCCGGCACCGTGCCAGCCGACGCCAAGCTTTCCTGCTCGGTGGGCGCCTACGGCCAAGCCGTGAGCGAGCACATGTTTGCCATGGTCCTTTCCATGATGAAGCACCTGCCCGACTATCACGACTTGCAGCGCGAGCATCGCTGGGAGGATTTAGGGCCGGTCACCTCGCTCAAAAACGCCAATGTGCTGGTGCTGGGCGCGGGCGATATCGGCGGCCACTTCGCCACGCTCTGCCGCGACATGGGCGCGCACGTCCGCGGCATCAAGCGCCATCCACTCGTCTACCCCATTGTGTTTGAGGACATGGACGGCATGGACGCCCTGTCCGAGCGCCTGGCCGAGGCCGACATCGTCGCATCCTTTATGCCCAGCACGCCCGAGACCCGCGGCCTGGCGAACGCCGAGTTCTTCGCCGCGATGAAACCGGGCGCCTTCTTTGCCAACGGCGGCCGCGGCGACCTTGTGGTCGCCGACGACTTGGTTGCCGCCCTGGAGTCGGGTCATCTCGCCGGCGCCGCGGTCGACGTCACCGACCCCGAGCCGCTGCCTGAGACAAGCCCACTGTGGGATGCACCCAACATGCTCATCACGCCGCACGTCTCCGGTTGGTTCCACCTGGCAGCTACGCTCAACAATGTGGTCGACATTGCCGCAGAGAACCTGCGTCACCTGCAAGCCGGCGAAACTTTACGTTGTTGGATCGAGCACTAATCTTGTTCCGCCGTTCTAACGAACGGCGGACCGGTCGACGCTGCGCGCCGCCCAGAGCGACAATTTGCCATTCAAAAGGCGAGGCACGACCAGAAGGTCAATGCCTCGCCTTTTTCATGCCGACTTGTTCGCTCTGGACATCGCTCGCTGACGTTTGCCCAACCTGCGGTGTCATAACAATTCTGTCCAGCTGTTGGCATTGAGGCATTTTCCCAGATAAAACCTGCCAAAATGAACCTGTCCCTTTTTGGTAGGTTTTAGAGCTCCACGCTTTCGGCGCCGTTGATGGTTAGGTTTCGCTCGTAGAAGGCGGTGAGGGCGCGGATGGCGTACATCACGTCGCGCACGCCGCCGGTCTCGTAGCTCGAGTGCATGGCCAGCTGCGGCAGGCCCACGTCCACGGCATGCATGCTCGCCTGCATGTTCGACAGGTTGCCGAGCGTGGAGCCACCCGCCATATCACTCTTGTTGGCGAAGGCCTGCGTGGGTACGTCGGCGTCATCGCAAATAGCCTGGAACACCGCGCGGCTAAAGGCATCGGTGCAGTAGTGCTGGTTGGCGGCTTCCTTGATGACGATGCCGCCGTTGAGCACGACCTGGTTGCGGGCATCGCACTTCTCGGCGTGGTTGGGGTGCACGGCATGCGCATTATCGCAGCTCACGAGCATCGAGGCGGCAAGTGCGCGATGGTACGACTCATCATCGAAGCCCAGCGACCCGTTGATGCGTCGCAACGCGTCGGCCAAGAAGGTCGACATGGCGCCCTGCTTGGTCTCGGAGCCAACCTCCTCGTTATCAAAGCAGCAAAAGACCGAGACGTCGTGCGCGTTCTCGGCGCCCAAAAATGCCTGCAGCGAGGTATAGGCACAGGCCAGGTCGTCGAGCTTGGGCGTCGAGATAAACTCATCGGCCCAACCCCAAATGCGCGCATCCTGACGATTGACCAGGAACAGATCGCGGCCCAAAATTTGCTCGGGCTCAACGTCCAGTTCGTCGGCGATCAGAGCATCAAAGTCGCCCTGCTTAAGGTCACCGGCGCTGATGAGCGGGCACAGGTCGACAGCACGATTAGGCGCAAAGCCCTCGTTAACGCCGCGGTTCATGTGGATGGCAAGGCTCGGGATAATAGCGACCTCGCGCTCGGTGGCAAGCAGGCGGCTCTCAATACGGTCGCCCTCGCGTACCAGCACGCGGCCCGCGAGTGCCAGCGGACGGTCGAACCAGGTGTAGTCGATCATGCCGCCGTAGGCCTCGGTGTTCAGGCGCAGCGTCTCGCCCGCGCCGTCGAGCTCGGGCACGGCCTTAACCTTAAACGTCGGTGAGTCGCTGTGCGACGCCGTCAGCTGAAAATGGTAGTCGCCGGCAACGCCGTCCTCGCCCCACGTCGCGGCCAGGTCCTCGCCCACCTTAAAGGCAACAACGCTCGAGGTGTTGCGCTGCGTGTAATAACGCCCGCCCGGCTCGATGTCCCACGCCGCATTCTCGGGCAGGTAGGTAAAGCCCGCCTCGTCGAGCTCGGCCATAATGGTCGCCGCCGTATGAAACATGCTGGGGCATGCCTCGATAAAGTCGATAAGGTCGTTGGCGGCCTCGATATCGTCGGCCGTCACGTGCGCGCGCTCGGGCGTTTCCTGATCCGTCATGCTCTCCCCTTTCGCTGGGTTGATGGTCCCCTCCAGCATACCCCGCCACGCCAGCGCCGCACTCTTCATTCCGTGCTTAATTCCGCACCGCTCACCAAGTTGAGCCATCATGCCCGCGCCCCTTTTGCGACAATTGCGCTAACAGGACGAGAGGAACCGTCATGAAGCCACGTAACATTGCCATCGCCTGCGGTGTCGCGGGAGTCGCCGTCGGCCTTGCCGCTGCCACCGGTATCGTTTATCACAAGCAAATCAAGTCCGCCGCGTCGCTCAAACGCCTGACCGGCTACGCGGATGGCTATGACCTGTACGCAATCGACATCGCCTACGACTACGATCTTGATCGCATCATCGCCGCTGGCGTGCGCGACGACCAGGCCTACATCGATGCCGTGGTGGCGCAGGTGCTGCCCGGTGTGCCGGTACATGTCCAGGCGCCCCAGTTTGCCTGCAGCGCTTTTGTCGCCGTAGATGCCGAAGGCCGCGTGCGCACCGGTCGCAATTACGACTTTAAAGACGACACCTCGGCGCTGCTGGTGCGCAATCACCCACGCGGCGGCTATGCCTCCATCGGGTTTGCTGCCCTTAACAACCTGGGTGATAACACTCCGCTTGACTCCGTCGGCGGACGCGCCGCCGCACTCATGGGCCCGTTTGCCCAGCTCGACGGTGTTAACGAATGCGGCGTGTCCATTGCCGTACTCACTCTGGATTCCAAGCCCTGTGACCAGGACACGCAACGCCCCGTCATCAATACCTCGCTCGCCATCCGTCTGGTGCTCGACCGTGCCGCCACCACGCAAGAAGCTGTCGACCTGCTTTCCGCCTACGACATGCACGCTATGGCAGGACGCGATTACCACTTCTTTATCAACGACGCCGCCGGTGACGCGCGCGTAGTAGAGTGGGATCCGCGCGATCCGGACCGCGCTTTCAAAGCGACTCCTGTACGCCAGGTTACGAACTTCTATGCCTGCTATGGCGACGAAATGCTGCCCAACCAAAAGAATGGCGAGCTGGGCCATGGTAAAGAGCGCGCCGTCGCAATCGCCGATGTCCTTGACGCCCATGTCGGTGCCCAGAACGAGGCAGTCGCTTGGAAGGCCCTACGCGCTGCGGCGCAAGAGCCCAATCCGGAAGACATCACCAGCAACACGCAGTGGTCGGTCGTCTTTGACAACACCGAGCCCGCTGCCGCCATCACGCTGCGCCGCCACTGGGGCGACATCGATGCCTTCGCGCTGTAAGGAGCTGGCACCGTCGTCCTTACGCTGGCCTGACGTTGCTTACATTTCCATACATTTGAGCTAACACGTTTTACCCCCGTATCAACAGTGTGCGGGGGTAAACTTATGCGCATGTTATAACTTGCCCGGAAGGATTCACCATGCTTAGAATCGGTCTTCTTACTAGTGGCGGCGACTGCCAGGCGCTCAACGCCACCATGCGCGGCATTGTCAAAACGCTTATGACCAATAGCGAAGAGCCTATCGAGATTTATGGCTTTGAGGACGGCTATCAGGGCCTTATCTACAGCAGGTTCCGCGTCATGACGCCCGCCGATTTTAGCGGCATCCTCACCCGCGGCGGCACCATCCTGGGCACGAGCCGCACGCCGTTCAAGCGCCTGGATACCCCCGAAGCCGATGGTGTCGAGAAGGTGCCGGCGATGGTCCACACCTATCATAAGCTGCAGCTCGACTGCCTGTTTATGCTGGGCGGTAACGGCTCCACCAAGACCGCCAACCGCCTGCGCGAAGAGGGCCTCAACGTTATCGCCCTGCCCAAGACCATCGATAACGACACCTGGGGCACCGAGCTGACGTTTGGCTTTACGAGCGCCATCGACGTCGCCACCAAGTGCATCGACGACATCCACACTACCGCCTCGAGCCACGGCCGCGTGTTTGTCATCGAGATCATGGGCCACAAGGTTGGCTGGATCCCGCTGTACGCCGGCGTCGCGGGCGGCGCGGATGTCATCTTGATTCCCGAGATTCCCTACGACATGGATAACGTCATCAAGACCATCGAGCATCGCATGGAGACCGGCAGCCGCTTTACCATCGTGGCCGTCGCCGAGGGCGCCATCTCCAAGGAGGACGCGGCGCTGTCCAAGAAGGAGTACAAGAAGAAACTCGCCGAGCGCACGAGCCCGTCGATCGTCTACGACATCGCCAAGGAGATCGAGGCCAAGACCGGTCGCGAGACCCGTGTCGCCATCCCCGGCCACACGCAGCGCGGCGGCCAGCCCGACGCCCAGGACCGCATCTTTGCGACCCAGTGCGGCGTCGAGGCAGCGCTCGGCTGCCTGCGCGGCGAGTTTGGCTACATGATTGCCCTGCGCGATGGCAAGATGTGCCACATGCCGCTCGAGGATGTCGCCGGCAAGCTCAAGTATGTCGATCCCCAGAGCGACCTGGTACGCGAGGCCAAGGCGTTGGGCATCAGCTTCGGCGACGAATAGCCCCGGCTGGAACTGCTCCCATCGGAGGCCCCAGGGCTTACCTCCCAAATCGTCCTCGGACATGTCAGGACCCCGCTGCGCGCTTCGCGCGGCGGGGTCCTTCCGTCCTGCGGAAAGATTTGGGAGGTAAGCCTTGGGGCCTCCTGCGGTAACCGGGGAGGCCGAGGCTATTCGTCTTCTTGCTGCAAGTGCCCGGGGTAGGATGCGGCGTGCATTTTTGGGAGTATTCAGCAGCCGAGGGTGCCTGCATACTGGATTTTGGGCGAGAGACAGGCGCCGCGGGCCGCATTCTGCAAAAAATGAGCGGTCCTCGAGGCGCCGGAGCTCAAAGTCAGGCTTTCAATGCGCTTTTGTGCGCCCGCTCCCACACCCGCGGACTCCGGGATGCTGAATTCTCCGGAATTTGCACGCCGCCCCCTGGGGTACCCGTGGACAAGTAGCAACTGCCCCGCCGAAATATGCATTCGACGTGGCGGTTTATGCAATAATGCGGATGTGGGTGCGTCGGTAGCTCGCTACAGCTTGAATCCCAGGACAGGTTACTCGGCGCTCTTGAGGGCGCCGAGTAACCCGCCAAAAAGGGACAGGTTCATCTTTGGCAGGTTAATCTGGGCAAACGCCGGACAACCATTGTCGCTGCCACAATGACAGGATAGGGAACAAGGGCATTTTCCGGGTAGCCGGGTTCGTTACCATTCGTCCCATTCATCAGCATTTTCCTCCAGATATTTTCTTAATTTCTCAAAAGAGCTTGTCCGCCTGTACTGTATCGTGCTTCTCGATGTATTGAACAACTTCGCAATCTCGGTGTCGTTCATTCCCTCGAAATAGTACAGGAGTACGGCTTTGCGCTTTTCTTCCGGCAAAGTACGGATTGCTTCAAGAAGCAGCTTCGGCGTGATTTTCTTCCCGGCTTTCTCAAAGACGGTTTCGGCGGTTTCCCGTTTGAAATATTCATCAAAGGTATGAAGCTGCCGCGCTTCGTCTAAGGGCAAATCGGAAAAGGTGACTTCCCTTGCCTTATGCCTGTGCAGCTCCCTGTGAGCGTCACACGCTTCATTGTGCAGCACCGTATTACAAAACTTCTGAAAAGCACATTGTTTGTAAAACTCCCTGCTATTAGGTTCCACATTCTCACCTCCTTTCTCGTTGGAAAGTTGGTGGTGCTTCCCCCTTTTCGCGGGGCAATACGGCGTTTTT
>DBFDVR010000009.1:0-8720 GCA_048321375.1 Collinsella sp.
CCGGCCTCGGACTCATAGGAAAGCTCGGTGGGCATGGGGCCCGAACCGACGCGGGTGATATAGGCCTTCATGACGCCCAGCACGCGGTCGACATTCTTCATACCGACGCCGGATCCGGTGATGGCACCGCCGGCGGTACAGTTGGAAGACGTCACGTACGGATAGGTGCCGTGGTCGATGTCGAGTAGCGTCGCCTGGGCGCCCTCAAACAGCAGGTCCTTGCCCTCGTCGATCATGTTGTTGAGCAGCAGGCTCGTCTCGGTGATGTAGGGACGCAGGCGCTCGGCCATCGGCAGGTACTCGTCACAAATCTGATCCACGGTGTAGGTGGGCAGGTTGTAGATGAGCTCGAGCTCGGGGTTCACGCGGGCGAGAGCGGTCTCCAGCTTGTCGCGGAACAGCGCCTCGTCCAGCATGTCCTGCATGCGCAGGCCGATGCGAGCCATCTTGTCCTGATAGCACGGACCGATGCCGCGCTTGGTGGTACCGATGTTCTTCTTGCCGAGCTTCTGCTCAAAGGCGCCATCCAGATCGATGTGGTACGGCATGATGACATGCGCGTTGCCGCTAATCTTGAGGTTCTTGGTGGTGATGCCGTCGGCCTCGAACATGTCGATCTCCTCAAGGACAACCTTGGGGTTGACGACGCAGCCGTTACCGATCACCGACACGTGGTCGGAATACATGATGCCGGAGGGCACCTGGTGCAGGCCGTACTTCTTGCCGTTGACGACGATGGTGTGACCGGCGTTGTTGCCACCCGAGTAGCGCACGACGGCATCGAAGTCGCCGGCGACCAGGTCGCAAATCTTACCCTTGCCCTCATCGCCCCACTGGGCACCGACCAAAACGGTTGACGGCATGTTTACTCCTTACATTCATGGACTGTCTACGCGCCACGCCGGCACGCAGAAGCACAAAACATTCCCAGTATACCCGTGCAACGGGCGCCTGTCCTACTCCTCGGCATGTGCCCCATCAAGCTCATAGAACTTGGTGGATGCCGGCA
Organism: Collinsella sp.; assembly: GCA_048321375.1. Lineage (GTDB taxonomy): Bacteria > Actinomycetota > Coriobacteriia > Coriobacteriales > Coriobacteriaceae > Collinsella. Next base: position 1,010 of record DBFDVR010000009.1, read on the forward strand.
GGAACATCAGGTCGACGTCGCCGATCGGGCCCGAACGGTTCTTGGCCACGACGATACGCGTAACGCCCTCGTCGGGTCGATCGTCGCGCGAGGCCTCGGCCTCGTCGGCGGAGCGGTCCAAGAACATAACGATATCGGCGTCCTGCTCGATGGAGCCCGATTCACGAAGGTCGGAAAGCTGCGGGCGCTTGCCGGTACGGGATTCGACCTGACGTGACAGCTGCGACAGCGCGATGAGCGGAATCTTGAGCTCCTTGGCCATGATCTTCAGACCACGCGACATCTCCGAAACCTCGACGGTACGGCTCTCAGAGCGGCGTCCCGGCGGAGGACTCACCAGCTGCAGGTAGTCCAGGATGATGATTGCCTTCTCCTTGTTATGGAGCATGCGGCGGCTCTTGGCGCGAATCTCGGTCACTGTGGTGCCGGGCGTATCGTCAATCAGAATATCCAGCTTGGACAAGGTCTGCGTGGCCTCGTTGATATTGGCCCACTGCTCGGGGCTAATGCGGCCCATGCGGAAATCACTGATCGAGATCATGGCATAGGCGCAAATCAGACGCTGGGCAATTTCCTTGCCCGACATCTCCAGCGAGAAGAAGCCGACGGTATAACCAGCAGCGGCAGCGTTGAGCGCCAGATTCAGAGCGAACGACGTCTTACCCACGGCAGGACGGGCACCGATGATGATGAGCTGGCCTTCGCGAAAACCCATGAGCATGCGGTCGAGCGACGGGAAGCCCGTGGGCACGCCCGCAGCCTGGCCACCGGCCTGGCACACTTCCTCGGCCTCGTTATAGGCCTCGACCATAAACTCGGTCAGCGTCTTGTAGCTCGACTTGACCTCGCGTGCCGTGACCTTGAGCAGCTTGCTCTCGGCCAGCTCCACGACCTCTTTGGTGTCGGTGGGGGCGTTATATGCCAGCGCGTTGATCTCGTTGGTGGCGCCGATCAGCTCGCGCAGCATCGAATCGCGGCGAACGATGGCGGCATGGTGCTGCCAGTTGACGAGCGACAGGGTCTGACCCATCAGCTCCAAAATGTACGCTTCGCCGCCCACGGCATCGAGCTTATTGATGCTTCGCAGGTAATCGATCAGCGAGATGGAGTCGATGGGAATGCGGCTGTTGTACATATCGACCATCGCAGTATAGATGGTCTTATGAATGGGCCGGTAGAAGTCATCGGGCTGCAGCTCGACCTGGGCCTCTTCGACCACCTCGGGCGAAAGCAGCATAGCGGCCAGTACATTGGCCTCTGCATCTTGGTTTTGGGGAAGACCCAACTTTGAGCCGCGGTCCTCGACCGTCAGCCCGGTCTCCCTATCGTCATATGCCATGAGCATCCTCATTCATATCGCTTGCGAGCATCCATAGTATCAGCCACGGTCCCAAAACGCGCCGCGCGCCGCCAATCATCACCGAACCAAACGGATGAACGGTCCTGTATATAGGACTTCGACGCAACGTTCACCATGACACTCACTCAGCGCAAAAAAAACAAAAGGGCGCCCTGGTTTCCCAGAGCGCCCTTCTTAGAACAAGATTGTTGCGTTGCAGCAAATGCTACTCGGCAGCAGCCTCAGTCTCGACCTCGGCGGTCTCGGCCTCGGCGACCTCAGCGGCCTCCTCGACCTCAGCCTCGGCAGCGAGCTCCTCGGCGGTAACGCCGACGAGAACGACAACCTCGGCCTTGATCTCGCGGTACAGCGAGATGGCAACGGTGTGGGCACCGGCAACCTTGATGGGCTTACCGAGCTCGACGCGCTTGCGGTCGATGTCCATACCGAGCTGAGCCTTGATGGCGTCAGCGATCATAGCGGCGGTAACGGAGCCAAAGAGGATGCCCTCGTCGCCGACCTTGACGTCAACGGTGACCGTCTTGCCCTCGAAGGCAGCCTTGGTCTCGTTGGCGGTAGCCAGACGGACGGCCTCGCGCTTGGCGATGTTGTTGCGACGCTCGTCAAGCTGCTTGAGGTTGCCCTTGGTGGCGGCAACAGCGAGCTTCTTGGGGAACAGGAAGTTCTCAGCGTAACCCTGAGCGACCTCTACGACGTCACCCTCGCCGCCCTTGCCCTTGATCTCATCGAGAAGAATAACCTTCATGATGCGTCTCCCTTCTTAGCCGCGGTCGCGGTTGCCACGAGAGGAAACCACGGGGACGGTGTACGGCAGGAGAGCCATCTCGCGGGCGCGCTTGATGGCGTTGGCGATGTCATGCTGATGCTGCGTGCAAGCGCCAGTGACGCGACGGGGCTTGATCTTGCCACGGTCGGTCATGTACTTACGGAGAAGCTGAGTGTCCTTATAGTCGATGAACTCAGTGTTCTCCTTGCAGAACTGGCAGTACTTACGACGCGGCTGACGTGCAGAAAAATCATTAGCCATGTCAAAATACCTTTCGTTTGGCAACTTCGGCGAACCGAAGCCGCCTCTCACTCAAAAATAGGTGAACAACCCTTAGAACGGGATGTCCTCATCGTAGACGTCGACCGCGGGCGGCGTAGCCACCGGTGCGGCAGGACGTGCTGCGGGCGCGGGAGCTGCGGGGGCGTAACCGCCCTGATCGTAGCCACCCTGGCCACCACGGGAGCTCATAAACTCGATCTCATCGACGATGACCTCAAGCTTGCTCCGGCGCTGGCCGTCGCGCTCCCAAGAGCTGTAGCGCAGCTTGCCCTCGATCGCGACCTTGTTTCCCTTTGCCAGGAAACGGCTCACGGCCTCGGCGCGGGTGCCGAACATGGTGCAGTCGACAAAGTTGGGATAGTCCTCCCACTCGCCAGTCTGCGCGTTGCGGCGACGATCGTTCACGGCGACGCCAAAGGACAGAACCTGGGTTCCGCCGGCGGTGGCGCGCAGCTCGGGATCGCGGGTGAGGTTACCGGTGATGTTCACTCGATTGATGCTCATAACTCACTACTTCCTCTTGGGGCACAAGCCCAGTCCAAAACGACAGTCTTACTCCTGGTCGTCGCGACGGACGATCATGTGGCGGACCACAGCGTCGGTGATGCGCAGGACGCGATCAAGCTCGGCGATCTGGGTAGGATCTGCGTGGAAGTTGATGAGGGTGTAGTCACCATCGGTGAGGTCGTTGATCTCGTAGGCGAGCTTGCGCTTGCCCCACTCGTCAACGGAGTCGACCTTGCCAGCGCCCTCAGCGATCGTGGTATCGATACGCTTCATAACAGCGAGACGAGTCTCGGGGTCGAGCGACGGGTCAACAAAGAACAGCAGTTCATAAGCCTTCATATTGTCACCTCCTCTGGGCAAATGTGGCTTCAGGTCGTGAAGGTGCGCCTGAAGCAGGAAAAGACTTGGTAATAATATCTTTCAACCTCCTAGGCTGCAAGAATATGCAGCTACAACCTCATGACCTCCACATATGCCCATACTCGCACGACGTTTCATGCGCATTCCAACCAAATGCTGACCAAAAGCTTGACGGATCTGTGGACAAGATACGGTGCCGTGAGGACAAGCTGAGCCAAGTCGCAGGTCAACGGGCGCATGGTTGTGGTCACAAAATGCATACCAGTGGCCCACAGCACCACCCAAAGATTTTTAAATTCATTGCCAAATCGCTTATAAATACCCCTTTTGAACAATTGAGTTGATCAACTACGCTGGTCGGAAGCCGTTTTTTGGCATCTCAAACCCCGCTGCAACGCCAAACGCGGCCAAGCGTTTTAAAAAATGCCAACTTTTCTGTTTGCACTTTGCGATTCCTCGTGTATACTGACTTTCGCATTTAACGGAGAGTTGTCCGAGTGGCCGAAGGAGCACGATTGGAAATCGTGTAGGCGTCAAAAGCGTCTCCAGGGTTCAAATCCCTGACTCTCCGCCAGTTAATTCCAAAGCAGGCCTTCGAGCCTGCTTTGTTTTTACCCCACGCGGAGGGGTGGCAGAGTGGTTGAATGCGGCGGTCTCGAAAACCGTTTGGCCTGTATAAGGTCACGAGGGTTCGAATCCCTCCTCCTCCGCCATTTAGATTGAGAGAGCTCCCGAGAATGGGAGCTTTTTTGTTATCGAAATACGTCTCGATCCCACGCTTCCCCAAACATGTACGTCACCCTCCAAAACCGACATTTTTCGACATCTTTGAAGGCTGACGTACACGTTTGGATTGAGTTCACGGGAGCGGCACTATTCGGAAGGTGCCTCTTCGTCTCGCATGCCCTTCCAGTTGCGAATAAGCGCCTTGCGTAGTTCGTTTTGCTCTCGCTGGTACCCGGTGTCGGTACAGCGAGGCATGCCGAGTGCTTCGCGAATGTTGTTCATGGCGCGGTGAAAGGCGAGCTGGCTGCCGAACTGAGCCGAAGTGAGCGTAACGATTCGATATCCCATTTGGGAGAGAACGGCCTCTCGCTCCGCATCTGCTCCCTTGCGCTCGAACTCATCGTGAAAACCGCCCTTATATTCGATACCGAGCTCCCTGCGCTTATAGGTAATGAGGGCATCGATTTTGAGTGTTCGGGCTTTTGTGCAATGCCAGAGACGTTGAGGGATCTCGAGCGGTTTGTTGAGTTCGATACCTCGGATACCAACGCCGCCTTCGCTTGTTGGGAGCGAGAGGGCAATTGCCGAAGCGGTCTCCATAGGCGAGGCCGAGTGATCGTAGATGTGCCTGAGCGCGAGCCGTGCACGTGTGGCACCGGGTTTGCCGGGGTGCCGATCGAGCAGTTTGGTTATTTCATCCTTGGAGGTAGTGGCTGGTTGCCCGGTATAAGGGTCGGCGGGATTGAGCCTCATGCGATAATCGCCGCAAACTTCATAGCCATATTCGAGATATTCGATCCTATCCATCCACTCGGCAGCGAGCACAAAGGTGAAGGCTTCGTCGGTGATGAAGATTCCGGGCGTCAACTCGTTAATATGCTCGTAGGGAAGATTTTGTCCAAGAATGTGACAAACGACGCCTTTGGTACGAATTCGCTCGAATTCGAATACAACCGCGATATCGATAGTCTTAAGCATATCGGACGGAATGCCGCAGTCGGTAAGAGCCTGTCGTATGCGCGCAACACGTTGCTGGGTTGAGATGCCTTGTGCGCCTATCTGGTAGTCGTGCCGCGCAAGAGACTGAACCAAATTCTGGGGTGCATGATGGACAAGCCATGCGGTTTTATGCGAAATGAGAACAGGGGTATCCATTAAGGGCCTCTCGCTCTGAGCCGGTATCCAACTCTTATGTCCGTTGAAGTGGGGAAATATACCGGATGTGAGTAAATCAACTCACTCATGCTGTGAGCTCAATCCAAACATGTACGTCCGCCTCCAAAGATGTCGAAAAATGTCGTTTTTGGAGGGTGGCGTACATGTTTTGGATCCCTGGCATTCCAGCAATGCCATGTCAGCATCCGCTGTCAACCGTTTACCGAGCAATAGGGTCGCCACGCCCGACAACCATGTACTATGTACGGGCATTGTCTAAACCCACGATCCAAAGGACCCCATCTTGCCCGTCGTCGCTGCCATAACCATTACCTCACATGCATCGGATGCCATGGTCGCCATTCCGTTTTGGCTCGAGATGTTCGCCGTTGTCGCTGCATCGATCTCGGGTGTGCTGGTTGCACGCGAGCACAAACTCGACCTGGTGGGTGCAGTTGCGCTCGCGGTGGTTTGCGGCCTGGGCGGCGGTCTTTTGCGCGATATGACGCTGCAGGTGGGCAACGTCTACATCCTCAACCAGCCGATGGCGCTGCCGCTCTCCATCGCCACGGCGGCCATCATCTACATATTCCCGGCAATCGTCGATAAACCCGAGAAACTCATCCCATTGCTCGACATCATCTCGGTCGGCATCTATGCGGCAACCGGCGCAGACAAGGCGCTGGTCTACGGCTTTGCGCCGGCGGTGTGCATCATGATGGGCTTTTTTACCGCGGTGGGCGGCGGCATGCTGCGCGACGGTTTTATGGGCGTGGTTCCGGGCATTTTCCAACGCACTAACTTTTATGCCATCGCGGCCATCGCCGGATCGACAAGCTATGTGTGTCTCGTTATGAGCGGCATCATGAGCAATGTCGCCGCGCTGGTCGTATGCGTTGTCGTGACCATGGGCCTGCGCTGGCTCTCGCTGCGCTTTGACATCAAAAGCCCCACCGAAGAAGACATCGCGCGCTTTTTGCACCGTAAAAAGTAGGCAGCACGACACAACCCCTCGAAATGCAACCGAGAGGTTCTTTTAGAGCGCCCACGCGTTGGGTACCCTGTTAGATGCATATCGAGCATCTGACGAAGGATTCACTATGCCCTGTAATCAATTCCCGTTGACCCAGCGCCGTAAAGCATGGGGCCGCATCACCATCCTGTTCGCGCTCATCGCGCTGGCGATCACCGCGCTTCCCACGGCGTCGTTCGCCGGCACGGACACCGCAGGCAACGTACTTGCGACCGACAATGACGCCAATCCGTCCGGCGTCGAAGGTGACCTGTACTGGGCAGGTCAGGCCCTCAACTTGGACGATACGTCCATCGACCGCGATATCATCGCCACGGGCGATACTCTCTCGATCCGCGACTGCACGGTGGGCGGCGCCGTCCGTCTGGCGGCACGCACCATCGACATTGCCAAGACCACGGTTGATGGCAGCGTGACCGTTGCTGGCCAGCATGTCGTTCTCAATTCCGACAGCACCGCTAACTGTTTCTACGCGATAGGCGAGACGGTTGCCTTGCGAGGCTCCACCAAGTCGGCAGCGCTCGCGGGCGATACGGTAACCATCGACGGCACCGTCGATGGCGATGTCGAGGTTTGGGCCGACAAGCTCATCCTGGGCAAGAACGCCCACATCACCGGCACCGTGAACGCGCACGTCTCCGAGGACCCCGAGCGCGCCGCGGGAGCCGAGGTCGGCGCACTCAAGATCGACCGCACCGAGAACGAGGATACTTCCACCGTTAACGATGTCATCGGCGGTATCGTCGCCGCGGCGCTTTCCACCTGCTTTGTCGCCCTGCTACTCGAGCTCGTCTTCCCGCGTGCGACCGCCGGCGCCGCCGGCATGCTCCACCAGCGCCCCACGTCCCTGTGGGTGAGCGGTCTTCTGGGTACGATTGCTATCGCCCCCGCCGTCCTACTGCTGACTATCTCTATCGCTGGCCTGTCGGTTGCCGGAGCCCTCTTGTGCGGCGTTATCGGCATCGCGTTGGTGTCGAGTGCCTTTGCGGGGTGCGCAATCGTCCGCATGGTCGGACACAACCAAAACCGCTACGCCATGGCAGCCGCTGGCGGCGTGATCGCCGGCGCCCTCACGGGGCTTCCCCTCGTAGGCGGCTTCATCAGCGGCGTGGCCTTTGTCTTTATGCTCGGCTACATCATCCAGATCATCTGGCGCAACGCCCACCTCAAGCCGCAGCAGCCGGCTAACACGCCAGAACTCCCCACCGCCTAGCAGCCGATCGCCACAAAGGGGCCAGGCACCTTTGTGGTGGTGCAGACCAGCTCAGTCCCTGTGCACAGACGATATGAGCAGGACATAAAAACATTGAGAGCCCCTGCTGCATGAAAGACCGCGGATTAGGCCGACAATGGTGAGTGTCTAATCCAACCGTGGCGGCCGCGCCGCATTCATGGAAGGGGCTCCCATGCTCGATACTACCACCTTCATCGGCCTCGACGTCCACGCCCGCTCGATAAAGGCCGTCTCCCTCGACGTCATGACCGGGGAGGTACGTGCCGCGACCTTCGGCTACGACGCCGG
>DBFDVR010000010.1:0-4110 GCA_048321375.1 Collinsella sp.
GGTATAAGTTGGTATAACTATAGACAGCGTTTGCCAATCCGAGGAGCCCGACATGAATCCAAATCCCTTTAAGCCCACTGCCGGCAAGCGGCCTCCGATACTCATCGGTCGCGAGTCGGTCATCGAAGATTTTGAGGAAGGGCTCGATAACGGCGCCGGAGCGCCGGGTAGGCTCATGCTCATTACGGGAAACCGCGGCTGCGGCAAGACGGTTCTCCTGCGGGAGCTGCAGCGTTTAGCCAGCGAGCGCGGATGGGCGGTTGTCTCCGATTCCGCTTCGCTTGGCTTATGCGACCGATTGGCCGACGCGCTTCGCTTGAATAAACCCGTTGTGACGTCAATGGAGTTCGGTCCGTCGTTTGGTCGGATGTCAGTCGAGGCGGTGCGGGCAAAGGGCGAGATGTTGCGAGGGCTGGTCAACGAGCGCCTTAAGAAGCTCGGTCCAGGCAAAGGCATACTGTTTGCGATTGACGAGGCGCAATCGGCGTCTATCGAGGAGCTGGCGGCCCTTGCCGTTCTCTATCAGCAGGTGCTCGGAGATCAGGATGCTACGGGCTTGCCCGATAGCGAGCAGCGCGGTCTTGCGCTGGTGTTCGCCGGCTTACCCAGTATGGTTGACGACCTGCTCGAAGAGCCGAGCGTGACGTTTTTGCGGCGTGCCCAGCAGCGTACGCTGGGGGCGATATCCTTGCCCAAGGTGCGTGATTCATATATCCAGACGGTCAAAGATGCTGGTCTTTACGTTGGCGCGGAGACGGCGGACCTTGCGGCGCGCAAGAGCATGGGGCATCCCTATATGGTTCAGCTGGTGGGATATTACATGTGGCGGTCTGCTGTCCGGCGTAGCTCGCGGGTCATTGAAGAGCGCGATGTCGAGGCTGGCTACGCCGATGCCGTCTCCGAGTTCTATGAAGCGGTCGACGCGCCCCTGTATTACGGGCTGCGCAGTCCACAGCGCCTCTTTATCGAGGCCATGGCGGTTGATGAGGGCAAACCGACGCGCATGGCGGATATCATTGAGCGCTGCGAGCGTACCCAGAGCTGGGCGAGTAAATATCGCGCAAGCCTGATTCGCGAGCGCGTCATCGAAGCTGCCGGATACGGCCTCGTCCGGTTTACCGTGCCCATGCTGGGCGCGTACATTCGCGATCGAGTTTTATGGCATGAGTAGGGTGATAAAGGTGACGGAACAGAAGATGAGCCCGCAGGCTATCGAGGTACGTGGCGCGCGCGTCCATAACCTCAAGGACATCGATATCGACATTCCGCTGGGAAAGCTCGTGGGTATTGCCGGCGTGTCGGGTTCGGGCAAGAGTTCGCTGGCGTTGGGGGTTCTTTATGCCGAGGGCTCGCGTCGCTACTTGGAGGCGCTCAGCACCTATACTCGACGTCGACTGACGCAGGCCGAACATGCCCAGGTGGACGAGGTACTGCACGTGCCGGCGGCGCTCGCATTGCATCAGCGCCCCAGCGTGCCGGGCGTGCGTTCCACCTTTGGCACCATGACCGAGCTCAACAACAGCCTGCGCCTGCTCTTTAGCCGCTGTGCCCATCACGTGTGCCCGCACTGCGGGGCGCGTGTGGAGCCGAGCCTTAACGTAGCTGCGGGCCTGTCGCTCACGTGCCCTGCGTGCGGCCGCGAGTTCTACGCGCCGAGCGCTGAGGACCTTGCGTTTAACAGCGGCGGCGCATGTCCCACCTGCGGCGGCACCGGTGTCATGCGCGAGGTGGACGAGGCGAGCCTGGTGCCCGACGAGTCAAAGACTATCAACGAAGGCGCGGTCCTTCCCTGGGGCACGCTCATGTGGGAGCTGATGAAGCAGGTGTCCGGCGAGATGGGCGTACGCACCGACGTGCCGTTTAACCAGCTCACGCCTCAAGAGCGCGACATTGTGTTCCACGGTCCGGCGGTTAAGAAGCACATTCTCTACGTTCCCAAAAACGGCGAGGGCGCCACGCCGCTCGACTTCACCTATTACAACGCCGTCTATACCGTCGAGAATGCGCTCGCCAAGGTTAAGGACGATAAGGGGCTCAAACGCGTTGCGCGCTTTTTGCGCGAGGCGCCATGCCGCGACTGTGGTGGCACGCGTCTTTCCGAGGCTGCGCGCCAGCCCCAAGTGCGCGGTATCAATCTGGCGCAGGCCGCGGCCATGACGCTGGGCGAGGCGATTGAGTGGGTGCGCGGGGTGCCCGCATCCTTGCCGCCCGAGATGCGGCCCATGGCGACGGATATCTGCGATTCGTTTTTGAGCGTGGCCCATCGTCTGGTCGACCTGGGTCTCGACTACCTTTCGCTCGATCGCGCCGGTGCCACGCTCTCCACGGGTGAGCGCCAGCGTGTGCAGCTTGCTCGCGTGGTGCGCAACCGATCGACAGGCGTGCTTTATGTGCTGGACGAGCCCTCGATCGGCTTGCATCCTGCCAATGTCGACGGCCTGGTTGGTGTGATGCGCGACCTGGTGGGCGACGGCAACACCGTGGTTGTTGTCGACCACGACACGCGCGTGCTGGCGGAAGCCGACTATCTGGTCGAGATGGGCCCCGTTGCCGGAGCGGGCGGCGGTAAAGTGATCGCTGCAGGTACGGTGGACGAGGTCGAACAATCGCAGGGCAGCCGCATCGCCCCGTTTTTGCGCGCAGACCCCAAACGCTTGCGCCCACAGGTGACTGACGACGAAATGTTCGACCAGGGCCACATCCGCATGGCAACCGATACCATCCATACCGTCAAGCCGCTCGAAGTCGATATCCCGCGCGGCCGCCTTGTCGCGGTGACGGGCGTTTCGGGTTCGGGTAAGACGACGATGGTGCTCGAGACGCTCATCCCGGCGCTCAAGGCTCAGGCAACTGGCGAGCGCCTGCCAAGCCATGTGCACTGGGTCGATGCCGAAGGCATTGCCCGCGCCAACCTGATTGACGCCACGCCCATCGGCGCCAACGTGCGCTCGACGGTAGCGACCTATGCCGACATCCATGACGAGCTGCGCCGCGCCTTTGCCCGTACGCCCGAAGCCAAGGCAGCCGGCTACAAGGCGGGCGCCTTTAGCTACAACACTGGCGCCTTGCGTTGCCCTACGTGCGATGGCACGGGCTCGATATCGCTCGACGTGCAGTTTTTGCCCGACGTCGAGATCGTCTGCCCGGCATGCCGTGGTTCGCGCTACGCCGAGGCCGCCTCGCATATCCATCGCGAGGGCAAGGACGGGAGTCTGCTTACGCTGCCGCAGCTCATGGACATGAGTGTGGACGAGGCCATCGACGCCACACTGGGACTCAAGAAGGTTCAGACGCGCTTGCAGACCTTGCATGACCTGGGCCTGGGCTATCTCACACTTGGCGAGCCCACGCCGGCGCTCTCGGGCGGCGAGGCACAGCGTCTTAAGCTTGCGAGCGAGATGGGCCGCGTGCAGGACGATGCCGTATTCGTATTCGACGAGCCCACGATCGGCCTGCATCCGCTCGATGTTCAGGTGCTATTGAACGTGTTTGACGGTCTCGTTGCCAAGGGCGCCACAGTCATCGTGATCGAACACGATCTCGACCTTATCCGCAATGCCGATTACGTGGTCGACATGGGCCCGGGCGGTGGCGATGCGGGCGGGCAAATCGTCTGCTCCGGTACGCCGGGCGACATCGCGGCCTGCTCCGCAAGCATTACCGGCCGCTACCTATAGACAATGAGGCAAAGGGACAGCCCCTTTGCCTCATTGATGCCTATTTCACGCATTGAGCCGCGAGGTAGTCGCGGAAGAATGGCAATTCAAATGCGACGAGCCCTCGTCCTCGTTCCCCGATGATGCCGGCATCTATCATGCGGCGTCGGTAGCGGGAGACCTGCTGCGGCGAACGCTTAAGGCGCTCGACAAGGTCAGCGGTGGTGGACTCTTCCTCGTCATCGAGCATGGCGATGAGGAATCGCTTGTCCTCTGCAGTGAGTTCCCGATAGGTTGCCGCGAGGATTCGGTCATCCATCTCGTCGCGCGCGATTTTGATTCCCAGGTCAAAGTCGCGTGACGAGATTTCCTTCGAATCGCTTGTGAGATCCCAGGCACGGTAGCCTACGAGTTGCAATAGGAAGGGAAAACCAGAGATCGAGCGAACGGCTCT
>DBFDVR010000011.1:0-8336 GCA_048321375.1 Collinsella sp.
GCCCACCACCGCGTCGGTGTCTGGCGAAAAATGGGACGGGGCCCAGATTGCCCATGCGCGCAAAAGTGCGTCTCGGCAATCTGGGGCCCGTCCCATTTAATATTTATAAATATGCAGGTCAGCGAGGTGCTAGCGATGTGCTAGCGGATGCGCCGCCAGATAGACCTCGGTCAGTTGCGTTCGGTCGACATGCGTGTAGACCTGCGTGGTCGAAATATCGGCATGGCCCAAAATCTCCTGCAGCACACGCAGGTCGGCACCGCCCGCGAGCATGTGGGTGGCAAAGGAGTGGCGCAAGGTATGGGGATGGAGCCCCACCAGTCCCACCTGGCGCCCGTAGCGCTCACAGATGGCATGGATGCCCTGGCGCGACAGACGGCGGCCGTTCTTATTTAAAAAGACCGCCGAGGTCTCGGTTCCGCGGGCATGGGCCGCCAAGCGAGAACGCCCCTCAGTTACATAAAGCGCCAGAGCTCGCGCCGCGCTTCCCACCAGCGGGGACAGGCGTTCCTTCGAGCCCTTACCGCGAACGAGCACAAAGCCATCGTCGATATGGATATCGCCCACATCGAGTCCCACCAACTCGCTCACACGCAAACCGCATCCATAGAGCACTTCCAAGATGGCATGGTCACGCAAGCCCATCTCGCCCTCGGGGAAATCTTGATCGAGCAGCGCCGAGACATCCTCCACCGATAGATACTCCGGCAAACGCTCAGCCTTTTTAGGCAGGCGCAACGCCGCCGTTGGATTTTGGGCCACAGCCCCATCGCGCACCAAAAAGGCATGCAGGCCCTTCACGGTCGCAAGCGCACGCTCCACCGAGGCATCGGAATAGCCCCCATCGCGACGGTCGGCGACAAAGCCCTCCACGACCTGACGGGTCACCTCTTCAAAAGACACAATACCCGCCCGCTCCAGATAGGCGCAGTACGTCGTCAGGTCACGACGATAGGCCGCAATCGTGTTGCGCGCCAAACCCCGCTCGACCGCGAGGTAATCGAGATACTCCCCCGCCGCCACGGCGAGCGACGAGGGAGTAGCTTCGGTATGTTCCTTATTCGCCGGCACCCTTAGTCCGTAGCGAGGTTCATGGGCGTCACCTGCAGACGGTCGACACCCTCGTGCTGGCCGATCGAAGCGCGCACGAACTCGCGGAACAGCGGCTGCGGGTTGGTCGGGCGGCTCTTGAACTCGGGATGAGCCTGGGTTGCCACATACCACGGATGCACGTCGCGCGGCAGCTCGACCATCTCGACCAGGCGCTCGTCGGGCGACAGACCCGAGATAACCAAGCCGGCGTCCTCGAGCTGGTCACGGAAGGCGTTGTTGAACTCAAAGCGATGACGGTGACGCTCGTAGACGAGCTCCTCGCCATATGCCTCGCGAGCAAGGGTATCGGCGGCGAGCTTGCACGGATAGGCGCCCAGGCGCATGGTGCCGCCCTTCTCGGTCACGTCCTCCTGCGAGCTCATCAGATCGATGACGCTAAACGGGCCGTCCGGATCGAACTCGGAGGAGCTGGCGCCGGCAAGGCCGACGACGTTGCGGGCGAACTCGCACACGGCCACCTGCATACCCAGGCAAATGCCCAGATACGGAATCTTGTGCTCACGGGCAAACTCGGCCGCGAGGATCTTGCCCTCCAGGGCGCGCTTGCCAAAGCCGCCGGGGACCAGGATGCCCGAGGCGTCGCCCAGAACCTCGGAGACATTCTGCTCGTCGAGGCTCTCGCCGTCGACCAGCTGGACGTCCACATGGCGATCGTAGAAGACGCCCGCATGGTGCAGGGCCTCGATAACCGACAGGTACGCATCGGGCAGCTGCGTGTACTTGCCCACGACGGCGATCTTCACCTTGTCGGCGTGATGGTTGGCGTGATTCTGTTTGCGCAGGAACTCATTCCACTCGCTCATGTCGCGCTCACGCGGGTCCAGACCCAAGCGCTCGCAAATGCGCAGGTCAAAGTCCTGCTCGGCAAGCAGCTGCGGAACATCGTAAATGCTCGCGCAGTCCTCGTTGGTAAAGACACAATCGGTGTCGACGTCGCAGAAGCTTGCGATCTTTCCGCGGATAGCGTCATCGATATGGTGGTCGGAGCGCAGCACGATGATATCGGGCTGGATGCCAAAGCTGCGGAGCTCCTTGACGGAATGCTGCGTGGGCTTGGTCTTGACCTCGTGGGCGGCGGCGATATAGGGAACGAGCGACACGTGGATGTAGCAGACGTTCTCGGGGCCGGCCTCCTTGCGGTACTGACGGATGGCCTCGACAAACGGTTGGGACTCGATGTCGCCGATCGTGCCGCCCAGCTCGGTGATGACTACATCGGAGCCGGTCTGCTCCTCGATGCGGCGGAACTTGTCCTTAATGGCATTGGTGACGTGAGGAATCACCTGCACGGTACCGCCCAAAAAGTCGCCGCGACGCTCGCGGGCGATCAAGCTCTTATAGATGGCGCCGGTCGTAAAGTTGGAATCGCGGGTCAGGTTCTCATCAATAAAGCGCTCGTAATGACCCAGGTCCAGGTCGGACTCGTAACCATCCTCGGTAACGAAGACCTCACCATGCTGGAAGGGGCTCATGGTACCGGGGTCGACGTTCAGATACGGATCGGCCTTCTGCATCGTTACTTTGTAGCCACGCGACTTGAGCAGACGGCCCAGCGAGGCCGCGGTGATACCCTTGCCCAGGGACGAAACCACGCCACCGGTTACGAACACATGCTTGGTCATATTGAGTTACCTGCGCTTCCCGTAGAAGTTGTTTATCCACATCTTACGGGTCTTCATTGTAATACTCGCGCCGCGGACCGTTCGCAATTTTTCTCGCGTGCGATTGCATTTCTCAATCTTGAAACAAAACGCCGCCCGGTTTCCCAGGCGGCGTCGCTATGGCAAGGGTTACATGCTGCTATCGATCAGCAACCTCGTCCTCAAGCATTTCTTGAACGAGCATGCCGGTACGGACGCCCTCAAGATACCACTCGCCACGTTCGGTGAGGCAAATGCCATTTGCAAGCTGACCGCCGTCGTCGCTATAACGCGAGACGACATCAATCATGCCTTCGGAATCCAAGCGATCGATTGCGGCGCGGGCACGATACGGCGAAACCCCCACGCGCTCGGCAAGCGTTTTGCGCGAGAAACCATACGGCCCGCCATTGTCTTCGGTTTGCTGGTCGATCTCCATCAACACCAGCACCTCGACACGCTTCATATCGTTGACACTCGCACGACCCTTGCCCGCCATAGCAGCCTCCTCAAACCGAGCACGAGCATCTAACGCGCCGTGCGCGACCGACACACCTCACGATGGCAGGTAATATCCATCATGCGGCATCCCGCTAAGGATGAAACAGTTACGGTTATTGTATACCGCTCAAATTGTTTCTAGGCAGGTAAACAGCTATTTTTCGCCGAAATAGGCGCTTTATTGATCAAAAAGCCGTACCGGGCGCCAACCCGATACGGCCAAAATGCAATGCAATTACCGCGGTGCTTCAAACTTAGCGATGGAAGAAACCGCGGCGCTCAAACTTGGGCTCGCAGCACACGTTGATACCCAGTTTGCGCAGTACCGTCTCGTCCGTCGGCGAGATAATCACGCTAAAGAAGGCATCGCAACCGCGCAGCTGCTCCAGGCCCGAAAGGACGCGAGCGGCCGTCTCACTCGTGGCCGAGGTGATCGACAGCGCCATAAGCGTCTCGTCGGTGTGGAGGCGCGGGTTTTTGCTGCCCAGGAAATGCGTCTTGAGCTTGCTGATGGGCTCGATCACTTCATCGCTAATGACCTCGAGCTCAAGGTCGACGCCCGAGACATGCTTAAGTGCATTCATGATGAGCGAGCTCGCAGCGCCCAGGCGCGTGGAAGTCTTGCCGGTCACCACGGAGCCATCGGGCATAACCATGGCACCCACGGGACCACCCGTCAGCTGCTCCCTGGTGAGGGCCGCCGAGCGCGCCGGTGAGTAGTTCTTATCGATGCCGGCTTTCTTCATAATGATCTTGAGACGGTCGACTTGCTCATCGCCCACGCCGGTACGGCGCACATTTTCGACCGCGGTAAAGTAGCGGCGGACGATCTCCATCTTGGAAGCGTCGCGGCAGGCATCGTCATCGGTGATGGCAAAGCCGACCATATTGACGCCCATGTCCGTAGGACTCTGATAGGGGCTCTTGCCCAGGATCTTTTCCATCAGAGCACGGACCACCGGGAAGGCCTCGACGTCGCGGTTGTAGTTGACCGTGGTCTTGTTATAGGCCTCAAGGTGGAAGGAGTCGATGATATTGGCATCGTCGAGGTCCGCCGTGGCCGCCTCGTAGGCGATGTTGACCGGATGCGTGAGGGGAAGGTTCCAGACCGGGAAGGTCTCGAACTTGGCATAGCCGGCGGCCGTGCCATGCTTGTGCTCGTGATAGAGCTGAGACAGGCAGGTGGCAAGCTTGCCCGAGCCAGGACCGGGGGCAGTGACCACGACGAGCGGTCGGGTGGTCTCGACAAACTCATTCTTGCCGTAGCCATCGTCGGACACGATCAGATCGACATCGTGCGGATACCCCTCGATGGGATAGTGCAGCTTGGCGGG
Organism: Collinsella sp.; assembly: GCA_048321375.1. GTDB lineage: Bacteria > Actinomycetota > Coriobacteriia > Coriobacteriales > Coriobacteriaceae > Collinsella. The sequence continues at coordinate 4,589 of DBFDVR010000011.1, forward strand.
AATACCGAGCGCGTTCAGGCGGTTGCGGAACACATCGGCAGCAGGCTGGCCGGCGTACTGGGTGATGACCACAGCCGCGACAGCAAAGCCGTTGCCGCGGAACAGGTCAACCAGGCGCAGCACATCCTCGTCATAGGTAATGCCGAGGTCACCACGAGCCTTGTTTTTCTCGATGTGGTTCGCGTTGATCGCGATGATAACCTCGACATCGTCGGCGATGCTCTTGAGCATGCGGAACTTGCTGTCCGGTTCAAAACCCGGTAGCACGCGGCTCGCATGATAGTCATCGAATAGCTTACCGCCAAACTCCAAATAGAGCTTGCCGCCAAACTGCGAGATGCGCTCCTTAATGTGAGCAGCCTGCAGCTCGATATACTTCGCGTTGTCGAAACCCTGGCGCATATATGGCTCCCGTCCCGTTTCCATTTAATGTTCTAGGCGATTATAACGGAGCCCGCCCTCCCCGATACCCAGACCATCAACAGGCACCAACCAAACATCCGTCAAACCTCTTGTCGGACATATTTGGTGCAAACTAACCTGACCCCATTGCACCGCCCCATAACACCAACAATGGCAGCGCCGCAGGTGGAGCAAAAGTCAGCGAAAGCCCGCCAGAGCGAGCAAGGTGACGTGAAAGAGGAGGGCATAGGCCTTTTGGCCATGCCCGACGATTGAACGTCAGATTGCCGCTCTGGCGGGCTTGCAGCGTCGAGTGGTTCCGGCGTTTGGTAAAACGCCGGAACACAAGAGCGCCCCCTCCCGCGCACGGAACGGAAGGGGGCTAAAGGTAGGAGTCTACCGGTGGGTTTACCCCGCCGGACAGACGATGACCAGGTGATCCTCTACAGGATCGTCAAGGTTTCCGTGGGGTACCCGTTGGGTACTTAGATCAACACGCAGGCGACGGTCAGGATGATGGCGCAGACGACGGAGAGCGCGACGATGAGCTTAAGGGCAAACTTGAGCCAGGTCGTCCACTCGATCTTGGCCAGGGCGAGACCGCCCATGATGGCGCCGGAGGTCGGGGTGAATAGGTTCACGACACCGATGGCGGCGGAGAAGATCATGACCATGACCTCAGGCGAGAAGCCGAGCTTAACAGCCAGCGGTCCCATGATGGGCATGGAGACGGTGGCCATACCGGAGGTCGAGGGGATCAGGAAGGACAGGCCGAAGTAGACCAGGAAGCTCATGGGAGCGAAGATCACGCCGGACAGGCCAGCCAGGGCATTGGCGGCAGCGTCGAGGACGAAGACATCGAGGCCGGTGTTAGCCATGAGGACGGAGATACCACGGGCGAGGGCGATGACGAGAACAACGGACATCATGTCGGCAGCGCCGGTGATGAAGGTGTTAACGATCTGCTTCTCGGACAGGCCACCGATGATACCGATCAGGACGGCCATGAGGAAGAACCAGGTGGAAGCCTCGTCGAAGTACCACTGGCCAATGGGCAGGCCGGTGATCAGGGCAGACCAGCCCTGGACGACGGCGTTACCGTCGGCGTCGTAGACAGCGCCAGCGTCGAAGAAGTTGGCGACGCCCTCGTTGAGGTCGGCCAGCGGAATGAAGCCGACGATCATGACGACGAAGGTGAAGGCGAAGGCGATCAGAACACCCTTCTGACGACCGGTGAGCTTGACCTCCTTGTGGACCTCGGAAGCAGCCTTGCCGTGAGCCTCTTCGGCGTCCTTGAGCTCCTGCATCGACAGGATGGTGGAACCCTTGTCAGCCTTGACCTTCTTGGCATAGTTCATCACGAAGAAGATGGACATAGCGGTAGTGACAATCCACAGGACGGCACCGAGGCCGATGATGATGGACTGGTTGACCTCAATGCCAACGCCGGTCAGAGCGTCGACGGCAGCGCCGACGGCGAACGGGTTAACCGTGGAGCCCAGGCAGCCGCAGCCAGCGCCGAGCAGGACGGTAGCGGCACCGACCATGGGGTCGAAGCCAGCAGCCATCATGGTAGCGGCGAGCAGGGCGTAGAAGGGAACGGTCTCCTCGCACATACCATAGGTGGTACCACCGAGGGAGAAGATGAGCATCAGCACGGGAATGAGCATAATCTCGTTGCCCTTAAGCTTCTGCACCAGAACGGCGATGCCGTTGTCCAGGGCGCCGGTCTCGGTCATCATACCGAGGAAGCCGCCCAGGATCATAACGAAGAGGCAGACGGGCAGAGCGTCAGCGAAGCCCTTAATCGGGGCGGTGCAGAAATCGCTCAGACGGGCGGCAGTAACCGCGCCGCCGGACGTGCCGGAGACGATAACGGTAATCACTGCGACAATTGCCAGCAGAGCAAGAAGAATGGTGAACGATGAAGGCATACCGCGCTTTTTCTTAGCGGTCTCAGTCATAGTTCTCATCCCCCCTTCATAAATCATTTACTGATCTCGCCAGAAGCGGCTCTTCCGTGCCGTGCCTGCCGCTTGATGCGAGATTATTACCAGATAAAACCGCTCGGGGTGTGCAGCAATACACCCCGAGCGAGATGCTAGATGCTCTTACTTGAGCGTGGCGTACATGACAGCCTTGATGGTGTGCATGCGGTTCTCGGCCTCGTCGAAGATCTTGGAAGCGGGGCTCTCGAAGACCTCGTCGGTGACCTCCTGCTCGGTGATGCCGAACTGCTCGCACTTCTCGGCGCCAATGGTGGTGTTGGTGTCGTGGAAGCTGGGCAGGCAGTGCAGGAAGATGGCACCCGGGTTGGCCATAGCCATGACCTCGGAGGTGACACGATACGGGGTGAGCTGAGCGATGCGCTCGGCCCAGACCTCGTCGGGCTCGCCCATGGAGACCCACACGTCGGTGTAGATAACGTCGGCACCGGTGACGCCGTCCTTGACGTCGGTGGTCAGCTTGATGGTGCAGCCGTTAGCCTCGGCGATGGGCTTGCAGGCCTCGATGACGTCGTCAGCGGGCATGCACTCCTCGGGGCCGCAGGCCACGAAGTTCATGCCGAGCTTGGAGCAGACGACCATGAGGGAGCGAGCGACATTGTTCTTGCAGTCGCCCATGAAGACGAGGGTCTTGCCCTTGATGTCGTAGTTGAAGTTCTCCTGGACGGTCAGGATGTCGGCGAGCATCTGGGTGGGGTGCCACTCGGTGGTCAGGCCGTTCCACACGGGCACGCCGGACTTAGCAGCGAGCTCCTCGACGTCGTCCTGGGCAAAGCCACGGAACTCGATGCCGTCATACATGCGGCCGAGAACGCGGGCAGTGTCCTCGATGGACTCCTTCTTGCCCATCTGCGACGAACCCGGATCGAGGTAGGTGACGCCCATGCCCAGATCCATGCCGCCGACCTCGAAGGCGCAGCGGGTACGAGTAGAGGTCTTCTGGAAGAGCAGAACGATGTTCTTGCCCTCGAGATAGCGGTGCGGAACGCCAGCGCGCTTCATATCCTTGAAGTTCTTGGAGAGCTTGAGCAGGTACTCGATCTCCTCGGTGGTGAGGTCGAGAAGCTTGAGGAAGCTACGGCCGGAAAGGTTAACACCCATGGTTTGATTCCTTTCGAAGAAATGAATTACGTAAGTATTAGTGGTGCCCGTTTAACGGGCGAAGCCGGTGCGGTTGTAGGGGGACCGCACCGGAAACGGAAAGACCTTAGAGGTCCTCGCGCCAGAAGGGCATGCTCATGCAGCGCGGGCCGCCGCGGCCGCGGGAGAGCTCGGCGGAGGGCACGACGAGAAGGTCCAGGCCCTCCTTGTACAGCACGTCGTTGGTGACGGTGTTGCGG
>DBFDVR010000012.1:0-10782 GCA_048321375.1 Collinsella sp.
CGGCATTCAGCATCAGGGTAGCGCTGCGACGCGGAAATCGCGCGCCGTTGCCGCGCCCCGCAGTGCCCGCTTCCCCCGAGAACAATTATCAGTGCAGGTAGAAATCTTGCCGATTTTCGAAAAAGCCGGCTATGGTTGACCCCTGCGGCCTAAACGTAGTAGATAGGCCCCTTTTGTGGCACGGCAGCAGACCAGTCTTTTTGGGACGGGGCTTATTTGACCACCTGTCGATCTGATTGCCCAAGTAGTCAAAAAGCCCCGTCCCAAATTAGCTACCTTGCCCCATCGGGCGCGAGCGGGTAATATATATCGAGCGCCTAGCGCGTTCGATGGGTTCGGATGACGACATGTTCCGAATCTGGTCAGGTCCGGAAGGAAGCAGCCATAAGGAGCCTCTGTCGGGCATCCGGATCCATCGAGCGCACGGGCGCTTTTTGGTGCCGCGATATGGCCCGGCCGGCGGCGAGGTATTTGGTGTCTCGCTGGTCCTCGGCTGCGCCTGCGGGATCGCTCGACTACCAAATACCTCGCCGCCGGCCGGGCCCTGTCGTCCAAAAATCACCCGTAGAGGCGCATTTATCTGATAATTGAATTCCTAGCGTTATGCCGCTCGCTGGCGTTGCCAAAACATCGGCTGCTACATGCCTTGGGCACTAGTGACTTTTGTGCTTGCTTCGCCTTAACATCTGTAACGAGTTGCTTACGCATCTCCAGGGTTCTCCGTACTATCATGAATCAGATTGAAGAGAGATGATGATAGGGAGCGCCTATACATGATTGAGCTGCTCAGGCGTTTTGGCGGTAAGTATCGTCGGTATATGGTGATTGGTCCTGCGTGCAAGTTGATCGAAGTGATCTTTGACCTGCTTACGCCGCTCGTGATTGCCCGGATGATTGATAAAGGTATCGGTGCGCACGACGTGAGTGCCGTCGTCCACTACGGCATGGTGCTCGCCGCCATGGCCGTGATCGGCATCTCGTTTACGCTCGTCTGCCAAAAGATGGCGGCGCTGACCTCGCAGGGCATGGGTACTGACATTCGCGGCGCACTCTACCAGCACATCAACAAGCTGAGCTATGCTGAGCTCGATCGCTTTGGCACGCCGTCGCTCATCACGCGCATTACCAACGACGTCAACCAGGTGCAGCTCGCCGTGGCGCTGGGCGTGCGTATGCTCATCCGCTGGCCTTTCCTGGCGGTGGGCTCCATGGTCGCGGCCCTTGCCATCGACCTTAAGCTCGGCATCATCTTTTTGATTTGCACGCCCGCCATCGGCTTGGTGTTTTGGTTTGTCATGGCGCGCTGCATTCCGTATTACAAGCAGCTGCAGGCAAAGCTCGATCGCATCGCGCTCATTTGCCGCGAGGGGCTTTCGGGCGCCCGCGTGGTCCGGGCGTTTGTGCGCGAGGGTCACGAACGTGAGCGTTTTGCCCAGGCGGCCGATGACCAGGCGCGTGTCGCAATCGCGGTGGGCAAGCTCTCGTCGATCCTCAACCCCGTCACGTTTTTGGTGATGAACCTGGGCGTGTGCGCCATCCTGTGGGTGGGCGGCATCCAAGTCAACGTGGGCGAGCTCACGCAGGGCCAGGTCATGGCGTTCGTCAACTACATGACGCAGACCCTGACCTCCATCGTGTATGTCGCCAACCTGGTCGTGGTCTTTACCAAGGCGAGCGCCAGTGCGTCGCGTCTCAACGAGGTGCTCAATTGCGTGCCGAGCATTACCGACGAGGGCAACCAGCCGGTTGAGCTGCCCGAGCCGAGCACACTGGCGGGTGGCGCTGTTCCGGTTCCCGCGCTGAGCTTGAGCCATGCGAGCTTTTCGTTTGGCGCGGGCGCCGCCAACGCCGTCAATGACGTGACCCTGGAGCTGCCGCTGGGCAAAACGCTCGGCATTATCGGCGGCACGGGCAGCGGTAAGTCGACGCTCGTCTCACTCATCCCGCGCCTGTACGACACGGGCGTCGGCAGCGTGAGCGTAATGGGTGCCGACGTGCGCGCCTGGCCGCTCGACCAGCTGCGTCATGTGGTTGCGACTGTTCCGCAGCGCGCGTCGCTCGTGAGCGGCACGATCCGCAGCAACCTAACCTGGCGCGACGAGTCGGCAACCGATGAGGAGCTGTGGGCGGCGCTCGATATAGCGCAGGCCAGCGAGTTCGTGCGCAACAAGCCGCAGGGGCTCGACGCCCCGGTCGAGGCGGGCGGCAAGAACTTCAGCGGTGGCCAGCGCCAGCGCCTGACCATTGCGCGTGCCCTGGTGGGCTCGCCGCAAATTCTGATCATGGACGACTCCGCCTCGGCGCTCGACTTTAAGACCGATGCGGCGCTTCGCCATGCCATTCGCGAACGCAGCGTACGCGGTGCCGCCGCGGGCGGGCTCCCACTGACCACGGTGATCGTGAGCCAGCGCGTCTCGACCGTGCGCGACGCCGACATGATCTGTGTGCTCGACCACGGCTCGGTCGCGGGCCTGGGTACGCACGACGAGCTGTACGCAAGCTGCCAACTCTATCGCGAGATTTGCCAGTCGCAGCTTCGTCGCGAGGAACTCGAGGGTCAGCAGGGGAGCGCGACGCCCGCGTCCGTCCCAAGTCCCGCGTCCGCCCCGGCTGCCCCGGCATCCACTTGCGCAAAGGAGGGCCGCTAAATGAATCCGTATACTTCTTCCGGTTCGGTCGCCACGATGACGGCCAACGTGTCCGGCAACGATAACCTCAACGACCTGGGCGACGGTCCGCGCCAGCCCGGCGACCCCGAGCGTTACCCCGTAGGCGCGGTAACTCGCCGTCTGCTGGGCTACGTCCGTCCGCATCGCATTTCGTTTACGGCGTCGTTTGTGAGCGCCGCCATCTCGGTGGTCTTGCAACTCTATACGCCCATCCTCATCGGCGAGGGCATCGACCTCATCGTTGCCGCCGGGCAGGTGGACTTCGGGTCGCTGCTGCCGCTCGTTACCAAGCTCGCAATCGTCGTGGTGGGCGCGGCAGCCTTCCAGTGGCTGCAGGGCTACTGCGTCAACCGTCTATCCTACGAAACGGTGCGTGACATGCGCGTGGAGGCGAGCGACAAGCTCAGCCGCATGCCGCTCAGCTTTATCGACGGCCATGCCCACGGCGACCTCATGAGCCGCGTGGTCAACGATGTCGACCAGGTGGGCGATGGCCTGCTGCAGGGCTTTACGCAGCTCTTTACCGGCGTCATCACCATCGTGGGCACGCTCGCGTTTATGCTCTCCATCAACCTGACCATGACGCTCGTGGTGGTGCTCGTCACGCCGCTTTCCATCTTTGCGGCCGGTGCCATCGCCAAGCTTTCCAACAAGAGCTTTACGGCCCAGCAGCGCATCCAGGGCCAGCTCGGTGGTCATATCGAGGAGTATGTGGGTGAGCAAAAGCTCGTGGACGCCTTCGCCTACGGCCCGCACGCTCAACAGCGCTTTGATGCCCTTAACGTCGAGCTCTATACGGCGGGCGAGCGCGCGCAGTTTATGGGTTCGCTTTCTAACCCCGGCACGCGCTTTATCAATAACATCATCTACGCCGTGGTTGCCGTGATCGGCTGCGTGGGTGTGATCACGGGCGTGCCCGCGGCGCTCACGGTGGGCGGCGTGCAGATCTTTCTGTCCTACGCCAACCAGTACACTAAGCCGTTCAACGAGGTCACGAACGTCATCACGCAGATCCAGACCGCGTACGCCTCGGCGCGCCGCATGTTCGCGTTGCTCGATGCGCGCGAGCAGGAGCCCGACGCTGCGGATGCCATTGAGCTCGCCGCCCCGAAGGGCGAGGTTTCGTTTGAGCATGTGGACTTTAGCTATGTGCCCGACCGCAAACTGCTGCAGGATATCTGCATCGATGCCAAGCCCGGTATGCGCTTTGCCCTCGTCGGTCCCACGGGCTGTGGCAAGACGACGCTCATCAACCTGCTGCTGCGCTTTTACGATATCGATGTTGGGCGCATCGTGGTCGATGGTCGCTCCTCGCGTGAATACACACGTGCGAGCCTGCGCCGCGCCTTTGGCATGGTGCTGCAGGACACCTGGCTGTTCGAGGGCACGGTAGCCGAAAACATTGCCTACGGTTGCCCCGATGCCACGCGCGAGCAGATTGTCGAGGCCGCCAAGCGCGCGCATGCGCATAAGTTTATCGTGCAGCTGCCAGGCGGCTACGATACGGTGATCGGCGAGGACGGCGGCACGTTTAGCCAGGGTCAAAAACAGCTGCTGTGCATCGCGCGCGTCATGCTCACCGATCCGGCGATTCTGCTGCTGGACGAGGCAACGTCGAGCATCGATACGCGTACCGAGCTGCAGGTGCAGGCGGCATTCGACGAGCTCATGGCTGGCCTCACGAGCTTTGTCGTGGCACACCGCCTGTCGACGATCCGCAACGCCGATTGCATCCTAGTAATGCGCGATGGCGAGATTATCGAGCGCGGCACGCACGATGAACTGCTCGCGGCAGGCGGCTTTTACGCCGAGCTCTATCGCAGCCAATTCGCCCAGTAAGCAAGACGTGGGGCAAATGAATCAGGTTCGTTCGTCCCGCGTCTTAAGTATTTGGGGGCTTGCGCTGCGGACGTTTTGCCCCCATCGGTGTCGCCCATGTCGCCAATCGGCAGAAGGTGGTTTACATCTGTCACGTTAGTACTAAGATATTCATCTAATAAATTGCATTAGTGGCTTTAGTTTTGGGGGAAACGAGCAACGTGACTATGACATGCTCTTTGGTGGTCAACAGCAAGAGCGGTAATACCAGGATGGTTTCGGGCGCAATCAAGCGTGCCCTACAGGCTGCAGGCGTCGAGTTTATTCACGCTGCCGCGTTGAGCGACGATGCGGACGCAGATCAGGTTGCGCGCGAGGCGCAGGGTGCCTGCGCTGCCGATACGGTGCTCGTTGGCTTTTGGTGCGACAAGGGCGCATGCACGCCTTCGGTCGCGGCGTTGCTCTCCGCCTTGCACGGCAAGCGCGTCTTTTTGTTTGGTACCTGCGGTTTTGGCGCCGACCAGAGCTATTATCAGCAGATTATCAATCGCGTGACCTCCAATTTGGCCGAGGATGCCGAGCTGGTGGGCTGGGTAATGTGCCAGGGCAAGATGGGCCCCGCGGTCAAGCAGCGCTACGAGGCCATGCTCGAGCAAGATCCCGACAATGTCCGCTTTAAGATGCTGCTCGATAACTGGGTCGCCGCAAAGGATCACCCCACCAAGGAAGATCTGGACAACATGGCTGCAGCCGCCAAAAAGGCCGTGCTGGGGGAGTAGCTCCCATCGCTGACGGCGGTCGGTCCATCTTTCTAAATGAAACGTCCTCCCGGGCGTCGGGGCACGAAGTTCCCTGCTCTACAGTCCTGCGCAAGACGAAGGCCACATTAAGTGGCCTTCTTTGCGTGCGGAACTCGCGATGAACTCCGTGCCCCGCCGTCCGGGAGGACGCCTCTTTATTGATGGGAGGCCTGATAGGTCGATAGTTCCGTGCCCGGATACGTCCAAAGTGGGACGGGCTTTCCGGATGGGCAGGCTTTCGAAAAATGCGTCCCGGAATTTGCCTTTGGAATGGGACGTAGTTTCCCGTTGAGGTGCTTTGCGGAAAGTGCATCCCACTCTGGGCGGGCGAAGTGGGACACACTTTCCCAAAGGCGCTCCAACGGGAAATTGCGTCCCATTATTCGGTCAAGAAACGGGATGCATTTTCCCAATGAGAGCAAAACCGGAAAATGCATCCCACAATCAGCCCTCAAAGTGGGACGCCGTTTCCCAATGAGGCTCAAGCGGAAAATGCATCCCGGAATTTGCGCTCAAAGTGGGATGCGGTTTCCGGTTGAGGGTCTAAGGGGAAAATGCGTCCCAGAATCGACGCTTGAAATGGGATGCAGTTTCCCGATGAGGCACTCGACGGAAAATACATCCCAGAAATGGCCTTTGAGCTGGGATAAGATTTCCGCGGCATCTCGGATTCTCAAAAATGAGACACGCCGTTGGCGAAAATGAGACACGTGATATCGGGCATCGGATGTATCATTTGCAAAAATGAGTCCACTCCACTCGAATAAAGCGAGGTCCCTCATGTACGTTCCACACCCCCGTATCCGTAGGCTGTCGAAAATCCCGCTTGTTGGGACGGCGGCGCTTGCTGCGTTGATCGCCACGAGCGTCGCCTGCTTCACGGCCACGCCCCAGGTTGCCCAGGCGGCAGACGCGCCCGCAATCACCGATATGACCGAGCAGGATTATCAAGCCCTGGGTCTGGGCACGAGCGAGGACATTCCGGCCGATACCGTTGGCCCCTATTCCACTGATACCCCCACGACGTTTGCCACGCGCAGCGAGGTCTATATGGCAGCTAACGGTAGCCATGGCAATCGCTACACTCTGCGCGACAAGCTCGAGAACGTCGAGCGCGGTGACATTGGCGGCAGCAGCAAACTCACCGATGGCTATGGAAGTGTGTGGGGCGCCGCAAAGTTCTGGCAAAACGTCAACAACTTCGATACGAACAGCGATCTCTACAAGCATAGCGACTACGGTGGCGGCACCTGGTCGTACCTAAGCAACAATGAGTCCTCAACAGTACTCGCCAACGACAACAACGGTTTCTCGGGCATTCACGCCACGAGTGTTGAGTTCTGCAGCGACGCCAGCACGGGCAAAAAGAGCCGCGTTGCCGAGCTCCGTGCCTACGGCGACAGTTCCTCCACGACGATTGACGGCAAGTCATACGCCGGAAAGGTTGAGCTGGTCCTCTACTCGTTTAGCAACGGGCGTGCGCGCACTCTCGACACACACCTGCCGGTGACGGTCAACACTAATATGATGCACGAAGGCCGTTTTAAGTACCTGGATGCCGGTTACCTGCAAGAGCACGACGCCGTCTTTGATGTCGAGGCGGGCGATGTCGATGGCGACGGCGTCGACGAGCTTTTTGTCTACGCGGGCTGCTATGTCGACGAGAACGGCGTGCGCAAGGCTGTAGTCGACATGTATGACTTGGAGGGCGGCAACTGGAAGCAAAGCGTCGTCAAGATCGATGCCGGTAACGCCGCGGACTACACCACGCACAACAAGGGCGGGAACGACTCCTGGACGCAGCTTCAGTCAGCTCCTGTCGTTTCGCTAGCGGCCGGCGACCTCGATCGCGATTTTTGCGATGACCTCGCCATCGTGGTCTCGGCACCCTACGGCAAGAAGAATATTGATAAGTCGACGCATTGCGAGCTGTTTTCGTGGGATGCATCCAAGGGTGCGCTCGTCCATGTCGATGCTCTGGGCGACGCGGGCGCAATCTCCCTCTCCGCGAACGGCAAGACCATGGTCGCTGCGAATGCGACGTTCGGCACGTTTGCCGCCTACGATGAAGAAGGAAAGAAGACGGGTGAAACCGTCACGGGCCTTATTCTTGCGGGCTATGACTGGCAACGCAGCGCTTTTGATTACGGCGCTTCTGACGGCAGCAAGGGGCTGTACGGCGCGCTGTACCGCTACGCGTATTTTGACTCGGAGTCTGGCGAGTTCAAGCTTTCCGATTGCAAGGAATACAGAGACGGGCTCCTCGCCTCCTATGGGCTGATGCATGTGCCCAACAGCGCATGGAAGGATAGCGCTCAGGATAAGCGCTATCCGTGCACCTTGGCGCCTATTGCCCTTGCCACTGCCAACCTTGACGGCCTGTCCGAGCAGCTGGCGGTCGACGAGGTGCTCGTGGGCGGCGATGTGTTCCGCGACTTTGCCTGCAACACGGCACAGAGCGGGGCTCAGGGCTTGGGGTCCATGGTCGGAACCATGAGCATGAGCGGTCAGCAATACAACAGCAGCAACAAGCATGACCACAAGGGTATAGAGTAGGTGTGGATCAGCGACGTCAAGGCGGGCAGCGTCTCGGGTTCGGACCGCTATAACGAGAGCTTTATCGCTGTGGTGGGCAAGCACCGCGACGAGGACCTGCGCAAGAACGATGACTACTATTGGATGACCGCCTCGCATTTTTCGCTCGACGAGAACGGAAAGGTGCGCCGCGGCGAGGAGCAGGTGATTAGCGAGAGCAACCGTCGCGGCACTACCTACGGCACATTTATCTCGCTCGCGCTGCCCGATGTCGACAACGACAGCGTCAAGATCACGTACAAGGACCGCTACAAGGTCTATACCAACCCGCGCGTGCTTGCCGTGCTGCAGGATGCGCCCTATGTTGAGGATCTGGAGCAGGCATACGGCTATCTGGTGTTGGGCGGCACGTCATACGGAGAGGAAAAGGGCACGGGGACATCCCAGGGCTATACCATTGGCGCCGAGTTGGGCGTTGCCGTCGAGGTGCAGACCGGTCCGCCCCTGGTCGCGATGAATGCTTCAGTCGATTTTGCCGCCGAGGGATGCTATGACTACCGGAGCGAGCGCACGGTCAGCGCAAGCGTAAGCTATGAGTCGCATGCCGGCGAGGGTGACAAGGCCGTGCTCTACACGATTCCGATGGTCTATTACGAGTATGAGATCGAAAATGAGGAAACTGGTGGCAAGGGCGTGATGGCGGCGCCCGTGTCGCTCGGCGCGCAGACCTCGGTCGTTAATGTCGAGGCCTATGACCGCATTGCCAAACAGCACAATATGACGCCGCTCAGCTACTTTTTGACCAACCGGTCGGGAGAACCCGGAACCTATCAAACGACGCTCAACGGCGAGACTCCCGTTGGGGATTCCTTTGGCCTGGGCAAGCCTGGCGTAACGCGCGCCTACACGCACGATGGGTTTAACGGCGCCGCCGCGCAGTCGGGGGCGAGCATTGAGCAGACCATCGAAGTCGAGGAGGGCAAGGAGCAGGAGCTCGAGCTCGGCTTGACGCTGAACGGCAGCGTTGTCATGGGCGCGAAGCTCGCAAAGCACGAGTTGTTTGGCGGCCTGTGCTTTGGTGCCAACGCCGGCTTTACTACGGGTAACTCCTCGAGTGAATCGACCGAATACGGCGGCACCGTCGACAACCTGCCCGAGGCCGCGCAGGGCAAGTACGGTTTTGTGTGGCGTCTGGGCGTCAACGCGGTGGATGTCGACAAGTTCGAGGCAGACTCGGGCGACAAGCTCGGCACCAAGGACACCGACCAGTTCTGGATCGTGGGCTATGACGTTAAGGACGTCGAGATGCCCGACGCGCCGGCCGTGACGGGCTTTACGGCAAACGCCGTCGATTCGACCAGCGTTACGTTTAGCTGGGACGATGTACTCGCAAACAAGAGTGGCTTTAGCTACGGCGTGGGCATGCTGCAGAGCAATGCGGCGGATGCGGTCGTCAATAGCTGGAAGATTGCCGACAACACGCAGACCTCGCTCAAGTGGGATGGGCTGCAGCCCAATACGGAGTATCGATTCGCCATCGCCGCCGTTAAGAATGGATCCACGACCGAAACAGGTATTCGTTCGGCAATCATCACGGTCAAGACCATGCCCGATGGCATGACGATGACCGTGAGCGGACCTGCGGCGGATGCTGCGGAGGGGCCGGATCTTGGATACGACTCTTCGGTTGAGCGCACGGCGGGAAGCCACCTGACGCTCTCGGCGATTGGCCATGTGAAGCAACTCGGTGCCGACGATAGCGAAACAGGGCTGGCACCGACCTATATGTGGTACCGCAAGGGCCGCGGCGAGACAGAGTTTAAGCTCGTGGGTGCCGATGGCAACCTCGCGGCTGGAACGGCCTCAAAGCTCGAGATTGACCTGACCGCAGACGATGACGGTGCGCAGTATTACTGCCACGTGGGATACAACGACGTGGGCCTCGACACCGGCACGACGCTCGTGAATATCGAGGCCGAGGAGACGGCGCCCACAACGGTGAACGCCACCCCGATCCGCACGCGCCGCCTGTTCTCACAGGCAAGTGCGGGCGCCAAGAAGTTCCTGGACCATACGCTGGTAAACACCGCCGGCCCAACCGATTCCGAAGGCTCAAAGGACCCCGAGACTCCTGAGACCCCGACGAACCCGGACAAGCCCAAGTTCGACAACGGAGCTAAGACCGACACCAAGGTCAAGACTACGACCACAGCGAAGAACCTCGCAAACACCGGCGACCAAACATTCGCCCTAGTCGCCACCGCAGCAGCAGCGGGAGCAACGCTCGTAGTGATAGCCCTCATCATGCTGATCAAGCGCCGCAAGACCCACTAGTAGCCAGTCGAACATATCGACAACCCAAAAACCCGGGTAGCCAAAAAACAGGCCACCCGGGTTTTCTGTTGAGTGGAGACTCCGCAAGCGGAAACTGCATCCCACAATTAGCGCCCGGAACGGGACACATTTTCCGTCAAGCCCTCATCCGGAAAATCCATCCCAGTTTGAGCGCCCAGACCGGGACGTACTTTCCCAAAGGGTCCTCAACGGGAAACTGCGTCCCATAATTAGGCCGAGAAATGGGATGAACTTTCCCAATGAGAGCCAACCGGAAACCACGTCCCAGAATCAGCCCCCAAAGTGGGACGCACTTTCCCAACGAGCCTCAACCGGAAAATACATCCCGGAATCCAGCTGAATAGTGGGACACTCTTTCCCAATCGGGTCCCAAGCGGAAACTGCATCCCATTCCAGACAAGAATTCCGGGACACACTTTCCGCAAACAAAGAAGGCCACATAGCGTGGCCTTCGTCTTGCGCAGGACTGTCCGAGCAGGGAACCTTATATGCCTCCGCCCGGACAGACGTTTCAGTTATGAACTCGCAGCTAGTCGCTACTTGATCTTGGTCGTGCCCGGCGCCAGGTTGGGGTCGGTCTCGTTGGCCTCGGTCTGGAAGTGCTC
>DBFDVR010000013.1:0-125109 GCA_048321375.1 Collinsella sp.
GACCCATCGAAACACATCTCCACCATTCCTTCAACTGGGAAAATGCCGCCCCCGGGTCCCGGATAGGACCTCGGGGGCGTTCGGTTAACTGCGGGAGCGAGCCATCAGCTCAATGTGTTCGGTTGAGATCGGAAATCAACCGCGTCTACGCAGGTTTCTACAGTAAGAACAACGGCAAGAACATTAGCTTTGAAATGACTGGCGGCACGATTGCCGGTAACGAATCCGATAACGCCGAGGGCGGCGGTCTGCGTGTCGCAGGCGGCGAAGGTGGCGACAATGTTGGCACTACTGCAACAATTAACGCTGGCGAATCTGGCAAGATTTACATTACGAACAACAAGACGATGACGGGTAGCACCCCGAATCGTGGTGGCGACTGGGGCGGCGGCGGTGTCTTTATCCAGAAGGGCGGCAAGCTCAATATCGTAAAGACGCTGATCACTCAAAATGATGCCGGCGGCTGGGGTGGTGGCATCGGTGCCTGCCCCACGGGAGAGACGATTGTCTCGCACTCAAATGGTGCCGCAATCTACAACAATACGGATCATGGTTATGATGATCACATGTCTGCCGGAGGTAATGGCAAGAACGAGGACAGCGATTCTAAGTACATTACCTCAACTTTCAAAGAAGCCGGTCACCAGGATTTTTTCCTGGTGCGCAAGAATGACAGCAATAAGACGGTTGCAGTTGTGCTCGGCAAGATGCTCGGCGGCGGCTCAGCTGGCTGGCAGGGCACTTGCGATAATGCGAAGATAACCATCGATGCCAACGGCGGTGCCGAGGCCAAGTACATGTTCGGTTTGGAGGCCCATCCGACTGATGATGCCATAGCAAATGCGCAATTGGCAGCTACGACCATCATCAGCGGCAACTACTCGTACACCCATGGCGGCGGCATTATGACCAACGGCGACCTCACCGTCGGCGAAGTCAATGATCTGAGCGTTTATCCGAGCATGAAGCTCAATGCCACTAAGGTGCTTGTAGATGCAGACGGAAAGTCGCAAGAGCTTGAGGGACACGGGTACAAGTTTAAGCTGCTCCGCAAGGATGGTGCCACTGAGCCTTCTTGGAAAGAGGACGGCACATTAGATATGGGCAATTGCAGTGTTGCGGGCGAGGCGTCTGTTGACCAAACAAGCGGCGAAATCACCTTCGACTCTGGCAAGGACTATTCTTCGGGACAATACGTTTTCTATCTAGTTGAGGAACCCATCAGCGGCGAAAACGAATTAGACACCAAATTCGATAAGACCATTTACAAGATCGTGGCAACAGTTGATAGCAATCCATACAATATCGACCATCTCATGTCGATTCCAATTAAGTATTACAAGGTAAAAGAAGTAACAGTTTATAAAAAGAACGAGGATGGTAGCAACTTCGTAGCACTTGCCTCCGGAAGCTATTCCGTTAACACCTCGGATGACACGAAGACTACGGTTGTTATCGGTGGCGAGAATAACCCGACCTTTATCAACAAAATTGAGCCCTATGCCTCTGTCGGCTCCTGGACGCCAGCGGCGACTAAGGTCGTTGAGGGTGGCGAGATGAAGGAGTTCACGCTCGAGTTTGCGGATAACGAAGGGTTCGAGAACGCTGAGAGGGTTACGACTAAGGCCAACGGCAAAAAGTCCCAGAAGCTTTATTTCCCAATAATTGAGTATGACCTTGCCAGCTTGAAGCAGGGAGATTCTGATGATTCGGGTCGTGGCGCTAAAAAAGACTTCAAGTACTACGTGCGCGAGAGTACAGAGTTTTCGCTGTTCTCGCACTATACGTACGACAAGTCGGTCTATCGATTTGATGTCACGATGAAGGACAAGGAGAACGGTTCAATCGAGGCCGAGAAAGTGACCTTTACCAAAATCAAGGACGCTGACGGTATTGATATCGATCCCAACAAGCAGGTTCCCGTCGCCTTCGACGTCAGCAAGCCCGAGTCCACCCCCACCTTCACCAACACCTACTCCACCTCTTTGCCCCTTTCTGGTATGTCGGGCGTCACTCTGACGTACCTTGCCGGCGCGGCGGTGCTTTGCGCTGCTGCGGCCTGGATGCACATTCGTCGCAAGGCGAATGCGAAGGGAGGCGAGCGTCGTGAATAAGAAAGTTTGCTCCTTCCCGATCTTGTTTGCGCTGCTTGCCCTCCTGATCGGCACCTGCGCGGTTGTGTTCCCCGCATCCGCGCAGGCCGCGCCGACCTCGACCGGTTCCATCACGGTGAGCGGCACCGTGGCGTGCAGCTACGACGCCTACCAGATCTGTAGCGCCAACGTCGTTGACGGCGACAGCGACGCCAAGATCGCCACCGACCTCGCCTGGGCAAGCGAAGCCGTGCGCGACGCCGCGCTGCCTGTGCTGCACAGCGCCGGCATGCCCAATTCCCGGACCACCGCGCAGGAAGCTGCCGAGTGGCTCAACGCCGATTCTCACCTTACGGGCGCGCTGAGCGCACAGCTCGCTCGTTCCCTCCAGAGCTCTGACGCCGTGTCCGTGGCCCTTAACGCGGGCACGGCGGCCGAGCTGTCCTGTGGCTACTGGCTCATCGTTGCCGACGACGACTCCATCGCCCAGGGCGAGGCTGGCACCGCGCCGGTCATGGCCCTGGTCGGCGGCAGCGCCGTCACCGTCAAGCCCAAGGCCGCGACGCCCAAGGTTGCCAAGCACGTGCTGGAGGACAGCGCCGCCGCCTGGCAGAAGGCCGCCGACGCCACGGTCGGCGACGACCTGTACTGGCGCCTCTCTGCCACGGTCCCGGCGGGGCTCACGGCCTACGACACCTATACGGTGCAGTTCGTCGACACCATGAGCGCGGGGCTCGACCCCTCCAAGGTCGCCGCGAGCATGCGCGTGTACGTGGCGGCGGGCGCGGACGGCGGCTTTGACGTCGTCTCGGCCGGCAAGGACGGCCGCGCCGGCACCGAGCCCGCGAAGGGCTGGACCGATATCACGGCCCAGTGCGCCACCAAGGTAGCGGCCGACGGCAAGACCTTCACCGTGCGCACCGCCGACTTGATCGCCGCGCTCGGCGGGGCCGACGCCTTCACCGCGGGTGCCCGCGTGGTCGCCGTGTACAATGCGCCGCTCAACAGCGCATGCAACCACGGCATCGCGAAGGGCAACCCCAACGAGGTCTACTTGCGCTACCCGCGCTCTCCCTTTGCCGACCAGTCCGGCGACGCCGGCTTCACCCACACGCCGAGCGACGATGCGTGCGCCTACACCTGGGATCTCGCGCTCACCAAGCGCGGTAGCGACGGCGACAAGCCGCTGCCCGGGGCGGTCCTGAACATCGCCGACGACCGCGGCCGCACGCTAGCGGCCGACGGCACGTGGGATGCGGAGGGCAAGGCCACCGTCACCACGGGCGAGGACGGCCGCGTGACCGTCTCGGGCGTGGACTCGGGCAAGCTGGAGGTCCGCGAGTTCAAGGCGCCCAAGGGCTACACCGCCTTTGAGGGCACGCGCTCCGTGACGGTCAAGGCCGAGGGCCTGGACGTCGACCAGGTGGCCGCCGCCAAGCCCAGGCTCACCATCACGGCCGAGTCGCCCCTGCGAGCCGACAGCGCGGACGGGTCGACGGGCAGCCTGGAGGCGTCGCTCATCAACACGCCCACCGGCACACCCCCTAGCATTACCACCGGAGGCTTTATGCCCTCGACTGGCGATATGGCAATGTACGCCGCGGCCGCCGCAGCGGTCGCCGGAGCCGCGCTCATCGTGGTCGCGCTCCTGGTCAAGCGGGGAGGTGGCAGCCATAAAGAGTAGCTGGCAGCCCCACAGAGAGCGGGGCGAGACATAGCGAAGCAGATGCTAAGACACAGACAGACGATGACCGATCGAATGAGAACCAACCGGAAAACGGAGGAAAAGAAGATGAGCATGAGCAAGAACATCGCACGCCTGGCAGTAACCGCCGGCCTCACAGCAGCGTTGAGCTTCGGCGGAGTTATGGCCCCGGTGACCATGGCGTTTGCTGATGGTGCGACTACTACGCCCAATAGCATCAAGATCAAGGGTAACGAGAGCAATACGTTTAAGGCGTACCAGATCTTTAAGGCCACGGTTACCGACACGGGTAGTGGCAAGACCGCGCAGGACATTACGTGGGCAGTGGGCGAGAAAGCTCAAAAAGACATTGTTAAGATCATTAGGGATAGCGCTGGATATAAGACGTCTGAAAATCCGCTGCCTAACGTGGATAGCGCAACCGGAAAAGATCCTGCAACCGCCCAAAATGTGGCAGATTGGCTTTCGGCGAATGTGCAGAAAAAAACAACTGCCAGCGCGAACGACAATAAGGGGACGCGAGTTGCTCCTGGCGACGTGCTGTACTCGATTGCTAAAGCAGTGATTAATGACGAAACTGCTGTTGACGATTCCATTAAGGCGGGCAATTCGTGGACGCGTCCGGGCACTAGTGGCGATGGCTATTATCTCTTCGTGTCTGATGGTCTTACGGATCAGACCAAGCCGAATACCGGCACCTCTCCGATTTTTGCCATTGTTGGCGGTGGTCCCGTGGTCGTTACCGAGAAGACCAGCATCCCGACGATCAATAAGGAGATCCTTAACGACCGCAATGAGAATAAACGAGACGGCTACACCGCTCAACAGGGGTGGAGTAAGTTTGCTGACTCCCAGATGGGTCAGGAAGTAAGCTATAAGCTCACCGGCTCGATTGCGGACAACTACGCCACCTATGATTCCTATGCATACAAGTTTACGGATACCCTTTCGCAGGGCCTTACTTATGATAAGGAGTCGCTCGAGGTTTATGCGCTGAATGGTCAGAGCTATACCATGATAAGTCCGAAAAGCTACACAGTGAATAATCCTACTGAGGACAATAATAATACTCTGACGGTGAGTTTTAATGATAAGGGATTGAAGTCGGCTACCGCGGCTAAAGAAAGCGACACCCTTAATATCGATGCCAACACTTATATCGTTGTCTTTTACAAGGCCAAACTCAATAGCAAGGCTAACTATGATACTGCCGGTAATACAAACAACGTCTATCTCGAGTACTCCAATAACCCCATGGCCGAAGGCACCGGCAAATCCGAGATCAAGGGCGTGACGGACCACGTCTTCCGTCTCGATGTTACCAAGACCGATAAGGGCTCCGGGGACGTACTCAAGGGAGAAGGTCTCCAGGCGGGCTTTAAGGTTAAGGTTCTCGAAGGTGACGAGGGCACTTTGGATAACAAGTGGCTTGGTGAAAACGGCGAGATTGTCGACGAGGGCCAGGCATATGAGTTCATGACGAGACTCAATGACGGCAAGGTCTATATTCCCGGCCTTGACACCGGTAAGTACCAGATTACTGAGACCACTACACCCACTGGCTATAACACCGTCGCCCCATTTGAAATCACGGTAACTCCGACATACAAGAAAACTGGTGAGTTGGATACGCTTACGGTCAGCTCCAACAATGAGGAGATGACCACCATTGGGGATGCAAATGGCGCAACCATGTCCCTCACGATTAAGAACAAGAAGGGCTCTGGCCTCCCGCTCACCGGTCTCAACGGCGTGACCTTCACTTGGATTGCTGGTGGCGCGGTGCTGTGCATCGGCGTGGCTCACCTCATCCGCAGCCGTAAGCAGGCCGAGGAGTCCGAGCAGGAGTAACGCTCGCTCACCCATCCCTTTGGCAGGTGGGATGTGATGACCATGAGACTTGCGGACACTTTTCTCGTCCATCCACGTTCTTGCTTTGCCATTCTCTTTTCGGGGCAGACTCCGCACTGGAGTCTGTCCCGTTTTTTTGGACAACGCAGCCAGCCTCCATCGTCCGATGGATCAAGCGTATGAATATCGAACAGATGTTTGCAATTATTGCGTTTACCAGCTGTAAGTGCGAGTGCTCGCAGTAAAATATCCTTGCGACGCATCCCGTGCGCGGGCGGCCGACGACTCGATCGGAGGTCCCCAAATGCTGAAATTCCTTAACGCGCTCGCCGCCCTCGCGGCGGTGGGCACGTTCGTCATCGCGTTTCTTGACTCGTATGAGGTTCGGTTTAAGGTCCGTAGGCGCACGCGCGGTGCGGACGGTAGAAGGCATTTGCGCCGCGCGTGCAAATTAAAATGCCCGGGGTTAGAGGCCCGGGCATTTAACAAAACCAGAAAACTAGGCCGCCCGCGCTCTCTTTCATTTACGCGGGATGCGTCGTTTCCTATTGACATTGTATCCCGAACTGCTCTGCTGATTCGCGATATTTTGAAAACTCAAATACGGGCCTATGCCCGGCGGGGGAGCCTTCCAATCGGCTATTATTTGTTTAGACAACTTGGGTTGTAGAGGAGTGACTGGCGATGGTGCAGGGCGCCAAACATATGAAGAGCAATAACGCCGCGGCTAACGGTGGCTCAAGCCCTCAGCCCAAGCCCAAGCGCCGTCGCAAGCGACTGCCGCGCTGGGCCGACCGGCTCATCACCATCGTCATCATCCTTATTGGCGTGGGCCTTATGACCTGGCCGTGGATCTTGGACCGGCTCGAGGCCTCGGGCGTGTTCAACCAGATCAGCACCGTGTCCAGCACCGTGGACGCGCTGTCGGAAGAGGAGCGCGAGCGCATTCTGCTTCAGGCGCGCTCCTATAACGAGCAACTTGCCTGCGAGGCCACCGAGCTTCCCGCCGACCAGATCGAGCCCTACGCTCAGCAGCTCATCTTTGACCGCGATCCCATGATGAGCTGGGTCGAGATCCCCTCCATCGACGTGAGCATGCCCATTTACCACGGCACGAGCGAAGAAGTCCTTATGGCGGGCGTCGGCCACCTGGAGGGCACGAGCCTGCCGGTGGGCGGCACCTCGACGCATTGCGTGCTCACCGCGCACTCCGGCATGCGCAACCTGAGCATGTTCGATGACATCCACTCGCTGGAGCCCGGCGACCTGGTGCTGCTGCACACCATGAACAAGACGCTCGCCTACAAGATGGTGGACTCCGAGGTGGTGCTGCCCGAGGAGATGGAGTCACTGACCATCGAGCCGGGCGCCGACAAGGTGACGCTCGTCACCTGCACGCCCTACGGCGTGAACGACCATCGCCTGCTGGTGCATTGCGTGCGCACCAAGTACAACAAGAAGGACGTCGACAAGCAAAAGTCGCTGGCCGGCCGCCACTGGGGCAAGCGCGAGTTTGCCGTGCTCATCGTGGTCGTAGCCATTGTGCTGTTGCTGCTGGACATCGTGATCCACGCGGTCCGCAAGCGCCGCAAGGCCAAGGCCTCGGCATAAGACATTCTCCAGAACCACCACAATGGGGACAGGCACCTTTATGGTGGTCGGGACATCCAAACCATCACAACATTCGATGAAAATCTCGATTTTGACGAAAAGCGTCGAATGTTGTGATGGTTTTTGTTGTGAGCTATGCGGTTTTCGCCGCAGAGCTGCCGGACCGTGTTCGTCGCCCTCGTTACGTTTTCGCTGCATTTGGGTAAAGCACCTGCTCCAAGCGGCCTTGCCTTGTATACTAGAGCGGTTTATCTGTTATGCGGAAGGGAGCGCCTATGGCACTCAGCGAGAAAGACGTGCGCGGCATCGCCGAGTACGCAAAGATCGCACTGACCGATGACGAGCTCACCCAGATGACGTCCTACATGAACGACGCCGTCCAGATGCTCGAGCCCGTCTTGCAATATGACTTGCCCGACGTGGAGCCCACGTTCCATCCTATCGGAAGCCTGTCCAACGTGATGGGCGACGACCTGCGCGAGCCCGAGCGCGATCTGCCACTCGACGTTGCGCTCGAGAACGCTGGCAGCGCGCGCGACCGCTACTTCCGCGTGCCGTCCATTTTGGGAGAGGGGGAGAGCGAGTAATGGCGCTAAGCTTCGATTCCCTTACCGCCGCCCAGATCGCCGCGGGCGTTGCCGCCGGCGACTTTACCGCTACCGAGGTGGCCCAGGCCTCCCTTGCCGCCATCGAGGCGCGTGAGGGCGGGGTCCAGGCATTCCTGCAAGTGGCGCCCGAGCTTGCGCTCGAGGCCGCCGCGCGCGTGGATGCCGACCGTGCCGCAGGCAAGCCGCTGCCCCCGCTTGCGGGCGTGCCGCTGGCCATCAAGGACAACATGAATCTTGTGGGCACGCGCACTACCTGCGCTTCCCGCATGCTCGAGGACTACCAGAGCGTCTACACCGCCACCTGCGTCCAGCGCATGCTCGATGCCGGCTGCCTGCCCATGGGCAAGGCCAACATGGACGAGTTCGCCTTCGGTAGCTCCACCGAGAGCTCGGCGTTCCACCGCACCAACAACCCCTGGGATACCGAGCGCGTGCCCGGCGGCTCCTCGGGCGGCTCCGCTGCCGCCGTCGCCGCGGGCGAGGTCGCGCTCTCGCTGGGCTCGGACACCGGCGGCTCCATTCGCCAGCCGGCGTCGCTTTGCGGCGTGGTGGGCTTTAAGCCCACGTATGGCGCCGTGAGCCGTTACGGCGTGGTTGCCTTTGGCTCGTCGCTCGACCAGGTGGGACCCTTTGGTCGCACGGTCGAGGATGTCGCGCTGGCCATGAACGCGCTTACCGGCGCGGGCCACGATCCGTACGACTGCACCAGCCAGGATTGCGCCGTCGACTTTACCGAGCACCTCAACGACAGCATCGAGGGCAAGCGCGTGGGCATCATCCCCGCGTTTATGGAGGCCGAGGGCCTGACGCCCGAGGTCAAGGCCGCTGTTCAGCGCGCCGCCCAGGAGCTGCAGAACCAGGGCGCCGAGCTGGTCGAGGTCGACCTGCCGCACCTGGACGCCGCCATCGCCGCCTACTACGTCATCGGCCCGGCCGAGGCGTTCTCCAACCTGGCCCGCTTCGACGGCATTCGCTACGGCTATCAGGAGGAGGGCTGCGCCAACCTGTCCGACCAGAGCTCGCTGTCGCGCGCCCACGGCTTTGGCGCCGAGGCCAAGCGCCGTCAGATGCTCGGCGCCTACCTGCTGAGCTCGGGCGTGTACGACAAGTACTACTACGCCGCGCAAAAGGCCCGCACGCTCATCACGCAGGACTACGACGCCGCGTATGCCAAGGTGGACACCATCCTTATGCCCGCCTCGCCGCGCACGGCCTTTAAGTTTGGCGAGATCAGCGACCCCACGCAGATGTACCTCTCCGACCTGTACACCATCTCGCTCAACATTTGCGGCAACGGTGGCATCTCGGTGCCGCTGGGTCTGGGCGAGGATACTCAGCTGCCCGTTTCTGCCCAGCTGGTGGGTCCGGCCTTTAAGGACCGTCAGTTGCTCACATTTGCCCGCGCCCTGGAGCGCGGCTTTGCCGATGCCGCCACGGGTGCGCCCGCGCTTTCCGTTGCGCCCGATTTTGCCGGGAAGGGAGGCGAGCTGTAATGAAGGAGCTTTCCGAGGTCCTGCAGGATTGGGAGGCCGTGATCGGCCTGGAGATCCATACCGAGCTCACCGCACTCGATACCAAGATGTTCTGCAACTGCAAGCTCAGCCACGATGACGAGCCCAACGCCAACGTGTGCCCGGTGTGCCTGGGCCTGCCCGGCGCCCTGCCGGTGCCCAACAAGCGCGCCATCGAGAGCATCGTCAAGGCCGGTCTCGCCACCAACTGCGAGATCCAGCGCCACTCGATGTTCTACCGCAAGCACTACTTCTATCCCGATATGGCCAAGAACTTCCAGACCACGCAGGGTCCGGTCGCCTTTGCCATGTACGGTCACCTGGATCTGGACGTGACCGGTCGCGGAGCTGCCGAGCGCCCCGACTGCGCGTTTGGCGAGGCCGAGGCCCAGAGTCTGGCGAGCGCCTCGGCCAATGCCGAGGGCCTGTCCACGTCCATGACGTCGACCATGCGCGAAGGCAATCAGCGTGCCGGTCACCTGGCCAGCTACGATGCGTCCAACCTGCAGATGCCCGAGCGTCGCGAGGACGGTTCCTACACGGTGCCCATCCGCATCCTGCGCATCCACATGGAGGAGGACGCCGCCAAGATGGTCCACGTGGGCGGCGCCGAGGGCCGCATTACCGCCGCGGCCGAGTCGCTCGTCGACTACAACCGCTGCGGCACGCCGCTGATTGAGCTCGTCACCGAGCCCGACCTGCGCACGCCTGAGGAGGCTCGCCTGTTTATGGAGAAGCTCCGTCGCATTTTTGTGACGCTGGGCATTTCGGACTGCTCCATGGAGAAGGGCTCCATGCGCTGCGACGGCAACGTGTCGCTGCGCCGCCGCGGCGAGACCAAGCTGGGCACCAAGACCGAGCTCAAGAACCTCAACTCGTTTAAGAGCCTGCATGACGGCCTTGCCTACGAGATCTGCCGCCAGGCCGAGGTGCTCGAGGAGGGCGGCATCATCTATCAGGAGACCCGCCACTGGGAGCCCAGCCGCAAGCGCACCGTAGTCATGCGTGTGAAGGAGACGGCCGATGACTATCGCCTGTTCCCCGATCCCGATCTGGCGCCGTTTGATCTGGATGACGAGTTCATCGACCGCTGTCGTGGCGAGATTCCCGAGCTGCCCGATGCCAAGCGTGCCCGTTTTGAGACCGACTTTGGCATTAAGGCGGCCGATGCCGAGCAGATTGCCGGCGACCCCGAGTTTGCTGAGTTCTTTGAGGCTGCCGCTACCGGCATGGCTGGCAAGGAGGCCCAGACGGTTGCAAACTTGCTGGTCAACGAGATGATCGCCTATCTTAAGGGCGCGGGCGTCTCGCTGACCGAGTCCGGTATTGCACCTGCCCAGGTGGCAGCCCTTGCCAAGTTGCTGGCGACCGATGCCATCAGCTCCAACCAAGCGCACGAGGTCTTTGAGGCCATGGCTCAGACCGGCGACGACCCCAACAAGATCGTCGACGAGCGCGGTATGCGTCAGGTGAGCGATGCCGGCGCGCTGCAGCCGATCGTGGACGAGGTGCTGGCGAACTGTGCCGATCAGGCGCAGCAGTATCGCGACGGCAACCAGAAGGTCATCGGCTTTTTGG
Organism: Collinsella sp.; assembly: GCA_048321375.1. GTDB lineage: Bacteria > Actinomycetota > Coriobacteriia > Coriobacteriales > Coriobacteriaceae > Collinsella. Next base: position 10,958 of record DBFDVR010000013.1, read on the forward strand.
TGGGCCAGTGCATGAAAGCAAGCCGCGGCAAGGGCAACCCGAAGCTCTTCAACGAGTTGCTGAGAACGTCGCTCTCGTAAGCGGGAACCGAGGGGCCGGGCGCAGGGCCTTGCCTCTCAATTTCGGACAGTCCTGCGCAAGACGAAGGCCACATTAAGTGGCCTTCTTTGCGTGCGGAACTCATTTTGAGCAAGCACCCGCCCTGCCGGGGCTCCCGGGTTCTGCAACGACTCGGCCGTTCGGGCCAGGTGGGGCTGATATAAATAGAGTGAATGGGCGCGCCGTTGGCGCGTCCATTTTTGTGCGGGTGACAAAGGGACTGTCCCTTTGTCACATTGCAATAAATGTGATGGAAGTGTGGAGAAATGAGCTTAAAACTTCCGTAAATGTGATAAATGTCACGTTTTAACTAGGGTAAAATGTGGGAAATATCACGTTTACGGAAGTTTCTTTGCGGGAGGTTCGGTCATGCAGCGAGATATCATTGCCAAGCTTAACGCTTGGAAAGCGTCAGAATATCGTAAGCCGCTTATCCTTAAGGGGGCGCGCCAGGTTGGAAAGACGTGGGCGCTTAAGGAGTTCGGCCGAACCTCGTACCTCAATTTTGTGTATCTGACGCTCGAGGAGCCGTCACCTGGGGTACAGAGCGAGTACGCTCAGTTTTTCGAAGGTACGCGCGATCCTCGACGGATCATCTCAAATCTTTCCCTGGCACTTGGACAGCCTATCGATCCCGGCGAAACGCTGCTTATTATTGATGAGATCCAGGATTGTCCTTCTGCAGTCGGCGCCCTTAAATACTTCTGTGACGAGGCCCCCGAGTATCACGTCGCATGCGCAGGGTCTTTGTTGGGCGTTCGCTTGTCCCGTGAGACCAGCGCTTTTCCGGTGGGAAAGGTCGAGTTCATGGAGATGCGCCCCATGAGCTTTTCCGAGTTTCTGAAAGCCGAGGGCGCTGCAAACTACGACGAATACCTTGGCGGCCTGGATCAGATCGAGACAGTGCCCGATTTCTTCCATGTCCGTCTCGTCGAGCATCTTCGTCGTTATTTTGCATGCGGCGGCATGCCAGAGGCTCTTGGCCGGTGGGTGGAGACGGGCGATATCGTTCAGGTCGATAAGGTGTTGTCTGATCTCTTGGATTCCTACGAGCGCGATTTTGCCAAGCATGGTGGCCGTGCGCAGTTCGCCAAGCTTTCACAAATATGGAACTCGATTCCAGCTCAGTTGGCGCGCGAGAACAAAAAGTTCGTTTGGGGTGCGGTGCGCGAGGGGGCTCGTGCTCGAGAATACGAGGATGCTCTGGAATGGCTTGCCGATGCTGGGCTCATCACGGCGGTTCGCCTTAATGCTGCCGGTGGTGTGCCGCTCTCTGCGTACGATGACCTCAAGGCATTTAAGGTCTACTGTCTTGATGTCGGCTTGCTGCGCCGCATGGCAAGGCTGGATGCGTCCGCTTTTGCCATCTCGGATGCGCTATTTTCGGAGTTCAAAGGTTCGTTCGCCGAGAACTATGTGCTTCAGGCATTACTTTCACAGTTAGATGCTGCTCCGCGTTATTGGACAAACGAGAAGCCGAAGCACGAAGTCGATTTTTTGATTCAAGTCGGAAACGAAATCGTTCCCGTCGAGGTCAAATCGGGAGAGGTCGTTCATTCCAAGAGCCTTAAGTACTATGCCGACAAGCATGCGGAGACGACTCCATTGAGGGTCCGCTACTCACTTAAGAACCTAAAGCTCGACGACGGGGTGCTCAACATTCCGTTGTATTTGGCTGATCGATCTGTCCCTCTTATCAAAAAGGCGCTTGATCGTGCACATCTTGACGTTTAGATCCTGGGTGAGCTGACGGGCGGCGGCTAATTAATCGCTCCGTTACGGCCAGGGAGCCTGGGCCTTAGCGATGCTTGCTTCGCCAAGCCGTGGGTGTCATGCCGGTGTATTGTTTGAAGGCTTGGGTGAAGGCGGCCTGCTGAGGGTAGCCTAGGCGCTCTGCTACCTGCGCTATCGTGAGCGCGCTATCGGCCAAAAGGTCCTGTGCTCGCTCCATACGGCGTCTGCGAATGTAGGCGCCCAGGGACTCGCCAGTTTGGGCCTTAAAGGTGGCGCATAGTTTGGAGCGGCTTGTGTAGAGCCTCTCGGCCACCTCGTTGATACCCACATGTCTGCCTTTGTCGAGCGCGCGCTCAATCATTGCCGTTGCTTCTTCGGCAATGGTTATGCTGACGCGTGTGTCTGCCGCCTGCCGCGCCTGCTTGTGGGCCGCGCACGAACAGGCGAGCTCCGCGACCATGGTCTCCACGATGCCCTGCATATAGACGTGTCCGCCTACGGTGCGGGCGCGGTCCTCGTTAATCCGGCGCAGCGTGTGGCAGATGGCAGACGTCGCTTCCTCGTGCCATGGCTCGGCAAACGCCTCAAAGATTCCCGCGAACTCGGTGGGATAGCGGTGCTCCAGTTCGTCAAAATATCCAGGCAAAAAGAGCACCGAGCGCGAGTGATAAAGCTCCCCCGCAAACAGCGGGCTTAATTCTTCGCCACAGCTATCTTGGATAAAGCTGCAAACGGCATTGTTTGGCCACGGTCCATGCAATGGTTTGAGGTTCGCGGGCGTTATGCCAGCCTCGGGCATGCATGTAAGTGTGGGCGCGCTGACTTCGCTCACGCAGGCGTATGGCTCGGGTGTGTATTCGGCCAGGTACATATCGTGCGTCGGGGTGATGAAATGCTCCATGACGATGCAGGCAGGGGAGAGAGGCATAATCCATGCGCGGCCGTGCGCCCGGTCGTTTGCCACCTCGCCGGTAAAGACGGCGCCCTTGCCGGTAAGCTCCAGGCCAAACTGCTCAAATTGCGGTGCGTAGAGCTCGGTTATGTCGGTCGCTGCCCGCCGTATTTGCAAAAGCGTTCCTTTCCTTTGCAGAAACGTCCACGCCTGGCTTGATTGTGAGCCATGGCTAACACAGCAATGATAAGTTCATTACGGTTAACTCTCAAGCCGTTAGAAAGGAATCTCATGGCAAAGGAATCAAAAAGGGAAGGTGGAGGCATCGGCGAGCTGCTCGCGTATGCCGGCGACCGCAAATTCCTAACGTATTTGGGCATGGCGCTCTCGGCGCTCTCGCAGCTGCTGAGCTTTGGCCCGTACGTGTGCATTTGGCTTGTCGCGCGCGACCTGATCGCCGTGGCGCCCAACTGGAGCGAAGCCACTAACATCGCGATGTACGGTTGGTGGGCCGTGGGGTTTGCGCTGGCAAGCATCGTAGCTTATTTCGTGGGGCTCATGTGCACGCATCTGTCCGCGTTTCGCTGCGCGTCCAATATCCGCAAGACTACGAGCGAGCACCTGCTTAAGCTGCCGCTCGGCTACTTCGACACGCATGCCACCGGCGAGCTGCGCCGCATTGTAGACGGGTGCGCCGCCTCCACCGAGACTTTGCTCGCACACATGCTGCCCGATATCGCAGGCGCCGTCGCCATGGTCGTGGGCTTGCTCGTGCTGCTTTTCGCCCTCGATTGGCGCTTGGGCGCGGCATGCCTCATCTCGGTGGCCATTTCGTTTGGCGCCATGGCCGCCATGATGGGCGGCAAGGGCGGCGAGTTTATGAAGGCCTACATGGGAGCGCTGGTCAAGATGAACAAGACCGGCACCGAATACGTACGCGGCATCCCCGTGGTCAAGGTGTTTCAGCAGACGGTCTACTCCTTTAAGGCTTTCCACGATGCGATCGCCGAATACGCCGACATGGCACAAAACTATTCGGGCACGTTCTGTCGAGGTCCGCAGGTACTCAACCTTACCGCGCTCAATGGTCTTGTGGCATTCCTGTTGCCCGTGGCGTTGCTGTTGGCGCCGGGCGAGACGGACTTCGCGCATTTTATGGCCAACTTCACGTTTTACGCGATATTTTCGGCCGTGGTGCCGACGGCCATGACCAAGCTCATGTTTGTGGGCGAGGCCTCTCAGATGAGTGCCGATTCGCTGGCTCGTATTCGAAGCGTCATGGATTCCAAGCGGCTCTCCGTGCCCGCGCAACCCAAGCATCCTGCCGGCGGCGACGTGCGATTTGAGGACGTGAGCTTTACGTACGAGGGTGCCGAAGCACCTGCCGTTAGCCATGTGAGTTTCAGCGTTCCCGCTGGTAGCACCCTCGCCCTGGTGGGTCCCTCGGGTGGCGGTAAGTCAACCTGCGCAAGCCTGATCCCGCGTTTTTGGGATGTCTCCTCGGGTCGAGTGCTCGTAGGCGGTGTGGACGTTCGCGATATGGATCCGCACGAGCTTATGGACCAGGTTGCCTTTGTGTTCCAGACCAACCAGCTGTTCCGGCAAACACTTGCCGATAACGTGCGCGCCTCCAAGCCTACGGCCACTGACGACGAAGTGCGTGCGGCCCTCTCCGCAGCTCAGTGCGACGATATTGTGGCCAAGCTCCCACAGGGTATCAATACCATGCTCGGTGCCGGCGGAGCTTATCTTTCGGGCGGCGAGGTCCAGCGCGTGGCACTCGCCCGCGCGATCCTTAAAGACGCGCCTATCGTGGTGCTCGATGAGGCCACGGCGTTTGCCGACCCCGAGAACGAGGCGCTCATCCAGCGCGCCTTTAGCAAGCTGGCGGCGGGTCGCACGGTCATTATGATTGCGCACCGACTCTCGACTGTAGTGGGCGCAGACCAAATCGTGGTGCTCAACCAGGGCAGCGTGCAGGAGTCGGGTACCCATGCCGAGTTGCTGTCCCAAGAGGGTCTGTATGCCAAGATGTGGGCCGAATACGAACAGGCCGCGAGCTGGAAAATCACTGCAGCGACCGCGGATGCCGTCGTCACGAAGGGAGGCGAGGCCTAAATGTTCGCCTCATTCCAAAAGAAGTATTTCCTATCCGATAAAGGCGTCGCCGGCGTAAAACGCGGCATTTTCTGGACCACGCTCACTAATCTCATTACCATGGCCGGCATGGGCTTTTTATTCCTGGTTATGGCCGGTTTTGTCGAGCATCTCGCCAGCGGGGCTGACCTGCCGGATGCCCTGCCGATCGTGGGCGGGCTCCTGGTCTTTTTCGTGTTGCTCTTTGCCTCTAACTGGCAGCAGTATTACTACACCTACTGCATCTTTTACGAGGAGTGCGGCAAGCAGCGTATGGAGATTGCCGAGCGCTTGCGCAAACTGCCGCTGTCGTTTTTTGGTCGTCGTGATCTGGCCGATTTAACCGAGACCATCATGGGTGACGTCCAGGCCATGGAGCACGCCTACAGCCACGTGCTGGGAGAGCTTTGGGGCGCCATCATCGCAAGCGCCATTGTGTTCGTGGCGTCGCTGTTCTTTTGCTGGCAGCTGGCGATCGCGGCGTTTTGGAGCGTTCCCGTGGCCTTTGCCGTGCTGTATCTAACACGCGGCCCCATGACTCCGGTGTTCGATCGCGTGCGTGCCGAGAAGGTCAAGGTTACCGAGGCTATTCAAGAGACGCTCGACTGCGTTCGCGAGATCCGCGCCACCAACCAGGAGGCCCATTATCTTGAGGGGCTCAACGCCGTGATCGATGCCGAGGAGCATGAGACCACCAAGGGCGAGCTCGCTAACGGGCTTTTGGTCAACTCCGCCTTTGCCATCCTGCGTCTGGGCATTGCCACCACGCTGGTCACGGGCGCCGCGATGGTCGCCTCCGGGCAGGTCGACTTTTTGGTGATGTTTGCCTTCCTGCTTATGGTGAGCCGCATCTATGCGCCTTTTGACCAGGCGTTAATGTTAATGTCCGAGCTGTTTGCCGCCGAGTCGTCTGCCAAGCGCATGCGTTCCATCATGGAAGAGCCCGTGGCGCGGGGCAGCGAGAAATTTGAGCCCGCGGGCCACGATGTGGTGTTCGATCACGTGGCATTTGGATATGGTGCGGGCGAGGACGGCCGCGCCGGCGAGAAAGTTCTTACCGATGTGAGCTTTACCGCCAAGGAAGGCGAAGTTACGGCACTGGTCGGTCCTTCGGGTTCCGGTAAGTCTACGGTGAGCCGCCTGGCCGCGCGCTTTTGGGATGCCACCGCGGGCAAGGTTACCGTGGGTGGCGTGGATGTTGCGAGCGTGGATCCCGAGGTGCTCCTGCGCGACTACGCCATTGTGTTCCAAGACGTACTGCTCTTTGACGACACGGTGATGGGGAACATCCGCCTCGGGCGTCGTGATGCCACCGATGAGGAAGTGCTTGCGGCTGCGCGTGCCGCCAACTGCGACGAGTTCGTGAACCGCATGCCGCAGGGCTACGACACCATGATCGGCGAGAACGGCTCCAAGCTGTCTGGCGGCGAGCGCCAGCGCATCTCCATCGCTCGTGCGCTGCTTAAGGACGCCCCCATCGTCCTTTTGGACGAGGCCACGGCGAGCCTGGACGTCGAGAACGAGACCGTGGTTCAGCAGGCGCTTTCCCGCCTGCTCGCGGGCAAGACGGTTATCGTTATTGCTCACCGTATGCGTACGGTGGAAAATGCCGACAAAATCGTTGTACTCAAGGATGGTGTGGTTGCCGAGCAGGGCGCTCCGGCGCAGCTCAAGGCAGCAGGTGGAGAATTTGCCCGTATGGTCGCACTGCAAAAGGAGTCGGCGGACTGGCAGCTGTAGGAATATGACAAAGGGGCAGTCCCTTTGTCATATTGAGTTCACCCCCATAGTTTCCAAAAAGTTAACCTTTGTTGACCTTAATAGTTAGATAAACTAAACTATTTTCCAAAAGTGTGCTCGAGCAAACTTATTTGCTCGGGTGTTGAGGCACCGTGCCGCGTCTAATGCGGCAAAAGGGAGAAGCAACATGAAGAAGTCGACGTTTAACACCCTGCTTGTCGGTGGCGGTTTTCTGCTTGGCACGGCCGGCATCAAGCTGCTTACCAGCGCTCCGGTCAAGAATGCCTGCGTGCAGGGTATCGCGTGCGGTATGCGCGTCAAGAACTGCTACCAGGACATGGTCGAGCAGGCCAAGGCCAATGTCGATGACATGGTTGCCGAGGCTGCCTACATCACCCAGAGCGAGGCCGCTGCTGATGAGGCAGCTGAGTAACGCTCCCAGGCACAAACTATGAGATTCTCGATTATTAGCGAGATCCCCGGCAGGACCCGTCTTCAATTGGCGGGTCCTGTGCCAGAGAGCGATCTCGATGCACTTCTTAAGCTCAGCGGCGATTTCGACGGCGTGCGCAAAGTGCGCGTTTATGGCCGTATTGGCCAGATGGCGCTCGAATATGACGAGCAGTGTCGTGCGGGCGTGCTCGACGCCTTGGGCGCGCTCGATGCCCAGGCCATTGCCGACGCAAAGACGGGTTACGTGATGCAGCTTGAGCCGCGCAAGCACAAGCTCGTTATGGATCTTGCCACACTTATCGGCGCCCACTACGCGCGCCGCTGGTTCTTGCCTACGCCGCTGCGTGCCATCTTTGTCGTGGCCGGTTACATGACCTTTTTGCGCGCCGCCCTCCGTGAGCTTGCACAGCCGCGCCTGACCGTTCCTGTGCTCGACGCTTCGGCCATCGGTATCTCGTTTGCCAAACGTGACGTCGACACCGCGGGGCAGACGATGTTCCTGCTCAACGTGGGCGAGCTGCTCGAGGACTACACACGCGCCATGAGCGAAAACGAGCTCATCAACTCGCTGCTTGATGTGCCCGACAAGGCGCAAAAGGTCGTCGGCGACACCGAGGTAAGCGTTGCCGCCACCGAGCTTGAGCCCGGCGATCTGGTCGCCGTGCGCACTGGCATGTCCATTTGCATCGACGGTGTTGTCGAGCAGGGGAGCGCTATGGTCAACCAGGCGACCCTGACCGGCGAGCCGCTTGCCGTCGAGCGCAGCGCGGGCGACGATGTATTCGCTGGCACCGTCGTGGAAGACGGCAGTATCTTGGTGCGTGTGCGCGCCAACACGGCTCAGACCAAGCTCCGCTCGATCGTCTCGCTCGTGCAGACGGCCGACTCGCTCAAGTCCGAGGGTCAGTCGCACATGGAGGACCTCGCCAACAAGATCGTCCCGTGGAACTTCCTGCTTGCGGGTCTGGTCGCGCTCACCACGCGCAGCCTCATCAAGACCTCGGCGGCGTTGATGGTCGACTACTCGTGCGCACTCAAGCTCACGGGTTCCGTTGCCGTCATGACCGCTATGAGCGATGCCGCCAAGATGGGCGTCATGGTCAAGGGCGCGAAGTACTTTGAGTCGTTTGCCAAGGCCGATACCATCGTGTTTGATAAGACCGGCACGCTCACCGAGGCGCAGCCGCGTCTTGCCTGCGTGCTCACCACCGATGGCTGGAGCGAGGACGAGATTCTGCGCCTTTCCGCCTGCTTAGAGGAGCATTTCCCGCATCCGGTGGCCCGCGCCGTGGTCAATGCGGCACGCGAGCGCGAGCTCGAGCATCGCGAGCGCCATGCTGCCGTCGAGTACATCGTGGCGCACGGCATCGCTTCGTCCATTGAAGGGCGTCGCGCCATCATCGGTTCCGCGCACTTTGTATTTGAGGACGAGGGTGCGCAGCTCGAGTCCGACATTAAGGATCAAATCGAGTTCCAGATGCAGGGCTTGTCGCCGTTGTATCTGGCGGTCGACGGCACGGTCGTGGGCGTGCTCGGCATCGAGGATCCGCTCAAGCCCGGGGTCCGCGAGGCCATCGCCGACCTGCATGCGCTGGGCGTCAAGCATGTCGTTATGCTCACGGGCGACTCCGAGCGCACGGCCGAGCGCATTGCGCGAGAGGCGGGGGTCGACGAGTTTAAGGCCGAGCTGCTGCCCGAGGACAAGTACGCCTATGTGGAGCGCATTAAGAGCGAGGGGCGCCACGTTGCCATGGTGGGCGACGGCGTCAACGATTCGCCGGCGCTCGGTTTGGCCGATGTGGGTCTGGCCATGGGCGGCGGAAGCGACATCGCCAAGGAGGTCGCCGATATCATCCTGACTGATACGGATCTCGCTGCGATCGTACGCCTGCGCCGCATGAGCCAGGGCCTCGTTGATCGTCTGACGAGCTCCTACTCTAAGGTGATGCTCACCAACTCAGCGCTCTTGGCACTGGGTATTACCGGCGTGATTACCCCGCAGGCGTCGTCGCTGTTGCACAACGGCTCGACGATTGCGTACAGCTTGGGCAACGCGAAAGCGTATCTGCGTTAGGGTTTTCGATTGAGCTTATGGCCTGCACCCGGGCGGTACCGCAGCCGCCAGGGTGCAGGCCTTTTTAGGCAAGTGCAGCTTTGATGGCAGGGGCTCCGGTGAGCTGCTCGGCTGCCTTTTCGTCGGAGCTGTCGAGTGCTGCCAGACTGCGGTAGACCCACTCGTTGACCTGGGTGTTCTTGACGCCTGCGGTCTGCATAAGGGTGCCTACCTCGCGGATTGCTGCGAGCAAGTCGGCTTTGGGGCCTACGAGCTCGACCGTGAGGTCGTGGTAGGCGGTCACTCCGCGGTTTTCGCTCACGTGGTCGATAAAGCCCTCGACGGTCTCAAGCTGCTGGGCGAGAACGGCTTCATCGTTAGCGTCCAGCGCGACGAGTGCGTTCGATACCGTGAGGGCGGGATGTCCGCAGGGGACAAAGCCCTCGATGACATCCATAGCTTCGGTAATGGTTGAGCCCAGGCCTGCGAGTGCATTGACGAGTTGCTGCTTGGTATCCATAACGGTCCTTTCGACGGGTCGATTGTGCTTGGCGAAAATATACGTGACGAGATCGGTAGCAAAAGTGCGAAGTGCAGCGCACATTGGGGTCTTCACAGCTCGTGCATAGAACAGCTGTCCGCTTTCAGAACGTGGTAAGATAACACTCCACAAGCGGGGCTCGCCCCGTATGTTCCTTGAAAAGTCGACGGGTGTTGGGTACTCGTGCCCAATGCCATCCAGACTTTCCCGACATTCGGGGGCGACTGGTTTCGACACGATAGCTCTGAGAGAGGAAGCAAGCCGAGGTCTCCTCGCCTCGTTAAACAGGGGTACCGTCAAATTGAATTGACAACAACTCTTCTTTTGAGCCTATGGCTCTCGCTGCTTAGTTTATAGCGGCGCGTCAACCCGGTGATTTCCCCGACACCGGCGCGACGTCATTTTAGGGGAATGCTCCTGCGCACGTAATCGGTATGGCGCAGGCTAAGACCGAACCGGTTAGGACGCCGCGAGCGTGTCGCTGCGCGCAAAGCGTCCGAGACAAAACCAGCGACTGAGCTTGGAGATGCCAATCAGGGGGCTTTCGTGGACCGGAGTTCGATTCTCCGCGCCTCCACCATAAGTAACAGGCAGGTAGATATTCGTATCTACCTGCCTTTTTATTTCTAGTCCGTACCGCGGAGAATCGAACTCTATGTAGGGCGCGGGCGTAAAGAAAACGCGTGAGCGTTTTTAGCCCGCGGGCGAGGACGCCGGCAGGCGGCCGAAGCCGGTGCGGATTTGCGAAGCAAATACGCGGATTCTCCGCGCAATGCCCCAGCCCAATATAGATGCGATGCCGATCGGGCGCCTTGCCCCGGCCTCGCCCCATCAACGGATCCCCCAAACCGCGGAGAATCGAACTCTATGCAGGGCGCGGGCGTAAAGAAGGCACTGCGGCAACGCAGAGTGAGACGTGCATTCCCAATGGCAGCCCAGGCGGAAAGCGCGTCCCGGAATCTGCGCTCAGACTGGGACGTAGTTTCCGGATGGCGCCTCAAGCGGAAACTACGACCCGGAATCGAGCCGTAGAGTGGGACATGCTTTCCCAATGGCAGCTCAAGCGGAAAGTACATCCCGGAATCCTCATTCGGAATGGGATGCAGTTTCCAAATGAATGGCTAGCGGAAAATTCATCCCAGAATCGCCCCTCAGACTGGGACGTGCTTTCCCCGGGGCAACTCATGCTCTGGGGTTGGCTTGACCGCCACGCCCTTCTCAACTCCAAAACCTGTGCGCTCTCTATCTCAAAACTGGGTAGAAGAAAGCCAAAACGCAATCGCAGGAGGTCAATATGACTGCAGAAGATAAGGCAAAGAACGCCGGCAAGGTCGCGCTCGTCCTGGAGGGCGGCAGTTTTCGCGGGCAGTTTACCGCGGGCGTGCTCGACGTCCTCATGGAGGCTGGCGTCGAGATTCCGGCGGTATATGGCGTATCGGCTGGCGCCCTCAACGGCGTGAACTACAAGTCGCACCAGATCGGCCGTGCCAACCGCATCAACCTGGCTTTCTGCAACGACAGCCGCTACATGGGCGCCGCATCGTTTGCGTCCACGGGCTCTATTGTGGGTTATGACTTTATCTTCAACGATGTCCAGGACCGCCTAGACCCCTTCGATAACGAGACGTTCGACGCGAGTCCCATCGAGATGTACGCCGTCGCGACGGACATGCTCTTTGGAACCGCCACGTACCTGCCGGTCAAAAGCGCCGTGCTCGACCTCGATGCTGTGCGCGCCTCGACGTCGCTGCCGCTAGTGACGCCGCCGGTCGAGATTGACGGGCACAAATACGTCGACGGCGGCGTAGCCGATTCGGTCCCTATCGAGCATGTGCTCGAGGAGGCGGGCTTCGACCGTGCGGTCGTTATCGTTACGCAGGACCGCTCATACGAGAAAAAACCTTACGAGTTTATGCCCGCCGCGCGCGCCCGCTATGCCGACTACCCCTACCTGCTCGAGGCTATCGAGACGCGCCACGATCTCTATAACATCCAGCGCATGCGTCTGTGGAAGTATGAGCGCGAGGGCCGTGCGTTGGTCGTTGCTCCGCAAAAGCCGGTCGAGGTCGGCCATGTTGAGCACGATCCGGCAAAGCTCCTCGACCTGTATATTCAAGGTCGCCAGGAGGCAAAGCGCTTGCTGGGAGATATCGAGGCGTTTGTCGAGCGCTAGTGTCGCGACGTCATGACCCATGGACGACATGTGCAGAAACTCTGGTCGGAGCCAAAATACCTGTTGACTCGAGCGGCGAGCGGGGTAATATGGACGGGTTACTTGCAGAGCCCCGTGAATCTCTGTAACAACACGTACTGTACATGGAGGAGTCTAAGTGATTTCGAAATCGACTCACTACGCCAAGCAGGGCGAGGTCCAGCGCAACTGGGTTCTCGTCGACGCCGATGGTGCTGTCCTGGGCCGTCTTGCCACCCAGATCGCAATGATCCTGCGCGGTAAGAACAAGCCCCAGTTCACGCCCAACAGCGACTGCGGCGACTTCGTTGTCGTCATCAACGCCGATAAGGTCCAGCTTACCGGTAACAAGGCCGACACGAAGACCTATTATCGCCACAGCGGCTACAACGGCGGCCTCAAGGCTGAGAGCTTCCGCCAGGCTATGGAGAAGCACCCGGAGAAGGTCATCGAGCGCGCCGTTCGCGGCATGCTGCCCAAGACCACCCTCGGCCGTGCCCAGATGACCAAGCTTAAGGTCTACGCTGGTGCCGAGCATCCGCACGCTGCCCAGAACCCCACGAAGATTGAGCTGGAGGCTTAAAGATGGCTGAGAACACCGTTGTCTACCAGGGTACCGGCCGTCGTAAGAACGCCGTCGCCCGCGTCCGTCTCGTCCCCGGCACCGGCAAGGTGACCATCAACAAGCGTGACGCCGAGCAGTATTTCGGCCGTCATCAGCTCGTTGAGAATGCCCTTGCTCCCTTCAAGGTGACCGACACTGCCGGTCAGTTCGACGTTATCGCTCTGTGCGATGGCGGCGGCATCTCCGGTCAGTCCGGCGCTCTGCGCCTGGGTATCGCTCGCGCTCTTCTGAACGCTGGCGACTACCGTGCTGACCTCAAGAAGGCCGGTTTCCTTACGCGCGATGCTCGCGTGGTCGAGCGCAAGAAGTACGGCCTCAAGAAGGCCCGCCGCGCTCCCCAGTTCTCCAAGCGCTAAGGTTTTATCTCCTTTCGAGATACAATGTACAAGCGGGGCCTGCCGATTGCTCGGCGGGTCCCGCTTTTCTTTTTCGACTAGGGTGGGCGGTTGCATATCGCCTGCTAGGGAAGGAGCAATCCTATGCCCCAGAACATCTTCGGTACCGACGGCGTCCGTGGCGTCGCCAACGCCGACCTCTCGTGCGACCTCGCGTTTCGCCTGGGCCGCGCGGCGACCAAGTTCCTTGGTCCGGATATCTGCATCGGCCGTGACACGCGCCTTTCGGGCACCATGCTCGAGAGCGCTCTGACCGCCGGCATTATGGCCGAGGGCGGCCGCCCGCACTGCTGCGGCGTTATCCCCACGCCCGCCGTGGCGCTGCTCACTGTTCAAAACGAGCTCGATGGCGGCATCGTCATCTCTGCTTCGCATAATCCGCCGGAGTTCAACGGCATCAAGTTCTTTAGCCGCAAGGGTATGAAGCTTCCCGATGCTGTCGAGGAAGAGATCAGCGCCTGGGTCATGTCCGAGGAAGCCATGGCTGCCGACACGCTGCCGACCGGTGCCGGCGTGGGCCACATCATCAAGATGAAGGACGCTCGCAAGGCATACGTCGACCACGCCATCGATACGCTTGATGGCCTGAGGCTCGACGGCCTGGTCGTTGCCGTCGACTGCGGCCACGGTGCTTCTTGCCAGACCACGCCCGCCGCGCTGCAGCGCCTGGGCGCCACGGTCCATGCCATCAACACCGATTACTGCGGCACTGACATTAACGTTGAGTGCGGCTCTACGCACCTTGAGCCCCTGCGCGAGCTCGTGCTGCGCACCCACGCCGATATCGGCTTGGCCCACGACGGCGACGCCGACCGCGTGCTGTTCGTGGACAGCGAGGGCAATGAGATCGACGGTGACTACATCCTGGCTATCTGCGGTTCTGATCTCGCCGCTCGCGGCAAGCTCGCCAACTCCGAGATCGTCTCGACCGTCATGTGCAACCTGGGCTTCTCCATCGCTATGAAGGAGCAGGGCTTCGAGATGGTTCAGACCGCCGTGGGCGACCGCTACGTTCTGGAGCGCATGCTCGCGGACGGCGCCGTCATCGGCGGTGAACAGTCCGGCCACATCATTTTCCTGGAGCACAACACCACCGGCGACGGCTTGGTGACGGCTCTGCAGCTTCTGGCCGTGCTCAAGCGCACCGGTCGTACCCTCACCGATCTTGCCGGTATCATGAAGAAGTACCCGCAGGTACTCGTCAACGTGCATTCCGACAACAAGGCCGGTCTGGACGATTGCCAGCCCATCTGGGATGCCGTCGCTGCTGCCGAGAAGGAGCTTGACGGCCGCGGCCGCATTCTGGTGCGTCCGAGTGGCACCGAGCCGCTGGTCCGCGTGATGGCCGAGGCCGAGACGCACGAGCTGACCCAGCGCGTTGTCGACGACATCGTCGAGGTTGTCAAGCGCGAACTTCCCTAATGGTCAAAAACGGGTGCCAAGTGGTAAACTGTTAAGGTTATTTTGGTTGATCGGTATGTCCGAGGGGGAGCATGTTCACTAAAGTCCTAAGGTCTTTTGGTATGCGTGGTCGAGTCCTTACGCTGGATGCTCCCATCTCGGGCGACGTCATTCCGCTTTCCGAGGTAAACGACCAGACGTTTGCCACCGGCCTTTTGGGCCAGGGCGTGGCGATTCAGCCCACCGGAACGCGTGTGATTGCACCGGCTGATGCCAAGGTCGAGGCCATTTTTCCCACGGGACACGCTGTTGCGCTTAACACGGTCGATGGCTTGGACGTGCTCATCCACGTTGGTTTGGATACCGTTCAGCTCGAGGGCAAGCACTTTACCGTACATGCGCAAGTGGGTGACATCGTCCATAAGGGCGATGTACTCATTGAGTTCGATCGCGAGGCAATTGCTGCCGAGGGCTATGATGTGACGGTTCCCATCTTGGTGTGCAACTCCGTTGAGTTCTCGAGTATCAAGGGCTCCGTTGGCGTGCATGTCGAAGAGATGGACCAGCTCATCGTTGCTCGCGAGCGCTAGCAAGTGCACGTGGCCATTAGCCTACAATTCAAACACGTTTACGGAGGGCGCCCTTGAAAGAGGACGCCCTCCGTGGCAAGATGGGATTTGTCCGAAGCCAAACAGCTTCGGGTCACCGTGGACGGGCAGGGGCCTCGACGCGGCTAGACACGAGACACATACATTACGCGACCTCGCCCTGGTGGCCGCACACGTTGGTTGCGGCCGACGCGGGCCGCGGGCAAGTGCTTGTAAGGGAGCCTTGCCTCTCTTGTACGAGAAAGGACGCGTAATGAAGATCATTAAAGCTAAAGACTACGAGGATATGAGCCGCAAGGCCGCTAATATCATCTCGGCGCAGGTTATCCTCAAGCCCGACTGTGTGCTGGGCCTTGCCACCGGCTCCACCCCGATCGGTGCCTACAAGCAGCTCGCTGCTTGGTACGAGAAGGGCGACGTCGACTTTGCCGAGGTCAGCACCTACAACCTAGACGAGTATCGCGGCCTTTCGCACGACGATCCCCAGAGCTATCACTACTTCATGCGTGAGAACTTCTTCGATCACATCAACATCGACCTGAACAACACGCATGTGCCCGACGGTTCCAACCCCGACGCCGCCGCTGCCTGCTCTGAGTACGACAAGATTGTCGCCGACGCCGGTTACCCAGATCTGCAGCTGCTCGGCATCGGCAACAACGGCCACATCGGCTTCAACGAGCCCGATGACCACTTCTCCAAGGGCACGCACTGCGTCGACCTCACCGAGAGCACCATTCAGGCCAACAGCCGCCTGTTCGACAGCATCGACGATGTTCCCCGTCAGGCCTACACCATGGGTACCCAGACCATCATGTATGCCCGCATGATCCTGGTCGTCGCCAACGGCGAGGCCAAGGCTCAGGCCGTGCATGACATGTGCTATGGTCCGGTTACGCCCGAGTGCCCGGCTTCGATCCTGCAGCTGCACACCAACTGCGTTGTCGTTGCCGACGAGGCCGCCCTTTCGCTCTGCGAGTAGCGCGAATCCTGCAGCTCGACATAGCCTTGCCTAAGGCCTCCGCTTTGCGGGGGCCTTTTTGCTATCCCTTTTCGCCCACTTGACCAAAATCTTGCCGCAAACTTGACGAATGCCGGATGCCCAACAGCTTGATTCATTCTATATCAGATTCTATGCAAAAATGCCACTAGAAGGTCGTAGACGGTAGCGGGTGCTAGGCGAGTTGAATGACATAGCTGAACCTTGTTCATCTGCGTTACACTGCCGCTTAGATGGGACAAGCTGACAAGCTCATTTACCTGCTTAAAGACCGATTAGTCGGGGGATTAATAACAATCGGCCCTCGCTGTACAAAAACTTGCCGCTTGCGTACCAAAAGACAACCTAAAACACAAGGTCGCTCTATTCATAGCGCGGCTTGTATGGTCTTGCGGCTACAGTGTCCATACGGTCGAGTTGAGGAGCGGGCATGGTAAACGATTTGAGCGGTATAGACGACCTCGAGCTGATGCCGCTGGGCGGAGGCTATATGGTGCGACGCGAACGCTTGATGAATGAGCTTATCGCCAAGGGCCGAAAGGCCGGCATCGTGGTTCTTTATGCGCCCGACGGGTTTGGGAAGACCTCGGTGCTGCTGCAGTACACCCATGAGGTTAAATGCGACCCGACTCGAGGTCCCGTGCGGATTATCGAGGCCGATCGCGCCACTGGGCGCGAGGTGTTTATGCAGCTCGAGGTGGTTATCGAAGAACTCAAAGACAAACCGCACTCCCTTATCGCGATTGATAATGTGCCAAACCTCGATCAGCACGATACCGAAGACCTCATCGACAGGATTCGCGGCCTGCGCGCTATGGGGGTAGGGGTCTTTATCTCCTGCCGTCCTTCAAATCGTCAGCTGATTCATGGGCTGGGCGATTCGGTTAAGATCAACGCGCAGATGCTCAAGGTGCATGCCTATGAGTATTCGGCGTGGGCATCGGCGTTTTCGATCAGCACATCGCTCGACTTTTATCAGCTCACGCAGGGCGTGCCCGAGCTCGTTTCGGCATTGCAGACGGGTCTGTATGGCCAAGGTGACGTAGCCGGTCTGCTCGAAAACGAGATTGTCAACGTATATGGCGCGGCACTTGTCGATCTGGCTTCGCTCGACAATAATGCGCTGTTTTGCGTGGCATGTCTCATGGTTTTGATGGGCGAGGGCAATATCGCAGAACTCGAGGCCTGTGGGGTGAGGCTGTCGATGGTCGACCAGTCCTATTTTGTGCGCGACTACCCGATCTTTGGCTTGGATCCCGCCGAGCGGAGTTTTACGTGTCTGGGCACGGAGGATAACGGACGCTTGCGCTTGCGTAAGTTGGTGGCCGAGGTCCGCCCCGAACTTGTTCCGAGGGCGGCCCGGATTTTGCTTAAGGCGGGCCGATGCGATGCGGCGATGGGCCTGGCGGACGCCTTTTTGGACCGTGAAGCGGTCCTTGAACTTGCTGGGCAGTATGGGGTCGATCTGGCTCTGACGGGGCACGGGGCCGATATCTGCCGAGCGGCGCTGGGCACGATCGATGCCGACGATCCGGCTCCAGAGCCAACGCCTGCCGAAGCGCTTGGCGTATATCTGGCAGCGGTCAGCGTGTCCAATACAAAGCTCGCTCGCTATATGGCATCGGTCGTCGAACGCGGGGGCGAACGGGCGGCCTGCGAAATAGACCCTGTTTCATGGAGGGTGGCCCAGGCGCTGACGGCTGTTTGCTATGGGGACAACGGGCTTGGGCTTCCTACGAACCTGGCCGTGCCAGAAATAGAGACGTCCCACACCGCACTCGACATGCTGTCCGCGCATATCGAGGTCAAGCGCTGCCTGACCGAGCGGGGAGATGACGGCGGCGTTCTACAGCAGCTCAAAACGAGCAAGGCCTACGACTGCGAGCTCGACATCGCGGGGATTGTTATACGGGCCGATAGTATGCTGGTGGAGCTCTTTGACGGGTCGTTTGCGGGAACCGACGAGCGCGACGACGAGATGACGGTGGTGCGGGAGGCGCTCGACGTACGTGGGCTTAAGGCGATGGCTATCTGGGTGCGCATGGTGTTGGCGGCACGGCGGCTCCTTTCCGGCTTGCCGGTAACCGACGATGCGGCGTTCAACGAGCTCGATCGTTTTGCCGTGCGCATGCGCGACAACCAGATTCAGCTGTTTGGCCTGTTGCTAGAAGGCTGGCAGTCGCTGGCAGAGGGACGGCCGGTCAATGCAAAGTTCCGTGCGGTCCAAGTGCTCAAACTTGCCGAGGAGTCGATTGCGTACATGCGCGATAACGCATTGCTGCTGGAGCGCGCGGCATATCTACGTAACACCTCGATGGTTTCGGTGCGCGAGGAAGCGGAGTTGCTCGATATAAGCCAGACGCAGGTTGGTGGAGCGGAGGCCTGGATGGTGGCGCTGCATTTGGCCTGTGCGGGCCGAGACAGCGACCTTGCGGCCTGGATGTCCATGAATCGTGCGGGGATTCTAGAGCCATCGTATCGGCTCTTTGCGCGCCTTGCCATGCATTGTCTGGGCGAGCCGGCGGGCAGGATACGCAAGAAGCTTCCCGTGCGCGAGCTGTCGCGGTACTCGCTGCGCGACGATTTGGAAGGGGAGGGCGAGCGTCTGTTCCAGGCCGGCGAGGCTGAAGCCGTTGATACCATCGACCATATCGAGATTCGCATGTTTGGTGCGTTTCGCGCCGAGCGCGACGGGTTTCCCATCACGGACAAAATGTGGCGCCGCAAGAAGGCGGCGACGCTTGCCGAGCGGCTTGCGCTGGGCATGGATGCGCTCGTCGATCGTGAGACGCTGGCCATGGAGCTGTGGCCCCATGCCGAGTTCAATAGCGCCCGCAACAATCTGTACTCGACGATATCGCGCTTGCGGTCGGCTTTGGGGCCGACGCCAGACGGCAAGTCGTGTGTGCTCATCCAAAATGAATGCATCGGACTCAACGGCGACTACGTCAAGACCGATGTACGGCTGTTTGACCAGATAAGCCGCGAGGTTTTGGGAAATCGCACGGGTGCGCGCGGGCCCCATCTGGTCGAGTTGTGCCTTAAGATTGAGCAACTTTATGCCGGACCGCTGTATGTCCCCAATGGCTGTAATCCCACCTACTTTTTGCGTATGCGACGCATTATGCAGTCAAAGTACATCGATTGCATGATTAAGGGAGCAAATGCCGCTCTAGAAGAAAACGATCTGCAGTCGGCGATTTGGCTGGCGGAGTCGGGGCTTCGGCAGGAAACGTCGCGTGAGGATATGGTGCGCTGCGCCATGCGCGTCTACAGCGCGGCGGGGCGGCGGCGCGATATCGTCGAGCTGTACAGCGGGCATATGCACCACCTGAGGGAGCAGGTCAATGGCGTGCCCGAGCCCGAGACGCGGCGTCTATACGAGCGCTTGGTGGAGGGTCGGCTCAACCGCGTGCTGGTCGAGCGATAAAAAACGGGCGCCCGAAGTACTTGGGCACCCGTAAGCTTGCTATATGTTGGCTCGCCGGATCATTGACTCTTAGACGAGCTTGATCTTCTCGATGTCCTTGCGCGAGGACTCGCGATACAGCGAGAACTTGCGGCCGATGACCTGGACGACCTCGGCGTGGCAACGCTCGGCGAGCTCCTCGGCGGCCTCGCGGGCAGAAAGGCTGGAGCCGTCCAGCACAGAGCACTTAACGAGCTCGTGCTTCTCCAGATAGGCGACTGTCTGCTCGACGGTGCCCTCGTTGACGTCGGACTTGCCGATGATGATGGCGGGGTTGAGGTGATGGGCCATGCTGCGAAGCTGCTTGACCTGTGCTCCTGTCAGTGCCATGGGTTCTCGCTTTCTATGTATGGGGCGCCCCACGACGGGGCCTTAATCTACGTGAGCTGTCCCACGATAGCGCAGGAACGGCGCGGTGTGGGGCGCGTTTGCCCAGTTCAAAAAGAATGCGGATGCCGAGTGAGTGGGCGGTGCGGGCTGCGAACAGGCTATGAGCTGGGCGCAGAGACCGGCTCCCATGCAATAAACGCCCAACGAACCTTGCGGACATGATCGAGCATATAGCGCCCCTGCGGCACGCCCTTGGAGCCCGGCTCACCGGCATGGGGGTTCCCAATCATGTGCTGGGCGATGTAGTCGCGCAGACGGTCGACCTTATCCTCGTTGCCATGCTCGAGCATACGGGAAAAATCTGCTACGCCCGCTTCAAGGTTATCGAAGGTATCGCGACGAGGCGATTCAAAGTACGTAACCTGCGGCAGGGCACCCATCTGAATGAGGATATTAAAAGCATACACAAAGCCATTACTGCAGGTAACCGAGGCACCGATGGCGTTCATCAGGTGCAGGTCATAGCGCGGGCTGGAGTTGGCGACCATCGTGACAGCACAATGCCGACGAGCCGTACGATCAAGCTTGGCAAGCGCGCCTTTTAGATTGGTCGTCGTAACCGACCGACTGGCAAAGGCAACATCCACCGCTTTCGCGACCGGTCCAACCAAATCCCAATCATCATCCCAAGCAAGCTCAAGCGGCGTTATGCGCCCCTCGAGCCCGTAATACTCAATGCCGGCATCAAGCGTGCCCAGCATAGCGGGGGAGAAGTCGGCAGCAATCACAGGATGCCCAGCCTGAGCAAGCGGAATAGCAATCGACCCAGCCCCACACCCCATATCCAGCACGGATTCACCAGGCTTTAACGCCAACAGCTTTATAAAATCTCGGGCATACGGAGCAGTCTCAAGCGGCCGAAAATGCCGAGCCCTTTTATCCCACTCAAAAGAATCATCAGCCCGCCGCCGATCAGCTTGCAGACGCATCCACTCCTGATTCCAATCAACAGAAAGAAGCTCAGAGCGAGCATCCCCATCAACCACGGGCCAACCTCCTAGCAACAAAAAAGCGACTCCTCCTAAAAGAAGAGCCGCAACCAGCATATATCAGAAAGAACCGTTCCAACGCCAAACCGCCCTTACAACCAAGGCGGGCAGGAGCGAAGCGACTGCCATACGGGATAGAACCCAACTGAGGTCCCGTTGTGCGGGAGCCCCGGGGAGGGCAAATATATAAGGTCGATCGCGAGTTCCGCACGAGCCGGAGAGCACTTAATGTGCTCTCCGTGCGAGTCAGGACTGTCCGAGCAGGCGACCTTATATATTTGCCCTCCCCGGGGCTCCTCGCCCGAACCCCTCAGCTAGTTCTTCAGCGAGTTCAGCGGCGCCGGGAAGCGTCCGCCACGGTGGGCAAGCACGGTGCCGGCGTTGGGGTTCACCGGCATGATGGGCGCACGGCCAAACAGGCCGCCGTACTCGACGCAGTCGCCCACGCCCTTGCCGATGGCAGGAATCACGCGGACGGCCGTGGTCTTGTTGTTGATGACGCCGATGGCCATCTCGTCGGCGATGATGCCGGCGATGGTCTCGACCGGGGTGTCGCCGGGGATGGCGATCATGTCCAGGCCAACGGAGCACACGCAGGTCATGGCTTCGAGCTTCTCGAGCGAAAGCGCGCCGGCCTCGACGGCGGCGATCATGCCGGCGTCCTCGGACACGGGGATGAAAGCGCCCGAGAGGCCGCCCACGCTGGAGCTGGCCATGACGCCGCCCTTCTTGACGGCATCGTTGAGCATGGCGAGCGCACAGGTCGTGCCCGGGCCACCGCAGGTGCCCACGCCGATGATCTCGAGGATGCGGGCAACGGAGTCGCCGATGGCAGGCGTGGGAGCCAGTGACAGGTCGACAATGCCTTTCTCGACACCCAGACGGCGGGCTGCCTCGCGGCTCATGAGCTCGCCGGCACGGGTGATCTTAAAGGCGGTCTGCTTGATCTTCTCGGCGACTTCCATCATCGATGCGGAGTCGGGGAGCGTCTCCAAGGCAGCAGCCATAACGCCGGGGCCCGAGACGCCCACGTTGATGACGGCGTCGGCCTCGCCACCGCCGTGGACGGCGCCCGCCATAAACGGGGAGTCCTCGACCATGTTGGCAAAGCAGACAAATTTGGAAGCGCCGACGGAGTCCTGGTCGGCCGTGAGCTTGGCGGCGTCGATGATGGTCTGGGCGGCCATGAGCACGGCGTCCATGTTGATGCCGGCACGCAGGCTAGCGACGTTGACGCTGGAGCAGACGCGGCTGGTGGTGGCGAGCGCCTGGGGGATGGACTGGATGACGCGGCGGTCGGCGTCGCCGATGCCCTTCTGGACGAGTGCGGAGAAGCCGCCCAGGTAATCGATGCCGAGCGTCTCGGCCGCGCGGTCGAGGGCATGCGCGATGAGGGTGAGGTCCTCATCCTTGCAGCACGCGGCGATCTGCGCCACCGGGGTGACGGAAACACGCTTGTTGACGATGGGGATACCGTACTCGCGCTCGAGGTTCTCGGCGGTCTCGACCAGGTGCTCAGCCGTGTGCGTCACGTGGTCGTAGATCTTCGTGCACATGCGGTCGAGGTTCTCGTCGCCGCAACCCATGAGCGAAACACCCATGGTGATGGTCCTGATGTCGAGGTTCTGCTCCTCAACCATGCCGCGGGTTTCCGCGATTTCTGCGGGCGTGATCGCCATCCTTGCGCTCCTATCTGCCAAAACGAGCATAATCTTATCTATTCTAACGTGCCGCACGTGCCAAGTGGCGCATGCGGCACGTTTTGGTGCTCGGTTGTTTCCGTTGTGTTACTGCCCAAAGACCTCTTCGGCGATACGGGCGCTTTCGGCGGCGTCCTTGGCGTAGTAGTCAGCGCCGATCTGCTTGGCGTATTCGGGGGTGAGCACGGCGCCGCCCACGATGATCTTGACGCCCGGCACCTCGGCATGAAGCAGCTTGATGGTCTCCTCCATGGCGACGACCGTGGTAGTCATAAGCGCCGAGAGGCCGACGAGTTTGATATCGCGCTCCTTGACGGTCTTGAGTACCTCCTGCGGATCGACGTCGCGGCCCAGGTCAAAGACGGTGTAGCCGTAGTTATCGAGCAGCATTTTGACGATGTTCTTGCCAATATCGTGGATGTCGCCTTTAACGGTGGCCACGCAGATCTTGCCCTTGTCGGCAATCTCGCCGGCGGGCATCAGGCGCTTGATGGTGTCGAAGCCCACGCGTGCGGCCTCGGCCGAGGCCATAAGCTGCGGCAAGAAGAACTTGCCCTGGTCAAAGAGGACGCCAACTTCGTCGAGGGCGGGGATAAAGTGATTGTTGATGAGGTCCATGGCATCGTGGTCTGCCAGCAGACGCTCGGTCTCGGCCGCGATCTCGCCCTTGCGGCCCGAGACGACCATGCGACGAATCGGGTCGTCGTTGCCGTCGGTGCCGGCGGTGCCCGCGGCAGGCGCGGCATCACTCGATGCGGCCTGAGCTGCTGCCGGGTTTGCGGCGATCTTATACGGATCGGTCCAGCCGGCGTAGCGCTCGATGTATCCGGTCGAGCCCTCGTCCTCAACGCTCAGGACGCGATAGCTGTATACGGTATCCATAAAGCGCTTAGAGCCCGGGTTCATGATGGGGGCGTCCAGACCCGCGCCAAAAGCGGCAGCCAAAAAGACCGAGCCCAGCAGCGGGCGGGCAGGCAGGCCAAAGCTGATGTTCGACACGCCGAGCGCGCATTTGACGCCCAGACGCTCCTTGCACAGGGACATGGCGCGCAGGATCTGTTCGGCCTGGCGTTGATTGGTCGAGGCGGTCATGACCAGGCAGTCGATGAGGATGCGGTCCGGGCCAATGCCGTAACGGGCAGCCTCGGCCACGATGTGCTCGGCGATGGCGAAGCGAGCCTCGGCGGTATCGGGGATGCCGCCTTCGTCGAGCGTAAGGCCGACAACGTTGGTGCCGTAGTGGGCGACCAGCGGAAAGATCTCATCCATGATCTGCTGCTTGCCATTGACCGAGTTGATGATGGGCTTGCCGGCGTAGCGGCGCACGGCGGCCTCGACAGCGGCGGGATCGGTGGAGTCGATCTGCAGCGGCAGCAGCGTGGAGCCCTGGAGCTGCTCGGTGGCCTGTTGGATGATCTTGACCTCGTCGATCTCGGGCAGGCCGACGTTGACGTCCAGGATGTCGGCGCCCTGTTCCTGCTGGCTGATGCCCTGGCTCACGACGTAGTCCAGGTCGCCGTCGCGCAGGGCCTGCTGCAGGCGCTTTTTGCCGGTGGGGTTGATGCGCTCGCCGATGACGGCGATCTTGTGGCCGTCGCAGGGAAGGTCCACGACCGTTTGGGCGCTCGTGACCGACATGCTGGGCTTGCGGCGGCGCGGGCTGGGCGTGTGGTTGTCGATAAGCGTGCGCAAGGCCGCCATGTGCGCCGGCGTGGTGCCGCAGCAACCGCCCACGACGCTCACACCGTCGGCGATCATGCCGGCGACGGCCTCGGCGTATTCGGGGGCTTGGATATCAAAGACGGTGTTGCCGTCGTCGTCTACATGGGGGAGTCCTGCATTAGCCTGCACCATAACGGGCTTGTCGGTAACGGTGAGCATACGTGCGGCGAGTCCTCGGAGCTCGGCCGGTCCTTGGCTGCAGTTGATGCCCAAAACGTCGGCACCGATGGCGTCGAGCGTGATGGCGGCGACCTCGGGGCTCGTTCCTAGGAAGGTACGGCCGTCTTCCTCAAAGGTCATGGTGGCAAAGACGGGCAGGTCGGAGTTCTCGCGGCAGGCGAAGACAGCCGCCTTGATCTCGGCCAGGTCGGTCATGGTCTCGATAATAAAGAGGTCCACACCCGCGGCGACGCCGGCGCGAACTTCCTCGGCAAAGAGGTCGTAGGCCTCGTCGAAGCTCAGAGTACCCAGGGGGCGAAGCAGCGCGCCGATGGGGCCGATATCGCCGGCGACGTAGCGGGCGCCGGCCTCGCGGGCGCAGGTGACGGCCGCGGCAAAGACGTCTGCCACGGTGGCAGCACCGTCGAGCTTGTGGGCGTTGGCGCCAAAGGTGTTGGCGGTGATCACGTCACAGCCAGCCTCGACATATTGACGTTGGATATCGGTGATAACCTGGGGTTCCTCAAAGTTGAGCAGCTCGGGCAGGGCGCCCGCCTTCATGCCAGCGGCCTGCAACATGGTGCCCATGCCGCCGTCGAACAGCAGGTGTCCCGTGCCATCGATGGCCGCACGCAGGCGATCGTCCTTAATGCGCAGATCGTCGATCGTGCGCGTCTTGTACGTGGCACCGTTGCGACGTGCGGCATCAACAGGTGCCGCCAATGCAGTGCCGTCAGAATCATGAGTGATAAGCGGAGTAAACATCGAGGGCTCCTAATGGCTGGAATAGCAGGTGGTGTGGGCGGCGCGGAAGCGGCAGTGCTCACGCATGCGGCAGATATTGCAGGTGGGGCGACTCTGGGCGTCGTGGACTTCGCCGTCAAACAGACCGATCACCGCGGTCACGCTCTTGGTGGGCATGAGCAGGCTGGTGGGGGTGACGGTCAGGCCAATGAGACGCGTGGCGTTGAGTGCATCCACGATCGAGCGCTGGGCAGAGAGCGGGCAGTCGCCATAGCCGGGACTGAAGCGCCAGTTGCCGGCGAGTCCGTGTGCGGCGGCCGCAGCCTTGACCTGCTGGTCCATTTGCTCAACGGCGGCTTCCACGTAAGCGGAGCACGCGGCGTCGAGCACGGCGCCCTCCAGGGGATGTTGGGCTCCCGTGATGCGCAGGCGACGCTCGGCGTCCATGCCGAGGGTGCATGCCATGAGCGCGGCAAAGCGGGCGTCTTTGAGATGACGATAGATATCGCGACCGCGCAGTTCAACGTTGGTGCCGACCAGGCGAATGCAAGGTTCTCCCTGCTCGTCCACACCCGTGGCATCGACGGCAAACACGCGGCGCACGCCACGGGGCTCAATGTCCAATTCCAGACGTTCAACGACAAGCTCAATACGCTGCGACAACTCGGGCTCAATCTGCTGGCCGCCGTAACCCAGATACCGCAGCATCTCGGCACGGTCGACACGGGGATGGTGCGCAGCATCGACACGGTAAAGCGCCGGCGACGCAAGGTCGGCCGGCACTTCGACAAAAGCTGTATCGATGTGCGGTTTTTCCATTACCCTAGGCGCTCCATAATGGTTGCGGCGATCGCAGGACGGTTCATAGTGTACAGGTGCAAGCCGTCGGCGCCGTGCTCCTTGAGGTCGCAAAGCTGGCGGGCTGCATAATCTACACCGGCTGCCTGCAGGCTCTCGGGGTCGTTCTCGTACTTGGCGAGAATCTTGATGACGGGGGAGGGCAGCGACGCGCCGCACATAAAGACCATGCGGCTGATCTGTGACTTGCCCATAAACGGCATGATGCCCGCGGTAATGGGCACGGTGATGCCGGCCTTGTCGACAAGCTCGCGAAAACGGTAGAAGCACTCGTTATCAAAGAAGAGCTGCGTCACAAAGAAGCTCGCGCCGGCGTCCTGTTTTTGCTTGAGGTGTTCGACCGAGAGGTTGAGGTCCTCACAGGCAATGTGGCCCTCGGGGTAGGCTGCGGCGCCCACGCAAAAGCCGGCGTCGACGAGCTCGGGGATAAGGTCGCGGGCGTAGGCGTAGTCCGAGGCGGGCTTGTCGTCCTCGGTCGCGCCAGCGGGAAGATCGCCACGCAGGGCCAGGATGTTTTCCACGCCGGCGGTGCGATACTCGTCGATCTTGGCGGCGATATCGGCGTGCGAGCGGCCCACGCAGGTAAGGTGTGCCACCGAGGGCGTGTCGAATTCGCTCGTAATCATATGCGCGATGGGGGCGGTGGCGGCACCGTTGCCCGAGCCGCCGGCCGAGCAGGTGACCGAGACAAAGCTCGGCGAAAGCTTGCACAGATTGCCTGCCACTTCGCGAGCCGTGTCGAGGGTCAGCTCGCCCTTGGGCGGGAACATCTCAAACGAAACGGGTGCGGTGCCCTGGGATGCTGCCTGCTTAAAAACCTCGTCGACGCGCATATCGTGCTCCTCTAGATACGTAATAGTGTGATGTGTTGTAAGGATTCTACAGCACCACTGTGTCACGGTGGAGTTTCACTCGCTATTTGAGGATACCAATCAAAGATGCCTTGCTATCGGCTTTCTCTATAACAGAGCGGCTAATCTAGGCACGGACTATAAAGACTGGTATCTGATGCAAAATACCAGTTAATAGAGCTCCATCCCAAATTGACTACCCTTAAACCATGGAGAGAGGTCTGCAATTTATGCAGTTGATTGGCTGTTGAGGGTGGCAACGCCGCCTTGATAGGGTAACCTCATTGATTGGTTTCGCGACAGCAACATAACGGTAATGTCGCGGAAACACGGCGAGTCTAAGCTATGACTCGTTCGTTAGTAATCAACACCGCTTCTCACGCGGTGCCGATACGAAGGGAGTTCCGTATGGCCGAACTTACTGACCGCTTCGGGACCATGGTGTTCTCTGAGGAAGTCATGAAGGACTACCTCCCCAAGGACATTTGGAAGCGCCTTGCTGCAACCCTCGAGGGCGGTGAGCCGCTCGACCTGGATGTGGCCAACGCCGTTGCCCATGCCATGAAGGTCTGGGCCATCTCCAAGGGCGCGACGCACTACGCGCACTGGTTCCAGCCGCTTTCGGGCATTACTTCCGAGAAGCACGACAGCTTCCTGGAGCCCAACCACGACGGCACCGCCATTACAAAGTTTACGGGCAAGAACCTCATCCAGGGCGAGCCCGATGCCTCGAGCTTCCCCAACGGCGGCCTGCGTGCTACCTTCGAGGCCCGTGGCTACACCGCTTGGGACCCCACTAGCCCCGCCTTTATCAAGGACGATGTCCTGTGCATCCCCACGGCTTTCTGCTCCTACACGGGCGAGGCCCTGGACAAGAAGACCCCGCTGCTGCGTTCCATGACCGCGCTCTCGCGTGAGTCTAAGCGCGTTTTGGCGCTGTTCGGTAAGACCCCCAAGAAGGTCGTTCCTTCCGTGGGCGACGAGCAGGAGTACTTCCTGATCAAGAAGGACGCTTACCGCAAGCGCAAGGACCTGGTCATCACCGGCCGCACCCTCTTTGGTGCCGCTCCCTGCAAGGGCCAGGAGCTCGAGGAGCACTACTTTGGCGCTATCCGCCCCACCGTCTCGGCCTACATGAAGGACCTGGACGATGAGCTGTGGGCGCTCGGCATTCCCGCCAAGACCAAGCACAACGAGGTTGCTCCCTGCCAGCATGAGCTCGCACCGGTCTATGGCGAGGTCAACGAGGCCATCGACCAGAATCTGGTCATGATGGAGAAGATGAAGCTCATCGCCTCCCGCCACGACTTGGTCTGCCTGCTGCACGAGAAGCCCTTCGAGGGCATCAACGGTTCGGGCAAGCACAACAACTGGTCGCTTGGCACCGAGTCCGAGAATCTGCTCGATCCGGGCGACACCCCGCTCGACAACCTGCAGTTCATCGTCTTCCTCACCGCGGTGATCGAGGCCGTCGATAACTATCAGGAGCTCCTGCGTGCCTCCGTTGCTTCGGCCGGCAACGACCATCGTCTGGGCGCCAACGAGGCTCCTCCGGCGATTATGTCCATCTTCCTGGGCGACCAGCTTACCGAGGTCGTCGAGAAGATCATCGATGGCAAGGCTTCCGTCCATGCCACGCGCGGCGTGCTCGACTTGGGCGCCGATACTCTGCCCAAGCTGATGCAGGACAACACCGACCGCAACCGCACCTCCCCGTTCGCCTTCACCGGCAACAAGTTCGAGTTCCGTGCCTGCGGCTCCGAGCAGAACGTCTCCGACTCCAACCTGGTGCTCGATGCCGCCGTGGCCAAGTCGCTCAAGTCCTTCGCCGACGCGCTTGAGGGTACGCCCGAGGATGAGTTCCAGGATGCCGCGCTCGAGTACTGCAAGAAGGTGTTGACCGATCACCAGCGCATCCTGTTCTCCGGCGACGGTTACTCCGACGAGTGGCCCATTGAGGCCGAGAAGCGCGGCCTTGCTAACAACAAGACCACGGCCGACGCCCTGCCCGCCTTTGTTTCCGATAAGGCCATTGCGCTCTTTGAGGAGACGGGTGTCCTGACCAAGGCCGAGGCTCAGTGCCGCTACGACTGCAAACTCGAGAAGTACAACAAGCTCATGAACATCGAGGCCACCACGATGGTTCGCGAGGCGCGTCGTACCTATCGCCCGGTCATTACCGCCTATGCCACCAAAGTCGCTAAGGGCCTTGAGACTATTCGTGCCGCCGGTGCTGAGGCCGCCATGCAGTGCGAGCAGAACACGCTCAACAAGCTCTGCAACGGTATCACTGCCATTAACGACTCCATCAAGGCGCTCGACGTCGTGCATCAGAAGGCCGAGGCTCTCGATGGCCAGGAGCAGGCCAACGTGTACGCGCACGAGGTCGTTCCCGCTATGGATGCGCTGCGTGCCGCCGTGGACGCAATGGAGGAGATCGTGGCCGCCGACTACTGGCCGGTCCCGACCTACGACGACATCCTGTTCTACGTGTAGAGCGTAACTGACATATCGTTACGGTATTGAGCCGGGGTTCGCATTACGCGGGCCCCGGTTTTTGTTTGCGAAGAGCGCTTAGGAGTCCGTTTTGCAACTGATTCGCCCACGTAATAAGGGGGCGAGGGCAAAAAACGTCAAATATGAGTACTGTCACAAGTCCTGTAGCATTATCTTTTTGCAAAATATGCAGTATTACGCAACATATGTCCAAGTACTTAGCTGATAAACGCCTGCAATTCTTTCGCCGTAGGACACCTGACGTCTAAATCGATTTCTGAAGGCATGAAATCGCTGTTACTAAATCGGTAACAGTACTCATATTTGCCATTTTTTGCCCATGGTCCATCGGAAGATGCCGGGATCCGCACCCTGCCGGGTCCGAATCCCGGCATATCGGTAGCAAAAAGCCCGCTACCGAATTGGTAACGGGCTTCACATTTCAAATGGTGCCCCCAGCGGGATTCGAACCCGCGATATCCACCTTGAAAGGGTGGCGTCCTTGGCCGCTAGACGATGGGGACAGCGGGAAAGAGTATAGCAGACTTTTTTAGCCGTTCACATATCGTTGGCAAACTGAAAAACCACCACAAAGGTGCCTGTCCCCTTTGTGGTGGCGAGGCGTTAGGGGAGGAGCTTCATCGCGGCGTCGTGGGCGGCGTGCTCGTAGGTGTCGTCGAGGGGTTTGAGCGGCAGCAGGGCTGTGGCCTGCGCATCGCCGCGGCGCTCGAGGGCATGCGCGATCAGCCAGTCGGCGAGTTCGGGGTTTTTGGGCAGTGCCGGTCCGTGTAGGTACGTGCCGATGACGCCCTTGTAGATCAGACCCTCAAAGCCGTCGTCGCCGTTGTTGCCGGTGCCCGTGACGACGGACGTTCCGAGCGGCGTGGCATCGGCGTCCAAAAGCGTGCGGCCGCCATGGTTCTCGAATCCCACAAAGGGCTCGGGTGCCAGGTCGGTTTTGACGGCTACGTTGCCGATCAGGCGGTCGGAGCCGCGTACGGTTTCGGCGGCAATGACCCCCAGACCCTCAATGCGATTCTCACCCATATAGTACGAACGGCCGAGCAGCTGATAGCTGCCGCAGATGGCGAGCAGCGAACCGCCATCCTCAACATAGGATGCGACCTTGTCTTTTTGAGCGAGCAGCTCGTGTGCCACGGCTAGCTGGTCGCGGTCGGAGCCGCCACCCATCATGACGATATCGGCATCGGTGAGATCGAGTGACTCGCCCATACGGACCTCGTCCACGCGAACGGGGATGCCGCGCCAGGCGCAGCGACGCTCGAGGGCGATAACGTTGCCGCCGTCGCCGTAGAGGTTGAGGGCATCGGGGTACAGGTAGACGATGCGCAGCGGGCGCGAAAGCTCGACTGGCGCGATGCCGACGGGGACGGCACTGCCATCGGCACACGTTGCAGCGCGGGCAGCAACCGTGGCTGCATCGGCACCCTTCAGCCCATCGAGTTCTTTGACCAGCGGCGGGAAGGCCGTGTAGTTGGCGACGGCATAGAAAGTGTCGCCTGCGGCTTCATCCGCAACGGCGCCAATTGCCTGCGCGACGTCCGAGATAATCGCGGCATCGATGCCGGCGTACTTGAGGCGTACCTGCATGTCGTGCGCACGCGTGCCTCCGGCAAAGGCGACAAGACCCGGTGTGTCGGCGATGCGCTCGAAGTCGACGTCGTAGATCCACGAGACATCGTGGCCGTCGGCGTCGTTGTCGTTCAGGAAGAAGGCGCAGAGCCTGCCGCCTGCCGTTTTAATGGACTGGATCTGGCGATCGAAGCCCACGGGATTTTTGGCCAGGTTTGCCTCGACGATACGGCCGGCGATCTCCCAGCGGCCCATACGTCCGCCGGCGGGGACGTAGGCATCGAGCGTAGGCTGTAGAAACGCCGTGTCCACGCCCAACTCGCGTGCGGCAAAGAAGGCGGCGGCAACGTTATAGACCATGTACAGACCGTTGTAGCGTGTGGCGATGTGTACGGCAGCCGCGTCGGGCGCAGATCCAAAGACCAGGTCGAAGCCGTAGCCGTCGCAGCCGAGCTTCACGCCCGTCACACGGCGGACCAGTGCGGGGCGTGCCCAACCGCACGAGGGGCAATGGTATGCGCCAAGCTGGCCGTATTGCACGTAGTCATACTCCAGCGGCGCGTTGCACTGTGAGCAAAAGCGCGAGTCGCTAATACGGTCGGACTCGGTGTTGGTGGCGCCGTCGATGCCAAAGGCGATGCTTGCATTGGGAACGCGCGCGGCGATCGCGGCACACAGCGGATCGTCGGCGTTATAGATGAGCGTCGTTGCCGGCGAAAGCTCCAACGCATGGGCGATGACGTCTTGGGTATGGTCGATCTCGCCGTAGCGATCCAGCTGGTCACGGAACAGGTTGAGCAGCACAAAGTAGGTCGGCTTGAGCTTGGGCAGAACGCGTACGGTGTAGAGCTCGTCGCACTCAAAAACGCCCACGCGCTTGCCGCTGTCGACACGCTTAAGACCGCTGCGGGCCTCGAGCAGGGCACCCACCACACCAGGCTCCATATTGTTGCCGGCACGGTTGCACACCACGGTAGCACCGCTGGCAGCAACGGCGTCGGCGATGAGGTTGGATGTGGTGGTCTTGCCATTAGTACCGGTGATCACCACGCTGCGGTCGACCAGACTCGCGAGGTCGCTCAGCAGCTCGGGGTCAATCTTCATGGCGATGCGGCCGGGAAGCACGCCGCCCTGGCGCTTGAGGATGGAGCGCAGTCCCCAGCGGGCGATATCGCTCGAGGTGCAGGCGAGAGATGAGCGGAGGTTCATGAAGCCGTTCCTAACATAGATGACATGGTCGGGGCGATCGCGTCGCTAAAAGCCGTAGCGGCGCGCAAATTCCTGGGCAAGCTGCGATACGTCTTCGCAGGCGTTGGCCCAGGGGGCAAAGTCGGGGGTGTCCGAGATAATGCCGTCGGCTTCCCAAACCGCCTGGTGCGAGAGGTCCCAGGGGTCGCGTGGCTCGGGTCGGCAGGGAAGGTACGGCGTCTGGTACACCGGATTCAGCAAGAAGAACGCGCCGCCCTCGCAACGGTTAGCGAACTCACGCAGCGCGCGCGTCGCCGGGCGCATCTTGTTTGTTTTGAACAGCAGGATCGTGCGGGCGAGCAGGTACCAAGGAGAGTTTTCGAGTGCGTCTGCCCCCATCTGTTCCTCGAGCTGATGTGCCAGGGCAAAAAAGCCGTCCTGGTCTTCCAAGCGGGCGAGGGCGAGCAACACGGTGCCGGCAGCTCGGGTGGGATAACCTTCTGCCTTAAGGACGCGGTGGGCGTAGTTGGCAGCAGCACGGTAACGAGCGCTCGCCATGCACAGCTGCGAGATGGCCTCGAGCGTGTGAAGCCAGCCAATAAGCGCCGGCTCGCTCACGGTAAGGTCTGCTGCGGTGACACCGTCGGCCAAAACAGTATTGGCCCAGTAGTGCGGAGCCTCCATATCAAACCCGGGCACGCTCTGTTGCAGGTAGTCGGCCGTGCTCGCCTCGAGCTTCATCAGGTCGCCCAGGCAGGCATCGACGGGCGTGTCCGCCAGGATGATGGCGAGCAACTGCGCATCGACGGCAAGTGCATCGACGCGGACGATCTTGAGCAGCTCATCGCGCATATCGTCGAACAGACGGTTGCGCGTCTGCTCAAACTCCTCGTCGCTGCCCATGTCCTCGATGCGACGAAGCTCGTCAAGCAAATGACGATGAACGCCGGCATAGGACAGCAGCGCTTGGGCATGTTCGGTTTGCGCATACTTGTGAGGGTTTGCGCTGATGTCGTTATGGACAAGCTCGCGTGCTGCATCGGTGAGTTCGGGGTGCGATGCCAGATAGGTGCGCTCCAGATAGGCGGGGATGTAGACGCTCGGATCCATTAGAGGTCTCCTCCCTTAAACGGCAATCCCTGTTCGGCCGCGCGCAGGATTCGTTCGTCGATCTGGGAGCGCACGATGTCGTTGGTGGCGACCCAGGCGGCAAAGCTGGCGTTGTCGGGCGCGCCTAGGCCCTCCTGCAGCACCGGCGTCGCCTCGGACAGGGCAAGGACAAGCTCGTCGGTGGAGCCCGGACCTACGTTGACGCGAGCATAGACGCCATCGGGAAATTCGGTTTGGAAGTAGAGCGCCTCGGCCGCGTGCGGGCATGAGCGCACCAGGATGCGCAGGTAGTGTTCGGCGCCCTCGTAATCCAGCTCGCGCCAGGCAGCGCTCATCAACGCGATGAGCGTCCACGGGTCCAGGTCGCGCTCTGCGTCCTTGGGACGGCGGCGCAGCGGCGTGTTGGCAAGATAGGGTACGGAGTGGGCAGAACGAAAACGCTTGAGCTCCTCGGCAGGGTATTCGAGCTTTGCCATGGCAAGCATCGCGGTATGGCGGACGCCAGCGGGATCGTTGGGCGCAAAGTCCAGGCTGCGATTCGCGGCATCCAGCGACATGCGGTAGCGGCCGCTAATGAGCGCGCGCGATGCCAAGGCAGCAAGCCAGCGCAGGTAGGGACGGCGGGTCAGGTCGCCTGCGGCCTCACGCTCGTAGGGGTCCTGCGCCGAGGCGATCTTGAGCGCCAGATTGTGCTCCACCTCGTCGCACTTGGACACCAGATACTGCACGTATTCCTCGTTGGATTCGGCTGTGAGCGCCGTCAGCATGCGCTGGGCATCCCAGTTGGCCGGATCGAGCGCGGCCGCCTCGCGGAGCATGTTCTCGGCTGCAGCTTCTTCTTGCTCTGCCTGGGCGTCGTCGGGGATAAAGGGGATGCGGTAGTCGACAGCCTCGACGACCTTGGCAATGAGATGCCCGGCGCGGTCGCGGTCGTGCACGATGAGCGGCGCGGGGTTACGGGTGAATTGTTCCATCAGACGCTCTACGGCGGCACCGTCGGTGAGCGGGATATTGTCGCGGCGCAAGGCCTCAAGAACGAGGCGATGGCAATCCTCTTGAATGGGATCGAATGCCATGGGGCCTCCTTTGCTGCGGTTAGGGTTCAAATATCTCTATATAAGGTTCTAGTTTACCCGCATGTGGCACACCGGGGGTGTCGCACTTGGACTTGCACCTTTGCACCACGAAGACGGATGTCGCACAAATGTCGGCACCTTGGACGACCGAGTGGTATCACAGTGCCGTAAACGGTCGATTTTTGGCGGCGAACGGGGCACATTTTGGAGGGGCACAGTCCTGCCCGGGATATGTGGTCAACCCTGATAAAACGTTTGCCCAGCTTGGGAGTATGAATGCCCCACAAGGGTCTTTAGGGATAGAAAAAACGTTTCACCATTATCGGCTTTAGGTGAATAACTGACCAACCAGAACGGTAAAATAGTGTTTGTCTGAGCGTTGAGACGTTCAGACATCGCGCATTGTCATCGCCGGCAACGCGCAAAACGGTCCTAACGGAGCCAATCGGGTGCTCCGTTATATACGCAAGTCTAAGAGGGGCTTGTTTAGGAGGCACAGTATGGGACGTTTTACCAATCCTCGCGATCTGTACTTTGGTGAGGGCGCTCGCCACGAGGTGAAGAACCTCAAGGGCAAGAAGGCCATCATCGTTTCTGGCGGCAGCTCTATGCGCCGCGGCGGGTTCCTGCAGGACGTTGAGGCCGACCTCAAAGAGGGCGGTTTCGAGGTCAAGCTGTTCGAGGGCGTCGAGTCCGACCCGTCCATCGAGACGGTCATGAAGGGCGCCGAGGCCATGCGCGAGTTCGAGCCCGACTGGATTATCGCCATCGGCGGCGGCTCGCCCATCGATGCCGCTAAGGCCATGTGGGTCTTCTACGAGTATCCCGAGGAGTCCTTCGATAACATCATCCAGCCGTTCAGCTTCCCCGAGCTGCGTCAGAAGGCTCACTTCTGCGCCATCTCCTCTACCTCCGGCACCGCTACCGAGGTCACTGCCTTCTCCGTCATCACCGACTACGCCAAGGGCATCAAGTACCCGCTGGCCGACTTCAACATCACTCCTGATGTCGCCATCGTCGACCCCGAGCTCACCTACACCATGCCCGCCAAGCTGTGCGCTCACACCGGCATGGATGCTCTGACCCACTGCATGGAGGCCTACGTTTCCACCTGCGCCTCTATGTTCACCGACGCCAACGCTCTGCACGGCATCCGCGAGATCGTCGAGTGGCTGCCCAAGTCCTATGCTGGCGACCATGAGGCCCGTCAGCACATGCACGAGGCTCAGTGCATCGCCGGTATCGCCTTCTCCTCGGGCCTGCTCGGCATCGTTCACTCCATGGCTCACAAGACCGGTGCTGCCTTCGAGAACGGCCACATCATCCACGGTGCTGCTAACGCCATGTACCTGGGCAAGGTCATCCAGTGGAACTCCAAGGATCCCCGTGCTGCCGAGCGTTACGCTTACGTGGCCAAGGAGATCCTGCACCTTCCCGGCGAGACCAACGAGGAGCTCATCGCTGCACTCGTCCAGAAGATTCGCGACCTCAACGACCAGCTCAACATTCCGCAGTCCATCAAGGATTACGCGAATGGTGGCGTGAAGGTCGACGCCGAGAACCCGCAGATGGTTTCCGAGGAGGAGTTCCTCGCCAAGCTGCCCGAGATCGCCGCGAACGCCGAGCAGGACGCTTGCACGCCCGAGAACCCGCGTGAGACCAAGGCTGCCGACTTCGAGAAGATCCTCAAGGCCTGCTACTACGACACCGACATCGATTTCTAATCGACTCTTGTTATCGTAACGAGGGGCTCCGCACGTATCTGTACGGAGCCCCTTTCTTTTTTCTTTTAGAGAATGGGATAGTTATGGCTGCAATTTTCAATAGCCCCAGCAAGTACATCCAGGGTCCGGACGAGCTCGCCAAGCTCGGCTCTTACGTTGAGCCGCTCGGCGCTAAGGCCCTCGTCATCGTGACGCCTTCGGGCAAGAAGCGCGTCGGTGCCAAGATCGAGGGCGGTTTTACCGAGGCTAAGGCCGAGCTGCTGTTTGAGGACTTTAACGGCGAGTGCTCCAAGGGCGAGGTCGATCGCCTGGTTGCGCTCGCTCGCGACAACGGTTGCGACATCATCGTCGGCGTCGGTGGCGGCAAGATCCTCGACACCGCGAAGGCCGTCGCCTATTACCTGGAGTCCCCGGTTATCATTTGCCCCACCATTGCTTCGACCGATGCCCCGTGTTCGGCGCTTTCGGTGCTCTATACCGATGACGGCCAGTTCGACAAATACCTCTTCCTTAAGGCAAACCCCAATATCGTCCTTATGGATACGACGGTTATCGCGGCGAGCCCGGTGCGCCTGACGGTTTCCGGTATGGGCGATGCGCTCGCAACCTATTTCGAGGCTCAGGCGACGCACGATGCCGACGGCGGCACCTGCGCCGGCGGCAAGGGCGGCATGGCCGGCCTGGCGCTCGCCAAGCTCTGCTACGAGACGCTTATGGCCGATGGCGTCAAGGCCAAGGTTGCGCTGGAGAAGGGCGCGCTCACGCCTGCCGTCGAGCACATCATCGAGGCCAATACGCTGCTTTCGGGCATTGGCTTTGAGAGCTCGGGCCTTGCTGCCGCTCATGCCATCCACAATGGCCTGACGATGCTGCCCGAGTGCCACAGCATGTATCACGGCGAGAAGGTCGCCTTCGGCACCATCGTCCAGCTGGTACTCGAGGATGCCCCGACCGAGAAGCTCGAGGAAGTCTTGGGCTTCTGCATTGAGCTTGGCCTGCCGGTCACGATGAAGGAACTTGGCGTTGCCGAGCTTACGCGCGAGCAGGCCATGATTGTTGCCGAGGCCGCCTGCGCACCCGATGACACCATGTGCAACATGCCCTTTGAGGTGACGCCCGAGATGGTCGCAAACGCCATCCTGGGTGCCGACGCGCTGGGCCACTACTATCTCATGGATGAGTAAATCAAGCTAAGGAAGGGGCAAAGCCAACAGATGGCTTTGCCCCTTTTTGCTATGGTGCAAAGGGGCAAGGTTACTTTGCACCAATCGTTGTTTGATGA
Organism: Collinsella sp.; assembly: GCA_048321375.1. Classification (GTDB taxonomy): domain Bacteria; phylum Actinomycetota; class Coriobacteriia; order Coriobacteriales; family Coriobacteriaceae; genus Collinsella. The sequence continues at coordinate 48,177 of DBFDVR010000013.1, forward strand.
AGGGCGGATTCTCGTATGGCGCTTCCCATGGTTTATGGCGGTCCCGGCCGGTATGTTCAGGGGCCGGGCGAACTGTCGCGTCAAGGCAAGTATTTGTCATGGTTGGGCTGCGCTGCCTATGTCTTGTTTGACCAGGGCACCGAGGATCGGCTGTGCAGGCAGATCGTCGATGGATTTCTGGACGAAGATCTAAGCGAGCCGTTCTTTAAGATTTATGACGGTCCGTGTACGGAAGAGGCCGTTGTCGAAATGGCTAAGGAAGCCCAGGCCGAGTATTGCGACATGGTAGTGGGTATTGGCGGCGGCAAAATGCTCGATATCGCCAAGGCCGTTGCGTTTTATGCCGAGTTGCCGTTGTGCGTATGCCCCACGGCGGCTTCGATGGACGGTCCGTGCAGCGCGATTTCGGTGCTGTATCACGAGGATGGGTCGTTCGACCGCTACCTGATGCTCGAGAAGAATCCAGACCTGGTCGTGGTCGATACCAACGTGGTCGCGGCGGCCCCACTGCGTATGACGGTCGCTGGCATGGGCGATGCGCTGGCAACGTACTTCGAGGCGCGTTCGTGCGTCGCGGCGCACGGCACTAACGAGCACGGTGGCGCGCCGGGGCACTTGGCCCTGGTTGCGGCTCTTGCCTGCTACGACACGCTCATGGAGTGCGGCGTCGCTGCCAAGCGCGATCTCAAAAAGGGCCGTATATCGCCGGCGGTTGAGCGCCTGATCGAGTGCAATATTCTGCTCTCGGGCGTAGGCTTTGAGAGTGGTGGCTTGGCGTTGGCGCACGCCATCGCCAACGGTCTGACGATTCTGCCCGAGTGCAAGGCCATGCATGGTGAGGCCGTGGCATTTGGCCTGGTGGTGCAGCTGCGCCTGGAGCGTGCGCCCGAGCTTGATCAGGTGCTCGAGTTTTGCCAGCGCGTTGGTCTGCCGACGACGCTCGAGGAGCTGGGCCTTGGCGAGATTTCCGATGCCGACCTGCAGGGTGTTGCAAATGCGGTCTTTAGAAACGAGCGTAACATGGCCAACGAGCAGGTCAAGGTGACCAAACAAAAGCTCGTGCAGCTCATGCGCGAGGCATAGCTTGGCACTTGATTGACCTTGTGCAATCGAGGCGGCGATAGGCCATAGGCTATTTGCCGCAAAGATGCGCTGCATGTAATTTGCCCGAGGCGTGGGCCGATGGCGTATCATTATCTCTTGCTTGTTTGCACTGCTCAGGGAGGGGCCGCGCATGGCGCAGGAACACGATCTGTTTGATGACATCATCGAAATCAGCAAGGGCTTGGATTTTTTTAAAGACCCGCTTGGCGGTGTGACCGACGCGCTCGATCCGTCGGCTCCCCAGTGGAATCCTGCTGACTACAAGGAGCGCCCGCGCGGCAACACCATACCGTGTCTGGCTTGCAAGAACGAGAAGAGCGGCTGCACCGCGTGCATGGACGTGTGCCCGGTGAATGCCATTGAGATCGAGGAAGATGCTATCGAGATTCTCGACAGTTGCCGTAAGTGCGGTCTGTGCGCTGCTGCTTGCCCGACGGAGGCGATCATCTCCCCGCGCCTTGCACCCAAAAACGTCTACGACGACATTGTCTCGGCGGCTACGAGCCACGAGACCGCCTACGTTACCTGCACGCGTGCCCTTAAGCGCATGCCGCGCGAGAACGAGGTTGTTGTCGCCTGTGTGGGCGATATTACGGCCGAGACCTGGTTCTCGGTGCTGGCCGATTATCCCAATGTGAGCGTGTACCTGCCGCTGGGCGTGTGCGATAAGTGCCGTAACACCGGTGGCGAGGACATCCTGGGCGAGGCCATTGCTACCGCCGAGGAGTGGGCGGGCACGGGCATGGGTCTGGAGGTCGACCCCAAGAGCCTCAAGTGCCATAAGCGCCGCGAGTACGAGCGCAAGGAGTACATGGAGAAGATCGCCCGCACCACGGGCCTTACCGTGACCAAGCTCAACCCGGCAACGGCGGCGCTGGCCTCGGTGACGCAGAAGCTCAAAGCCCATCGCCATCAGATTACTCAGTTGGAGCGCACGCTCAACACCATGTGCGGTACCACGACGACCAAGCGTCGCCGTTCGCTCACGCACGGGCGGCAGCTGGTGCTCTCGACGCTGCAAAACCATCCCGAGCTTGCCCAGAACATGCAGGTGAGCACGCCGGAATGCGATTTTGACAAGTGCACGTCGTGCGGCGAGTGCGTCAATGTATGCCCTACGTTCGCCTGCGATTTGGTGGGAAGCGGCCGCTTTGCGTTGGAGTCCACGTATTGCTTGGGCTGCGGTGCCTGCGTCAAGGTGTGCCCCGAGCATGCGCTCAAGTTGGTTGAGCATGACGCGTCCAATCTGGTCGTCGTCGATCCCGAAGCCGAGGAAAAGGCTGCCCAGAAGGCCAAAGCCCACGAAGAGGTCCAAAAGGCAAAAGCCGAGGCAAAGGCCAAGCTTGACAAGATGCTCGACCAGGTGGAAAAGCTCGCAGACTAGTCAGCGACCCCTATCTCTGCTTCATTCGTGCCGCCGTGGCGTCTGGGTTCGCCCAGATGCTGCGGCGGCGCTATACTTATGCAGTTTGAAATGCTTGTACCAAAAGGAGCTGTCGTGTCCCTTTCCATCGGTATCGTGGGCCTGCCCAACGTGGGCAAGTCGACGTTGTTCACCGCGCTTACCAAAAAGACCGGCCTTGCCGCCAACTACCCGTTTGCCACAATCGACCCCAACGTGGGCATCGTCGATGTGCCCGATAGCCGCCTGCAAAAGCTCGCCGACATCGTTAACCCCGGCCGCATTGTGCCGGCTACGGTCGAGTTTGTCGACATCGCTGGCCTGGTGAAGGGTGCCAACGAGGGCGAGGGCCTGGGCAACCAGTTCTTGGCAAACATCCGCGAGACCGATGCCATCTGCGAGGTCGTGCGCTACTTTAAGGACCCCAACGTCATGCGTGAGGTGGGCCGCACGGGCGAGTTCGTCGATCCCGCCGGCGATGCCGACACCATCATGACCGAGCTCATCCTGGCCGACATGGGCACGCTCGAGAAGCAGCTGCCCAAGCTCGAGAAGGAGGCCAAGCGCGACAAGGAACTCATGCCCAAGTTTGAGGTCGCCAAGCGTCTGCTTGCCTGGCTCAACGAGGGCAAGCGCGCCGCATCCATGGAGATGACCGACGAGGAGCGTGCTGCCGCCAAGGGCCTGTTCCTGCTCACCATGAAGCCCATCCTATATGTCGCCAATGTAGACGAGGACATGCTCAACGAGGACCTGGCGCCCATCGATGGCGTCAAGCCGCTGCCTATCTGCGCCAAGATCGAGGCCGAGCTTTCCGAGCTCGATCCCGAGGACGCCGCCGACTACCTGGAGAGCCTGGGCCTGGAGCAGCCCGGCCTGGACGTGCTCGCTCAGGCTGCCTACAAGCTGCTCGGCCTGCAGTCGTTCTTTACGGCCGGCGAGATGGAGGTCAAGGCCTGGACGGTTCGTCAGGGCGCGACCGCCCCGCAGGCCGCCGGTGTCATCCACACCGACTTTGAGCGCGGCTTTATTAAGGCCGAGGTTATTGGCTATGACGACTACATCGAGCTCGGCGGCGAGCAGGGCGCCAAGGCCGCCGGCAAGCTGCGTATTGAGGGCAAGGACTATGTCATGGCCGATGGCGACGTCGTGCACTTCCGCTTTAACGTGTAAGGACGACGCACATGTTTAAATATGGAAAAAAAGCCGGCTACATGGGCATCGCGCTGCTGGTGCTTGCAGTGCTTCCGCTGGTGGTAGCGGCGTTTGTGATCCCCAACATTGGTCCCGAGGTGGCAACGAAGTTTAATGCCGCCGGCGAGGTGACGCGCTGGGGCAAGAGCTACGAGTTGCTGGCACTGCCGGTGCTCAACCTGCTGCTGGGCGTGGCGACGTACTTTACGGCGGGACGCCAGGCAAAGAACAACGAGGACTCCGCTGTGATGGCACGTCTTGCGTGCGAGCGCTACCTGCGTAACGGCTGCATCACGGGCGTGTTCCTCAACGTAATCAACGTCTACTTTATGTATTCGGCGATTACCGGAACGGGCTTTGGCTTTGGTTTCTAGCTTGTCCTTTTAGGCAACGAGCCTGCACGCATATTCAATGGCTGCTGCGAGGCCGCCGCTCGATCGTGGTTTAAAGACCATGTCGGCGGCGGCCTCGTTTTCGTATCCGGCGCCACGAAGGGCGAGTGCGATACCGGCTTCTAGAAGGAGCGGCAGGCCGCGTTGACTGGTTGCGATTACGGCAGCCTGATTGAGCGAGCAGCTGTGCGTTTGGCATTGAATGGCAAGTTCACCTTGCGCCGGGCAAGGGAGCAAAACGGCGGCGACGCGACTTGATAGCAATGCAAATGCTGTGCGCTCATCGGGCGAAAGGCATTCTGCTTCAACGACGACGAGCTTGGGCGGTGCGCTGTTTGTGCGAAGCGTGGCTCGGTACATGCGGACCGAAGAACCCGACATAGAAAACTCCTGTGTATTCGGCAAAACGTAAACTATAGTTTACGTTTATGTTCGGCTCCATTTCAAACTCGGCTGCATGGACGAACGTGCGAAACAGATTCTTGGCAGGCGGGTCGAAGAGACACGCAGGGACCTTGGTATCTCCAAGGTTGATTTTTGTGTGGCGACAGGAATCAGCCGACCCTACCTCGACCGAATCGAAGATGGGACGGCAAATTTCACGCTCAAGGTTCTATTTAAGATCGCGCCCGCACTCGGCATGACGGTGTCAGAGCTTCTCGAGGGTATTGAATAGGGCATTCCCCGCTGCTAATTGACGCTCTTTGGGCGGGTCCCCCTGGTTGCGATGTGCAAAATCGCGAGTATTCAGCACCTGTTCAGCCGTAGATGGTAGCTCGGGCGGCTGGCTTTGCCTTTTTGGCAGTAGTTAATCCACACGCTAAATAAAAATGTGGAATAAATATTTACTAGACGGCTCCTTCGTACTAAAAGTTCGTCTAACAATCGGCTGATTCTATGCCTCCGGCGGAGAAACTGCAGAATATTCCGTTTTTTGCACGGCCCGAGGGGGACTACCTGTCGTTTGGGGCTGCGATAAGCGGAACTGCCTTAGGGATTACGCCATCGGGATGCGGTCGTGGTTGACTTGGCTGTAGAACAGGCGCTGGATCTCGGCGGCATCGCGTGACTGGCCGAGTGCCCACATGGTCTTGGCCACGAGCGTCTCGGTTGTCATGTCGTCGCCGCGCAGAATGCCCGGATGATCGGCGTAGGCACGGCCGACCTCATAAACGCCCAGATCGAGGCCCTCTTCGGGGACCTGCGTGGTCATAACGACGGTGCGACCCGAATCGACCCAGCGGAAAATTGCCTCTTGGAACGACTCGCCCGACTCGCCAAACTCGGGGATACCGCCAATGCCAAAGGTCTCAAGGATTACAGCATCGTAGCTATCGGCAAGGGCGTCGAGGATGCCCGGGTTTACGCCGGGCGTAAGCTTGAGGACAAATACGCGCGGATCGATGCTGTCGTAGAAACGCACCGGGTTTTCGCCCTGACGAGTGCCGTGGAGCCCGTTGCGCACGATGCGGTCGTTGCGGATATAGGCGATGGGCGGATAGTTGACGCTAATGAACGCGTTAAAGCTCATGGTGCGCTGCTTGCGGGCGCGCGTGCCGGCAATGGCGACGCCACCAAACACAATCGAGACGTCGTGCGAGTGCTCGTCGAGCGCATAGAGCAGGCTCTGGTACAGATTGAGCTTGGCGTCGGTAAAGGGATTGCCCATGGGCTTTTGCGAGCCGGTGAGCACGATGGGCTTGGGGCTGTCCTGAATCAGGTAGGAAAGCGCTGCTGCGGTGTAGCTCATGGTGTCGGTGCCGTGCAGAATTACGAAGCCGTCGTGGTCGGCATAACCCTCGACGATGACGTCGCGGATGCGCATCCAGTCGCTTGGGCGCATATTGGTGCTGTCGATGTTCATGGGCTGTACCACGTCGAGCTCGCAGAGGCCCGAGATCTCGGGGACGCTCTGGGCGAGTTCCTCACCGGTCAGGGCGGGGGAGAGGCCGTTGCCGTCCTCGGTCGATGCGATGGTGCCGCCCGTGGCGATGAGAAGGATGCGCTTCATGCTGGTATTCCTATCGTATTTGCCGCCGCAAGGGCGGAGTCGTTCGGCAGTATTGTGGCACAGGGCGAGGAATGTTCAAACGTATTACATCATCGGTAACGCTTGGTAACACTTCAATTGCCGTCAAATAGGGGCCCAGGTCGTGCGTTTGCCGTGCGCTGATGGCTGCGAGGGACGAGAAACCCCATATAACGTGTACACTATGGAGGTTATTTTCGTTCATTCACGCGGGTGGGCACCGGCTCCCCGCCAACAAGAGGGGGAACCATGGATCAAAAGGCTTCCGCAAAGGTCCTCGTACTCGACTTTGGTGCGCAGTACGGTCAGCTCATTGCCCGTCGCGTCCGCGACCTCAACGTGTATTCTGAGATTGTCCCCTGCGACATCTCGGCCGACGAGATTCGCGATATGAACGCCTCCGCGCTCATCCTTTCTGGCGGCCCGGCCTCCGTGTACGCCGAGGACGCTCCGTCCATCGACCCTGCCATCTTTGACCTGGGCCTTCCCGTCCTGGGCTTTTGCTACGGCCATCAGATCACGGCCGTGACGCTCGGCGGCAAGGTCGGCCACTCCGAGGTGGGCGAGTACGGCCGCGCCACCATCACGCGCACGGCCGGCGCCAAGCTCTTTAACTCCACGCCCATGGAGCAGACTGTGTGGATGAGCCATCGCGACGCCGTTTCCGAGGTGCCCGAGGGCTTTACCGTTACCGCCAGCACCGACGTGTGCCCGGTTGCTGCCATGGAGTGCCCCGAGCGCAAGATTTTCACCACGCAGTTCCACCCCGAGGTCAAGCACTCCGAGTATGGTCAGCAGCTGCTGAGCAACTTCCTGTTTGAGATCTGCGGCCTGGAGCCCAACTGGAGCATGGACAACCTGGTCGAGACCATGACGGCCGAGTTCCGCGAGAAGGTCGGCAACGACCGCGTGATTCTGGCCCTGTCCGGCGGCGTCGACTCCTCCGTCGTGGCCGCGCTGGGCGCCCGCGCCGTGGGCAAGCAGATGACGTGCGTGTTCATCAACCACGGCCTGCTGCGTAAGGGCGAGCCCGAGCAGGTGGAGGAGGTCTTCACCAAGCAGTTTGACGTCGACTTTATCCACGTTCACGCCGAGGACCGTTATGCCGAGCTTCTGGCCGGCGTGACCGAGCCCGAGGAGAAGCGCCGCATCATCGGTACGCAGTTCTGGAAAGAGTTCTTCGCCGTGGCGCAGCAGCTCGAGACCGATGGCAAGCCGGTCAAGTACCTGGCTCAGGGCACCATCTACCCCGACATCATCGAGTCCGGCGCTCGCAAGACGGGCGGTAAGACGGCAACCATCAAGAGCCATCACAACCTGATCCCGTTCCCCGAGGGCGTGCACTTCGACCTCATTGAGCCGCTCGACCACTTCTTTAAGGACGAGGTCCGCGCGCTTGGTCTGGCGCTCGGCCTGCCGGGTCACATCGTGTTCCGTCAGCCCTTCCCGGGCCCGGGTCTGGCCATCCGCATCATCGGCGCGGTCGATAGGGAGAAGCTCGAGATCCTCAAGAACGCCGACGCCATCGTGCGTGAGGAGCTCGATGCCTACAACCAGCGCCTGTTTGAGCAGACCGGCGAGCGCAACTCCGAGCACAGCTGCTGGCAGTACTTTGCGGTTCTGCCCGACATTAAGTCCGTCGGCGTTATGGGCGATGAGCGCACCTACCAGCGCCCGATCATCCTGCGAGCCGTCGAGTCCAGCGATGCCATGACCGCCGACTGGGCCAAGCTGCCCTACGACGTGCTTGCCCGCATCTCCGGCCGCATCGTTGCCGAGGTTCCCGGCGCCAACCGCGTGTGCTACGACATCACGTCCAAGCCGCCCGCGACAATCGAGTGGGAGTAAGCAGGGCTTTGACCTGCACTTTTGAGTGCCGCACTGTGCCGCTGAGTCTCGTTTCGGACGAGAGTCACGGCAAAGCCGCCAGCGACGGCGGTGAGTAAAAACGATTTCCTAGCCTCTGTTCCCTCGTTGGAACGGAGGCTTTTTCTTTGTCGTTTTACTCCCCTTCACCTGCGATTTCGCTATTTACTCCCCGTATTTCAAGATGGAAGCGTTTGATTGCGAGGCACGCCGGTGTGAGGGCCTGAGTCGTTAGGCCCTCACAGGGGGACCGCGATGGTGGCCACCGCGCCGCCCGAGGGGCTGTTGGCGAGCGAGACGGAGCCCCCGTGGGCGCTTGCGGCCTCGGAGGCGGCGTGGAGGCCGAGCCCGTAGTGGCGGCCTCCATCGCGCGAGGAGCGGGAGGAGTCGTCTGTGAAGAGGCGCTCACAGCCGTGTTCGAGGGCGGCGGGAGAGAAGCCCGGTCCGTCGTCGGCCACCTCGATGACGAGGTGTCCGCCCGCGACGTCGCAGGAGACCGCCACGCGCGAGTGCGCGTGCTCGGCGGCGTTGGCCACGAGGTTCGCGGCGGCTCGCGCCAGGGCGGTTCGGTCGAACGGGGCCTCGGGCGCGCCCGCGACAGCAGGGCCCGTGGCCGCGTCGAGCGTCACGCCTCGCGCCCGGGCGATCTGGGCGGCCTCGGCGAGGACCTGCTCGCAGAGCTCGGCCGGCCGCATGGGGGCCCTCTCAGCCCCGCCGGACCCGCGCGAGGCCTCGATGAGCAGGCGCACGTAGCCGTCGAGCCTTTCGACACTGCCGGCTATGTCGCGCGCGGCGGCCGCGAGGTCGGCGTCTTTCTTGTCTTCCAGCTCCTCCGCCACGAAGTCGGCGTTGGCGCGCAGCACGGTGAGCGGCGTCTTGAGGTCGTGGGCGAGCGACGCCACTTGCTCGCGCTGCCCCCGCTCCGCGGCCCAGCGGGCCTCGAGCGACTCGGCGAGGGAGGTCCGCATGGCGTCCATCGCGGCGAGGACGTCGTTCACCTCGCGCACGTTGGTGCTGCCGACCGCGAAGTCGAGCTCCCCCGCGCCGACGCGCCCCGCCGCCTCCGCGAGCGGCGCCATCTTGCGCGAGATCACGCGGCTCGCACGGCGCGCCACGAGCGCGAGCGCGAGCGCGCTTCCCGCAGCGGCGCCGACGAGCATGAGGTTCTGCGGGTTGGGAAGCAGGCCGGCGAGGTCGCGCGAGACCCACTGCGGCAGGTACTCGCTGACGAGTGCGCAGGCCCCGCCGCCCTTGAGTGGGAACGCGGCGTAGGTGAGGCCCGAGCCCCCGCCCTCAATCTCCACTGTGCCCGGATCCGCGGAGAGTGCCGCACGGGCCATTTCCGTCGCGTCCTCGAGCCGCGTGCCCTCGAGGTCTGTCATCAGCACGTATCCGTCCTTATTCAGGATGAGGTAGCGGTACGCCGTCGGCACGTCCTGCTGCCCGCAGACGCCGTCGCGTGCCAGGCCCTCCGCGACCTCGCGCGCATTGGCCGGCCCCCAGCTTGCCTCGTAGACGAAGCCCGCGTTGATCGCCGCGGAGAGCGCCATGAACGCGGCGAGCCACGCCGTGGCGACCGCCGCGAACGCGTAGGCGAAGTAGCGCGCGATGACGAAGGAGAGCGGCATGCCCCCGCGACCTCGCGCCCCGGTCCTCAGAGCTGCCACTTGTACCCCATCCCCCAGACGGTCGCGATCGGATCGGCGCCGGCCTCGGAGAGTTTCCTCCGGGCGCGGCTGACCTGCATGGATATGGCCGCGCCGCTGGCGTCGCTCTCCCAGCCGAGCACCGCCTCGCGTATCTGTGCGCGGCTCATGACCTGCCCGGGGTGGCGGGCGAGGTACTCGCAGATGGCGTACTCGGTGGGCGTGAGCGGCACGGCCTCGTCGCCCACGGCGAGGCCGTGCGCCCCGAGGTCGATCCGCACCTCCCCGAAGGAGAGGGCGTGCGAGCGCGGCCGGCGCTCACGGCGTAGATGGGCCGCGACCTTGGCGCGCAGCTCCGCGGCCCCGAAGGGCTTGCGGACGTAGTCGTCGGCGCCCAGGCCGTAGCCGGCCACGGCGTCCTCCTCGGCCACGCGCGCGGTCAGGAAGATGATGGGCCCGTCGAAGTCCGGGCGGATCTGCCGCACGAGCTCGAAGCCGTCGAGCCCCGGCATCATGACGTCGCAGAGCACGAGGTCGAAGCGCGAGAGGTCCATCTCCAGGACCGCCGTCGGGTCCGCTGCCTTGACGACCTCATGGCCGTCGCGGCCGAGGACGCGCGCGAGCGCGTCGAGGATCGCCCGTTCATCATCCACTGCCAGTATCCTCGCCATGTTCGACCTCCTGAAACTCCCGTTGCATTGTACTTGCGCCGCGCTCAGCGGTCCAGAGCCCCGCGCGCAGCCGCGGGCGCCTCGGCCGCGTCGCACGCGCGGTAGCGCACGCCCGAGCCGCCGCGCGCCTCGATCTCGAGCCAGCCCTCGCCGTTCGACTCCCGTCCGAAGAAGATGAGCTGGAGCTCTCGGACATTGCCCCTGTCGTCCGCCGCGTCCACCAGGTAGACGTAGTTCGCCCCCGCCCCGGTGGCGTCGGCGTAGGAGCTCGCGTGGCTGCCGGGCTCGGGCGCGGGCGCCCACATGGTGATCTCAGGGTTGGGCAGCACGCGGTCGGCGATCGAGCGCAGCGCCGACCCCCAGCCGGCGTCGAGCAGGGCATTCCCGCCCAGGACGAGCGCTGCGGAGAGGAGGACGAGCACGGCGGCGAGCGGCCTCCTACTCATCTGCCCTCCCGTCCTCGAAGCGGCAGAACCAGGCCAGAAGGACGGCGTCGGCTGCCAGGGCGAGCACGAGGCCAGCGAGCGCAGTCGTGAGGAGAGGGCCCGCCGCGCGTGCTGCGTCGATGAAGGCCTCCACCCCGAGCGACCCCAGGCGCGCGGGCCAGGCGAGCGGCACCCAGCTCAGGGGCGTCGCCAGGGCACCGGTGAGCTCGCCGGTCATGAGGCCGTGCGCAAGTCCGCCCACTGAGAAGAACGCGAGGAGCATACCCGCCGCGCCGGCGCCGATGGCGGCGTTGCGGCCGAGGCGCAGGGCCACGCCGAGCCCCAGCGCGTAGAGGGGCAGGCTGCCCAGCACGATGCCCGCCCAGGCGGCCGCAAGCGGAGCGGGCCCGAGCGGCAGGCGCCCGGCGACGGAGAGCACGGCCCCGAACACGCCGAGCGCCACGGCCAGCGCGCCCGCGCCGAGCGCCGCAAGGGCGAGTAGCTTCGCCGCGACGGCGCGCCCGCGCGAGGGGACCGCCGTGAGGTTGGCGAGGCGCCCGGCAGCGCGCTCGTCGTCCACGGCGAGCCCGCAGACGATGGCGGACATGAGCGGCATGAGGGCGCCGAGGAACTGGGCGTAGGCGTCCGCGCCCAGCGCCGGGTCCCATCGGGTAACGGAGAAGTACTCGCCGCAGGCAAGACCGGCCGCCAGGCCGCAGACGAGGTGCACCGCCGTGAGCGGGGAGCGCGCCAGGCGCAGGGCCTCGGAGAGCAGGGCCCGCGGGAGAGTCATGCGCGGCGTCGGGTCGGAGAGTCGTGTCATGGCCATCACCTCTCCTCGGAGCGCGCGAACCAGGCCGCGCCCGCCGCCGTGAGCGCGGCGAACGCGAGCGCGCAGACCGCAAGGCCCGCCAGTGTGAGCATGCCGTCCGCCGCGAGCGCCCCGCCGAGCGCCATGTCCGCCGCGAGTGGCTCGCCGCTCGGCAGCACGGGGATGAAGCTCGTGGGGATGACCATGCTCGCCGACGGCGGAAAGAGCTGCGGCAGCGGCACCAGCGACCAGGCGAACCCGCCCACGAGCTGCGCGGCGAGCGGGCAGAAGATGCCCGCGAGCATTCCGAGCCGCGCCGTGAGGAAGAGCCCTGCGGGGATCATCCACGCCGCGGTCACCGTGTTGGCGAGCGCGCAGAGGAGCATCGTGAGGGTGCCCGCGGCCGTGAGGCCCTGCGAGGAGAACGCCGATCCCGCGAGGTAGATGCCGAAGACCACGAGGTTCGAGAGCGTGCAGAGAGCGAGGCACCAGAGCGCCTTGGCCCACCAGGCGCGCCCGAGCGGGAAGCCCAGGCCCAGAAGCCCCCGCATCCGCGTGCGAGCGTCCGCCCGCGCGACGCACGCCACCACGAGCGAGAGAGACACGGGCAGGAAGAGCGCGTACCAGTAGTTCCACGCGCTGAAGATCTGCACGCCCCGGTAGGGCATCGCGCCGAGCAGCGGCATCGGCAGCGCCATGAGCACGGCCAGGCGAACCGGTGCCGCGTGGCGCGACTTCAGGGCCTCGGCGCGCAGGCCCGCGAGCAGGCCGCCTTTCTCGCCCGTCATGCCGCCACCTCCCCGCGCGCTCGTCGCCCCTCCCGGCAGAAGCTCATGAAGAGTTCCTCGAGGTCCTGCCCGGGCCGAAGCGCATCCTCGTAGGCGAGGCGCCCCCCGCAGATGATGCCGATGGTGTCCGCCATCTGCTGCACCTCGGAGAGGATATGGCTCGAGACGATCACCGTCGTGCCCGCCGCCGCGAAGCCGCGGATCTGGTCGCGCAGCTCCTCGATGCCGATGGGGTCGAGGCCGTTGGTGGGCTCGTCGAGCACGAGCAGGCGTGGCCGGGCGATCAGCGCCAGCGCGAGCCCCAGGCGCTGCCGCATGCCCATCGAGAAGCGCCCGGCGCGCTTCTTCCCGGTGTCCGCGAGGTCCACGGCGGCGAGCACCTCATCTACGCGGCTCTCGGGAAGGCCCAGCAGCGTGGTGCGCACGCGCAGGTTCTCGCGCGCGGTGAGGTTGGGGTAGAGCGGCGCCTCCTCGATGAGGCTGCCGATTGCGTAGAGGTCCTCGCGGCGCCAGGCGTGCCCGGCAAAGAGGATCTCCCCGGCCGTCGGCCGCAGCATCCCGCAGATCATCTTGAGCGTTGTCGACTTGCCGGCGCCGTTGGGGCCGAGCAGCCCGTACACCTCGCCCTCGCGGATATGAAGGCTCACGTCGGCCACGGCGTCCTGCGCCTGGTCGCCGCGGCCGAAGCGCTTGGTGAGCCCGCGCGTCTCGAGCATGTAACCCATGGGTTCGTCCTTTCTCTTCCGGGCGCGCGGGCCGAGTCGCCGTGCCCGCGCGCCTTACCTTTCGGGTTCACCATCCATGGTGGGGCGCGTTTCTAACGAAGCCGTAACGGCCGTTGGGCTCTTTTGGCGCCAGCCCTTCTCGACCCGTACGCCACTCATGGTATGTTTATCGCGATAACAAGGACGGAGGTGCCCGTGGCACGCAATAAGTGCCCGGAGGAGACGGTCGAGAAGATTCTCGACGTTGCCGAGCGGCTCCTCGTGGAGCGCGGCAACGAGCACACCACGATGATCTGAAGAGCAATACGCTAAACCGAAAAAGGTAATCGAAGCCGCGCTTGTGGACTTATCGAGGGTCGAGATTCCCGCCCCATCCATCGGCACCCAGCAGAAGGTCGTCGACATCCTCGACCGCTTCGACTCCCGCACGGCATCGCTGACCGACTGCCTCCCCGCCGAGATCGAGGCATGGAATCAACAATACGAGTACTACCGCGACCGCCTGCTCGACTTCCGAAACTAAGTGAGAATAAGTTATCGGTACGCTTTTTTATAAAATGTAAAAAAGTACCCCCATAACTGATAAAATTGACACTGAAAAAAAGGGGTGCATCTTGCGTATATACCGACGTGAAAAGTATCTGAAGCAAATGCGTGGTTTCTACCACGATGACGGGATGATCAAGGTAATCACCGGTGTTCGCAGGTGTGGTAAATCCTGCCTCATGCAATCAATCGCAGACGAACTTGTGGAATCCGGTGTAGCGAGCGACCACATCATCTATATCGACCTTGACTCACGGGAGAACAGGAAGGTCAAGACGACCGATGAGCTCGAAAATCTGATTGACATGTCGACCCCAGCAGACACTGAGGGGACGAAGTACCTCTTCATCGATGAGATTCAGAACGTAGAGGAATTCGAGCTGCTTATCAACGGCTACCGGACAGATGGCGGTTGGTCCATCTTCATTACCGGTTCGAATTCATATCTGCTTTCTGGGCAGCTTGTTACAAAGCTGACGGGTCGCTATATCGAGTTCGAGGTGTTCCCACTCGACTTTGCGGAATATATCGATATGAAGCGTTTTCTCGGCAAGCCTGTCAATGACGTTCTCGTGGGAGAGTTTACCGAGTACCTGACCCTTGGAGGATTTCCCAAAGCGTTGGAGTATGAGGGCGAGGATGAAAAGCGCACCTATATCAAGAGTGTTATTCATGAGATCTTTGAAAAGGACGTCAAACATTCGAACAAAATTAAGAATGTCTCGGTTTTCGATGCCGTCCAGACGTATCTCATCAACAACTTTGGTGCGCCGACGAACCTGAAGAACCTCCTTGCGTACTTCAATGATGTCGAGAAGATTCCCATCAAGCGCGAAACGCTCAATCGGTATATCCAGATTCTTGTTGACGCGAAGATCCTTTATCGCTGCTCGAGGTTCGATCTCAAGTCTCGGCGATCGCTTATCCGCGAAGAGAAGTACTACCTGGCTGATCCCGGCTTCTATTTCGCCATGAACACGGATGCGAGGATTAACTACGGGCCGGCGTTGGAGAACGTGCTCTACCTCTATCTTGCATCGCGCGGGTACGAGCTTTCTGTGGGCCGTATTGGGAAGCTCGAGTGTGACTTCATCGCTCGTAGGCGCAATGCTTACGCCTACATCCAGGTCTCTATGTCGATTGCCGACAGAGGCGTCGAGGAGCGCGAGTACAGGCCGTTCGGCCACATCAGGGATGGGTATCCGCGCTACTTGTTCACGCTTGATCCTCTATTGCAGGAGAGGGATGGCGTCAGGCACCTTAACATGGCGTCGTTTATGCAAGATGGCGGTGATCTTATTTGAGCGGCGGCCAGATTCTTTTGCTCCCTAGTGCGCAAACAGTGCGGGCATCAAATGAGGACCATTGCCTCACGTAGAATCGATAGATTGAGGACTTGTTTTGATGTTGACAAGCTTTTGGCCAGTGACTCCTATTGCCGAGTGGGAATAGCGGAAATAACAGCCTCCGGACCTTTTGGTTCTGAGGCTTTCTTTTTCGTTCTGTTCGGAAGGAGCTCCTTGCCAGAGTCCCATGAATAGCGAACGGCTTTATCGAGCGTGTGCGTTTTCGTAGGCGCCTTTGATTTCTTCCGGCAAATTGTCGGGAATCAGCGTCTCCAGCCTATCCTCGCTGCCATCTTGAATCGCTTGCTCGTAGTACCAGCATTTGAACTTCAACATGTCCAGGGCACGGTTCATCTTCGCGATCTCCGACTCCATGTGGGCCTTCCGCTCCTCGAACATGGCCTTGCGCTGGGGGTATGTTGATGGACCCTCTGCACACCATTTCATGAACAGACGGATGTCCTTGATCTCCATTCCCGCCTTCTTCAGGCATTCGATGACCCGAAGCGCCTCGAGTTCCGTATCGCCGAATCGGCGAATGCCGGACGTCCGCTCCAGCCCCGGGAACAATCCCTGCTTGTCGTAATACCGCAGCGTTGAGGCGGGCAAGCCGAACATTTCCGCCACCTGTCCGATTGTGTACATGGCCCCTCCGAATAAATCTCGAATTCATTCCTTGACCTAAAGTCAGGTTTAGGTATTACCTTCATTCTCGTCAATACAAATTGGTAGCGCAAGGGGTGGTCCGTAATGGGCAAAACGGTTTTCGCCGGCGGCGTGAACGGTGTGGGCGATATCGCCGGGCATCCCGCTCTGGAACAGGCGCAACGAATGGGTATGGAAATCTAGGCGGGCTACTTAACCGCGTGGAGGCAGATTCGTGTCCAGAACCATCGATAGGAGGAAATCGATCATGGCAATTAAACAGACGGCGGGTAGGGATGCTCTAGGGGACTTTGCCCCCAAATTCGCACAGCTCAACGACGACGTGCTGTTCGGCGAGGTGTGGAGCCGGGAGGGCGAGCTTTCCTTGCGCGACCGCAGCATAGTGACGATGGTTGCCCTGATGGCGCAGGGGCTGACGGACTCTTCGTTTAAATATCATCTGATGTCCGCAAAGAACAACGGTGTGACCAGGGCTGAGATAGCGGAAATCATTACGCACGCGGCGTTTTATGCGGGATGGCCCAAGGCGTGGGCGGCCTTCCGCATGGCGAAGGAGGTCTGGGCGGACGAGGACGACGGCGCCGACGCAAAGGCCCGACACCAAAACGAGATGGCCTTTCCTATCGGTGCCCCCAACGACGCATTTGCGAAGTACTTTATCGGGCAAAGCTACCTCGTGCCCCTTTCCACCGATCAGGTCGGCGTCTACAACGTGACGTTTGAGCCCGGCTGCCGCAACAACTGGCACGTCCATCGCGCCAAAAGCGGCGGCGGGCAGATCCTCGTCTGCGTGGCCGGTCGAGGGTTTTACCAGGAATGGGGCAAACCGGCACAGGAACTGTGCCCTGGCGATGTAGTAAATATTCCCGCGGGCGTAAAGCATTGGCACGGAGCCGCGCCCGACAGCTGGTTCTCCCATCTCGCGCTGGAGGTTCCGGGCGAGGAGGCCTCCAACAAGTGGTTGGAGCCCGTGGACGACGAGGAATACCTTACAGCGACTAACAAGGAGGCATGAAGATGGAGCAGTTGAAACTGACGCAGGAATGGGACAAGGTGTTCCCCAAAAACGACAAGGTTGAGCACAGCAAGGCGACTTTCTACAACCGATACGGCATCACGCTGGCGGCCGACGTCTACGTGCCAAAGAACGTGGAGGGCAAGCTGCCTGCCATCGCCGTCAGCGGTCCGTTTGGCGCGGTGAAGGAGCAAACGTCCGGCCTTTATGCGCAGAAAATGGCGGAGCTGGGCTTTTTCGCGATTGCCTTCGACCCGTCCTATACCGGCGAGAGCGGCGGTGCGCCCCGCTATGTGGCATCGCCGGACATCAACACCGAGGATTTCTGCGCAGCGGTGGATTTCCTCTCGGTACAGGAAAACGTCGATCCGGAGCGCATCGGCATCATCGGCATCTGCGGCTGGGGCGGCATGGCAATCAATGCCGCAGCCATCGACACCCGCATCAAAGCTACCGCGGCTATGACCATGTACGATATGACCCGCGTGACCGCAAACGGCTACTTTGACGCCGAGGATTCCGAGCAGGCGCGCTTCGAAAAGCGTAAAGCGCTGAACGCGCAGCGCACCGAGGACTATAAAAATGACAGCTACGCGCTGGCGGGCGGCGTGGTCGATCAGCTGCCCGATGACGCGCCGCAGTTTGTGGCGGACTATTACGCCTACTACAAGACTCCGCGAGGTTACCATCCCCGCAGCCTGGGCTCCAATGGCGGTTGGAATGTGACATCTTCGCTGTCGTTTTTGAATATGCCGATCTTACAGTACGCCGGCGAGATCCGCTCCGCCGTGCTGCTGGTGCATGGCGAGAAGGCGCACTCCCGCTATTTCAGCGAAACCGCGTACGGCAAACTGACTGGAGACAACAAGGAATTGCTCATTATCCCTGGTGCCAGCCACACCGACCTTTACGATCAGATGGACGTCATTCCGTTTGGAAAGCTGAAAGCGTTCTTTGAGGAGTATTTGAAATAAGACGCACCTTGGCTAGTTACTTATGAGCGGCCATGGCAAAGAGATATGGCCTGCGGACGACCGAATAGCTCCATCTGTTTTGGTTACAACGAAATGTGTGCCGCGCGCCTGCGGCATGAAGGAGGGAGATTCTTATGAATATCGTTGTATTGAGTGGTAGCCCGCGTAAGGGCGCCAATACCGACACCATGGTCGAGGCGTTTGCCGAGACCGCGCGCGAGGTCGGCCATACGGTCGAGGTCATCCGCGTTGCCGGCAAAAAGATCGCTGGTTGTCTGGGATGCCAGTACTGCTTTACCCATGAGGGCACCTGCGTGCAGAAGGATGACATGGCCAACGTGATCGAGTCGCTGAAAGGCGCCGATATGGTTGTCTTCGCTTCGCCTATCTACTGGTTTGATATCACCGCGCAGGAGAAGGCCGCCATCGACCGTCTATACGCCTTCGGTGCCACGGGCTTCCCGTTCACCAAGACGGCCCTTTTGCTCGATAGCCACAGCGAGGGCGTCTATGATGCGGCGATCGCTATGTACAAGTCAACCTGCGCGTACTGCAAGTGGGAGGACCAAGGCATTATCACCATCAGCGGTATGACCGAGCGCGATAGCATGGCATCGTCATCCAAGTTGGAAGAGGTGCGAGAGCTCGCTCGCAAGCTCGCCTAAGGACAAGAAGAACGCATGGCAATCGGTGTTGGTGGAAAATGCTTGCTATCCTTACCAAGAGGAATGCTGATTGCCATGCGTTGATGCTTCCGCGGACAATTCCGGCGTGCTAAAACGCCTTCTCGTTCAAGAATTCCCTGAACGCGGGAATGTCAAAGCCAACGAGACCACGCCCGCGCTCTCCAATGACGCCGTCCTCCAGGAGGCGGCGTTTGTATTGACTTGCGTAGTTGCTGGCGACGCCCATGCGTTTGGCTATCTCCGAGACCCTGCTGGGGCCAGAATCGGGCAGCATCGCGAGCAAAAACTCAATGTCTTTATCGGAAAGCTCCCGATAGGTCGTTTCGAGAATTCGATCGCGCAGCTCCATGCGGGCAAGCAGAGAACCCTGCTGTACATCAGGTGCACTGATTTTGGGCGAGTTCTCCGAAACATCCCATGTGCGATATCCGACGAGCTGCATCATATAGGGAAATCCGTCGACGGCCTTCACGGCATCCTCGAGCGCTTCTGGCGTGATTGAGCGGCCTCCGGCCTCAACGGTTTTGCGGAATGCGTTTGCAATTTCAACGTCAGTGATTCGTCCTAATTGATGATATTGGGAACGTCTGAGGAACGAGACGGAATCGTTGCGTAGCAGTGCCGATACTTTGTAGGGTAGTCCTGCCATGAGTAGGGCGACTTTTTTACCTTCGCGCACAAAGTGCTGGTAAACAGAGGCAAATTGGAGCATTTCATCAAGATCGACGGTGACTTCATCGATGGTGATGAGAAGTCCGATGTCATGTTTTTCGAGTTGCTTAAAGATGCCATTCATGCGCGTGCGCCAGTTGCCCTGAGCCTCTTGAGCATATGTCCAATCGATGCCCACTGGGCCAATTTGAACACCGTTTATGCGCGCGTGAGGCTGTGAGAGGTAGCTATCTGCGGCTTCTTTGGTTCGCTCGATAATATCTTCGAGCATGCCTGGCATGGCGGAGACATTTGCTGCGATCCAGCCGTGTTCAAGCGCCGTTTCTGAAAGGAGCGAGAGAAGCGCCGTCTTGCCCGTTCCCCTTGCGCCAGTAAAAATGGTTGACAGGTTGGGATCTCCCGGGCCGTTGATAAAGCCACGGTTGATGTCACGCAGGATATGCTCGCGACCCGCTAGAAAGGGAGGGACGCTTCCGAACGTCGGGGTAAAGGGGTTCTTGCTGTACTCCATGGTAGCTCCTTTGCAAGTTTTGCTAATATTTGCAAGTTTTGCTAACTTTTGCAAGTTTTGCTAACGACTGACCAAAGGGCATCGAAGCAGTGGCGCTGACATTTTTTACGCAGAAAAATAAGCAGAAATCAATTTATCTGCGTTAAAAAATAGTTGAGAAGAAAAACGACGAGTCCCGGGCGCAATGCCGTTGCGTTCCGGGCCTCGTCGCTTTGCGAAGTATCTAACGATCTCGTTGCCGTCGTCCTAGTCAAACAGACTCGGCATGTCGTTTTCCTTCATGAGGGCACCGGCTGAGGGGAGGCTCTGCGCGGTGAACTTCTCGGCCGAGACGCCGGCGCCAAGGATTTCCTCGGTCGTGCCGACGGTGGTGACCGAGCGGCCCTTCTTGGCGGTAAAGGCCTGGACGCCCTGCGTGTTGGTGGTCGTCTTGGTCTTGAGCAGCGACGTGTTGAAGTTCATCAAACGATAGTCGCTCGAGACCAGCGCGATGTCGCGATCTTCCTTGAGTACCTGGGCATACAGCAGCTTGCTGCCACCGTAAATGGCGTTCTTGAGGCGCTTGCGGTTGGTCTTGGTGACGTATCCAGAAAGCGCGACGCGCACCACGCGGCCGTTCTCAAAGACAAACAGCACGTCGGCCTTGTAGTCCTCGGGGTCGATGACCCAGATGACGCTCTCGTCGGGTTCCATCTCGAGATCGGTCGGCAGGTACGAGCCCAGCTGTGCCGACTTGGTATCCTCAAACGCCGCGACTTTGCACTTATACACCTGGCTCTTGTTGGTAAACACGAGCAGCTCGTGCGTATTGGAGGACGGGAACTCGATAAAGGGTTTGTCGCCGTCCTTGTACTTGAGCGTGGTCGCCTTCTTGAGCACGCGGTCCGTCATCTTCTTAAGATAGCCATCGCGCGAGAGCATGATGGTAACCGGGTACTCCTCGACCTCGGGCTCCAAGCTTACCTCGATAACCTCGTGGGGCTCAATCCTGCCCGTGCGGCGCGGCATCACGTACTTCTTGTTGACCGCGGCCAGCTCGTCGCTGATGACCTTCTTGATGTTCTCCTCGCTGGAGAGGATCTCCTCAAGCTCGGCAATCTCGCCCTCAAGCTTGGCAATGTCCTTGGTGCGGTTGAGGATGTACTCCTCGTTGATGTTGCGGAGCTTAAGCTCGGCAACAAACTCGGCCTGGGTCTCGTCGATGTCGAAACCCTTCATAAGGTTGGGCACGACCTCGGCTTCGAGCTTGGTGCCGCGGATGATGGCGATGGCCTTGTCGATGTCGAGCAAGATCGCCTCGAGGCCGTGCAGCAGGTGCAGGCGCTCGGACTTTTTGCCCAGGTCAAAGTTGATACGGCGACGTGTGGACTCAATACGCCACTTGACCCACTCGTGCAAGATCTGGCGCACGCCCATAACGCGGGGATAGCCGTCGACCAGCACGTTAAAGTTGCACGAGAACGAATCCTGCAGCGTGGTCGAGCGATAGAGCTTGGCCATGAGCTTGTCGGGATCGACGCCGCGTTTAAGGTCGATGGCGATGCGCAAGCCCGAGAGGTCGGTTTCGTCGCGGATGTCAGCGATCTCCTTGACCTTGCCCTCTTTGGAGAGCTTGACGATGCGCTCGATGATGACATCGGTCTTGGTGGTGTAGGGGATCTCGTAGACCTCGATAATGCGCTCTTCGGGAATCCAGCGCCAGCGGGAGCGGATCTGGAAGCTGCCAAGGCCGGTCTCGACGATCTTCTCCATCTCCTCGCGGCGGTAGATAATTTCGCCGCCGGTCGAGAAGTCGGGCATGGGCATGTACTCGAGCAGGTCGCAGTCGGGATCCTGCAGGTAGTGCATGGTGGCGGTGCAGACCTCGTTGAGGTTGAAACCGCAGATGTCGGACGCCATGGCGACGCCGATGCCCTTGTTGGCCGAGACGAGGATATTGGGGAATGTGGTGGGCAGCAGGCGCGGCTCCTTCATGGCGCCGTCGTAGCTGTCGACAAAGTCGACCGGGTCCTTGTCGATGTCCTTGAAGATCTCGGCGCTGATGGGGGAGAGCTTGGCCTCGGTGTAACGCGAGGCGGCGTAGCTCAGGTCGCCCGAATAGTACTTGCCAAAGTTGCCCTTCGACTCCACGAAGGGCGCAAGCAGCGCTTCGTTGCCCGTCGCCAGGCGCACCATCGTCTCGTAGATCGCGGCATCGCCGTGCGGGTTGAGCTTCATGGTCTGGCCCACGATGTTGGCGCTCTTCTGGCGCTCGCCCTTGAGCAGACCCATCTTGTACATGGTGTAGAGCAGCTTGCGGTGCGAGGGCTTAAAGCCGTCGATCTCGGGGAACGCACGCGAGACGTTGACGCTCATGGCGTAGGGCATGTAGTTGACCTCGAGCGTCTGCGTGATCGGCTGGTCGGTGACCTCGGAGTGCAGGCCGATGACGTTCTCGGCGTTGACCTGCTTTTTCTTGGGCTGGTTCTTCGTCTTCTTCTTTGCCACGATTTCCTCTTGAACTTCTTATGGGCCGTCGTTATCGATTTGCTGCTACTGCAGGTCCAGCTGGTCCAGGTATTCCTTGCCGTGCTCGGAGATATGGCGCTTGCGGCCCGCCTCGTCGTTGCCCAGCAAAAGGTTGAACATAGTCTCCATCCTGGTGACGTCCTCGGGCTCCACCTTGATCAGGCGACGCGTCTCGGGGTTCATGGTGGTGAGCCACATCATGTCCGGGTCGTTCTCGCCAAGACCCTTGGAGCGGTTGATGGAGCACTTTTGGTCGCCAATCTCCTTGAGGATGCCGTTCTTCTCGAGCTCGGTGTAGGCAAAGTAGGTCTTCTCTTTGCAGTTGATCTCGTAGAGCGGCGACTCGGCGATATACACGTAACCCTCGTCGATAAGCGTGGGCACCAGGCGGTAGAGCATGGTGAGCACAAGCGTGCGGATGTGATAACCGTCGACGTCGGCGTCCGTACAGATGATGACCTTGTTCCAGTTGAGGTTGTCCAGGTCGAAGGCGCCCAGGTTCTTGATGCGCTTGTCCTTGATCTCCACGCCACAGCCCAGCACGCGCATGAGGTCCATGATAATGTCGGACTTAAAGATGCGCGGATAGTCCTCCTTCAAGCAGTTGAGGATCTTACCGCGGACGGGCATAACGCCCTGGAACTCGGCATCGCGCGACGTGCGAATGGCGCCTGCTGCCGAGTCGCCCTCTACGATGTAGATCTCGCGACGGCTCTTGTCCTTGGAGCGGCAGTCGATGAATTTTTGCACGCGGTTGGCCATGTCGGTCTTCTGCTGCAAGTTGGTCTTGATGCTCTGGCGCGTCTTCTCGGCATTCTCTCGCGAGCGCTTGTTGATGAGCACCTGCTCCATGATCTTATTGGCGGCGTCCTTGTTCTCGATCAAGTAGGTCGAGAGGCGCTCCTTAAAGAAGGCAGTCATGGCCTGCTGGATAAAGCGGTTATTGATGGCCTTCTTGGTCTGGTTCTCGTAGGGTGTCTGGGTGGAGAAGCAGTTGGTCACCAGTACCAGGCAGTCCTGGACGTCTTGCCACTTAATGCCGCTCTCGTTTTTGTTGTATTTGCCCTGTTGCTTAATGTAGGCATCGATGGCGCTGGTCAGAGCGCTGCGGGCCGCCTTCTCGGGTGAGCCACCGTTCTCGAGCCACGATGAGTTGTGGTAGTACTCCTGCATCATGAAAGTGCGCGAGAAGCACATGCACGCGGTGATTTTTACGTTGTAATCGGGCAGGTCCTCGCGATCGCGACCGCGACGGTCGGCCTCGATAAAGAAGGGCTCGGTAAGGTAGTCGGTGCCGACCTTCTCGAGCACGTAGTCCTCGATGCCCTTGGGGTAGCAAAAGTCCTCTTCGGAAAACTCGCCATCGTCGCCCTCGATGCGCAGGCGGAAGGTCACGTTGGCGTTGACCACGGCCTGACGGCGCATGGTCTCGCGATACCAATCGTGGGGAATGCTAATCGAGGTAAAGACCTCAAGATCGGGGCGCCACTTGATAGTGGTGCCGGTGCGGTTCTCGTCGCTGGGCTCAATCTCGAGTGCCTTCTTCTTGGCGCCGACAACCTTGCCCTTCTTAAAGTGTAAGGAGTACTTGTTACCGTCACGCCAGACGGTAACGTCCATGTACTCGGAAGCGTACTGGGTCGCGCACGAGCCCAGGCCATTGGTGCCGAGCGAGAAGTCGTAGTCGCCGCCCTGGTTGTTATTGTATTTGCCGCCGGCGTAGAGCTCACAAAAGACGAGCTCCCAGTTAAAGCGCTTCTCGGAAGGGTTCCAGTCGAGCGGGCAGCCACGGCCATTGTCCTCTACCTGAATGGAGCCATCGCGAAAGGCGGTAAGGGTGATGAGCTTGCCGTAGCCCTGGCGCGCCTCGTCAACGGCGTTGGACAGGATCTCGAAGGCGGCATGTGCGCAGCCGTCGAGCCCGTCCGAGCCAAAGATGACGGCGGGACGCAGGCGTACGCGCTCCTCGTCCTTGAGCTGGCGGATACTGTCGTTACCATAGTTTGCGGTGTTTTTTGCCATACTCGCTCTCTCGGTGCTCCCTTGCTGCGTTTAAGTCATATAGATAGTCAAGGTAGCATAGCCCAGCCCACAGACGATTCCAACCAACACGAAATCCATCGAACAATCGTTCGATTAGATAATGAATGCTTGGAATGCGGGAGGGACCTGTCCTGTCCTATCCAAACATCTGCGGCAGGTCGATGAAGACGGTTCGATCGCTTTCGCCAGCTTCGAAGCCCGAACGGGAGAAGAATCCATAGCGATGGCACTTGAGCCCCGTTGCCTCGACTTGGGTGATTTCCTCGTCGACCATTTTTTGCGTGACGGGGGATTTGCGGAACTTTGCTTCGTAGAATGCGTAGCCCTCGGGGTCTTGCGTTACCACATCGAATTCGCCGCTCGTTTTGTTTGCGGGATCGTCGTACCAGTACTTGCCTATGGCGTCGAAAGCCGGTTCGATCTTGCCGGTCCTGTTCTGCCGCACGAGGTATTGACGGCAGATCTCCTCGAACATATGAGGAACGTAGTTTTCCTCGAAGTCTTGGGAGACGTGACGATCATAGAAGACTTCAGGGTCGAGCAGCTGACGCGCCGAGGCATTGCGGAAAACATAGCGATAGTAAAAGAGCGAAAGCGGATCCACTACAAAGTAGCCAGACTTGCGCTTGTTCGTAGGGTCGTTGATGGGCGCACGCTTTTGGACAATTTCGAGTGACATGAGCTTGTCGAGCACGTCTGACATGGCCGGACCGCTCGAGACGTGCGACTGTGCCAGCACGTCCCCCCAACGGGAGTAACCTTGTGCGAGAGCCCCGAAAACTTCGTTGGCGTTGGTCATCTTCGAGATCTCGGCGTTGAGATAGGACGGCACCTCGCTTTCTAGGCGGGCGCCAGGTTCCGTGACGAGCTCGATGATGTTGTCGCGTACGCTTTGGGACTGATCGATGAGGCGATTGTAAAAGGGGATACCGCCAAAAACGCTATAGAGCCGCACCTTGTCCTCGGGCGAGAACGCGGGATAGAACTTCGCAGCGTCAAAGTAATCCATGGGCTTAAGCTCAAGCGCGAGATCAATTCGCCCGTAGAGGGGGCTTTCATGCTCGATGAGGGATTTCATAATCTCAACGTAGGAGCCGCACAGGACAATGTTTAAACGTGAGTCTTCCCTGTGGGCGTCGATTGAGGTCTGAAGAATGCTGTCTAGGCCTTTAACCGCATCTCTCAAGTAGGGGTATTCGTCGAGAACGAGGGTAATGTTCTTGTCTTTAGCTTGGGCAAACAGAAATTCGATGAGCTCGCGGATGCCTGTGAAGGCGAGCGGAGGAAAGCTCAGCGCTTCAGCAACAAGGACGGACAGACTCTCGAGGTTGTCTGCCTCGGAGGTTTGGCGGCACTCGTAATAGACCGTTGCGACGTCCGACAAATCGGTTAGCGCCTGCTTGATGAGCTCACTTTTTCCGACGCGACGCCTGCCGTAAATGAGAACATTGCGCTGCTCGGGTGCTTTGAGCGTTTTCTTAATACGGGCGAGCTCACGCTCCCTGCCAATAAATTCCACTTACTCGGTTCCTTCCGACTCGGTTTTGTCCGAGTTAATTGTATCGCATGGATCAGTTTATGCTCGAGTTTACTCGGACAAAACCGAGTCGGTTCTGCCCGAGTAAATTTGAAGACGGCCGAATGCGTCTTGCTGCGTTTGCGGTTGGATACGTTGTCGAAGACGTGTCGTGCGGATTGTCGGATCGAATCGAACATTGGGACATGCGTCTCGTTTTGTGGGCCGAGGGTATGCGAACTGGGGCTCTTTTGGTCTGAAAGGGGGTCTAACGGGGCGTTATTTGGGCCATGGGTCACTTCGCCGGCGCCGTGTTTCGTCATACGCTCATAGTGAAAGCCGATGCCACGGGACGACGAAGGCCTTGGGCAACGGATGAGCTGCAAGCGAAAGGAGCGGTGAGGATGATGAAGCCCATGACGAAGAAGCTGCTGTTAGGAATTCCCACCGTGACGCTTTCGGCCGTGCTGGCGTGTACGGTGGCCGGCTGTGGCGGTAGTGCTCCGAGCGGCTCGGCTGGCAGTTCGGGCGGCAGCGCGCCTGTGCAGGAAAAGCCCAAAGCCTATGATTCGCAGACGGTCGAGGTGGCAGGCATTACCTATGAGTCGGTGGCTCACGGTACGTTCTATCGCGGCGATGCCAAGCTGCAGGACGGCTTTTACCTGCACATCAAGATCACCAACAACAACACAAAGAACAGGACGTTCAGTTCCTTTAACGTGCATGCTGCCCAGGGCGATCTTGAGGCAGGCGACCCGTTGTTTACTTCCGGCAAGGCGGCCGTGCTCGACTACGTTGCAAGCGAGGCTCCCGATGATCTGCACAAGGGAATTGACCTTTCCGAGAGGCCAGATATCGGCCCGGGCGAGACCGTTGAGTACGTGTATTTCTGGGCGCCCAAGACGGCGTACTACGGGCCCATCACTGTCGAGTTCGTAGACGCTTATGCCCCCGCCAAGAATCATGAGGCCATGCACTTTGACACCACGGGATGCGAGACCAAGGAGTTCAAGGCGGCCGGCGGCGTGGCCGATTCTGGCGAGAAGGCAGATTTAACGGGCATCGACTGCGCATCGTACAGCATCGAGGCCGCCGATGGGTACACGCTGGATTCGTCCGACGAAGAGCGCGAAAAGGCAAACTTCTTCCACGACGAGACTGGAGGACGCCTGAACATCAGCATCTTCCCGCGCTCGCCGGAGGAAGAGGTTGCAAGCCTAGAGCAGGTCTACGAAGGCAAGGAGACAACAACCGACCAGGTCGAGTACAACGACATAACGTGGCTGCGCTTTACCGGTCCCGACAACGGCCATACACTGTTTGCGACGGCTCCCGCGACGGGCGAGACCGTCCGCGTGTCGATCGGCTGGAAGATCGATTGGGACGCCGCCGTGCCCATGATGGAGGCACTGAAGCTCAAGTAACGCCGCGATTCTTACGTCAGGCGACTCAGGGCTGGCTCCGAGTTATCGGGGCCAGCCCTTTTTGGTGCTCGATGAGCCGAGTCGGCGTCTCTCACAAAAGTAACTAGGAGCTAGCGAGGCCTATCCGAATTGACCTCATTGGCGGTGTCGGCTTCGAGCGCCGTGCGGCGGGCGCTGTAGGCGATGAGGCCGGCGCCTGCCGCGGCGAGTGCTGTAGCGGCTGCCGTAAGGGGAGCATTGACATCGCCCGTGCCAGCGAGCGCGCCCGCTTTTCCGGAGCGCTTGTTATTGCTGTGGTCCTTGCCACTGCCGGA
The DNA here is from genome assembly GCA_048321375.1 of Collinsella sp. Lineage (GTDB taxonomy): Bacteria > Actinomycetota > Coriobacteriia > Coriobacteriales > Coriobacteriaceae > Collinsella. The sequence continues at coordinate 75,451 of DBFDVR010000013.1, forward strand.
GCTCCTTCCGCCGGAGCCGCCGCCCTCGTCGGTACCGCCGCCACTCGAGCCGCCATCGTCGTCTGCTGTCATCGGGGCGTCGTGAAGTTCTGTCGTATCCGCGCTGTCGCATACGCCGACCTGAACTTCTGAGCGTTCGCATGCCGCGTCGGGCACATGAAGCTCGTGCAGTACGGCACCCAGCGCCGAGTTTGCGCCCGGTCGAATTTCCTCGAGCGTTACGGGATCGAGCGCCACCAGATTACGCGCCTTCGCATACAGCGTTACGCGTTTGCCCACTTCGTCGCTCCAACTCTCGGGGATAGCGAAGCTCATGCGGAACTGTGCCGTGCAACCCGGTGCCAGCACGGCGTTGCCACTGTCGGCTACCAGCGGGTGCGTTGCAAAAGGTGTGCCCAGCGTTTCGAGCGCGTACTTCACGTGTGCCATGTCGTTGACCGAAGCGTCCTCGGCAAGCTCTGGATCGTAGATCGATGCCATGCGTGTGTTCGCTCCGAACCCGATGGATGCGCTGGAGAACGGCTGGCTGGAGCCCTCTCGGTACAGATCGATTGTGCCGGCGGTCAGCAAGGTGTTGCCGTCGTTTCGCACCGTGACCATGAAGGATTCGCCTGCTGCTCCGGGCACCACCGCGCCCGAGGTAGCGACTGCGCCCGTCGGAGTGGCACACGCCACCAAGGGCACTTCGATGCCGTGTAGTTCTGCCTCGCTCTTCTCCGCGCTCACAATGTGCGTGGCGAGCGCGGAGAGCATGCTCCCCGACGTCAAAAATGTCGTTATCTGATCGACGGGATGGTCCAGCTCGCACATCACGAACGGCTCCGTAAACAGATCGCCTGCCAAGGTGCTGGCGAAGATGCGGAAGTGCTTGCCCATCACTGCTACCGGGTTGCCTTCTTCGTCGTAGGTTTGCCCCACCTTGCCATCGGTGTTCTCTACATAGAGCACGCACCTGCCGTTGTTGCTTACGCTAAACGATGCCGGGCCACAGCCTGCGGCACCCACGGGCTGCGTTGCAAATGCCGATGCGCCTCGCGTCCAAGTAATATGCTGCAGTTGCTCGTTGACGGTAGCCAAAAAGCCCGTGTGCTGCGGCCACGGCACCGCGTGGGGTACTGTGGCATCTGGCGACATAACGCCCCAGCTCGCAATGGACTGGCCGATCACGGCGTACGATGCACAGCCACAACCGCCTGCGGTCTCGTATGCAATGGGCACCACCATTTTGCCGTTGATATTCTCGGGCGCGCCGAGCTCGATGCTCGACGGTGCCTGCGGAAAGCGGAGGACCTGACGGAACGTGAGACTGTCGCCCGAAACGTCCGACCACAGGGTAAAGCACTCCAGCGCAACCTCGGCCTCGCTGCCGAGCGTCTTTTCTGCGGTGGTTCCGCGGCGGTGGAGGTAGGCGCCCGACAGGCGCCCGTCGACAAGTGTCTTGCCCACCGTGATGCGTGGGCACTGCAGGCAATGGTAGCCATCCTCCTGAAGGCGGCCGCGCGAGATGCTGCGCCACGACGTGTGCGATATCACGCGAACTCCGTCGTTGCTTATGCGCAGGCGCACAACGGACAGTATGCCGGATGTGCTCGCCGTATCGAAAAGGGTGTTGTCGCCGGCGGGGCGCTCGCCCGAGACCAGCAGCACGTAGGCGTCCTGGTTTCCTCTTCCGTCCGTATATTCCACTACGTCGAAGTCGTAATCGTATATGCTGTCGCGCTCCACGTCGCCCTCGCCAAACCCAAGGGGAAAGTCCACAGGCGTGGGAGCGGACCACGTCCCGTTTGCCTTTGTGTGTACCACCAGGCGCGAGCGACCATTGTCGCCGTAGCGCACCGAGGCGATACGGAACAGGCATTCTACGCCGGCAATCATTGCCAGCTTCATGTGGGCTTCGCTGAGCACGCCAGCAAACAGCACGTTGTCGCTCGAGGGCTTGATGCCGCCACGCTCGTCCTCCGACACGCCGGCAGAATCGGCGTTCGGGTCGGCAACGGTGTTCGTTGCCTGACCGATGTAGGTGTACTCATACATCGGCGCGGCGTTTTCGTCGTTCTCTATCAGTGCATGGACGAAATGCTCGATCTGTCCCGTGTCGTCGCTTTCTGCATCCGCCTCGAGCTCAATGCGCGTGACCGCCCGATCCCAATCGCGCACGACAGGCGCGGCGTTTACGGCAGTGGCCTTAACCTCGGCGCGTGCGAGCAGCTCGGCGTTGGTGACGATGGTGGCCGATGCGATAAATTGCGGCACGCCGCCCGCCTCGGCGTTGCCGGCCGAGCCGAAGCAGGCATCCAGCGTGTAAGGCGTATCTCCGCCCAATGCGAGTTCAGAGCGCTGGAGTACATACTGGTCGCCGTTGCTCACCGACATATTCCACGAATCGAGGAGTGTGGGCCACGACCCCGACCAAGCCTTGGTGGTCCACTTGAACATTACAAACTGGAGTATCACATCGACATCGACGTCTGCACCCACGCGCAGCCGCGGAAGCTGGTGGCCGTCCGCCTTCTCGTATCCAATGAACAGTGTGAGGGACGCGGCGCCACGCACGGCAGACGAAGCGACGCCTGCAACGCCGGCGCCAAAGGTGACGGCGAGCCCGATCTGGATAGTGAATGAGCCCGACGTGTTGGAATAGTCGAGCGAAATGTTTTTAAAAAACGCCGCGCCGCTGCCGTGCGTGTGGGCACCCACGGCGAGCGCCAGCTTCGCCAACACCCAGGGGTTGACGTTTAGGAAAAACGGCACCGGTCCTAGGGTAAACTGCTCGGTCCAATTGAGGTCGGTTCTTACCTGGAAGAGGGCCTTAATATTGCCGTATGCGGGGTCGTTGTTGTTACCCCAGGTTTTGTCCACCCAATCGTAGGCGAGCGAGCCGTACAGCTGTGTGGCGATATCCATCGTGAACAGCAGCGTGCAATGGTGGCGAAGGAGCTTGGTGTTTCTTGGATCGGTGCCCGAACCGGCACTCATACTCTTGTACTGATTCCACTTCCCCTCCATCTCGTCGAGGTAGCGGTTTGCCTGCTTGGCGCCCGACTCGCGCGGCGATTTCTTCCAGTACTCTGGATCCGGATTGCCTGAATCGTTCATGTAGCCGACCGGTTTGTATCCTCCGCCAAACAGCACGTATCCAGCAAACGAGAAATCGAAGAGGATCGGAAATGTGGGCATCCAACAGGTGAACTTGTTGCCGCCGATGCCGGGAAACGCCGCCGGGAAATCAAAGGGAGTAATCTCTTGGTCCATGGTAGTGGGGACGATAGTGGTCGAGCCCGATTCTGCCTTTGCGGCCGGCGCGGTGACAACGGCCATGGGGGAGGAGAGCGTGTAGGTTTTGCCCTGATAGTCGAGGACAAAGCGCAGCTTGCATCCTTCTTCCAGAAGGCCCGATGCCGCATCGAGGAACTTGTCTTCGAGTGTGAACGTTGCCAGATTATTCGCGCCCGATGCGCTGGCCTTGACTTGGCCGATCTGCGTGACGGTTTCGGATGAGCTGCCCGCGGCGGGCGTCACTTTGTTGATGCGCAGCGTTGCCTGTCCACCCTGTGGCAGATGCGCCTGCACGGTAAAGGCGTGCGTATCGGGTTGCTCGTTTGCCGTGTCGTTCTTCGGCAATGCCATGAACGTGGCTTCAGCGTACTGGATGTCCCATTCGTCGAATGTGAGCTGGCGAAAGTACGGCTCGCCGTCGGAAAGCGGACGCGTGGGTGCGGTTATGGCGGTGCCGCCCTGGATACGCGCAAGGGGAATCTCGACATCACGGTAGCCCGCCATGCTAATGGAGATGCCGCCGTTAAAGTCGTACGCGTCGAGAAGCGTTGCCTCGTCCACGTAGCCTTCTGAAAGAGGGGCGATCTCAAAGATGGACGTGCCTTCTTCATCGGTAGTGGCGGTGAGCTGCTTGCCTGCGGCATAGCGCGATGTGAGCGTGACCTGGGCACCCGTGATGGGCGTATTCTTGTTGGCGACGTCGACCACGACCACACCAAACATGGTGCGTGAGAGAACGAGCACCCTGAAAGGGTCTTTTTCGTCGGCATAGGCTTCGGTGGGCGCGAACGGCAATATGAAGGCGTTTACGCTTCCCGGCACGCGCGGCAACATAATGCTCGCCAGCGAGGACGCTCCGGCAACAAGTAACGAACGGCGATCAAGCATCTTTGGCTCCCATCCCGCAGGTATCGGTGGAAATAATCCAATTTTGCGAGAAGGCATCCTGTCACGGTAGTGCCGTCCGAGGGCCAAAATGTCCAATTTGAGCGAGTGAAGCGCCGGGGCTCCGGGGCGCACGTGCCGCGCTAGGCAGTCTGGCTGCTAACGCAGCATATGCGCGACCAGCTCAGTGCGCGTGCCGATGCCAAGCTTTGCATACACGTTGGACAGTCGATTTTTAACGGTGCCCGGCGATACTCCCATATGGCGTGCGATTTCGGCGTTGGTCCACCCACGGCAGGCAAGCATGGCCATGGTGAACTCCGTGGTCGTCAGGTCGTCGGCCACGTCCTCGCCCGAATCGGGGTTGTGGATGCGTCGCCAACCGTAGCTGAATCGATACGTGATTTCAATGATGTGAGCGAAATCGTCGGGGTATTGCGATTTTAAGCATGCCTCGATAAGCCCCTGCAAAAGGCCGTGGTGCTCGCCGATGAGCTCGATAAGGCCGTCGGGACGCGCAGTGTCCCAAGCGGCTCCGAAGTGTGCCTTTGCGGCGTCGACGTCTTTGAGACTCATACAGGCCATGGAAGCCGACAGGTGCAGGAACAGCTCCGAGATGGGATAACTTCCCTGTTTCATGATCAGGGCGTTTTCCGCCATGCCCAGACTGCGGCCATATTCGCCGCGCAGGTACAGGGCATGCGCCATCACGTAGCTGGCGAACAGGCGCAGGCCTTCGGGCAGATGCGCCGCAAGTGGATAAAACTCTTCGGCAGAATACGGGGAAGGCAAGTGCAGCAGGACGCTCGCGGCCGAGGCGAACAGGATATGTGTGGCGTGGACGGCGGGCGACTCCTCGTCAGCCGGCGTATCGAGGATGCCAGCAAGGCACCGGCGGGCGTCGGCGATACGGTTGAGCGACAGGCTGGCGTATCCGCAGATAAAGCATGCGGAATAGCGCAGCGCGGGATCGGTGGCGTCAAGATAGGGGCGCGCCGTCTTGGCAGCGAGGGCGGCCTGTCCGCGAAAGTACAGCGCTTCTGCCGTGGCAATGGCGCGCGAATCGGGGTCGGAAATGCCTGCAGCCGCAGCGTCAATTTGCCCCGGCACAAAGGCGGTGCACATCAACGGCATGGGAACGCATGGGTAGCCATCGCAGTCCATCTTCCATCTCCCAACAGCTGGCAACAATTGCAGCAATTGTACTCCTGTTGCTCGGGACTGGAATTTGTGGGTATCGCCTACGATTATGCCGAACGTATAAAGGAAGAGTCTATTGGCGATGCTTCCAAGGTGGCTACCGAAGCCTATCTGACCTTGGGATATAGAAAAACTGCCACCCCTGCAAAAAGCTCTGCCGCAGCGTTGGGAAACGCATCTTCTGGGCATTCCGGCGTCTCCAGCCAGCGCTGGACTGCTGCTGTCGCCTGCGCGTTGGCGAGCGGGGCGTGGGGACCGTCCGGCGACCAACGGTGACGGGCGAGCCCTGCCGCGTACGTGGGACTCCATCGGCGTAGACCCATGACCCCCATGGCATCGGAGAAGTTCACCATGGCGTCCAGGACTTTACCGTCCGGCACGTCCAGCCTAGCGGCTCTCTTGAACCCAAGGTTGAAAGGGGGCGTTGTACAAGGCGAATGGGGCCGAGTGGAAGTGGATCAAAAGAGCGTTACTTGACGTTTCATGCATAATGCCAACCGCCCCGCGACATCACGTTCGCAGCGCGCAGGGGCCGGAGAATCTTCGCGATGAGAGTTGACGTCTAATACCTTGCATCGTATAGTGTGTATAGCATAGTATATGACGAGAGGAGGTGTGCGGATGGAGGCACAGATGAAGCGCGGCTTCCTGGAGGCCTGCGTGCTCGCGGCCGTCTCCGGCGAGGAGTCCTACGGCTACCAGATCGTGAAGGACGTACCGGCGAGCATGGGGCTCACGGAGTCGACGCTCTACCCGCTGCTCAAGCGCCTGGAGAAAGCCGGGTGCATCACGGCGCGCTCCGCCGAGCACAACGGGCGGCTGCGCCGGTACTACCGCATCACGGACGACGGGCGAGCACGCATCGAGGAGTTCCTGGCCGAGTGGCCGTCCGTACGGGAGATTTACGCATACGTTGAGGGGGCGCACCATGACGCGCGATGAGTTTCTGGGCCGGTTGGGCGAGCTGCTCGCCTGCCTGCCGGCCGAGCAGGTGGAGGAGACCAAGGCGTTCTATGCGGAGGCCATCGCTGACCGCATGGAGGACGGTATGAGCGAGGAGGAGGCCGTGGCCGCCATGGGCACACCCGGCGAGGTGGCGGAGGCCACGCTCGACGACCTGCCCGCCGTGCCGCGCGCGATCGCGAGGACGCGCCGGCGCAGCACCACGCTGCTGTGGGTGCTGACCATCGTGGGCTCCCCGGTGTGGGTGCCGCTGCTCGCCGCCTTCGCCGCCGTGGCCGTCACGGTCTATATCTGCATCTGGCTGCTGGCACTCTGCGTGTGGATCGTCGCGGCGGCACTCGGGGGCGTGGGCGTAGTTGAGCTCCTGCTTGCCGTAAGCGGCGTCACCATCGGCCACTTCCCGTACGCCCTCGCCTCGGCGGGCGTGGGGCTCGGCCTCGTCGGCGTGGCGCTCTTCGTTGGTGCTGGCGCTTGGGCCGCCTCAAAACAAATTGCGCGCCTTTCGGCGCTCTGGGCGAGGAAGGCCGCCTCGCCCTTCTGGAAGGGCAAGGGCGAGAAGGGCGGCGCTGCCGCGCATCTCGCGGCGTAGAAAGGAGTGAGTACCATGACCAGCGCGAAGAAGATCTACCTCGCCGTGGCGGGCGGGCTCGTTGCCGCGGGTGTTGTCCTCGCGGGCATTGGCTTTATCGCTTCGGGCTTCGACCCGGCCGTGTTCACAACCCATATCGACACGCGCGACAGCACCATCGTGCTCGGCGGCGTCGAGGTGGACGACCCGATGGGCCTCCCCCTCATCGAGCAGCTCGCCAATCTGGGCGAGATCGACACCTCCGGCGTCGCGGATCCCGCCGCGCCCTAGGCGCAGCGAGCCCGGGCGCTCTGCCCGCCAAGCTGCGTAAGCCGGCGAAACCCGAACCTCAACCTCTACGCAACTGGCCCCAAGCCTGCGCCGATTCGCTCTCGGCGCCGCGCGGGGGCCCGTGACGCATGCCCAAAAGGTATGAGGAGAAAGGAACGCGATGACGACAACCACGCCCTTCCGCCTTCATGGGGCCACGCAGGACCGGAAGCGACTGGGCCGTGCGGTGGGGCTGTGCTTGGATTGGCTACACTGATATGGACAGTTCCGTGAGGGGCGCGAGAGACGGGACTCTGGGGAGATCTTCGAGGAGGAGTGTCTCGACTGGAAGCGCGGGTTCAGTGGAGCAGGAACCTAATCTCTGTCTCTCCTGCTTTTTTGATTTGTTGAGAAGCCGGCATTTGGGGGCATTTTGGATAGCGAACAGTTCAAACAAGAAGCTGAGAAAATAGAACAAAGCCTGAGTGCCTTGAGAGTCGCCGAGCGCAATGCAGTGATTCCCTTCATGAACGGCGACTTTACCCAATGGGATCTATATCTGGCATCCTCCTCTGAGTATGCGATGAGACTGATAGACGGATTCATCTCCATGCTCGAGTCGAGGAATCTTGTTTGCGTCGCCCAGCTTCTCCGCGCACAGGTTGGAGTCTGCCTGCGGACATTCGCATTATTCGCCGCCGAAGACCAGGATGACTTTCTCAAGCAGGTGTTTCAAGGTGTGCCTGTGAACAAGCTGAAAGATTTCTCGGGTGAGAAGATGTCCGATGGAAGACTTCAAGACTTACTCGAGAAGTTCGATCCAAAGGTAAAAGATGTATACAAGGTGACGTCTGGATTCGTCCACTTCTCCATTGATGTTCTGCCGAGCATGGGTGTGCCTGGGGAGGGCTATGAGGTCGAGTTTAATTTTGGAGCCGAGCCCAACGAGAGAAACAATGCGCCTCTCGTGGAATGCGGCAAGGCGTTCTGCCACTATGTCGACCTGCATCTCCAGATGCTCCATAAGGTGATTGCTTCGGATGAATGGTATGCCGATCGATTCCGTATCGATTCCGATGGTCCTGCAGACGAGGCCTCGAAAAGCGAGAAGGTGTAGGTCGAACGCATTGACGCTGCCTTGACAGCATCCCGATATGATAACGAATGGGAGGTTCCCTGCGAAATGTGCGCCTCTGTATATTCTCGCTAGGACGCCCTCGACCGATAAGGCATCGTTGAGTTCAATTTGAGTTCAGCTCGGGTGCCTGAAATCGCCCAACTCTGATAAAAGGGGAGACGACGGTACACCACGTAGACGAGAGGCTATGGAAGTGCACGATTTGATTATATTGGCGCGCTAAACCGCCCCGCTGCCCAACTTGAACTCCGCTCACGCGTGTATGGGGCTGCGAGAGGTAACGGCCTGCGGCCTCCTTTGTGTGCTCGATGATATCTTCGAGCATGCCGGGCATGGCGGAGACATTCGCTGCAATCCAGCCTTGTTCAAGCGCCGTTTCGGATAGGAGCGAGAGGGGGCTGTCTTGTCCGTTTCCCTTGCACCCGTAAAGATGGTTGACAGTTTGGGGTCTCCCGGGTCTTTAGCTTTTACCGTGCTAGATGCCTCATGGAAACTGTTGGACTTTAATCAGACAGACCCAGCATGTCGTTTTCCTCCATGAGGACATCGGCTAAAACCGCAACACCTATGCTTGTTTAAGCAAACTTCCTGATAGTCGTGGAGCTGCTGTAGCCCGACATGCAGGACATCGCTCGGCTTAAACACCGGATGCCGCATCCGCGAAACGAGTTGCGGTGCACCCTGTTCCAAAAGGTTGCCAAGTACCATGGCGTGAGCGTTGGGGTAGCCATCATTCAGCGTGGATACATCCGGATGCGCATAGATCCAGACGATTCCAACGTTCTCGTATTTCCCGTGCAGGTAATCGAAGAGGGCAAGCGACGCCATACAGTTGCCGCCGACGGTCACGACTCTGTCGGGGTTTTCTGCCGTAAGCTTCCTCTGCGCATCCTGAATTCCCGCCAGGACTTCGTCCTCGGCACAGATGCGAACTGCCTCCCATTTCTCATGTCCAAGTTTTGGGACGCGTTTCGCAATGCCGAGTGGGACCCCTGGACAGTCGGATCACGTGGTGGCCCCCTTTGAGAGGGTCACGAGCATGGTGGTCCCGTTCTCGGAACTTGCTTCGACCTCTACCGTGCCGCCGTGTAGGGCTGCAATCTCCCAAACAAGCGCTAACCCGAGCCCTGCGCCGCCGTATGCCCTGCTGCGGGATTTGTCTAGACGAAAGAACGGCTGGAAGATGCTCTCTCGGTACTGCTTGGGTATTCCCGGGCCCTCATCTTTGACTCGTAGGAGCACGTGGCTGTCGCTGTCGCTGATGGAGACGTTGACAGTCGAGTCGGTGCGGCTGTAGCGGATAGCGTTTTCGACCAGGTTGAACACCAGCCGGTACAGCAGCGTGTCGCTCCCGATTACTAAAGCGTCTCCAGCACAATTGAGGGCTATGCCCTTATTTTCGGCAAGTGGCGCAAGGTCGGTGAGGACCTCTTCGGACAAGGGGCCAAGTTCAACATCGTCCTCGCAAGGAACGCTGCGGAGCTCACTCATCTCGAGCAATACCTTGGTCATTCGAGACATGCGCTCGGTTTGTTCTTGTAGCAGGCCGAGCAACTCGGCTGTTTCGGGTTGTAAGTTGGAGCGCTCGGAGACAAACAGTTCGATCTGTGCCTGCATAAGGGCGAGCGGGGTTCGCAGCTCGTGCGCGGCGTTGCCGGTAAATTGACGCTGCGCGGAGAAACCTTCGTCGAGTCGGACAATCATGTCGTTGAAGGAGGCGCTGCATCGCTGTAGTTCGGTGGGTACATCTTTGCCGAGCTTAATTTCGCTTAGGTTGTCAGGCTGCACGCGCTCAACCTGGGCTGCAAAAGCCCGTAGCGGTTTGAGTGCACGGCCGCTCACAAAGTATGCCAGCACGCCGCCAAGGAGTGTGACTCCAGCCGTGATGCGCCAGGCTGTCGTGCCAAAAGACTCCTGTGCGTCGTTTACGACGATCGTGACCTCGTCATCGAGGGTCGCTTTCGTTGGGTCGAACGCTTGGGGCGAATTTTCGCCAGTTGCGTTAAAGGCCGAGATGTCACTGCCGATGGCTTCCATATAGCGCATGCCCGTATAGCCGACCAGGCAGTTCGTCAGCACGCACGCCGCACACGTCAGCAGTGCCGTCATAATCGTTATGCGCCATTGCAGCGAAAGCCTTTTCATTCGCTATCCTCCATAACGTAGCCCTCTCCAATCCGATTGCGAATCGGGTCGTATCCCAAAGCGCTGCGTAGCTTTTTGCGGAGTGACGAGATGTGAACGCGGGTCGCGTTGCTAAAGCTGTTCACGCTGCTATCCCAAACGTGCTCTATAAGTTCCTCTTGGCTTACCGGTCGCCCCTGATTAAGCATCAGGTATTCCAAGATTCCCGTTTCCTTGCGCGTAAGAGATAGGGCCTCGCTGTCTACGGAAGCGATGCGCGCCTTGGTGTCAAAGCGGAGCTTTCCACAGGTTAATACTATGTCGCTTTGTGCAAAGCGCCTGAGGGTAAGGCTGCGGATCCTTGCCGCAAGCTCGTCAAGATGAAACGGCTTGGTAAGGTAATCGTTGGCGCCGGCATCGAGTCCGGCGACCTTGTCGGCGACCTCGCCGCGTGCGGACAGAATCAGTACCTTGGTCTCGCAGTCGGTTTTCCTAAGTTCCCTGAGCACGGTCATGCCATCGATACGGGGAAGGTTGAGGTCGAGTACCACGAGGTCAAAGACTTCGACGCCCAGCAGGTCGAGCGCCTCCTGTCCGTCGTGGCAGCAGTCGACGCTGTACGCCAAGTTTCGCAAGCTGCGCGCGATTGCATCGCACAGCGCTCGCTCGTCTTCGACGATCAAAATACGCATAACAGTCTCCTTGCACATTCCAAATCGCGCTTAACACGGATTTTATAGTCGATATGGTCCAATGGTCGCGTAACGAAAGGAGTGGTCAGGTTGTTCAAAGCGGTAAAGCCCGTGGTACAGGTCGCTTTGTTGATCGTCGGAATTGCCATGGTGTGCTTTGGTGTTATGCGTGGCGAGGCGGATGCCGTGCTGGCCAAAGCGATTAGGCTGTGCTTGGAGTGTATCGGAATTGGATAAAAGAGAAAACACTGCGTCGCATGTTTTGGCCCGATTTCGCGGATTCATTCAGGCGGCGGCGACGCTGGTCACCAACATTCACCTGCCAAACTTTGCCAAAGGCGGCATCTATCAGGGCGCGGGAAAAACAGTCTGCGTACCTGGACTTAATTGCTATTCGTGCCCCGCGGCATCGGGTGCGTGCCCCATCGGGTCGTTCCAGTCGGTGGTAGGTTCATCCAAGTTCAACTTTTCTTACTATGTTACCGGTACGCTCATTTTGCTCGGCGTGCTGCTGGGACGCTTTGTATGCGGCTTTCTGTGCCCGTTTGGCTGGCTGCAGGAGCTGCTTCATAAGATTCCCGGCAAAAAGTTCTCCACGAAAAAGCTCAAGCCGCTCACGTACATCAAGTACGTCGTGCTGCTGTTTGCCGTGGTGCTGCTGCCCGTCTTGGTGGTTAACGACGTGGGCATGGGCGACCCGTTCTTTTGTAAGTACATCTGTCCGCAGGGCGTGCTCGAGGGTGCCATTCCGCTGGCCATTGCCAATGCCGGCATTCGATCTGCGTTGGGACATCTCTTTACTTGGAAACTTGCAGTTCTCATTGCCGTGGTAGTGCTGAGCGTTTTGTTCTACCGCCCCTTCTGCAAATGGATTTGTCCACTCGGCGCATTCTATGCGCTCATGAATAGGGTGTCCCTACTGGGGATTCGGGTTGACGCATGCAAATGTGTCTCGTGCGGCAAGTGCTCAAAGGTTTGTCAGATGGACGTTGATGTGGTCCGCGCGCCCAATCATGCCGAATGTATCCGGTGCGGAAAGTGCATCGGGGCCTGCCCTGTCGATGCCATCAGCTATCGCTATGGCCTGGATGTGTCGGCGGAAAAGCTTCCCTTGACCGCCGATAAAAAGTAAACAAGCTTCGACAAAACGGAGGAATGACTATGAAGCTTTCTAAGATTGCGGCCCTGTTTATGGTGCCGGTATTGGCCTTGTGCCTTGTGGCATGTTCGGCGCCCGGTGGCAATGCGAGCGAATCTGCGAGCTCCGATCCTAAGATCGCAGAACTCACTGCGCAGAAGCCGGCCAATGCCGACGAGGCCGCCGAGCTGTATGCGAAGCTCATGCAGAAGGAGAACGAGATCTTTTCGAGTGATAACGCGCTGTGGGAAAAGGTATTCAATGCGGCAAATAAAGACTCGGCAATGATTGAGGACGGCAGCAATTACGGCGATTTTCTGCTCAAGACCATCGACGGCGCCAAGGATGAGTTCACGGCGGATGAGCTTAAGACACTCAAGGCCGGTGCACAGCAGATCAAGGAGATCGAGGACAAGCTCGAGAGCCTGGAGAAGGAGTTCCCCGGCTGTGGAAGCACGCCGAGTGCAGGCGAGAGCGTCGACGCTTCGACCGCTGGCATGACGGCTGGTGCCAATGCTTCGAGCGAGGCGACGAAGTTCCCCAGCTTTACGGGCAAGGACCTGGACGGCAACGACGTGAGCAGCGACGAGCTGTTCTCTAAGAACAAGGTTACCGTCATGAACTTCTGGTTCACCACTTGCAAGCCGTGCGTGGGTGAGTTGGGCGATCTTGAGAAACTGAATCAGGAGCTTGCCGAGAAGGGCGGCCAGGTCGTGGGCGTCAATTCCTTTACGCTCGATGGCAACAAGGGCGAGATTGCAGATGCCAAGGACGTGCTGAGCAAGAAGGGCGTGACATATAAGAACATCTGGTTCAAGTCGGATAGCGAGGCCGGTAAGTTTACGTCAAATTTGTTCTCGTTCCCGACAACGTATGTCATCGATCAGAATGGCAACATCGTAGGGGATCCAATCGTGGGAGCCATCAGCTCCGCCGAGCAGCGCGCAGCACTCGACAAGCTTATCGACCAGGCGATTGCGAATAGCGAGCAGTAGAAAACGCGTAAAGTATAGCGAGGATCGTGGGCCGCTGTGCGAAGTAGTCCGCTACCTTTCAAGATAAGCTCCACCATATAGAGGTCCCGCTCGGGACCTCTTCTTTTGGGCGCCGTCCCGTTCGTTTTTTGGCGTGGTTCACTACATTCCTCACTGGCGCCGGCAAAAAATGGGGATAGAGTAGGACAAACGCGTCGAATACGAACGGCGGGGGAGAGCGGGCAAGTGCGCCCGCGTGGGAGAGGTTGCCGTCCATGCTGGAGCTCAAAGGTATTTGCAAAAGGTACGTCACGCAGTCGTTTACGCAGGTGGCGCTCGACAGCGTGAGCCTGGCTTTTCGCGATAACGAGTTCGTGGCCATTCTGGGTCCCTCAGGCTCAGGTAAAACTACGATGCTCAACGTTATTGGTGGACTTGATCACTTTGATTCTGGCGACCTGCTCATCGATGGCATTTCGACCAAGGACTTCCGTGATCGCGATTGGGATGCCTATCGCAACAACCGCATCGGCTTTGTGTTCCAGAGCTATAACCTTATCCCACATCAGACCATCTTGGAAAACGTGGAGCTGGCGCTTACGCTCACGGGTGTGGGGCATGCCGAGCGCCGCCAGCGTGCGCGCGAGGCGTTGGAGAAAGTTGGCCTTGGCGAGCATGTTAACAAGCGCCCGAGCCAGCTTTCGGGCGGACAGATGCAGCGCGTGGCCATCGCCCGCGCCCTGATCAACGATCCCGAGATTGTGTTGGCAGACGAGCCGACCGGCGCCTTGGACTCAACGACATCCGTGCAGGTCATGGATTTGCTCAAGGACGTGGCACGCGACCGTCTGGTTATTATGGTCACGCACAATCCCGAGCTGGCGTACCAGTACGCCACGCGCATCGTCAACCTGGCGGATGGTAAGATCACCGACGATTCCGATCCTTTCGATATCGCTGACGCCACACGCCGCGAGGCCAAGCCTACGCGCAAAACCTCGATGAGCTTTGTGACGGCGCTGGGGCTTTCTGCCCGAAACCTTATGACCAAAAAAGGCCGTACGGCCATGACGGCCTTTGCGGGCTCGATTGGCATTATCGGTATTGCGGCGATTCTGGCGCTGTCCAATGGCGTGAACAATTACATCAAAAAGGTCGAGGAGGATACGCTCTCGAGTTACCCGCTTACGATCTCCAAGCAGGACTACGACCTGTCGTCCATGATGGGCGGGCAGGGGGCCACGGATGATGGCTCGCCTGAAAACGTGGATTCGTCCGACGACAGTGCCGGCGGCAAGGCTCAGGGAACCGATAAGATTCCCGTGGTCACGGCTGTAAAGGATATGTTTGCGAGCGTTAAGTCCAACGACATGACGAGCTTTAAGGCATGGCTCGATGCCGGTGGCGACGGTATCGACAAAGAGGTCAACGCTATCCAGTACGGCTACGGCGTGACGCCGGTTGTCTATCGAGCGGGTAAGGGCGATGAGAAGCCCGTCCGGCTTGTTCCCAACGCTATGACCGAGGCAATGAGCGGAGGTGCGAGTTCGGCGGCAACGGTGAGCATGGAATCCATGGGAACCTCGGTCTTTAACGAGATGATCGACGACCAGAGCCTGCTCGACAGCCAGTACGATGTCGTCGCCGGTCATTGGCCCACGTCTGCCAACGAAGCCGTGATGGTGCTTTCGAGCCGCGGCACGGTGGGCGACTATACGCTCTATAGCATCGGTGCGCTGGATATCGATGAGCTCAACGATCTGGTAAACAGCGCTATGACGGCTGACGGTGGGGTCGAAACGCCCGAGACCGGCACCGACTTTACCTACGACGATGCGCTGTCTACCACGTTTAAGGTGCTGTCGCCGGCTGATGCGTATCGCAAAAACGAAGAGACTGGCATGTGGACTGACATGTCTGACGATGCCGACTTTATGACGGCCAAGGTTGCCGACGGTATTGACGTGCGCATTGTGGGCGTGGTGCGACCTAACGAGACGGCCAACGCGAGCGCATTGACCCCGGGCATTGCCTATACGCATGCACTGACTCGTCAGCTTATGGAACGCGCCGCAAATTCGCAGATTGTGCAGGAGCAGCTTGCTCACCCCGAGACGGATGTCTTTACGGGCAAGTCTTTCGATGAACTGCAGGGCGAGGCCAAGCAAGGCGTGGATCTGGGCAGCATGTTTAGTGTGGACGAGGCGGCGCTGAAGAGTGCGTTTTCGTTCGATACATCTGCGCTCTCGGGTGCAGCCGGCGGTATGGACCTTTCTGGCATCGATCTGTCGGGGCTGGACATTGACCTTTCGGGCGTTGGCAAGGACATCGACTTCAGCGACATCATGGCAAAAGCGCCAACCCCAGATTTCTCGGGTATCTTTGACGGTCTGGAACTCACGCCCGAGCAAATGCAGCACGTGGGAACACTGGCCAACCAGCTGTTTGAGGGCTTTTTGCAGTCTGATCAGTTTAAGGCGCTGTCGCCCGATGATCTTAAGGACGCGTCAAAGCTCTCTGCCGCATTCTCGGCGTATCTTGAGCATGATGCCGCAGCCCAGCAATGCCTGGCTCAATTGAAGGCGCTCGGCGGCGATGCCCTGGCCGAGCGCCTGCAGCAGGCGATGACCGACTATGTGCAAAAGCAGTTGGCTCCGTATCTGCAGCAGGCTATGGATCAGGTGATGAAGTCGATCAGCGAGCAGATAGCGTCGACGGTATCATCCCAGCTCAAGGCAGGCGCGGCAGGGCTTATGGACCAGATGGCGACGCAGATGTCTTCGAGTTTTGCCAACCTAGCGAGCGCTATGCGTGTGGATGCGAGCGCCTTTGCCCGCGCCATCCATTTCAACATGGACGCCGAGGACCTGAGTTCGCTCATGATGAGCTATGCCAAGGCTTCGAAGCTCACCTACGACAACAATCTGACCACGTTGGGCTATGCGGATGAGGCAGACCCCATCTCGGTTAAGATTTTCCCGCGCGACTTTGAGGCCAAGGAGCGCGTACTCGATCACATCGATGCGTACAACAAGCAGGTCAAAGCCGCTGGCCACGATGATCGGGCAATTTCGTACACAGACTACATGGGCATCATCATGGGTTCGGTGACCGACATCGTGAACACCATCAGCTTGGTGCTCATCGCATTCGTGAGTATCAGCTTGGTGGTGAGCTCCATCATGATCGGCATCATCACCTACATCAGCGTGCTGGAGCGCAAGAAGGAGATCGGCATCCTGCGCGCGATCGGCGCGTCGAAGCGCAACGTGGCCAACGTATTCAATGCCGAGACCTTTATCGAAGGCCTCATCGCCGGCGTCTTTGCTGTTGTCGTCGTGGTGGCCGTGAGCTTCCCGGTCAATGCTTGGGCGCTTGCGGTCAAACAGGTCCCCAACCTAATGAGTCTGCCCGTGCAGGATGCGCTGGCGCTCATTGTAATTTCGGTGCTGCTGACGGTCGTTGCCGGTCTACTGCCTGCCCGCAGCGCATCCAAAAAAGACCCCGTGGAAGCCTTGCGCTCCGAATAATGTGACAAAGGGACAGTCCCTTTGTCACATTGAGACCCTTGCGAAATCGGGGTCTAATTACCGTTCGGCGGGTTAAGAACTCCCTCTCCCCGCTTAATGCTTGACGAAGAGTCCTCTGGTTTATATACCTATCGGTAGGCATATAGGATGTATTGCCGATAGAAATGGAGCAACCATGACTCTCACCACACCAGCCAAAAAAGATTGTCTCCGTGAAAGCGGCGCATTTGCTTGGGTCGTCGTTATTGCGCTCGGCTTAATGTCCGCCGGAACAACTGGCACATATAGCATTATTGCCGGCTCATTCGTTGCTCCAGTATGTGAAGATCTGGGCTTTGACTACACTTCTTTTTCTTTCTATTTCACCGCGATTCTTCTTGGCCTTGCGCTTGGGCTTCCGCTTTTGAGTCGCTTCATTCCAAAAGTAATCGGCAAACCATGGCATATTTGCATTGAACTCGTCCTTATTGCCGCCGGCGCCGCAATGGCGTTCTACACCGAGGTCTGGATGTTCACCGTCTCCGCCGCAGTGATCGGCATCTGCTTTTCGTTTACAACGGGCGTCTGCATGTCCGATGTCATTGACCAATGGTTCAGCAAATCGTCCGGTCTTGCCATCGGCCTCGCTTGGGGCGTTAATTCTCTCTGTACGCTGTTATTGAGTCCTGTCATTACGCTGGTCATCGAGCAGCAAGGCTGGCGTACGGGATACATCGTGCTTGCGGCCGTTTCTGCAGCTATGATTTTGCCTGCAAGCGCATTTATCATTCGCCTTAACCCCTCTGATCGCAACATGCTTCCGTACGGAGAGACCGCCTCCGAAACCCATGAGAGCTGCAGCGCCGATGAGCAGGAAGATGTTCTTTCGGGCATGGCACTCCGCGATGCCGCGAAAACGCCGTCTTTTATTCTCTGTGTCCTCTTGCTTTGCGTGGCGCAGCTCACCTGCTGCATGAACCAGCTGTTTCCAACCTATGCAAGCGAGGTCGGTTTCAATCCTATCGTAGGAAGCTTAATGGTCTCGGCAGCTTCACTCTCCGATATCTTCCTAAATCCCTTCGTGGGCAAAACATGCGACAAGCTTGGCGCTATTAAAGCAACGGTCGCATGGACAGGTGTCAGCATTCTTTCATTCCTGCTTCTTATCATTGGCGGAAGCAATGAGACCGTTTCCATCATTGCAGCTGGTGTAAACGATGTCATGTTCGCCATCGTTGGAACCGCAATGCCGATGCTTCTACTCTCGCTCTTTGGATCACGCGATTTTGGAAGGATCTATTCGATCGTTTGCTCAGCGGGCTATGTCGTCGGTGCTTTTGGAATGCCGGTCATGATGAAGGTTTACGGCATGGCGGGGTCATTCCAGGGAGTATTTATCTTCTGTATTGCCTGCAACCTTATGATTGCTGCGTTTGCTATCGTTTCCGGCTTTCTCAATAAGGCTGCTGAAAAGTAATAAGCGCCGATTTGCATCGGCATAGATTGCCACGCAACGGGGGGTCGACTCCAAGCCAGACTGGAGTCGACCCCTGTTTTCGTTTTAAAGGTTGCCCGCAGGCACCATGGGTGCCAACATGCGCTTCAGCTTGGCTGGTTTATTTGAACATAAGCTCGACTATTCCCGCCCAAACCGCTTTTTCATCAATATCCTCACCTTGAGCGACCGTATTGCTTGCTCCCTCCAGAACGGTATAAAGAATTTGTACGTAGAGCATTACGTCGGCGCTATCGGAAAACGCGCCAATCTCTACACCATGAAAAAGGATGTCTTTAAGCGCATCCATGGTTCGTTTGGTCGCCGTCGCTTGACGTTCCTGAACTGCAGGAATTCGATTTGCTTGAACGCTAACCTCGGCCAGCACGCGCCGGCGCTTTTCATCGCTTCGATAGCCACCTATAACTGAATTGCCGAGCTCGATAAGCGCGGCCTTGAACCCGTCCCTATCGACTATTAGCGAGTAGTCGCGCTGATAGTCAATGGTCGGAAACATGCTGTCCAAGAGCGTAGTGAAAATCTCCTCTTTAGAGGGAAAGTAGTAGTACACCGACGGCTTGGATATACCGACAAAGTCGCAAATCTTTCCGATAGACGCTTTGTCATAACCGACTTCTGCCACAAGATCGTACATTGCGTCCAATATTTTTTTTCTTGTGCTCACGCTGCATTTCTCCATCGCAAATCACTTCCGCACTACCAACATTATTAAGGATGGCAACGGAACATCAATTCGTGTCCAAACATGACCACTATATACGGTGAACGGTATGTATCAGTAGGCGAGCGGCAATTATTCAAAACTATCTACCGAACGGTAGGTATAGTAGTACTATAGCAGGTGAAACCCCGCTATTGTCGCGGCCGGACAGCATCGCGGGAAACCCGACGGAAGGACCAACCATGTACGAGAACTATCGTATGCCGGGCGAGTTCGAGAAGCGCTCCAACGTCTATGTGACATGGCTTCCCGATTACATCCGTGCAGAGGGCTATGATAACCGCCAGCCCTGCGTTGACGTGATCAAGGCTCTGCTCGAGTATGGCGACGTTACGGTCAACCTCAATTGCGGTACCCCCGGCTCCTATGAGGAGGCTTGCTCGCGCCTGAAGGAGGAGGGGGTTGATCTCGATCGCATCGAGATCACGCAGTTCGAAGACTCCAACTTCTATGTCCGCGACAACGGTCCCAGCATCATGGTCGACGACAAGGGCCATTCTTATATGGTCAACCCCGCTTGGACCTATTACGGCGTGTGGGACAAGAACTCCCCGGAGTGCCAGTCCGCACGTAAGGCAGCGGTTCACATGGCGGTTGCGCTCGGTTGCTTCGATATCGTCAATTCCGAAATGGTTTCGGAGGGCGGCGACCGCGAGTTTGACGGTCACGGCACTCTGATCGCCATCGAGGACACGGAATGCCGCAAGCGTAATCCCGAGTTCACGAAAGAGGAAGTAGAGGCCGAGTATAAGCGCATCTACAACCTCAACAAGGTTATCTGGCTTCCGCAGCCTATGCTCGAGGACGACGACTATCGACTGGGCATCCTCGACGAGAAGGAAGACGGAACTCCCGTCTTTGGCATGAGCTTTGCAGCTCACATTGATGAGATGTGTCGCTTTATCACTCCGAACAAGATTCTTCTTGCCGAGGTGTCCGATGAAGAGGCAGCCTCGAGCAAGGCTGGAGCAGAGTCTCGTCGCCGCATTGAGGCAGCCTACGAGATCCTGAGCAACGAAACGGACTGGGAGGGCAAGCCCTTCGAGATCGTTCGTATGCCCACCGCCGAGCCTATTGAAGTCGTTATCGCCCCTGGCGATGAAGATTACGAGCTCTATAAGGGCTTCATCGACGAAATGGGCGGCAAGTTTATGGATGGCACCCCCTGGCCCGAGGGCCCCGTCCACTTCTACGCCGCAGCGAGCTACTGCAACTTCCTGATTTGCAACGGCGTCGTTCTTGGCCAGCGTTATTACCACGAGGGCATGAGCGAGGTCGTGAAAGAGAAGGACGAGCAGGCCAAGGCAGTTCTTGAGAGCTGCTTCCCCGATCGCAAGGTCATCATGATTGATTCCCTCGCGCTTAACCTGTCCGGCGGCGGCGTGCACTGCTGGACTAAGGACGTGGCGGCCAGTCGTTAGTGAGCCTTAGAGCCTGCGCTCTTTGGCTTAGGCGCCACATGTACCGCTCCCCGAGGGATATCCGTGTTTTCCTCGGGGACACATTCAACAATAATTTTGATAATAATTCGAAAGGAAATAGGCATGAACAACAGCCTCCGCGGTCGCGACTACATCAACATCCATGATCTCTCCTCCGAGGATTTCCGCTATCTCATCGATCTTGCCTGGAACCTTAAGGCTCAGAAGAAGTCTGGTGTCGACCAGCGCTACTTCCCCGGCAAAAACGTCCTCGCCAACTTCGAGTGGGGCTCGACCCGTACTCGTTGCGCATTCGAGACCTCCTGCAATGATTTGGGCATGGGCTTCACTTATCTGACCAACTCCCACATGGGTGACTGCGAGACCGTCAAGGATGCCATGCGCGTCTTTAACGGCATGTACGATCTCATCGTCTACCGCGCACAGAAGGACGAGCAGTTCCTCTATGACGTCGCCGACCTGGTTGACATCCCGGTCATCAATGCCCTTACTCTCGGCGATCACCCGACTCAGATGCTCGCTGACGCTCTTACGATGGAAGAGCAATGGGGCGGCCTGCGCACGAGCCGCGGCAAGAAGATGGCTTTCGTTGGCAACTGCGCCGGCGCCCCGGTGTGGTATGGCCGTCTTTGCGCTATGCTCGACATGGACTTCCTCGCCATCGGCCCCGACGACCTCCGTCATCAGATGTGCAAGGAAATGATCGAAGAGGTGGAGGCCTGCTACGCCAAGTACGCTCCCAATAGGACCTTTACCATCACCTCTGACCTCGATGCCCTGGATGGCGTTGACGTTATCGTTACCGAGGAGTGGCGCTACATCAACCCCGAGTGCGGCGAAGAGGTTCTGGATCCCGATGACTACAACTCCTGGCTGGGCGATGCCGAGTCTCTGTACCCCTATCGCGTCACCAGCGAGTTGTGCAAGCGCACCAACAATCCCGACATCTTCTGCATGCATGAGCTTCCCTCTGTCCACAACGCAGATCACCGTGTTGGCAAGATGCTCCTCGACCAGTGCAAGAACGACCTCCATCGTGAGATCATCACCGAGGGTTTCGAGATTGCCGACGAGTGCTTTGAGGCCAACGCTTCGGTCATCTTCCGTGAGGCAGAGAACCGTCAGCACACCATCAAGGCCGTTATGTGCGCTCTTCTGGGTCTCTAGGAGCTGTATCAATGGAAAATGCAAAGTTAAAGAGCAGTAAGGTCTACGCATGGATTCTCGTAATCGCGCTCGGCCTCATGTCTGCTGGCACGACCGGATCCTATAGCGTAATCGCCGGCTCCTTCGTCGCACCCGTGTGCGAGGAGTTCGGGTTTGACTATTCAATCTTCTCGTATTACTTCACCGCGACGCTCATCGGTCTTGCGGCGGCGCTTCCGTTTGTCGGAAAACTCATCCCCAAGGTTGTTGGAAAGGTTTGGCTCCCTGTCGTCGAGCTTATTCTGCTCGCCGCCGGCGTAGGTATGGCTTTCTACACCGAAGTTTGGATGTTCATCGCCGCTGGCGCCCTGATTGGCGTTTGCTTCGCCTTTACCACCGGCGTTGCCATGTCCGATGTTATTGACCAGTGGTTCCAAAAATCTGGTGGCCTGGCAATTGGCCTTGCTTGGGCAGTAAACTCGATTTACATGCTCATCATGAGCCCAGTCATCACCTCTGTCATCGAGGCCGCTGGCTGGAGAACTGGTTATCTGGTGCTCGCCGGTGTTTCCGCAGTGCTCATTCTCCCAGCT
Organism: Collinsella sp.; assembly: GCA_048321375.1. Classification (GTDB taxonomy): domain Bacteria; phylum Actinomycetota; class Coriobacteriia; order Coriobacteriales; family Coriobacteriaceae; genus Collinsella. The sequence continues at coordinate 97,606 of DBFDVR010000013.1, forward strand.
TCCATTCTGATCATCCGCTACAAGCCTCAGGACAAGGGCATGTTGCCCTATGGCTACGTTGAAGGCGAGACAGTCGCCGAGACCGAGGAGACGACCGAGGAAAGTGCGCGTGGCGTCAGCTATGCACGCGCCATCAAATCGCCTGCTTTCTTCTTCTGCATCGGCTTCCTTTGTCTCGTGCAGCTCACTTGCTGCATGAACCAGCTCTTCCCGACATATGCTTCCGAGGTTGGTTTCAACCCCATGGTGGGCGGTTTTATGGTTTCCGCCGCATCGCTCTTCGACATGTTCCTTAATCCGATTGTCGGCACCACCTGCGATAAGTTCGGCAGCACGAAGGCCATTCTGGGCTGGCTTGCCGTTTCCATTCTCTCCTTCATCATGCTCATGATGAGCAGCGGCAACTCGACGCTTAGCATCCTCGCGGCAGGCGTAAACGACGTCATGTATGTCATCGCCGGCACCGCTCTGACCGTTTTGGTCATGGATGTCTTTGGCTCCCGCGATTTCGGTCGCATCTTCGCGCTGATTTGCTCCGTAGGCTACATTGTCGGCGCTTTCGGCATGCCTGTCATGATGAAGGTCTATGAGCTTGCCGGCTCTTTCCAGGGCGTCTTCATCTTCTGCATCGCATGCAACGTCATCATCGGCCTGTTCTTGCTGCTGGCCAAGAAGACTGGAAAGAACCTTTCCTGGGACGAATAGTTCGATTCGTCTTAGACATACGCTGTAGGGCTTAGCCTGCAGCCGCTTTGGGGCATCGACTAATGTCGGTGCCCTTTTCATTGAATGTGACAAAGGGGCAGTCCCTTTGTCACATTGAGCGGCTTGTGAATTCGAGGGCTAATACTTTTCCGAGAAGTGAACGAGTCAAAATGGACCCCGAAGCGTCGACACTTTTGAGATGTAATTTCCTGCGGTTTTGATCGTTGAATCCTGCGGTTTTGGCGTCAGAAAATGTCGATGCTTCGGGGGTCCAAAAAACGGTCGTTCACTTCTCGGAAAAGTATTAGACCTCGTTGTATGGGGTGCGGCTGGAGGGTAGTCATCGTTTAGTAGTTACCTCTTCCTTGTGAATCGCCCGAGGCACAAGGCATAATTCATGTGACAAGGGGACAGTCCCTTTGCCGTATTGATCTGAGAGTAGATGTTGATGATTCTATCGTTGGCCCCTATGGAGGGGATTACCGGGCATGTGTTCCGTCGCGCGCATGCGGAGTGCTTCGGCGCGCTCGATTGTTATTACACGCCGTTTTTGCCGCCGCCGCGGGTGGGAAACCGCTTTGGCGGCAAGGCGTTTAAGGAGATCGATCCTGCCAATAACCAGGGGCTCAACGTTGTGCCTCAGCTGATGTCCAAGAACGCGGACGAGTTTGTGTGGGCGGCACAGGTGCTCGCCGACATGGGCTACCGCGAGGTCAATCTCAACCTGGGTTGCCCCTCGGGTACGGTTGTTGCCAAGGGTAAGGGCTCGGGTTTCTTGCGCAATCTCGACGAGCTCGAGGCGTTCCTAAGTGATGTGTGCGAGCGGTCGCCGTTGCCGGTGTCGGTAAAGACCAGGCTGGGGCTGGAGAATGACGACGAATACGAGCGCGTGCTCGATCTGTATTGCCGCATGCCGCTAACAGAGCTGATCGTGCATCCGCGCGTACAGAAGGACCGTTATACAGGCTCGCCGCGCAAGGAGTTTTACGGCGAGACGCTGGAGCGTGCGCCGTTTCCGGTGGCCTATAACGGCGACATTTTCGATCTTGAGGATATGGACGCGCTGGCGGAGGCCTATCCCGACACGCGCCATGTAATGCTAGGGCGTGGCCTGCTCGCGAACCCCGCGCTGGCTCGCATGGCTAAGGGCGGTCCTGCTGCCACGGCAGCCGAACTGCAGCGTTTCCACGACACGCTGTTTGCGGTCTATGCAGAAGAGATTGGCGGCAACGCGGTCTTTCGTATGAAGGAGTGGTGGTTCTACGCCAAGTGCGCTTTCGCCGACCCCGCTACCGTTCACAAGCTCGTACGTAAGACCAAAAAGGTCGACGAATACCGCGCTGCCGTCGAGCGCGTCTTTCGTGAACAGCCGCTTGCACCCACAGCTCGCTTCCACGGCTAACTAGTCATCGGGGGCGTTCTTTAACGACTGGTCATTTAAGGACGTCCCCAACGACTATGTAGCAAAAAGCTGTACACCAGCATCCAAAGATGTCGAAAAATGTCGACTTTGGATGCTGGTGTACATGTTTGGGTCCGACGGGGGAGCGGGCCTAGGCAATCAGTGCATCAAGTGTAATGAGCTCTCTGAGCCGCTCCGTGCGTGTTTGCCCATGGCGTTTGGCTTTTTCGTCAAACGCCTCAAGAATCGATTCGCCCACACGTGCTGATATAACGACGCTCGGCTCATCGGAGATTGGTGGCCTTCCCAACTTGATGGTGCGACCTTTCGGCCACTCATCTTTTTCGTAGGCTTCCGCGGCTTTCTTCAACTCTCCGGGAGCAAACCCCATCATCTTTTCGAGCTGCTTAGCATCCATGGCGCCTCCTATCGATCGACATAATGTCGAGCGCCGGTTCTCGGATTCTCTTTTTGTATACAATTTTGTAGACAAAAATACAAGCAGTTCATCGGGCTAATTAGCTTGTTTTGACCTGCCTGTTCGATAGGAAATGAGCATTGACGGCTTCGATACTCCTTTGCTTTTCAGCTTGGAATTTGGATGCTCATTGAACTTCCGGAGGGGAGCCCTTTATTAAGCTATTGAGATTCTGGGCAGGAGCTCTCACTGGTCTTCGGTAATGGGGCCAGCTTAATTCGCGACACAGTGTGTCGCGAATGGGAGTAGTCGTTAGGTGTCCTTCAATGGCTACTCATATAAGAACGTTCAAGTGTCGGATTTTGTCATTTAGTGTCGCTCTCAGCGACTATTCTGGAGGGTCGTGGTCAAAAAAGGGCAAATATGAGTACTGTTGCCATTATGGTTGCATTTATTTGCTATAAATTGTAGCTCCTGATGAGATTTGTTCCCATTAAGAGCTACTTTTATTGAACATATGAGGAGAAATAACGTCGTCTGCGGACGAGTGGAACGTTGAATAGTTCCTGAAGTGATCAAAATCGCTGCTACTAAACAGGTAGCAGTACTCATATTTGCCCTTTTTTGACCACAGCCCTCTCGGAAACCTTTCCAGAGGCGTCAAACAGCCATAATCCAAAGGTCTCCTCAAACAATTAGCCGGCCAAGAGCGTCCATGACTACCAAAAAGCTGTACGCCAGCATCCAAAGATGTCGAAAAATGTCGACTTTGGATGCTGGCGTACATGTTTGGGTCGTATGGGTTGGGGCGAGTCGGTCGCAACGCGAGTGCTAGAGCAGGTTCTCCTGCACCCACGCGACGATGTCGTTCGATTCGTAGAGTGGTTCTCCGTCGATGAACAGGCAGGGAACCTGGCGTTTTCCGCCGACGGCGATGAGTGTCTGCTCGGCTTCGGTATCGGTCGAGATATTGCGCTCGGGAATGGTCACACCGTTATCGGCAAGGAATCGCTTGACTTTTATGCAATACGGGCAGCCGGTCATAACGTACAGCGTGAGCTCATGATTAGTAGCCATGGGTCTCCAATCGGTTGAGGTTTCGATTGAAATACCCAAAGCAGCCGCGGTCTATGCGCGCGTCAACGACGACTCGATGGCCTGGACCAGAAACGCCGTGGCTCCGGTGCCGCAGGGCTTGTCGTAGTAGTCAACAAAGCGCTGGTCGGCAAGATAGCCGTGGGCGAGGCCCAGGTATGCTTCGTCTTGGGGCTCGTGTCCCCAGTTAAGGGCAATCCATCGACGGTGCATTGCGACAAGTTTGTGGGCCTCGTTGCTCTCTGGGTCGCCAATGCCCATGGCAATCGAAAGCTGGCCCAGAACAGCGCGTTCAAGTTCCTTCATGTCGTTCCATGTCTCGGGGTCCATGTCCAGCAGCGCTTCGTTTGCTGCGTCGATCGCCTCGTCGCCATAGCGCGCCCGCGCCTCGGCACCGTAGCGCTCCTCGTTTTCCTGCACGGTGCGCCATCGCTCCAGTTGCGGCAGGACGGCGCCCATGAGCGAGACGGCTTCGTCGAGCGACATGCCGGTGTTTTGTGCCAGGTGCGGGGCACAATCCTCGATCATTGCCTCCATGGTGGTGTCGTGGGTGTACTTGCCGTGGTCGTAGCACCACTTGCAGTAATGGTCGGTCGCGGCGCCTGTGGCATCGGTGCCGCAGTCGTCGGGCGTGAGTATCATGCCGCAGCTCTGGCAATAATGCTCGGGCATTTCGAGTAGGTGGGACAGGGGCTCGCCGGTTACGGCGGCAATGAGCTTCATCATGTCGATGCCCGGGGTGACCTCGTCGCGCTCCCAACGGCTGACGGCTTGGCGCGTGACAAAGAGTTTGGCGGCGAGTTGCTCTTGGGTAAGGTGATGGGCGCGACGGATGGCAATGAGCTTTTCTGCAAAGGCCATAGCGGCTCCTTTCTGCTGGTTGATGGCTTAAGCATACGCGGCGGCAGGCGCCCTTCCAAGCAACCGTTGGTTGCACGACGGAGGACCGCGGCGAAGAATTGCGCACAACGCCTCACGCCTTCATGCCGTACAATGACCGGCATGGAACCTATCGCACACATACATACCGATCTGCCGCAGAAGTTCGGCATTCCGCGCAACAGCTTTTTGGCGCCTCATCTGCAGGGACGTATCGTTTTTGAGCCGGAATTTGCCTCCAATGCAGCGGTTGAGGGTCTGGACTCCTTCTCTCACCTATGGCTGCTGTGGCGTTTTGAAAACGGCACACCCGGCGGCACGGCTAAGGACATAGCCGCCGATGCCAAGACGCGGGACAGGTCCGGAACCAACGCAAAATGGTCGAAAACCGTGCGCCCGCCGCGTCTGGGCGGAGCCGAGCGCGTGGGTGTGTTTGCCACGCGCAGTCCGTTTCGCCCTAATCCCATTGGGCTCACCTGCGTCAAGCTCGACCGCGTGGAGCTTACCGACGATGGTCCCATCATCCATGTGTTGGGGGCCGACCTGCGCGACGGCACGCCCATCTACGACATTAAGCCCTACATTCCGTTTGCGGACTGCCACCCGGATGCAACGGGCGGCTGGATTGAGGATGCTCCGTGGCAAGAGCTCGATGTTGAGTTTCCGCAGGCGCTGCAGGATATGGTCTCGCCCGCAAAGCTCCCCGGCTTGGTCGAGGTCCTTCGCCAAGACCCGCGCCGCGCAGGCAGCAAGTACGAGCCAAACCGCGTCTATCACCTGGCCTTTGCCGGGCTCGACATATCTTTTACGGTCGATAAAACCCAGCTAACCGTGGTCGCCGTCAACGACGCGCAAGACTAACCAGCCATTCGTCCGCACCCGTCAAATTAAGCGCCAAACCCCATGCCAAAATCGCCCGTGCTGGTGGACAATAACGCCTACCAAAACAATCACTTTGCACGGGAGTTCAGCATGAAATACGACTTTAGCTCGCTTATCGACCGCCACGGCATGGACTCCATCGCCGTTGACTCTTGGGGTGAGATCCCCGGTATGGCTCCGAACGCACCCGACGAGGGCTTCGACCGCATTCCCATGTGGGTGGCCGACATGAATTTTGCCACGGTGCCCACGGTCCAGGAACACATCATTCAGCGTGCCCAGCACCCCATGTTTGGCTATTTCAATCAGCGTCCCGAGTACTTCGACCGCATCATCGAATGGCAGAGCCGCCGCAATGGCGTCGAGGGTCTGCGCCCTGAACATATCGGCTACGAAAACGGCGTGCTGGGCGGTGTCGTGTCGACGCTACGCGCGTATGTCCAGCCAGGTGATGCGGTGCTAGTCCACAGCCCTACCTACATCGGCTTTACCAAGTCCATCGAGGCCGCGGGCTATCGTATTGTCCACAGCCCGCTTAAGCTCGACGACCAGGGCGTGTGGCGCATGGACTTTGAGGACATGGAGCGCAAGCTCGCCCAAAACTACATCCATGCTGCGGTGTTCTGCTCGCCGCACAATCCCTGCGGCCGCGTATGGGAGCGCGACGAGATCGAGCGCGCCATGGACATCTATCGCCAGCACGATTGCGTGGTGATCTCGGACGAGATTTGGTCCGATATCATCCTGCCGGGACACAAGCACATCCCGACGCAGTCGGTGAGCGAGGATGCTCGCATGCGCACGGTTGCCCTCTACGCGCCCAGCAAGACGTTCAACCTGGCGGGCCTGGTCGGCAGCTACCACATCATCTACAACGAGACGCTGCGCGACCGCGTGTGCGCCGTGTCCAACAAGACCCACTACAACGAGATGAACGTCCTCTCCATGCATGCGCTTATCGGTGCCTACCAGCCGCAGGGCTATGAGTGGGTTGATGAGCTCAACCAGGTGCTTGCCGGCAATATCGAGTACTTCTGCACGTATGCAGAAAAGCACTGGAAGGGCGTCGCGTTTTCGCGTCCGCAGGGCACGTACATGGTGTTTCTGGACTGCACCGAGTGGTGCCGCGAGCATGGCCGCGATATTCAGTGGTTGCTCGACGAGGGGGCGCGCGTGGGCGTGGGGTATCAGGACGGCCGCCCGTTCCACGGGCTCTGCCACATTCGCGTGAATCTGGCGCTGCCGCTTTCGCGCGTGAGGGAAGCGTGCGACCGCCTGGACCGCTACGTTTTTAATGCACGGTAAGCGTGCGCTGCATGTGGGGCCTTCTGCCAAGTTGGCTAGAAGGCCCCACATGGTAAAGCATCTGTAGCAATTGGGCGCAGACCTGCTGAGAGGCTTACTTTTCTTGAATCTGCTTGCCGCAAAGATGCTCAATCGTAATCTCGTAGAGCTGGACGCCCTTGATGTCTTTGGCGATTTCCTCTTCGACTTCCTCGGCAGAAGGGTAGTACTTAAGCGCGAGCTGGCGGACTTTGTCCTCGATAAACGCGGGGGTGTCATTCGCCAGGCGACAACGGCCAAAGACCACGGTACTCATAACGTAGGGAGCCCAGTCACCGTCCTGGTACCACTCGTTGCCGTAAACGGTAAAGCAGACCTTGTCATCGCGCTTGAGTGCGTCGACCTTGTGGCCAGCCTTGGCGCCATGGAAATAAATCTTGTCGTGCTCGTCGTCAAAGAAGTAGTTGACGGGAATGGCGTACGGGTAGCCATCGTCGCCGTTGACGGCAAAGACGCCGCGCTTGCAGGTAGCGAGCAGTTCGCGCGCTTCCTCGTCAGTGATGGCGCGTTTCTTTCGACGTAAGGGCCTAAACATCGTTGGTTTCCTTTCTGGTCGTGCGTGGTGGTTGAGCACAAACTATAGCGAAACGGATCCGTTTTTCTTGATGCGGGCGAGTATGTTTTTGAGCTTGTTAAAGTCGAGCGGTTTGGACAGATGGGCGTTCATGCCGGCATCGTGTGCCGCCTTGGCGTCCTCGGCAAAGGCGTTGGCGGTGAGCGCGATGATGGGGATATCGGCTGCATCGACCTTCTCGCTCAGACGAATCGCGCGGGTTGCCTCATAGCCGTCCATGCCCGGCATCATGATGTCCATCAGAATCGCATCGAAGCTGCCGGCGGGACGGCCAACGTATAGGTCGACCGCTTCGTTGCCATCGGCGGCGCGAGTTACGACAATGCCTTCGCTTTCGAGCAGCGTCTGGGCAATCTCGGCATTCAATTCGTTGTCTTCGGCGAGCAACACGTTCATGTCGGCGAGCGAGCAGTCGAGCACCCCCTCGACCGTATCTGCCCGCGCCTGAGGGTTCTTGTCGATATCGAGCGGAATCTGGACGTTGAACGTACTCCCCACGCCAACCTCACTCGAAATCTCAATCGTACCGCCCATCAGTTCAATAAGCGACTTGACGATTGGCATGCCCATGCCGACTCCTTGGAACTTGCTGCGCGCATCGTCGCCTTCTTGGGCGAACGGCTCGTAAATGTGCGCCAAAAACTCAGGCGTCATGCCAATGCCGGTATCCGAGACGCTAAAGCAAAAGAGAGCGCGCCCGTTATTGAGTGGCTTGGTCTTTGAGCTAAAGGTGACGGAGCCGCCGTGCTTGTTGTACTTAATGCTGTTGTCTAACAGGTTGATCATGATCTGTCGGATATGGGTGGGACTGCCGACCATGTATGGCCCCGTGGCGTACGGCAGACTATTGTCCTGCATTGTGATGCCGTTACTGGACGCGCGGAGCTTGCACAGCACCAGCGTATCGTCACAGAGCTCTTTGAGGTTAAAAGGCGCATGCTCCAGTGTTAGCTTGCGGTCTTCGATTTTGCCCATCTCGAGGATGTCGTTGATTAGCGAGAGCAGGTGATTGGCGGCAACGCGCGCCTTGGCACGGCTCTCGCGGGCGACCTGGATATCGCCTTCCTTCAATTCCTCGATCTCGATAAGGCCCAGGATACCGTTGAGCGGCGTACGGATGTCGTGGCTCATGCGCGTGAGGAATGCCGTCTTGGCGGCGTTGGCGGCATCGGCTTTTTTGCGCTCGGTTCGAGCGCGCACGAGTGCCCAGATGAGCAGGACGATGCCGACCGACAACATACCGATGAGGGCAGCTGCAACGGCGGCACGGTTGCGATAAAGGAATTGAAGGGTGTTGGATTCCTGGGCCGTGTACGACGTGGAGGAGTAATTGCTTGCGGAGAGCGATTCTCCGGCATTGATGATGCCCTTGTTGATGATTCCCAGCAGCTCGGGCCTTCCGCGCGAAATCCAGCACGAGAGCTCGCAGGTGTCAGGGAGCTCGGCCGTCTCGCGGTTCTCGAGATCATAACGGTCGCCGATGGTTTTTACGCGTGAACTGGGGGCGAGGATGCAGTGCACCGTTCCCTTCCTGAGGGCGTCGAACGCTTCATCGTCGGATTGGCATTCGGTCACGGTCGCTGTGGGGAACAGACTTTCGAGCACATTTCGGTTGATAAACGATGATTTGGTACAGGCGATGTTCTGAAGGTCTTTGTTCAGGTTGCTTCCGGTGTGGATGGCGGTGAGGGTTGTGGTCCCCAACGATATCGACTGCACAACGCCTGATTGCTCGGCAAACCAGTAATCTCGGTATACCGGCAGCGCAACGTCGATGCTTCCCTTTGACAGGGCCTTTGACATCATCTTGTAGTTATCAAAGGCGACGGTTTTGACCGTAATGCCAAATTTATCGTGCAACGTCGTCGCAAGCGATGCGAGCGAACCTTCCATTTTGCCGTCTTCGTCTTCGTTGCAGTAGGGGAGTTTGCCCGTAATGTAGCCGAGCGTGATGGTGTTGTCATTTGCTTCGAGCCAGGAACGTTCGGGGCCGTTGAGCGATGATGAACCGCTGTTTTGGGCCGAGTAGTTAGATTTGACTTCGTCGATATAGCGTGGGTTGACGCGGGCGATTGCCGACATGGCGGCATTGATGTCGTCCCTTAGGTCGGGGCGGCTTTTGGGGACGGCAAAGTAGTAGTCGCTCGAACCAACGTAGAACATGGGCGACGCCTCGGGCGACGAGAGCGTGTCGTTCATGATGATGGCGTCGACCTCGCCGTTTGTGAGCGCGCCAAAGAGGGCGCCGCCAGTGTCGATTTCTTTATAGGTGCAGGTAATGCCTTCGTTGGCGAGCCACTGCTGGCCAACGAAGGTTTGCATAACGTCGGGGTTGTAGCCGATGGTAAGGCCTTGGAGCGCTTGGGGGTCGCCCTTGGCCAGATCGTCGCGATCGGGCTTGGCGTAGATGTAGTAGCGCTCGGTGCCCTCGGGGTTCGAGGAAAAGAGCAGCTTTTGGGCGCGTTCCTCGGAGTAGGAGATGTTGGGCATGAGGTCGATCTCGCCTGCCTCGAGCATGTCCATAAGCTCGGTGAAGGTGCCGGAGACGTATTCGTACCGCCAGCCGGGCGTGTAGTACGACAGGGTCTGGAGGTACTCGTAGCCCCATCCCGAGAGACGCTCCCCGGGGGTGCCGTTCTGGAAGCCTTCGCTGTTGACGAGCCAACCAACGCGGACCGTCTTGACTGGCTGACTAGAGTCATCGGCAAAAGCCTGGACAGGCGCGATAGAACTCAGCACGACAAGCGCGGCAAGCACAACGGCCAGGGCGCAATATATAACTGAACGAAGGACAGTGGCAGCTCTCACATGCAATCCTAACGAATCGAGACATTACCACATAAGGATACCGGATACCAGCTCTACCTGCCCAGTCGGCAGCTGCACCGCTAAACGCTCCCGCCCGGCAGTCATTGGGGACGTTCTTGTTTGACTAGTCATTTAAGAACGTCCCCAATGACTAGTTTCGTTTGCGGGGGAGGCGTGGGACAATATCGAGCGAACGTGATTGGGCGTCTGGGAAAAGGGGTCGCGATGAACAAGTTGAGGACGCTTGCCGACGTGTTGCGCCAGGCTGGCTTTGCGCGCATTACGGAGCTGTTCCTCGTCTTCTACCTGCTATGCTCGACGGCCGTTTGGCTGTCCGAGCCCACGACCCTCACGTTTGGCGATGGCCTGTGGTTTAGCTTTGAGACGGTCTCGACCATCGGCTTTGGTGACATTCCGGCCGAGACACCGGTTGCCCGCGCCATTACCGTCATACTGAGCGTCATCAGCATCTTCTACATCGCCACGCTCACGGGCGTGGCGGTGAACTACTGCAATACGCTCATCAAGCTGCGCCAAAAGGACACCATGGCGCGCTTTATGGACGATCTTGAGCATTTGGAAGAGCTCGACCGCGACGAGCTTGCCGATCTTTCGCGTCGCGTGCGCGAGTATCGTCGACGCCAGCGCTAAGACGAACGTCGCGCGCCACAACAGGGGGGCAAATATGAACATCACCGTGTATCTGGGCGCCAACGCTGGCAATGACCCGGTGTTTCTGCCTGCAGTGCGAGAGCTCGGCACGTGGATTGGCTCCAACGGCCACGCGCTGGTATACGGCGGCTCCAAGTCGGGCCTGATGGGTGCGCTCGCCGATAGCGTACTCGAGGCGGGTGGACACGTGACGGGTGTTGAGCCGAGCTTTTTTATCGAGGCCGAGTTTCAACATGACGGTATCGATGACCTCATCGTGACGAGCGATATGGCGGAGCGCAAGGCCAAGATGATCGAGCTCGGCGATGCGTTCATCGCCTTTCCCGGTGGGACGGGCACGCTCGAGGAGATTGCCGAGGTCATGTCCGCGGTGTCGTTGGGGCACCTGAGCGCTCCGTGCATCTTGTATAACCTGGACGGTTACTACAACGACCTCAAGGCGCTGCTCGGGCACATGATTGATAAAGGACTTTCGAGCCCGAGGCGCCAGCACGGCATCTACTTTGCCGACGATTTGCGCGAGATTACCTCGATTATCAACGGATAAGTCTTGAGCCTGCCCCACTATGGCTCCCAATGGTGCCGTTTGCAGCGCAGATGGTTAGCTTGTCTGGGCCACACTCGCTCTACAATAAAACGTATCTATGTCGACTTTGACCGCGGGAGGACCCGATGGATAACCTTGCCAAACCCACAAACCGCGCGCTCTTTTTAGTTAGCGTTGCCGTGACCGGTGCGTTCGCAGGTGCCGCGGTCTGGCTGTTCTTTTTTGCGATGGAGCACGGTATCGACTATCTATGGACCGAGATTCCGCACGCGCTGGGCGTCTCTTCGCCCGAGCTTGCCAGCGGCCCGTTTGGCTTTTTGCCGTACCCGTTTTTTGTCTGCCTGCTGGGCGGTCTGTTAATCGGTCTGTACGAAAAGATGACAGGCACCAAGACCGATGACCTCAACCAGGTGATGGCTAAGGTTAAGCAAGACGGGCGCTACCCGTACGACAACCTGGGCAAGCTTTCGCTCGCGGCATTGCTGCCGCTGCTGTTTGGCGGAAGCATTGGATCGGAGGCCGGCCTGACCGGCGTTATCGCTGGTCTGTGCAGCTGGGTCGGCGACCGCATGCGTCGCTTTGGCGCCGAGTTTAGGGAGCTCACGCTGCTGGGCACCCAGGCCGCGCTGACGGCGCTCTTTACCGCGCCCGTCTTTGGTTTTGTGGCACCGCTTGCCGGTAGCGCCGACGACCAGGGCGAAGACGCCGACGATGAGTCCGCGTCCGGCGAGATCACCATCAAGCTGCCCAAGGCGCAAAAGACGGTGGTCTACGGTATTGCGATTGCCGGCGGTCTGGGCACTTACCTGCTGCTTGGCCAGCTTGTGGGCGGCGGCATGGGCATGCCCAGGTTCGAGTCCGCCGAGGTGGGCAACCTAGAGCTTACCTGGCTCGTCCCTCTGTCGTTGATCGGAACAATCTGCGGCTGGCTGTACTTTGTCTCCGAGCACGCAAGCGAGGCACTGTCCCATGCAATAGGGGAGCGCCCTGTCGTCAAGGCCATGCTGGCCGGTCTGGCGCTCGCCATCTGCGGCACGGTCCTGCCCTACACCATGTTTGCCGGCGAGACCCAGGCCGACGTGCTCATGGAAACCTATCTGACCATTCCCGCCGGCGTGCTTATCGCGACCGGTCTTGTCAAGGCCATGCTGACCCCCGCCCTCATCAACCTTGGTTGGCGCGGCGGCCACTTCTTCCCGGTTATCTTCTCGGGCGTAAGCCTGGGCTATGGCCTTGCTATCCTCACCGGCGCCGATCCGGTCTTTTGCGTCGCCGTTTGCACGGCCTCGACGATGGGCGCCGTTATGCGTCAGCCCGTCATGGTCGTGGGCCTGCTGCTCATGTGCTTCCCACTCAAGGGCATTGTCTGCATGATCATCGCCGCAGCCATTGCCGCCGGTATCCCACTGCCCAAGCCGCTGCGCAAGTAGCACGGTTTTTCACGAGTCAATTCCAGGGGTACGAGATGATCCTGTACTTTAGCGCGACAGGGAACAGCGAGCATGTGGCGCGTCGCATTGCAGCGGCGACAGACGACAAGGTTGTGTCGATTGAGCGTTTTGATGTCGAGGCCCTTCGCCTTGTTGCGACGGAAGGCCCCTGTCAACTGGGATTTGTTGCTCCGGTGTATGCCTGGGGTCTGCCGACGCCGATGATCGAGTTTTTGAAGACTGCCGACCTGTCGATTGCTGCCGGTGCAAAGGGCGGCGAGCGCCCCTATACGTTCTATGTTTCGACGTACGGTTCGACGACCGGCCAATCGGCCAAGTTTGCCCGCGATCTGCTGCACGAGCGTGGGCTCGAGTTAGATGCGGCGATGAGCGTCAAGATGCCTGATACCTGGACGCCTGTTTTCGACCTGTCTGACCCTCAAAAGGTTGAGGGTATCAATAGGGCTGCTGAGGCGCAGATTGATGCTGTGATCGAGGCGGTGCGGGAGCGGCGCACGGGCAACATGATGCGCCATCGCGTGCCCCTGTTTGCATCGTGCGCGTATCATGCGTTTGGGCTGCTGCGTATGCAGCAGACGAGCAAGTTTGCCGTCGATGCTAGCCGCTGCGTCGGGTGTAGCCTCTGCGCTAAGCGCTGCCCCATGGCGGCGATTGAGATGCGCGACGGCCTTCCCGTCTGGACAAAGCCGGAGTGCGCAGCCTGCCTTCGTTGCCTGCACTGTTGTCCCAAATTTGCCATCTCGCACGGTAAGCGCACAGCATCCCACGGTCAGTACAGGCATCCTAAGCCAGGTGTGAGGATGTAGCGGCTGCTGGCCGCGCTACTTCCAAACTGCGAGCGCGGCGGTGCCCAGTACGATTAGGGCGAGACCGATGGCGCTGCGCCGTGAGAGTTTTTCGTTGAATGCCAAGCGCGCAAATAGTACCGATACGACAATCGATAGTTTGTCGATCTGCACCACGACGCTCACCTGGCCTGTGGCGATGGCGTAGTAGCATAGCAGCCACGATGCGCCAGTCGCAATGCCCGATGCCGCGAGAAATACGAGTTCGCAGCGGTCTACGTGCACGGCTTGGCCCATCTTGCCTTTAGCTGCCACGATTGCCCATGCCATAACCAGTACCACGCAGGTGCGGATTGCCGTGGCCAGGTTTGACTCGACGCCTTCGATGCCGATCTTAGCGAGGACGGAGGTGAGTGCTGCGAACATGGCGGCGCCGAGGGCGTAAGCGAGCCAGGTCCGGTCTTGCTGCTGCTCGGGTCCGGCGGATTGCTGCTTCTCGGTCATTAAAAACGTGCCGAGGGTAATGACGGCGGTTCCCACGAGCTTAACCGCAAGGTTGCTCGTCTCGCCAAAAAGCACGATGGCGATCAGCGCGGCGAGCACGGTGCTCATCTTGTCGACCGGTACGACCTTATTGACGTCTCCGATGCTCAACGCCTTAAAGTAACAGATCCACGAAGCGCCGGTAGCGAGTCCCGAGAGGACGAGAAAGAGCCAGGATCTGGGTTCGATGCTGCCAATGGTTCCAATGGATCCAGAAATGCCCGCCATTGCCCAGGCGAAAACGAGCACCACGCAGGTGCGAATGGCCGTCGCGACATCGGAGTCGGTCTGCTTGATGCCGCATTTGGCCAAGATGGATGTGATGCCGGCAAAGAATGCTGACGTAAATGCTGCGACGACCCACGACACGGGTTGAGCGCCTCCTCAAAAAAGACCATGCCAGATCTATGGCGCATGTCCAATGATACCGCGCTTGCCTACAGGTCGCGTACTCGATAAACCTTGGTGCTGACGGTGCAGCTGATTGCACATAGTGCGAGCGCCAGTACTGCAATTCCTGCACACAGACAGCCAAGGACGGCGGGATCGGGATTCGCTCCGGCAATCGACATGAGCCAGTTGCTGATGGGGTTGGAGGAGCTCAACGTGGCAATGGCAAGGCACCAGAGCAGGGCAAACAGGCCGACGGATAGGCGCAGCGCCTCCATGTGTCCAAATCGGAAGAACAGCGGCTGTGCCAAAAACACCATCATGAGGGAGATGAGCATCGATGCTGCCGAGGCTATAGCGATCTCAAAGACCGTCTGTCCCGTCGAGGGGATGCCCACGCTGTTGAATAGCGGGATGGAGACGATGCTCAGAAGCGCGGCGGCGCACGCCATGACAGCCGAGAAGACAATAACGCTCAGGTAGCGTGCGCAAATAATGTCTTTGCGCGAGAAGGGCAGCGTTGCCCGATAACGCTCCCAGCCATTTTGATTGTCGAAGCCGGCCAGCGAGCTCATGACCATGATGGGCGACATGGCACTGACCGCGCAGGCGCCAGCGCTCATGCCGGAATCGCCATCCGACGCGTTGGCGAGGGTCAACACAACGAAGATGAACAGGCTGACGCCCGCGATGCTCGGGATAAGCGTGCGAACGATGGCGAGCTCGGACATAAAGGCGCGTTTCATTTCGAAGCCCCTTTCAGCATGAGGCGCAGGTAGTCATCAATGGTTGCCCGATCGCAGGGAATCTCGGGGAAGGCCTCGAGCGTTTCGCGACGGTTGGGCACGAGCACGTCCACGCTATAGGCGTGCTGGACGGTACGGGCGCCTTCGACGCAAGCCATAAGCTCGGCGGCCTGCGCTTGGGTGCAGTGGGCGATGCCGGCGCGGTCGGTAATGTCCTCGCGCGGCAGGTCAAACACAATCGAGCCGTTATCGATGCAGATGACGCGGTCGGCAGCACGATCGAGATCAGACGTAATGTGGCTCGAGAGCAGCACGCTGCGCTGGCCGTCGGCGACAAAGGCAAGCAGCTCATCAAGCAGTTCCTCGCGTGCCATGGGATCGAGGCCCGCGGTGGCTTCGTCCAAAACGAGCAGCTTGGCCTGGTGGCTGAGTGCACAGGCAAGCTGCAGTTTCATGCCCATGCCGCGGGAGAGGTCCTTGACCTTTGCCTTGGGATCGAGGCCAAATCGTTTGATGAATCCGGCGAACGTTTCGCGGTCCCACGTGGGGTATGCCGGACCTACGAGCGCCTCGATCTGGCCGACCTTGAGCGTGGAGGGGAAGGGGCATGTGTCCAGCACGAGGCCGATGCGGGAGCGCAGGTGGCGTTGCGACTCATCGGGCGCGTCGGCGCCACAGCGCTGCCCAAACAGGTGCACCTCGCCGGCATCGAGCTTTGTAAGCCCGAGAGCAGCTCGAATCGTCGTCGTCTTGCCGGTGCCATTTGCGCCCACAAAGCCAACGATCTGGCCGGGCTCCACAGCGAGCGTGACATCACGCAGCGAAAAACGGTCGCTCATACGGCGTGAGATGCCTTTTAGTTCTAGCAACTTTTGCATGGTATAGCCTTTCTTGCAGATGGCTACTGCATGGTTTCGGGGGCCACCAGGTCGAGCATCTCGTGCAGTTTGTCGCGCGTGACGCCCAGGGTTTCGGCTTGGCTTGCCGCTTTCGCAAGCAGATCTTCGATATGGCAGAGCTGGTTTTCGCGCAAGAGTTCTTGGTTGCCCTCGGCGACAAAGCAGCCTTTGCCCTGCACGGTGCAGATAAACCCGAGTTGCTCCAGGTCGGCGTAGGCGCGCTTGGTGGTGATGACGCTCACGCCAAGGTCGCTCGCGAGCGCGCGGATGCTGGGGAGTTTGGCTCCCGCAGCGAGCGTGCCCGAAAGGATCTGAGCTTTGACCTGCGAGGTTATCTGCTCGTAGATGGGCTTGTCGCTCGAATTGGATAGGATAATGTCCACAGCGGCTCCTTAGCTGTTGGGCTACACGTGTATATAACCGGTAAGCACAGTATATATACACTATACACAGTTATGCAAGAGGTAAATAGGGATTGTCCGTTCGTTCGTTCATCTCAATCTGTAACAACTGGAACCGATTTGGACGGCTACCTGTTACAGATTGAGATTTTGCTGGCGGGCCCCACCTGGTTGTCTCAATCTGTAACATCTGGAGAAGATTTTGGCTGCTAGATGTTATAGATCGAGACATTGGCCACCCGTCTATCCTTATATCTCAATCTGTAACAGATGGACCCGTTTTGAGTGGCTAGATGTTACAGATCGAGACAAACTGCTGCGGGGTGCCGCCATCGACTGCTACCCTAGGCCCCAACTGATGAATTTGTCCTGATAGGTGCCCTAGAGCGGGATTTCGCGGCTACAATAATACGGTTACATCGACGTAATGCACTCAATGCAAGAAAGGATCCGCATGGCAAGCCTGTCGGATGAAATCTCGTCGCGCCGAACATTCGCGATCATCAGCCACCCGGACGCCGGTAAGACCACGCTTACCGAGAAGCTGCTGCTCTATACCGGCAGCATTCAGACCGCCGGTTCGGTCAAGGGCAAGAGCTCGGCCAAGCACGCCGTCTCGGACTGGATGGACATCGAGAAGGAGCGCGGTATTTCCGTTACCTCCTCGGTGCTGCAGTTCACCTACAACGGCGCCTGCGTCAATATCCTCGATACCCCCGGCCACCAGGACTTCTCGGAGGATACCTACCGTACCCTTATGGCCGCCGACGCCGCGGTCATGGTCATCGACGGCGCCAAAGGCGTCGAGGCCCAGACCAAAAAGCTCTTTAAGGTCTGCACGCTGCGTCACATTCCCATCTTCACCTTTGTGAACAAGCTCGACCACGAGGCTCGCGATCCGTTTGAGCTCATGGAAGAGATCGAGAATGTCCTGGGCATCAATACGTATCCCATGAATTGGCCGATCGGTAGCGGTCGCAACTTCCGCGGCGTGTTCGACCGTCAGACCCGTCGCGTCATTGCCTTTGAGGGCGACGGTCACGCCAACGCCACCAAGAAGGTCGCCGAGTTCGAGGCCGAGCTGGGCGATCCTTCCATGGATGAGCTCATCGGCGAGGAGAACCATAAGAACCTGATGGACGACATCGAGCTGCTCGATGGTGCCGGCGACGAGCTCGACTTGGATGCCGTGGCCTGCGGCAAGCTGAGCCCGGCGTTCTTTGGCTCGGCGCTCACCAACTTTGGCGTGGAGCCCTTCCTCAAGGAGTTCCTGCGTCTGGCCCCGACGCCGCGCGCCTATACCGATACGCTCACCAGCGAACCGGTCGATCCCTGCCGCGACGACTTTAGCGGCTTTGTGTTTAAGATCCAGGCCAACATGGACAAGAATCACCGCGACCGCATCGCCTTTGTGCGCATTTGCTCGGGCAAGTTCGAGCGCGGCATGGATGCCTTCCACGTGCAGGGCAACCGCAAGCTCAAGCTTGCCACCGGTACGTCGATGATGGCCGATGACCGCGCGATTGTTGACGAGGCGTACGCGGGCGATATCGTAGGCCTGTTCGACCCGGGTATCTTTAGCATCGGTGACACCGTGTGCTCCGGCAAGCGCCACGTGCAGTATCCGCAAATCCCGACGTTTGCCCCCGAGATGTTCGCTCGCATTACGCAGGTCGACACGCTCAAGCGCAAGCAGTTCGTCAAGGGTATGGAGGAGCTTGCCCAGGAGGGCGCCATCCAGATCTTCCGCGAGCTGGGTGCCGGCATGGAGAGCGTCATCGTGGGTGTGGTCGGCGTGCTGCAGTTTGAGGTGCTCGAGCGCCGCCTCAAGGCCGAGTACCGTGTTGAGGTTCGTCGCCAGCCGCTGCCCTATACGGACATCCGCTGGATCCAGAACGACCCCGACACCATCGATATCCCGGCCCTTTCGCTCACGCGCGACACGTTGCGCGTCGAGGATATGCGCGGTGGTAAGCTGCTGCTGTTCACGAGCCCGTGGAACGTGGATTGGGCAACCGACCACAACCCCGACCTTATCCTGTCGGAGTTTGGCAACGTGGCCTTTTAACGCATCGGCGCGGTGGCCCTGCGGGACTGCCGCGCCGTTTGCTTGCCTGATGCCGTGTGAGCGGCTATCATACCCACCGTCGTCTCAAGACCGGGGCGTCCGAGCAGTTCGGGTCCGATATCCTGCTCGTTAAACCTAAAACCAAAGGAGTACATAATGATCAAGAAGGTCATGGAGGACTACAAGGTCCTGTTGCGGAGCATTCCCGCGGCAACGGTTTCGCTGTTTTTCGTGAGCGTCATCATGATGAACCTGCTGGCCAACAAAGAGCTCATCAGCCTGCCGTATCTGGCACTCGATTGCGGCTTTGTGGTGAGCTGGGTTTCGTTTTTGTGCCAGGACATGATCTGCAAGCGCTTTGGCGCCAAGGCATCCATCAAAATCTCTATCCTCGCACTGGCGGTCAACCTTGCCGTGAGCCTGTGCTTTTGGGCGTGCTCGCTCACGCCCGGCATGTGGGGCGCGTACTACGATACGGGCATGATCGAGGTCAACAATGCCCTTAACGCCACCATCGGCGGCACCTGGTACGTGGTGCTGGGCTCTTCGCTGGCAATGCTCGTTTCTGCCGTGGTTAACTCCACGCTCAACCAGTCGCTCGGCCGTATGCTCAAAAAGAATAACTTTGCGAGCTTTGCCTTCCGCTCCTATGTGTCCACGGGCGTTGGCCAGTTTATCGACAACCTGGTCTTTGCCATTGTGGTAAGCCACACGTTCTTTGGTTGGACCTGGGTACAGGTCCTTATGTGCTCGTTGACGGGTGCCGTCGCCGAGCTGCTGTGCGAGGTCTTCCTGAGCCCCGTGGGCTACAAGGTCGTGCGCGGCTGGGAGCGCGAGAACGTGGGCGCCGAGTACCTCGAGCGCCACGCAACCGCCTAAGGAGCAAGTATGCGGGTTTTGATCACGGGCGCTTCGGGCGGTATCGGAGCCGCGTGCGTGCAGCGCTTTTTGGACGAGGGCCACGAGGTCGTGGGCTTTGATCTGCTGCCGGCGGCGATCGAACACGAGCGCTACCGCCATCTGATTGTTGATGTACGCGAGCCTGACTCGTTTCCAGGCGACCTTGAGCCTCAGGTGATCGTGAATGTTGCCGGTACGCAGGATTCGACTGACGACATCGCCGCCAACCTGTGTGGCACCATCAACGTGACCGAGCGCTACGCCTTTGTGGGGGAGGGGCTTGCCGCCAAGCCGGCGCCGGCTATCGAATCCGTGGTCAATGTGGGGTCGGCGAGCGGACATACGGGATCGGAGTTTCCCGCCTATGCTGCCAGCAAGGGCGGCGTTATCGCCTACACCAAGAACCTTGCAAACCGCCTGGCGCCGCAGGCCGTCGCCAACAGTGTGGACCCGGGTGGCGTTATCACGCCGCTCAACCGTTGCGTGATGGAAGACGAACACCTGTGGAACCAGATTATGGAGCTCACGCCGCTTAAGCGCTGGGCCACCGCCCAAGAAATCGCCGAGTGGATCTACTTTGTGGGCGTGACCAACCGGTTTATGACCGGACAGAGTCTGCTGATCGATGGTGGCGAGGCCGGCCGCACCCAGTTTATCTGGCCCGAGTAACAAAACGCGCCCGATGGCAAGATTGCCGTCGGGCGCGTTTTTGATGTATCGATTTTTAGCCGAGGCAAGTCCAGTTGACGGGGGTCGAGCCGTGCTGTTCGAGTAGCCGATTGGCTGCCGAGAAGGGGCGCGACCCCATAAAGGCGGGGAGTTCTGCCGTGGCACGGTTAGCCGAAAGCGGTGAGGGGTGCGTGGAGGCCAGGCAGAACTTGCCGGTCGCCTTGCCCGCGTCGGTCGCGGCGAGCTTGCCTTCGACCATCTGCTGGGCAAAGCGGCCCCATGCCAAAAAGACTACCGGCTGGGGCAGCTGGCAGCAGCGTTCGATAACGTAGTCGGTGAGCGCGCTCCAGCCCAGCTTGGCGTGCGAGTTCGCGGCATGCTCGCGCACGGTGAGCGTGGTGTTGAGGAGCAGGACGCCCTGTTGTGCCCATGGGGTTAGGTCTCCCGTGGCGGGAATGGGGCAACTCAGATCGGCTTTGAGTTCCTTGTAAATGTTGCGCAGACTCGGCGGCAACTTGGTTTGCGTCGCAGGGACCGAGAACGACAGCCCCATGGCCTGGTTGGGCCCGTGATAGGGGTCTTGACCCAGGATGACAACCTTGACCTGGTCGGCCGGCGTATAGGCGAGGGCATTGAGGATGTCGTCTTGTGCCGGGTAGATGGTTTGCTCGGCACGCAAAAGGGCGATGCGCTCGAGCAGCTGGTTCGTAGTGTCACGTACCGGCTGCGGTGCATCGCCCAACCAAGTTGCTATGTTGCGGTCGTGGGTCGCGGCGTCCATGGGGCTCCTTTACGTCAGATGCTCTGTTGGCATCTATTGTAAAGGCGCACCGGTTGCCTTTATGCCGCGGCTGTATGAAGAGCGGGGTCTACGAGACGTGCTCGGGCGCTCCTGCCATGCGAGCCTGTCCATGTGCGCGGAGGCGCGGAAGCTCGACGGTTGCCACCATGACGCCGGTGAGGATGAGAGCTGCACCCAGGAAGGCGATGGGGCTCAGGACCTCACCGACTAGGAAGAACGAAAAGACGGCGGAGCAGACCGGCTCGAGCGAGAAGGCAAAGCCGGTGGTCTCGGCGGGCACGTGGGGCTGCACGAGCGTCTGGGTGATAAAGCCGTAGGCAGAGCAGATGAGTGCGAGCGCGACGACGACTACGACCTCGCCCGGCGTGCCGGGAAGCGTGAAGCCGCCAAAGGTGAATGCGGCGATGCCCGAGAACAAGCCGCCAAAGCCCAGCTGCCAAACGCCCAGAGCCAGCGGGTCGACATCTTCGACAAAGCGCTTCGCCACAATGATGTGTCCGGCGTAGACAAAGGCGGAGAGCAGCATGATGATCGCGCCCGGGTTCAGGCTGGTAAAGTCGGCGCCCGAGAGCAGCAGCATGCCGCAGGTGACGATGGCAGTGCCGACGAGCACTTTGCGCTCGGGGGCGCGACGCAGCAGGGCGGCGTTGGCAAACGGCACGATCACGACCGTCAGGCTCTGCAAAAAGCCGGCGGTGGAGGCGGAGGTGAGGCTGGAACCCAGGCACATGCAGGTGAGTTCGGTTGCCATAATGGCGCCGATGATGGCGGCGCGGACCATAAGGTCGCGGTTGATGCGCAACGCGTGCTTGTGGAAGAGCAACAGGCAGACCACAAAGGCGATGATGCAGCGCAGCGCAACGATGCTCGTGGCGTTCATGCTGTCCATGCCGATCTTCATGAGGGGGTACGAAAAGCCCCATGCGACGGGAACGGAAAATGAGAGCGCGATTGCTTTTTTGCGATCCATGGGACTCCTTTTGTTACAGAACGGTTTCGTAAAAAGGATTCTGCTCCCAGATGTGGATGTAGTAAAGCGAATGTATCTTCAGTATGATTAAGAAATACTAATGTTGGCAGAAAAAGCCCTGGCAAAACGTTTTACAGCTACATCGATGTGGAGGCACGATGGCATCGCGGTATCAGATTGTTTGTATGGTGGTCGATTGCGGCAGCCTGAAACGTGCGGCGGACGAGCTGGGCTATACGCAAAGTGCGGTGAGCCAGGCCGTCAAGGCGCTCGAGCGCGAGCTGGGCACCACGATTATCGAGCGCGGCAAGCAGGGTGTGTCGCTTACGCGCGACGGTAAACAATATCTGCCATACCTGCGCCAGATCGTGACCGCCGAGGCCGAGCTCGAGGGCAAGCGTCAGGAGCTGCTGGGGCTCTCCTCGACTGATATTCGCATCGCGACGTTTACCAACGTGAGCCGAACCGTGTTGCCGCGTGTGATCCGCGACTTTGGGGCGCTGCACCCGGGCGTACGCTTTACCCTCAAGCAGGGCGATTACACGCGCAACGCCCAGTGGGTGCACGATGGCGTGGTTGATTTTTGCTTTACGGCACGCGGGTTTACCGCTGGGCTCGAGAAGCGCGTGGTCTATCACGACGAGTTGGTGGCATTGTTGCCGGCCGCGCATCCGCTGACGGCAAAGGAAAAGGTGACACTTGCCGACCTGGCGTCCGAGCCGTTTGTGCTGCTGGATGAGGGCGAACAGAGTCTGGTGCTCGATGCATTTGCGGCGCATGGGTTGTCGCCGCATGTGACGAGTGAGGTGACCGACGACTACACCATCATGGCGATGGTGGAGGAGGGCCTAGGCGTGAGCATGCTGTATCGCCGTACCGTCGAGGGCATGCGAGCCGATATTCGTGTGCGACCCATCGTGCATGCTCCCTCGCGCGACGTAGTGGCAGCTTGGCGCAGCTGGGATACCATGCCTATCGCCACGAGGCGCTTTATCGACTATATGAGCTCGCATATTGTCAATTAATGACTGGCGTGGCGTTGAGTACGGTGTTTAGCGGGCTGTCGCTTTGGCTTGGGTGGCGCGATAGGTGCGTGCCGGGTGGCAAAGTAGTACCGCCACGACCATAAAGAACGCCGTGGTGCCCAGGCTGATGGGGTAGACCATCATGATGTTCGCAAAGGTGCGGAAGTGCGGGAACACGCAGAACACCCAATAGAAGCGGATGCCGCAGACGCAGATCATGGTGATGAGGGCGGGCGTGAGCGAGATACCAAAGCCGCGTAGGTAGCCGGACATGTTTTCGTAGAACATGCTAAAGGCGTACGCCGGGAAGATCGAACACACGCGGATATAGCCGATCGAGACGATGTTGGGATCGCTGTTGAACAGCGACAAGATCTCGCGCCCCAGGCCGACAATAACGATGATCGTGGTGAGTGCAACGATACCGCCTTCGACCAGGCAGACCTTGAGCGTTTTGGTGCAGCGGTCGATCTGGCGGGCACCGTGGTTTTGTCCCACAAAGGTGGTGCAAGCCTGGCTAAAGCTGTTGAGCAGGTTGTAGCATACGTACTCCAAGCTCATAGCGGCGCTCGATGCCGCCATGACCTCGGTGCCCAGGCTGTTGATAGCAGACTGGATGATGATGTTGGCGACGGCAAAGACGGCGCTCTGGATGCCGGCGGGCAGGCCGATCTTGACGATGCGCTTGAGGGCGACGGGGTCGATAGCCAGGTCGCGCGGGGTGACGCGGACGACGGAGTCGGTCTTGAGCAGGCGGATAAAGAGCGTAGCGGCGCTGACGGTGTAGGCGATGGCGGTGGCGATGGCGACGCCCGCGACGCCCCAGTGGAGTACGGGGACAAAGATGAGGTCCAGGCCAATGTTGAGGACGGTGGACACGGCAAGCGCCTGCAGCGGCATGCGGGTGATGCCGACGGAGCGGAAGATCGCGGCCTCAAAGTTGTAAAGCAAGATCGAGGGCATGCTGAGCAAAAAGACGCGTAGGTAGAGCGAAGCGAGCGGCATGGTTTCGGCGGGAACGTTGAGCGCGGCGAGCATGGGCTCGGCAAAGATCTCGCCCAGTGCGATGACGACAAAGCCCACAAGTGCCATAAGAATCGAGGTGTGGACGGCGCGTTTGACCATGTTCTGATCGTTGCGGCCGATAGCGTTGGCGATGACCACGTTGGAGCCAAGCGACATGCCAATAAACAGGTTGAGCATAAGACTGGTAAGCGGAACATTGGAGCCGACCGCCGCCATGGCGAGGGTTCCCTGGTCGCCCGAGAAGTTACCGATGATGACCGTGGCGATGAGGTTCGACAGTTGCTCCAAGATGCTCGTGGCGGCCACAGGGAAGGCGAACAGGGGAACATTGCGCCACAGCGATCCGGTGGTCATGTCAATGTGCTTAGATACGGTGTCAGCCATACGCTCTCAATCTCTAACATGCTCTTTTGTGCTTATTTGCGCAGACGATGATACTCCTAATCGCCTAGTCATTGGGGACGTTCTAAAACGATTACTCATTCAAGAACGTCCCCAATGACTAGGCGGGGAAGGCGTGCGACAATGGTGGGCGTTGTGTTGTTCGCGCTAAGGAGTTGCCATGTTGTTGTGTCCCGTTTGCCATGAGCCGCTGGTGGATGACGAACGCGGTGCTGCATGCGCGGGCGGACACCGGTTTGACCGTGCGCGCGAGGGCTATCTATATCTATTGCGCTCGTCCAAGAGCGGCGACTCCATGGGCGATCCCAAGTCACAGGCGCGCAGCCGTCGTGACTTTCTGAACCGTGGATACTACGCGCCGTTGCGCGATACGATGGTCGAGCTGGTGCGCAAGCAGGTGTCTGGGCGTGCTGCGTCTACGAGCGGTCCCATGACGCTGCTCGATATTTGCTGCGGCGAGGGCTATTACACCAGCGCCATGGGCGCGGTGCCGGGCGTGGATGCTTACGGTTTCGACCTGGGCAAAGAGATGGTGCGCCTTGCCACCAAGCGCGACGATGCGACCTATTTCGTAGCCAACATGAAGGACATCCCTGTGGCCGATGGCGCCTTCGATATAGTGACCGAGCTCTTCGCTCCCTTTAACGAGCGCGAGTTTGCCCGCGTGCTGGCGCCGGAGGGCTCGCTCTACACCGTGGTGCCGGGTGCCCGTCATCTGTTTGGGCTTAAGGAAGTGCTCTACGATACGCCGTACCTTAACGACGAGAAGCTGCCGAAGACTACCGAGCTCGAGTTGGTCGGAACGCAGCGGGTATCTGCGAATATTACGCTCCAGACCCAGGCCGACATCGAGGCGGTGTTCCAGATGACGCCGTACTACTACCGCACGCGCCCTGCCGACAAAGAGCGCTTGGCAAACCTGGATACCCTTCAAACCGACATCGACTTCATCATCGCCGAGTACCGCCACAGCTAACAACCTGCCAAAAAGGGACAGGTTTGTTTTGGTAGGTTTTGTCTGGGCAAACGTAAAGGGCCGACCGCGGAGATGCGCGATCGGCCCTTTTTAGTTGCTTGGCTGCAGAGGTTATGAGAAGCGAGCGCTTACAGGCGGTCCTTGTTCTCGGCCTTAACGGCGTGTGCCTGCTGAACAAAGAACAGGTCGTAGACCACGATGACAAAGGCGACGATATTGACGGAGCTGCCGCCGAGCGCGGGAAGCGTGAGCGCGGCCTGCGCAATCGTGGCGATTGCGGCAACGATGCCGAGCTTAAACGCACCATCCACCTGCGAAGGCTTGTTGGCGCCCTTGATGCCCGCAACGCCCGCGGCGAGATCGATGAGGCCCTTGGCGACCAGCACGACCGCGGCGAGCATGGCGTTCGACCCGTACGTGGAATCGAGGTTGCCGGTCGCGATGCCGACGCCGGCGATGACGAGGCTGGCGATGCCCAAAACAAAGTAGACGAGGGCAAGGATTTTGAGAGTCTTGCGAGCGGAACTCATGGCTGGTCCTTTCGATACGAGTACGTCAATCTGACGTACCCCATGTGCTGCACATATGGTGAAGCACATTGTAGTTCAACGCGGCGATGCATGCGCCTGAAAGCGCTTTGACCCCGCGCAGCCCACCCCAACCTTTCAAAAAGGAAAGCTGGACGTAAGCCAAATCGATGGCAGCCCATGTGCGGCGCTGCGATGATGAGGCCGTAACAAGGAGCTGGTCTCAAGGAGGAGTCATGATGTACGGAGCAGGGCAAGTGCGTGAGCCGCGGTCGTTGGGAAGGCGCATGGGTGATTCTGTGATCGCTGCCGTGTGCACGGGATTGATGGCGGTGCTTTGCATTGGGATGCTGTGGGCCATGTCGCATGTGGGACAATAGCGGACGGTTGGGTGCTGGCATGAACGGCGCTCACGTATTCGTTTAGCTTGTTAAGGAGTACCCATGGGTGTCGTCGATCCCTTTTCTGTTGCTCGGGCCGCGGGGCTTGAGCTGACCGGGAAGTCCGAGGGCCTCACGCTCACCGACGGCACGATGGAGCTGCGTGCCGATTTTGACCGCATGCTTCCGCGGCTCAAGCAGGGCCGTCTGCAGCAAGAGCTGTTGGTAAAGGCTGCGCGCGCAAAAGGCATCGAGTGCCCATGGGCGATTGATGCCACGGCAGGCTTTGGCGAGGATTCGCTGCTGTTGGCGGCCGCGGGCTTTACCGTCGATCTGTATGAGCAGGATTGCGTGATCGCGGCGCTCCTCAAGGATGCTTTGAATCGCGCGGCAGATGATCCGGCGCTTGCGGCTGCCGTGGCGCGCATGCGCTTACATGCGGGCGAGGACAGCATTGCCGGCCTTCGCCATGTAGCTGAGCTGATCGGGCGGGGCGAGCTTGCCGCTCCCGACGTGGTGTATCTGGACCCCATGTTTCCCGAGCGCACCAAGAGCGCGGCGGTGAAAAAGAAGTTCCAACTCTTGCACCATCTGGAACAGCCGTGTGCCGATGAGGAGACGCTGGTCGAAGCTGCGCTTGCGGTGCACCCGCGCAAGGTCGTTATCAAGCGGCCGGTGAAGGGACCGCTGCTTGCCGGCGTTAAGCCGAGCTATCAGCTTGCGGGCAAGGCCGTTCGCTACGATGTTTTGGTGCCGCCGCGTTCGTAGCTCGTGTGCGATGGCCGGCATTGCGCCGGCGCCGCGCCGATGCAGGACCTATTTCCAAGGGTGCGACGTCAGGTGCCATCCGCCGCAGTATTCGCATTTGTAGCAGGCCAAACCACGCCGCCCGCGGTTTTCGCAGTCGGCCATAACTGCCTCGGCCTCGGCACGCGTGTCGTAACGGTTTTTGCGCTCGCACGACTTGTAGCGCCAGGCTTCATCGCGCTCGGCGTCCAGGGCGTCGCGACGCTCGTCCTCGTGTGCAAACAGGTCGCTCATATCGCCGCCGGTGGCAGCGCCCAAAAACTCGCTTTTGGCCTTTGACCAGGCGGCTCGCTTTTTGCTTCCCATCTGCTTCGCGCCCCTCTTCAAACGTTGGTATCATTGCTCAATCAAAGTGATACCAATAAACGTGAGGTCGCCGCGTGATGATCAGAAAAACCCTCGATACCGACA
>DBFDVR010000014.1:0-120199 GCA_048321375.1 Collinsella sp.
GCTCGCTCATCAGTACGTTGTCCTCGCCGGCAACGCCAGCAAGCGCGCACAGCAGGTCCTCGTTAAAAAAGTCGTTCTCGTGCATACGAATATCCGCCTTTTGGTGGTCGTTGTCATCAATCGATTGCAATATACCCCACCCGGACGGATTTGGTGCGCTGGCGGCGATAAAACAGCCGTCTACCGGATTGGTAAAGTGTTTATCACCGAGGTAGAGGGGTAGTCGCTATACTTTCAAGAGATTGCGCGTAAACCCGGAAGGAGCGAGATGGCCAACAAAGTCACCCTCAAGCAGATCGCCCAGGAGGTGGGGCTTTCCCCCTCGTCGGTCTCGCTTGTGCTCAATAATCGGCCCTGTCGCATCTCGGAAGAAAACCGCAAGCTCATCAAAGAGGTCGCGGCGCGCAACCACTATGTTCCCAACCAGATCGCGCGCAGCCTGGTCATGCGCGAGTCGCGCACCCTGGGCCTTATCGTCCCTAACATCGAGAGCCGCTTTTTTGCCTCGCTCGCCGGTAGCCTGGAAAAGCGCTGCCGCGAGGACGGCTATGCGCTCTTCATTACCAGCTCGGGCGGAAGCGCCGATGACGATCTGGAGCTGCTGCGCCAGCTGGTGACGCGCGGCGTTGATGGCGTCTTCCTGGTCGTAGGCGACGAGTTCTCCGACGACCGCGCCCTGCGCGAAGAAGTCAGCCATCTGCCTATCCCTGCCGTGATGGTCGACCGTGCCATTGAGGGGCTCGAGTGCGACAAGGTGATGTTCGACCACGAGATGGGTGGCTACATGGCCACTCGCTATCTGATCGAGCAGGGCCACCGTCGCATTGCCTGCTTGGTTAACGCGCGCCGTTCCAATACGGGGCGTAAGCGACTTGCCGGCTATGAGCGCGCGCTGCGCGAGGTTGGCCTGCCTATCGACGCACGTTTGGAGTTTGAGAGCGAGTACTACATTCCGAGTGCCTATGAGGCCTCGGAGGCGGTGCTCGCAACTGATGCCACCGCTGTGTTCGCAAGTTCGGATAACATCGCCCTCGGTCTGCTCAAGCGCTTGCACGAGATGGGGAAGAGCATCCCGGGCGATATCTCGGTGGTGAGCTATGACAACTCGGCGGCCGACGTTCTCTTTGAGCCGGCGCTGACCGCGATTGAGCAGGATCCTGGTGTCCTTGCGGAGCATGCTTTTGGCTGCATGTCCAAGCGTCTTGCCGGTAGGGGCGGCAGGCGTGCCGAAGAGGTCGTCCTGGAGCCGGCGCTTATCGTTAAGGGCAGCGTGCTCGAACTTACCGAATGTAGCTAAACGTACTTGTTTGTTTGCATAGATTGCATGCGGAGTGTCTGCTATTTGCCGGCAGGCACCCCGGCCCTCGTCCGTAAACTCTTCCGCTGAGCGAGCCATAGGTGCCACGCACCGATGTGATAAAGCGGCGGCTTGAAATTGGTGCTATATTCAGCTTGAGTTGTTTAATGCTAGTACGGGAGGCTGATATGGGGCTGTTCAAGAAGAAAAACCCGCAGGATGCCTTTGATTCCGATGTGTTTACCATCACGGATACGATTTTGGACCCGCCGCGGTTTACATTTTTGCCGGCTATCTACCAGGATGCCACGCGCCGCAAGTGGGCCGTGCATCAGCGCGGCGGTGAGCCGAAGATTTTTGACTATGCGGACGTGCTGCAGTGCGAGATTGTCGAGACCGGAAATCCCGAGGATGTGCCGGAGGTTAGCAAGCGCGAACTAGCTCAGCAGATTTTGATTAATCCAGCTCAGGCTACTAAAAACAACGCTGCCAAGCGTAATATGTGCCTTGGTATGGGTGTCATCGTTGCCGTGCAAACCGGCGAGGATGAGATTTCGAAGCTTGAGATTCCGGTGACCGCGGGCGAAGTCAAGCGAGACTCCGGCCTATATCGGTCGTATCGGAACGTTGCGGAGCAGATCAAAGAAGCCTTCGACGCCATGGGGCGTCCGGAGCAATGATGTCTGCAGCATCAAGCGGTTGAGGAGCCGTGCCCATGCCGAGTGAACCATATGCGATTCCGCCCAAAGATTGCGCCTTTGAGGGCATTCTTTGGTATATCAATCATTATGACCTGCAGGGTGGCGACCGGCTGCCCGCCGAGCGTGTGCTCTGTGAAGAGCTGGGCGTGTCGCGCACGGCGTTGCGTGCTGCGATCGCGCGCCTTATTTCGTGCGGAACTTTGGAAAGCCGCCGCGGTTCGGGCACCTATGTGTGTCCTCCCAAACCGCTGAACATCTTTCAGGAAACATGGAACTATACGCAGGCGGTGGAGAGGGTTGGCTCAAAGTCGACCGCACGCCTGGTTTGGTCCAAGGTCGTGTACGCCGATATCGATCTGGCCCAAAAGGCCCAGATCGACCTGGGCATGCCGCTTTTCTGCATTCGACGTGTGCGCGTGGTTAATGGTTCCCCGGCGTCGATTGAGACGGCCCACGTCAATCTGTCTTTGTGCCCCTCGCTTCCCGATCACGATTTTGAGCAGGAAAGCCTCTACGACGTTTTGCTCAAAGAAGGGAATGTCCATGTGACGCACGGCAAGGAGCATATTTCCATCAGCCGTCTGAACGCCGACGAGGCCAAGTTGCTGGGTGCTCAGGAGGGCACGCCGGTGTTTTACAAGGCTTCGCACGAGCGTGACGAGAACGATGGCTTTGTCGAGTATTGCAAGTCCGTGATTCTGCCGACCAAGTATCGTTTTGCCGATAACGGCGAGGCAGACGGCGTTGCGACGAAGGTAGGTGTCGAATGGCTGATGCAGTAGAAGACTTGCCGGTTTACAAACAAATTCGCCGCTGCATTGCGGAGCGAATCGAGCGCGGCGACTACCCGACGGGCTCGATGATTCCGTCCGAAAACGAGCTGGCCGAGGAGTTTGGCACGACGCGCCTGACAATCCGAAGTGCCATGGACGAGCTGGTCAAAAGTGGCCAGATTCGTCGCGTGCAGGGCAAGGGCGCCTTTGTGGGACACAAGTGGTTTGACGAGCACGAACGCAAGGGCGGCTTCCGTCAGTCGGTTCTGGCGTCGGGCGCGACGCCGTCGGTGCGCATTCTGGCGCGCTCCAAACGCTACGCCGGCCCGTATTACGCCGACCTGTTTGGCATCGCCGAGGACGATCTGCTTTACTCGGTGCGCCGTCTCAACTGCATTGATGGGGAGCCCGTGTCGATTGAGATGACGCTGATTCCGTGTCTGCTGTTTCCGGGCATCGAAGACGTGGACATTTCGGTCTTCAGCCTGTTCGAGACCTACGACATGTTGGGGCGCAAACCGGACAAGTCGATTGAGAAACTCGATATTGAAGCGCTGGGCGCACGCGATGCGAGTTTGCTCAATCTTGAGCCGGGCGACCTGGCGCTCGTACTGGAATGCATGACCTATGACTCGAGTGGGCAGGCGATCGAGCATGCCAAGTCTTTTAACCGCGGTGATGCCGGCGGATATACCTACAACTATTAGCGTCTAGAGCATCCTCGTGCACGGCGGGGTGCTCATTTTTTTACGGACATGTGTCGCATGACCGATGAACGGCAAAAACTGACCGTCTACCGAGAGGGGAGGATGAAATCAAAAAATCGGTATTAAAAACGGCTAACCTGTAATCGTTCACTGGTATTAAGAACCTTTGAATTGTTGAGCTTGGGGCCAAGATGTCCACAAGGTTAAGCGGCGAGACGGGGCGGCAAGCCTGTCCATTCCGTGCGACAATTCAAACTGCTCGTGAAAGGAGCGGGAATGAAGGAGACCGAGAAGATCGAGATCATGCACTTCGACCAGGAGGGCTACCTCGAGGACGGCAGGAACGTCTACGAGGCCGGCAAGAAGATGACCGCCCTGGCCGACCGCGTGCACGAGGAGGGCTACGACGCCGTCTTCCTGATGGGCGTCGGCGGCACCTGGGACGAGTTCATGCAGCTCGAGTACCTCATGAACAAGTTCGGCGACCGCGACCTCGAGGTCTACCTGATCCACGCCGCCGAGTGGAACGTCATGGGCCACAAGCGCATGACCGACAGGTCCGTCGTGCTGACCGCCTCCGAGTCCGGCACCACCCCCGAGGTGCTCGAGGCCGTCGGCAAGATGAGGGAGATGGGCGTGCGCGTCTTCGCCATGACCAACCCCGAGGGCAAGATCGGGCAGGCCGTGGGCGCCGAGAACTGCGTCATGATGGCCTCCGACCACGGCGCCGGCGGCTGCGAGAAGGGCTACTACCTCGCCGACTGCTTCGGCCTGCGCCTGCTCAACCGCCGCGGCTGCTTCCCCAAGTTCGACCTGTTCATCGAGCAGACGAAGGACGTCTGGAAGGACATGCTCGACATCCGCAAGCGCTTCGAGCCGCGCGCCGAGGAGCTCGCCAGGAAGTACGCGCTGGCCGACTACACCATGTTCATCGGCTCGGGCGCGCTGTGGGGCGAGACCATCCTGTACTCCATGTGCCTGCTCGAGGAGATGCAGTGGAAGCGCATCCGCCACATCACCTCGCACGACTTCTTCCACGGCACGCTCGAGCTGCTCGAGCCCGGCGTCCCGGTGTTCCTGTTCATGGGAGAGGACGAGTGCCGCGCCCTCGACGAGCGCGTCCGCGCCTTCCTCACCAGCGGCGTGACCGGCGACGAGGACTACGTCATCATCGACACCGCCGAGTACGCGATTCCGGGCCTGGACGACGACTTCCGCGTCATCGTGTCCCCCTGGATCCTGTCCGTGCTGACCACCGACCGCCTCGCGCGCAACTACGAGCTGGTCACCAAGCACAACCTCAAGTACCGCCGCTACTACCACCAGTTCGACTACTAAGAGCTGGCCGCAGGGCCGATATCTTGGCTGGTTGATATCTCGACCCTACACAAGGGCGTCCGCATTCGCGCGGGCGCCCTTTTTGCGTTGCCGTCGGCGCAGGGTGTCCTCGGCGGAAATCTCATCCCGGAATTTCGGCTCAGAGTGGGATGCGGTTTCCGGATGCGTCCCATTCTGAAGCCCCGAAACGGGACGCGCTTTCCGCTTGGGGTCCGATCCGGAAAGCTCATCCCGTTCCGAGCATCAAATCCGGGACATGCTTTCCGCGCTCCGCCCCTTGCAGAAAGCGCGTCTCCTTCCAAACACAAATCTTGCGGTACAGCTTCTGCAAAGACGCGAAGTGGCCGCTGACAGCAAAGAGGGGCTGCCGAGACAATGCCCGACGGCCCCTCCCCTCATAACTTGCTATCGATGCCAATCGCCACAAGGGCGCGGCTGCCTACTTGCTGATCGCGCCCGTCATATAGATAAACTGCACGCGATTTATATGTCCGCCCTGCTCGCCGTTGACAAAGTCCGTCGGCGTAAAGCCGGGGTTGAGCATTTCCTCGATCTTGTCCTTAACGGTGTCGATGACCTGAGTATCGAGATTGCTCGTTCGGTCGGTAAGCTCCTGCATGCCGTTGCCGAGCTCGGATGCGCCGCTGGCAAGCGTACCTGCACCCGAGGAGAGAAGATTCATGCCGCTAGCAAGGCTAGCAGCACCTGTCTTGAGCTGCGCCGCACCGTTGTTGAGCTGTGATGCGCCGTTGGCAAGCGCGGGCGTGGCACCGTTGAGCTGCTGTGTGCCCGCAGCAAGCTGGTCGGTGCCCGCGGCAAGAGCCGCGGCGCCATCGCTCAGCTGACCCGCGCCCGTTGCTGCAGAGCCAACACCGGCGACAAGACCGGGGTTCACGGCCGTGGGGTTTGCCGGGTTGATCGCGCTGTTCATATAGGCGATGGCTCCGGCCAGGCTCAGCTGTTGGCCATCCTGGACAGTGGTGTAGCCCTGAATGGCGCTATCGAGCGCGGTGACGGCACCCTGGGCGCCGCCCTGGGCGCCGGCCGCCTGGGCCAAAGTCGTAACCTGATCGGTAAGCGTGCCAAACATGGACTCGGCACCCTTAAGGCCCTGCGACACCTGCGTGTTAAGACCCTGCGCGCCCGCAACGGCATTGGATGCAGAATCGAGAAGCGCGGTAAGACCCGTCGCATCGGCGCTCGATGCCGCCGTGGCGGCGGCACCCGCGCTGGTAGCAGCACTGCCGGCACTTGCGGTGGCGGCATCCAGCTGTGCCGTAGCCTCGCTTAGCTTGGCTGCCGCAGCCTTGGCGGAGTCGAGATCGGCCGCGTTATCCAGCGCGTCCTGAGCATCGGCGACCGCCGCCTTGGCAGCGGCAATAGATGCAACGGTGCTCTCGGCGCCAGCCTTTGCGCTCTCGGCGTTAGCCTTTGCCGCATCGTTGCCCATGGCGCTCGCGGCCTGCTTTGCCCCGCCGAGCGCCTGCTGTGCACCGGCAAGGTACTGCCCCTCGCCGCTGAGCGCCGCCGTAAGACCCTGCGGCCCGTACAGCGCGCTGTAGGCGTTGCCCGACGTAGCGGTCACGGCGTCCTGGGCCGCCTTGGCCGCAGCCTGCGCCTTGGCAAGGTTTGCCTCCTGAGCCTGCTTGCCCAGCGTCAGCGCGTCGACGTACGTATCGGACCCAGCGGCAATTCCACTTATGCCGCCCGAGATCTGCTGTGCGCTCCCCTGCAGCTTGGAAAGGCCCGCCGAAAGATCGGACGCACCGCCCTTAAGCTGCACGGCACCGGCATTAACCCCCTCGGCACCGGCATTAAGGTTGCTCACGCCTTCGACCAGCGTGGGGACCTGCGCGTTGAGCTGACTCGTACCCGCCGCGAGCGCAGCGGCGCCACTGGACAGCGTGCCGGCACCGGTATTGGCCGTGGCAAGCGAGGCCGCGAGCGTCTTGACACCGTCGGCAACCTGGCCAGCACCGCTATTGGCCGTAGCAATACCGTTGGAGAGCTCCACGAGCTGGCTCGTATCCATGCTGCTCGAGTCCACATCGATGGCAAGATTCAGCGGCACGCCGACAATCTGCCAGCCATCAAACTCAAAATCCTCAACATCGGTCGTAATGGTGTAGTCTCCGGTGCTGCCGGGAATCACCATGTAGGTAAGCTGCGTGTTGGAGCCGTTGGCAGCAACCGTGGCGCCCTCAGCCTCAATATCGTGTGCCTCGGCATCCTTAAGCTGACCGGTAATCTGAACCAGGTAGTTATCGGCATAATCGCCACCGGTATAGTCGTCATTCTTTTCGACCTTGAGCTTCATAGTGAGCTTGCCGCTCTTGCCCGCCAAATCCTTGGCGTCGATATCGCGGCCATCGAGCTGGTATGCCACGGTGACGTTCCACGGCATCTGAGTGTTCTTGTCCAGATCGCCCTGGTAGACAAAGTCCTGCACTCCCTGGCCCGTAACGGCAACCGACCCGCTGTCGTCCGTTAGTTTTTGAGTCGTCGATAGGTTGGTCACTTTGTTATAGGTGCCGGCATCGTCGATCTTGACGCCCTTATTGGCCTCGAAGCTATTGACCACGTAAACACCCGTGCGATTGCCGTCGGCATCGGTTTTGACGTATACGACCTGGTTTTTCTTATATCCCGGCGTGCTGTTATCGGAGTCCGTCGCCATCTGTTCACTCGTAGCCGAGGCAGCGCTCGTCGACCCTACGCCGTCGGCGAACACAACGGCACCGGGAACGGTAAGGGCCACGGTCAGACCGGCGGCAAGAGCGAGCGCAGCGATGCGCTTATGGGGACGACGTACAAGATCGCGTTGGGCTTTGAGCTCTTTCGAAGCGGTATCAGTGGTATGGGTATGCATTGCGGTATTCCTTCCAACTGCTTTGTAAAACGTTACTGAGCGGAGCCGTCCGCAGCCGATGCCTCGGTGGTATCCGAAACCGGATCCTGGGCATCCTTGGGCAAAAAATGAGCTTTGAGCGTGGTCTTGCCGATGAGGCCATCGAGCACATACAGGAAACCCGGCAGCGCAAAGAGTACGGCGACTAGGGAGATGCTCACGCCGACGCCCAGGAACCAGCCGATCTGCTTGAGCACGCCGTGGCTCGAGATCGCATGGATCAGGAAGCCACTGATTAGCAGAACCGATCCAGAGGTCAAAACAGGAATCGTGCAAGCTTCCATGGTCTCGAGTAGCGCTTCGCGCTTATGCATGGTCACGCGGTCCTCACGATAGCGGTCAGCAATCAGGATGCCGTAGTCGACGGCAACGCCCAGCTGGATGGAGCTCACAATTAAGTAGGCGAGGAAGAACTCGTGCATACCGGTGTAGAGCGGTGCAGCAAAGTTGACCCAGATCGAGGTCTCAATCACGAGCACCAAGATGATCGGCAGGCTCAGCGACTTGGTGGCCAGCAGCAAGACCGCGAACACGGCCACGACGGCGATGAGGTCGACCTTGCCCTTATCGACGGTGATGGTGTCCTTAAGGTCGGTGGTGCTCACGCCCTCGCCGGCGAGCATTGCCTTACCCGGATAATGTTTGTCCGCGATACAACGAATCTTCTTGACCAGCTTAAATGTACTCGGACCCTCGTAGGGCGCGGTAACCGTGAGCACCAAACGGCTGTAGTGCTCTCCCTCCACCAGATCGAGCGTGTCCTTTTCGGCCATGCCCGTGGGGATATAGGGACTCGCAACGTCAACATAGCTCTGGATGGACTTGACCTCGGGGAGCGCCTTGAGCTCATTGGAGAGTGCCTGCTCCTCGCTCACCTCTCCACGGGGAACGAGCACAACGTAGGTATCGGAGTTGCCAAAGACCTCCTTGACCTTGTCCATATCCTGACCAAGCCGCGTATCCGAACCAAAAATGTGCGAAGTGCCGTAGTAGTACGTGATATCGCTGGAGGTCGATGCCACACGCGCAGGGTAAACCACGGCGAGGATCACGACGGCAGCGGGGATACAGACCTTGAGCACCAGACGGGCGAACTTACCCAGCGGCGGGACAAAGGGCCTGTGCTGCGATTTTTGCACAAAGCCATCGAACTGAACGAACATCGAAGGAACAAAGGTAAAGACCGATACCAGGCTGATGGCGATACCCTTTGCAAGGGCAAGACCAAGGTCGGGGCCGATCTTAAACTGCATGGCGGCAAGCGCGATAAAGCCGATGCAGACCGTGCAACCGCTCGAAAACACGGCGACCGAGGACAGGCAGCACGACTGCACCATGTCTTCGGCAACGCTGCCGTGGCGGCCACGCTCCTCGTTAAAGCGGTGCAGCAAAAAGACCGAGAAGTCCAGCGCGATGGCAACCTGCAAAATGGAGCCCGCAGAGTTGGTGACAAAGCTAATCTCGCCAAAGATGAGGTTGGTGCCCCAGTTGATAAACACCGAGACGCCCAGGCCCAGCAGCACCAGGATGGGTTCGGCCCAGCTGGTAGTCGTGATGACCAGAATCACGAAGATAATCGCTATGACAGCGACCGTGATAATGCTGATCTGCTGCTCGGTCGATGTGGTGGCGAGCGCGTTAGACATGGCCGAGCCCGTAATGGCGCCCTCGTCGCCCACGATATCTCGAATAGCGTCGGTTGCCTCGATCTCCTTTTCGGAATTAACCGTCACCGTAAACAGGGCGTTGTTCTTTTTGTAATAGGTCTCAACGGTGTCTTTGTCTTGCGTGGCAAGCGGCTGATCGATATCTGCCGCGTCGTCAAGCCATAGGACCTCCTCGACGCCGTCGACCTTTTTGATTTTGTCCTTGTATTTGAGCGCCTGAGCGATCGAGACATTGGGCACCATAACGCGACAGTTGGGAATGTCACCCTCAAACTCATCACCCATGGTATTCAGAGCGACGGTCGACGCCGCTTCGTCGGGCAGATAGCTCGTAATGTCGTAGTTAACGCCTACAAACTGGCGCAGGAACAGGCATACCAGTGCTGCCACCGCATAGAACGCGATGATGGGTTTGCGGTGCTTCACGACCCATCGAAATAGCTTCTCTTTCAACCTCAATCCTCCATAACGCTCAGCCTATGTTTTGCTCTTTGTTATATTCCACATTTGGTAGTTATACAACATGTGTAGGATAAAGGCGCCATAAAGATATGCGATTGACGCGGTCCCGGAGCCAAAACAGCCGCTGCAGAAGCAGTTCGGAAAAGGTCCTCAGCGGAAACTGCATCCCAGTTTTTAGACGAAAAACGGGATATGGTTTCTGGTTGGCCTAGATAATCGTCAGATTTAGCTGAGCGTCTGCCCCTATGTTTCCAAATGAATACGGTGTGAACTGCGGACAAGGATTTTCCCCGCAAGCACTCTAGTATGCTAAAGTACCCAAAAGACCGGCGGAGCTATGCCGGTCGTTTGTTCTGTATGCAACACAGCATGAGGAGGCTCACCAGATGACGGCCACACCGTGGGGATTCCGGGACATATTGCCCGAGGAGGCTCAGGCGCGCGAGGAGATCGCGCTGACGGTGAAGGGCTGCTTTAGGGAGCATCATTATCTGCCGGTTGAGACGCCGCTGCTCGAGGACAAGGGCTCGCTCGAGGAGGGCGGCCGTATCGCGGACACGCCGTTTAAGCTTTTTGACGATGACGGCCGCTTGTTGGTGGTTCGTCCCGACAATACGTTGCCGATCGTGCGTTTGGTCTCGACCCGCATGCGCGCGGCCGACTTGCCGCTGCGCCTGCGCTATGAGGCGCCGGTGGTTCGCGAATGCCAGCGCAATGCCGGCGGTTCGCGTCAATTTACCCAGCTGGGTTTTGAGCTCATCGGCGCGGGCGATACCGCGGGCGATGTCGAGATCGTCTCGCTGGTGGCCGAGGCCGTTCGCAAGTTGGCGCTGCCCGATGCGCGCATTATCGCAGGTAGCGTGCGCCCGTTTAAGGAGCTGCTCGCGGCGTGCGAGGATCGCGAGCTGGCTGCCGAGGCTCTGCGCTGCGTGCACGCCAACGACTTTGTGGGCCTCGATGCCCGCGTGGCGGCAAGCGCCGAGCCCGAGGCCGTCAAGGCTGCCATTAGCGAGCTGCCGCGCCTGCATGGTGGCGCCGAGGTGCTCGACCGTGTCGATGCGCTGCTGGCGGCGGCCGGTATCGTTGCGCCGTTGACGCGCGAGCTGCGTGCCCTGGTTGAGGGCCTGGCTCCCGAGGATGCTCAGGTGCTGTCCTTCGACTTCTCCATCATGAATTCTTTCGATTACTACACCGGTCTGGTCTTTAAGGCCTATGCCGGTGGTCTGCCCGATCCGGTCGGCTCGGGCGGTCGCTACGACTCCATCTTTACCGGCGCGTTTGGCGACGGCATCGAGGTGCCGGCGGCGGGTTTTGCCTTTTCGCTTGAGCGCCTGGAGGCCGCGCGCACCTCGGCCGAGGACGCCGCCTCCGATGGCGATCACGCCGTGGGCCGTGGCGCCGAGGGCCCGCTGCGCATCGCCGTGCCCAAGGGTTCGCTTAAGGCCGACACGCTCGACGTGCTCGAGGCCGCGGGCCTGGACGTCTCTGAGCTGCGCGACCCCGGCCGTCACCTGATTGTGCGCGGTCGCGACACGCGTGCCGGCGAGGGCACGGTCGGCGATATCGAGTTTGTCATCGTGCGTCCCAGCGACGCGCCCGCTTTTGTGGGCTGTGGTGGTGCCGATTGCGGCATCTGCGGCTGGGACTCGCTCATCGAGGCCGACCTCAACTTGCTGCAGCTGGTCGATCTGGGCTATGGCCTGTGCACCTTTATTGAGGCGGAGCCCGCATGGCGCGCCGGCCAGGCCGAGCGCAACTATGCCCGCCGCGGGTCGCTTCGTGTGGCCACCAAGTACCCGCGCATCGCGAGCGCCTGGTATGCCGAGCGTGGCGTGAATGCCGACATCGTTTCGCTGCACGGCAATATTGAGCTGGGCCCCATCGTCGGTATGACCGACCGCATCGTGGACATTACCGCCACGGGTGCGACCCTGCGCGACAACGACCTGGTCATCACCGGCCGCATTATGGACTGCACGGCGCGCTTCTTCGTCAACCCGGGTTCCGCACGCCTGGATCCGCGCGTGCGCAACCTGGCCGATCGCCTGGCAGCCGCCGTGAAGGACAAGCATTTTGAGCCCGTCGCGGGCTCGGCACAATAGCGCGAGCACGCACGGGCGCCCCCATATCCGGGCTGCGGGGCGATTGTCGCCGCCGCCTGGTCTCTCGTTTCTCAAACGCAACCTCGACCGATAGGGGATACCGATATGAAGACCATCAAACTTGCTCCCGGCGAGCGCCTTGTTACCAATCAGCTCAACCGCAAGGGCGTGCTGCCGCAAAACATCGTCGATGCCGCCCGTGATATCGTGGCCAACGTGCGCGCCAACGGCGATGCCGCGGTGCGCGATTACTGCCAGCGTTTTGACGGTGTTGAGCTGGAAAGCTTCCGCCTGCCGCAGGAGCAGATCGATGCTGCGCTCGAAGGCCTCGACCCGGCCTTTGTCGCCGCGCTCGAGAAGGCCGCGCGCCAGATTCGCGAATTCCACCAGCGCGAGGTCGAGCAGAGCTGGTTTACCACGCGCCCGGACGGCACGATGCTCGGCGTTAAGGTGACCCCGCTTGCCGCGGCCGGCATCTACGTGCCGGGAGGCCGCGCGCAGTATCCCTCCACTGTGCTCATGAACGCCATCCCCGCCAAGGTGGCCGGCGTCAAGCGCGTGGTCATGGTGACTCCGCCGCAAAAAGATGGCCTGATCAGCCCGTATACGCTTGCGGCTGCCAAGCTCGGCGGCGTGGACGAGATCTATATGGTGGGCGGCGCCCAGGCCGTGGCCGCGCTGGCGTACGGCACCGAGACCATTCCGCGCGTCGACAAGATCACTGGCCCGGGCAACGCCTTTGTCGCCGCGGCCAAGCAGATCGTGTCGGGCGATGTGGGCATCGACATGGTCGCCGGCCCGTCCGAGGTTTGCGTGCTGGCCGACGCCACGGCCAAGCCCATGGTGGTCGCGGCCGACCTGATGGCCCAGGCCGAGCACGATCCGCTGGCCGCCTGCTATCTGGTGACCTGCGACGAGCAGTTTGCGCGCGAGGTCGAGGCGGGTATCGACATCCTGGTGGCGCAGTCCCCGCGTGCCGAGATCACGCGCGCCTCACTCGATAACGAGGGCGCTATCGTGGTGGCCGCCGACATGGCCGCCGCTGCCGAGGCCGTGAACACCGTGGCGCCCGAGCACCTGGAGCTGCACTGCAAGGATGCGATGGGCCTGCTCGGCGGTATTCGTAACGCCGG
The DNA here is from genome assembly GCA_048321375.1 of Collinsella sp. Lineage (GTDB taxonomy): Bacteria > Actinomycetota > Coriobacteriia > Coriobacteriales > Coriobacteriaceae > Collinsella. The sequence continues at coordinate 13,089 of DBFDVR010000014.1, forward strand.
CGCTATCTTTGTGGGCGCCTGGAGCTCCGAGCCGCTCGGCGATTACGTCGCCGGCCCCAACCACACGCTGCCGACCGGCGGCACGGCCATGTTCTCCAACCCGCTTTCGGTGGAGGAGTTCGTCAAGCGCTCGAGCGTCATTTGCTATACGCCCGAGGGCCTGCTTTCCGACGCTCCCGCCACGCAGCGCCTGGCCGAGGCAGAGGGCCTGTGGGCACACGCGCTTTCGGCCGCACTGCGCCGTCGCGTGCTGGAGCAGGGCGAGGACTCCGTGAGCGCTGAGTCGCTGGCCGCGGCCGACCTGACCAAGGTTGCCTGGCCGGGCGACGCCGTGGCGACGGTTGCTGAGGGCGTAGACCTGGCGGCGGCTGCGAGCAGTGCCGCCGGTGCGGCCGGCGAGGAGGCCTAATATGGCCGAGCTTTCACCCCGCATGAAGGAGCTCGTCCAGCCTTACCTGGCCGGTATTGAGCCCTATGATCCCAACTTTACGCCCACGCGCATCAACCTTTCGGCCAACGAGAACACCTATCCCGTGCCGGCCGGCGTGCGCGAGGCGGTTGATGCGGCCTTGGCTGCCGCACCGCTCAACCGCTATCCCGATCCCATGTCCAACGACCTGCGCGACGAGCTTGCTGCCTGGCATGGCGTGACGCGCGAGAACATCTGCGTGGGCAACGGCGGCGACGAGCTACTCTATAACTTCCTGCTGGCGTTTGGCGGCGCGGGGCGGACTCTGCTCAACTGCCCGCCGTGCTTTAGCGAGTACGCGTTCTTTGCGTCGCTCTGTCAGACCGAGGTGCGCGACGTGTGGCGCGACCCGGCAACTTTTGAGCTCGACCAGGCGGCTGTGTTCGCGGCCGCACCCGAGTGCAACCTGGCGATCGTGACCTCACCCAACAATCCCACGGGCGACGTGGCGCCGCTCGACTTTGTCGCGGCCCTGTGCGATGCGTGTCCCGGCATGGTGATGGTCGACGAGGCCTACGTTGAGTTTGCGGACGATTCGTTTGGCGCGGCAACCACGGCGCAAGGCCTTATCGCCGAGCATTCCAACCTGGTGATTCTGCATACGCTGTCCAAGGCGTTCGGCGCCGCCGGCACGCGCCTGGGCTATGTGATCGCGGCGCCCGAGGTCATCGACGTGTTCGCGGCGATTCGCCAGATCTATTCGGTCAACGTGCTGAGCCAGGCGGCAGCACTTGCCTGCGTGCGTGCCCGCGATGCCTACGCACCTGTGGTGGCGCAGGTCGCATCCGAGCGTGAGCGCGAGCTGGCCGCTCTGCGCGTGATGGCTGCCGAGGGCTTGCCCGTGGAGGCGTGGCCGAGCGCGGCGAACTTTGTGCTCGTGCGCACGCCGCATGCCACGCGCGTGCGCGAGCGCCTGCGCGACGAGTATTCAATTTTGGTGCGCGACTTTAGCTACGCGCCGGGGCTCGCGGACTGCCTGCGCATTACCGTGGGCACCCCGCAGGAAAACGACGAGGTGCTGGCAGCGTTTGCCGCGCTGGTGAAGGAGGAGATGTAGATGGACCGCTATGCCGAGGTAACCCGCAAGACGGGCGAGACCGACATTGTCGTAAAGCTCGACCTGGACGGATCTGGCGTGTGCGATATCTCGACCGGCGTGCCGTATTTCGACCACATGCTCAACGCTTTTGGCCGCCATGGTCTGTTCGATCTGACGGTGCACGCGGTGGGCGACGTCGAGGTCGATGCACATCACACCGTCGAGGACACGGGTATTGTGCTGGGCGAGGCGTTTTGCCAGGCGCTGGGCGACAAGGCGGGCATTACGCGCTTTGCCGACGCGGCGATCGCCATGGACGAGACGCTTGTGATGGCTGCTGTTGATATTTCGGGCCGCGGGCAGGCCTACTGCGAGCTGCCCGTGCCGACCGAGCGCGTGGGCAGCTTCGATACCGAGCTGGCCGTCGAGTTCTTCTACGCCTTTGCGCGCGATGCCAAGCTCACGCTGCACGTGCGCGAGCTGGCGGGCGGCAACTCGCATCACATTATCGAGGCCGCCTTTAAGGCCGTGGGCCGCACGATGCGCCACGCCTGCGAGCTCGATCCCCGCGTGCAGGGCATCCCCAGCACCAAGGGCTCGCTGTAACCGCAACAAAGGCAAAAACCACTACGAAGGTGCCTGTCCCCTTTGTGGTGGTTTTGGACGATGAGATAAGGGAGGGGTCGCGTGGGCGAACCGAAGATCGTGGTGGTCGACTACCACAAGGGCAACTTGTCGAGCGTTGCGCGCGGGCTTGCACGCGCCGGTGCCGCCGTCTGCACGTCGGACGATCCAGAGCAGATCCGCAACGCCGACGGCCTGGTTATCCCGGGCGTGGGCGCGTTCTGTGACGCGATCGCCTTTATGCGCCAGAGCGGCGAGGCGGACGCGGTGCTCGATGCCGTCGCCGCCGGAACTCCGCTGCTTGGCATCTGCCTGGGCCTTCAGCTATTTTTTGAGCGCGGCAACGAGGGCGTGCCTGCGGACGAGGGCGCGGTCGCCGACGGCAACACCTCCGAGCAGGTTGGCGGTCCCTGGGTCGATGGCCTGGGTATCATGCGCGGTTCGTGCACGCGCTTGGAGTCGAGCCGTCTGAAGGTGCCGCACGTGGGCTGGGACCAGGTGCACCTGACGCCCGCCGGCGCGGCCGATCCGCTGCTTGCTGGTTTTGCCGAGGGTGCCAACATGTACTTTACCCACAGCTACGCGGTGGCCGACGACGCCGATGCCGCCGATGTGCTGGCGCGCACGCACTATACGCGGAGCTTCCCGTGCATCGTGCGCCATGGCAACGTGTGGGGCTGCCAGTTCCATCCCGAGAAATCCTCCGCGCTGGGTCAGCGCATCCTTAAGAACTTCGTCAACATCGTCGAGGAGGCTGGCCGATGATCCTGTTTCCCGCAATCGATCTGATCGGCGGCAAGGTCGTGCGCCTGGAGCGTGGCGACCGCAGCCGCTGCAAGGTATATTCCGACGACCCCGTGGCCGTTGCTCGCTCGTTTGCCGAGCAGGGCGCAAGCTGGGTGCACGTCGTCGACCTGTCCGCTGCCTTTGGCGAGGACGAGGACACATGCGCTGCCAACTCGGCGGCGATTAAGGCCATCTGCGGCGTCAACGGTCTGTCCGTGGACGTGGGCGGCGGCGTCCGCTCGCTCGCGCGCATCGACGAGTTGGCCGGCTACGGTGCGCGCCGCATTGCGCTGGGCACCGTGCTGGTGACCGAGCCGGGTTTTGCCGAGGTGGCAGCCAAAGGTTTTGGCGAGCTGTTGGTGGCCGACATTGCCGCATACGACGGCCAGGTCAAGGTGAACGGCTGGCGTGATGGCGCGGGCGTGGCACTCGACGATGCCGTGGCACAGCTCACCGAGCTGGGTTTTAAGCACCTGGTCTACACCGACATCGCGCGTGACGGCATGCAGACGGGCATCGATGTGGCGGCGTATCGCCATGTGGCCGAGGTCGCGGGCTTTCCCGTCGTGGCTTCGGGCGGCATCTCGGCGCTCGACGATATCCGCGCGCTGGCCGCGGTGGGTGAGGGCGCGATTGAAGGCGCCATTACCGGCCGCGCGCTCTATGAGGGCAACTTTACGCTGGCCCAGGCGCTGGCCGCCGCTCGAGGGGAGGAGTAGCCCATGCTTACCAAGCGCGTAATTCCCTGCCTGGACGTCAAGGACGGCCGTGTGGTCAAGGGCGTCAACTTTGTGAGCTTGCGCGATGCGGGCGATCCGGTGGAGCTGGCGCGCGCCTACGACCGCGAAGGTGCGGACGAGGTCGTATTTTTGGACATTACCGCGACGAGTGACAACCGTGTGACGACCATCGAGATGGCGGCGCATGCGGCCGAGGAGCTCGCCATTCCCTATACCGTGGGCGGCGGCTTTCGCGACTTGGTGGGCATGCGGACCATGGTTGCCGCCGGTGCCGACAAGGTGTCGCTCAACTCGGCGGCCGTGCGTGACCCGTCGCTGATTAGCCAGGCTGCCGCGGCTTTTGGCAGTCAGGCCGTGGTCGTGGCGATCGATGCCAAGCGCGTCGGTTTGCCCGGAGAGCCGGGTGCCGACAAGTGGGAGGTCTTCACGGCGGGCGGCCGCAACGCCACGGGTATCGACGCGGTGGCGTGGGCCGAGGAAGCGGCTCGTCGCGGCGCCGGCGAGATCTTGCTGACCAGTATGGATCGCGACGGCACCAAGTCCGGCTTTGACCTGGCGCTCACCCGCGCCGTGGCGCGTGCGGTGCCGATTCCCGTCATCGCGAGCGGCGGTGTGGGTACGCTCGAGCATTTTGCCGAGGGTGTGATTGAGGGCGAGGCCGATGCCGTGCTGGCGGCGAGCGTCTTTCACTTTGGGACGTTCAGCATTCGCCAGGTGAAGGAGTATATGGCCAGTCAAGGTATTCCTGTGAGGCTGGACTTCTAATGCTGCGGGCTTCGCTGCGGCTTGCCCAGGCACCGCATCTTGCCGCTTAAACCGTCGCTCGCGTACCAAAGTACGCGTCGCTCCTCTTTCGCGGCAACCTGCGGCACCTGGACAACCCTCGCCGACCGGCGATGTTTAAATTGGGGAATTGAAATGAGAGAAATTACTACTCCAGCGGATCTTAAATACGACGCCAAGGGGCTGATTCCTTGTGTGGTTCAGCAGTATGACACCGGCGAGGTGCTTATGGTTGCTTGGATGAACGAGGAATCGGTGGGGCTGACGCTCAAGACCGGTACCACGTGGTTTTGGAGCCGTAGCCGTCAGGAGCTCTGGAACAAGGGCGCGACGAGCGGCAATATGCAGGAGGTCAAGGAGCTCTGGGCCGACTGCGATAGCGATACGCTGCTGGTCAAGGTCGACTCGCCGGGTCCGGCCTGCCATACCGGCAACCGTACCTGCTTCTTTAAGAAACTCGCGTAGGGCGGGCGCTCGATTAGACGCTCGGCCAACCAGAAAGGATTGAACTATGGGTGTGCGCACCGCAAACGTTCAGGATGGAAATATCGGTGAGACGCTGACGGGGCTCGCCGAGGTGATTCACGGCCGTCGCGACGCATTGCCGCAGGAGAGCTATACCGCTCGCCTGCTGACCGACGTCGAGGACGAGCTGCTCAAGAAGCTTGCCGAGGAGGCGAGCGAGGTGATCATGGCCTGCAAGGATAACGATCACGATCACATCCGCTACGAGGCCGGCGACCTGGTCTACCACCTGCTCGTGACGCTCGAGCGCTACGGTATCACCCTCGACGAGCTGGCCGGCGAACTCAACGCCCGCCGCCACTAGTCGTTTGGGACAGTCTTTGTTGGTGTAACGGGGTCATGGAAGTTGCGGTGAAATAGGGACTGTTTAAGCGCTTCATCAGGCAAAACAATCCCTATTCCACCGCAACTTATGAAGGGATGGTTAGGCGAGGGGCGTGGACTCCCATTCTCCGGTGAGGTGGGGGATGCCGAAGGTTCGGTAGCCGCAGTCGTAGGCGTGTGCCTGGGCCTCACGGATGTTCCAGCAGATGTCGCAGGCGCGGTGTGCGTCCGAGCCAAAAGTTATCGGCACCTCGGCGTGGGCAAAGCAATGCAGCAATCCGGTCGTGGGATAGTAGTCGTCGAGGCCCTTGCGCGGTGCGGCGGTCGAGACCTCAATGCGGCGGCCCGTATCGTGGGCGCATTCGGCCATCTGCTGCCAAAACGGTGCGGGGTCAAAGTCGGGCGTAAAGCCTTCCTTCGAAAAGCGCATGACCAGGTCAGGGTGAGCCATCACATCAAAGCTGAGCGAGCTTTCGCAGGCGCGGCACCAGTCGTCGACATAGCGCTCCCACACGCCGCGCACGCCCAGGTTTTCCCAAACGTGCAGGTCGGTGTCGTCGTCGATCCAACCGCAAAGGGAATCGGGCGTATCGGGGCGAGCGACGTTTTCCGTTCCCGCCGTACCCGCGGCACCGGCCATGATATCGCCCGGGTTGCCAATCCAATGCACGCTGCCCAAGCGCACTATGGCACCCGCGGACCAGCGCTCAACCAAAGGCTCGCAACCTTCGTACCAGTCGCATTCAAAGCCATAGATAAGCTCGAGCTCCGGCGTGATCTGCGCGGCGAGCTTGCGGGCGTCCTCAAAAGCCAGACGATGCGCCGGCAGGTCGCCCTCAGTAACCTGCACTTCGCAGTTGGCGTCCATGCTGGCGGGCAGGGTGAGATGATCGGTTGAGACCATGACGCGGCAGCTGGCCGCAGCAGCGGCGCGAACGTTGTCCTCAAACGAGGCATGACCGTCCGAGAACGAGGTGTGGGTATGGCAATCGATCAGCGGGCAAGCAGACATGGCGGCTCCTTTGCGTCAAGCGAATCCGCTCCATTGTAATGGCGCAGCTCTCAACACGCCGGGCACGCCGGGGGTCGAAATCGATTGGAAAGGCTGCGCGGCGCGCGGTGCGGCCTCGCTTGCGCTCTCAAAACATGTGCATCAGCCTCCAAAAGCTGCAAAAAATGACATGTTTGGAGGCTGACGTACACGTTTGAATGGAGCGGGCCGGCGTTGGAGCGCGCCAGCACTTGCGCCCAGCAAAAGTCGCACCTATCCCATGACGCCGCCCCTGCGCCGCCTGCGATGTGCTAGCGTTTGGGTGGACAAAACGAGCCCGCGCGGAAAGGATCCGGACCGTATGCAACGTGGAAGTACATCTCCGCTGTCCCGCGAAACCGATGCGCCCGAGACCATCGTCAAGCTGGAGTGCGATATCGACGATGCGTCGCCCGAGGTACTCGCCTATGCCGCCGACCGCCTGCGCGAGGCCGGTGCGCGCGAGGTGCATTGGCTGCCCCTCTATTGCAAGAAAGGTCGCCCCGGCTGGCAGCTGCAGGTAATCTGCACCCACGAGGATATCGAGCGCCTGCAGACGATTATCTTTTTGGAGACCACGACCAACGGCATCCGCCGCCAGGTTATGGAGCGCGTTTGCCTACCACGCCGCTTTGAGCAAGTGACGACGACGTGGGGCGAGGTGGCCGTCAAAGTAGCGACCCTGCCCGATGGCAGCGAGCGCGCGGCGCCCGAGTACGAGGACTGCTCCCGCCTCGCTCGCGAGCACAACGTGCCGCTCCAACGCGTGATGCAGGCGGCCCAGAGCGCGGCACTGCGATTTGAATAGCGCGGCCGGCGACATCCCGCGCCCAGTCATATCAACCCCACCCGAAAGGACCACCATGAAATACCTCATCGCTTCCGACATTCACGGCTCGGCATATTGGACCGAACGCCTGGTCGCCGCCATCGAGTCCGAGCAGCCCGACCGCATTGTGCTGCTGGGCGACCTTCTCTACCACGGCCCGCGTAACGACCTGCCGCGCGACTACGCCCCCAAGCGTGTGATTCCGCTGCTCAACGCCCTGGCCGACCGCATCATCGCGGTGCGCGGCAACTGTGACGCCGAGGTCGACCAGATGGTGCTCGACTTCCCAGTCATGGCCGACTACGCCACGCTGTTTGACGAGACCGGCCGCGAGCTGTTCTTGACGCACGGCCACGTCTTTGGCGCCGGCATGCACAACAGCGTCGACCACGCACCCGCGCTGCCCGAGGGCTCCGCGCTCGTCTACGGCCACACGCACATCAAGGTTAACGAGGAAAGCATCGCGCACCCGGGCCTGTGGCTCTTCAACCCCGGCAGCGTGAGCATCCCCAAGGACGGCTCGCATAGCTACGGCATCTACGAGGGCGGCGCGTTCCGCCACGTGATCATGGAGGAGGAATAACCATGGCGCAGCACATGGCTCAGCAAAATGCCGAGGGTTCGCGCGACCTGTCCACGCTGGTCGACGCGTCGGCCGAGCTGCAGCATCTGGTGCAGACTATCTGGCGTCTGCGTCAGCCCGATGGCTGCCCGTGGGATCGCGAGCAGACGCATCAGAGTATCGGCAAGAACATGATCGAGGAAGCCTACGAGGCGCTCGATTGCATCGAGGCGGACGACGTGGCGCATCTGCGCGAGGAGCTCGGCGACGTGCTCATGCAGGTAGTACTGCATGCGCAGATTGCGGCGGACGCCGGCGAGTTTACGCTGGCCGACGTGGCGCGCGATATCGACGCCAAGCTCATCCGCCGCCACCCACACGTGTTTGGCGATGCGGACGCCGAGAGCTCCGACGAGGTGCTCAAGATCTGGGACGAGGTTAAGCTTGCCGAGAAGGCCGCCAAGGACAAGGCCGTGGCGGCGGACGAGGCTGCGCCCGAGGGCCTGCTCGACGGCGTGCCCACACATCTGCCTGCGCTGATGCAGGCCCAGAAGGTGTCGCGCAAGGCGGCTGCCGTGGGCTTTGAGTGGGAGACGGTCCAGGATGTGTGGGACGAGGTCGCCGAGGAGCGTGCCGAGTTTGAGGCCGAGGCTCCCGGCTCGCCCGAGCGCGAGATGGAGTTTGGCGACCTGCTCTTTGCCCTGGTCAACGTTGCGCGCAAGGAGGGAATCGACGCCGAGAGCGCTCTGCGCGCGAGCACGGCAAAGTTTCGCCGCCGCTGGGCCGCGATGGAACAGATGGCGGCCGATGCTCATGTTGATCTGGCCGAGCTTTCGACCCACGGTCTCAACGACCTCTGGGATGCCGCAAAGGCAGGGGAGTAAGACTGCGGGAACGACGGGACGGACTTGTCCCATCGTTCCCATTTTTTTAAAAAGATGTATCCCTCGGCTAACTTAGGGCATAATGCAAAAAGTGCGACATGGCTAACTTACGGAGGCACACCGACGGTGCACGGTCAGCCGGTCGCCAAGCATTCAACCCGTTTCCAAGTGAGAGGGAGACAACATGAGCGATATTTTGGACGTCTACGGTCGCGAGGTGCTCGACAGCCGCGGCAACCCCACCGTCGAGGTCGAGGTCGTGCTCGAGGACGGCAGCTTCGGCCGCGCGATGGTGCCTTCGGGCGCTTCGACCGGCGCCTTTGAGGCATGTGAGCTGCGCGATGGCGACAAGGGCCGTTACCTGGGCAAGGGCGTCTCTCAGGCCGTCGAGCACGTCAACAACGAGTGCGCTAACGCCGTCGTGGGCCTCGATGCCTTCGATCAGCGCGCCGTCGATGCCGCGTTGATCGCTGCGGACGGTACACCCAACAAGACCAAGATCGGCGCTAACGCCATTCTGGGCGTGTCGCTGGCCGTCGCCCGCGCCGCTGCCGAGTCGGCGGGCCTGTCGCTGTACCAGTACCTGGGCGGCGTCAACGCCCACCTGCTGCCCACGCCCATGATGAACATCCTCAACGGCGGCGTACATGCCGACAACAACGTCGACTTCCAGGAGTTCATGATCATGCCGGTGGGCGCCCCGAGCTTTGCCGAGGGCCTGCGTTGGTGCGCCGAGGTCTACCACACCCTCAAGGGCGTGCTGCACGAGGCCGGCCTGGGCGGCGGCGTGGGCGACGAGGGCGGCTTTGCCCCCAACCTTAAGACCAATGCCGAGCCTTTCGAGTACATCACCAAGGCCGTGGAGAAGGCTGGCTTTAAGCCCGGCGTCGACTTCATGTACGCCATGGACCCGGCCTCGACCGAGTTCTACAACGTCGAGACCGGCATGTACGAGCTCAAGGGCGAGGGTGTGGAGTACACGAGCGCCCAGATGGTCGATTACTGGGAGAAGCTCGTCGACGCCTATCCCATCATCTCCATCGAGGACGGCATGGCCGAGGAGGACTGGGACGGCTGGGTCGAGCTTACCCGTCGCATTGGCAACAAGGTGCAGCTGGTGGGCGACGACCTGTTCGTCACCAACACCGAGCGCCTCAAGAAGGGCATCGAGCTGGGTGCCGCCAACGCGATCCTGGTCAAGGTCAACCAGATCGGCACGCTCACCGAGTCGCTCGAGGCCATCGAGACTGCCAAGGAGGCCGGTTACGCCTGCATCGTGAGCCACCGCTCCGGCGAGACCGAGGACTCCACGATCGCCGACTTGGTCGTGGGCGTCAACGCCGGTCAGATTAAGTCGGGCGCCCCGTGCCGCAGCGACCGTATCGCCAAGTACAACCAGCTCATCCGTATCGAGGACGAGCTCGAGGGCAGCGCGCGCTACGCCGGCAAGGCCGCGTTCTACAACATTCGCTAGGCAAACGGCGTGCGCGGGGCGGGGCTGACTCGGATTCGCCTCGCTCCCGCCGGGCGCTGTTGAGCACCATTGGGCGCTGGGCCATATGGCTCAGCGCCTTTTTTATGTCGAGCAAGGGCCGCCGAAGGCGTTGCGCGCGCTCGTGCTATAACTAAAAGACTTAGCGCAAACAAACCTCAACCGCACAAGGCGCACATGGATCAGATTTACGACAACAGGTACTATTCCGCCGGTTCGCGTGAGCCGTCACCTCGCCGTGCGCGCACGGTGCAGCTCGGCGGGTCCGATTACGCCGGTGCCGACTGCTCCACGCAGCGACCGACAAGTGCCTCACACTCCCGTGCTCAAGTGAATACGTCGACGGACCGCCCGCTACGTTCGGTGCGCCCGGCGCACTCGGAGCATGCTCAGCGTTCCTCGGCTCAAACGCATGAAAAGCCGAGTAGGCCCTCGAACCGTCTTTCGGGCTCGGACTTCATGCATTACGCCAACGATAACGCGGTGGTCAAGGCAATCTACGACTTTACCCACGGTCCCCAGCGGGGGCTGTTTGTTGGCATTGTCGTCGCCCTGGCGCTCGTGAGCCTGTATTTTCCCGTACGCGACCTGTACGTGGCTAAGCGCTCGAGCGACATCTTGGCCAAGCAGGTCGAGATTCGCGAGCAATATAACGACGACCTGCAAAAAAGCGTCGACAAGCTGCTCTCGGAGGAGGGTATCAAGGACGCGGCATCCGAGGACCTGGGCTTGGTGATGCCCGGCGAGAAGAGGATTGAAGTGCAGGGCCTGGACGACGATTCGGATGCCTCGTCGAGCAAAAAGTCCTCAAACGCCAAGAAGGCCAGCGAAGTGGCCAAGGAAATCGAAGAAGTCGGTAAGGACGCGCCGTGGTACATCCAAGCGCTCGACATGCTGTTTGGGTTTAACGGCGTCGAGGGCCAGACGGTCGCGTCCAGCGGCGAGTAGGCGAATAGCGCCCGGAGGGGAGCCCGCAATGGCAGATTGCAAACGATATAAGGTGGCCGCGATCGACCTGGGAACGGTGTCGTCGCGACTGGTGCTGGCGCAGGTCGAGGGCGGGGCGATCGTGGAATCGTCCAAGCATACCGAGATTACCGATCTGGGCGAGGGCGTCGACGCGACGGGCCGCTTTTGCGAGGCGGCTGTCGAGCGTGTGCTCGCTGCGTGTCGCATATTTGTGGATGAGGCGCGTGCCTTTGGGGCCGCGTGCGTCTGCACCACCTGCACGAGTGCCGCGCGCGATGCGTCCAACGCCGCGCTACTGCTGGACGGCCTGCGCGGGCTGGGGCTCGAACCGCAGGTGATTCCGGGCGAGGTCGAGGCACGCCTGACGTTTTTTGGCGTGGCACACGACTTTGCCGGCGAGCGCATCATTGTTACCGATTCGGGTGGTGGCTCCACGGAGCTCGCGACGGGCGTATACGCTCCGGAGCGCGGGGTCTTCGCGCTGGAGGGAACGCGCTCGCTGGACATCGGTTGCCGTCGCGTGACGGAGCGGTTTTTCTCGGCGCTGCCGCCAACGGACAGTGAACTTGCCGCCGCTGGTGCATGGGCGGGCGAGCAGTTCGGGGCTTACTTTGAGGGCCTACCTGTCGACTTTGAGCGCGCCGAGCGCCTCGTCGCGGTGGGCGGTACCGTCACCACGCTCGTGGCACTCGTTCACGAACTGGAGCCGTACGACTCGAGCTTTGTGCACCTGCGTGAGCTTTCGATGGAGCAGATCTCGGCCGCTATCGAGCGTATGTCCACGCTGGACGTGGAGGGCATCGCCGCGCTACCGGGCGTGCAGCCCAAGCGTGCGGGTGTGATTCTGGCTGGCGCCGTGGTGATCCGCGAGCTCATGCGAGCCGGCGGTTACGACATACTCACCGTAAGCGAGAACAGCCTCCTCGCCGGAATGGCCGCCACCATCAACGAGACCCTCGACGGCGCGACCCCCACCATCGGCTGGACCCCCAGCCTCAGCGCCCTCTAAATAAGTTGCGGTGAAATACGGACTAAAATCGCCCTTTCGGGCACCAAACAGTCCCTATTCCACCGCAACTCAACAGTCGGCACCTGGGGACAGTCCTTGCGGGGCGTCCCCACAGCGCCTATGCCAGCTTGTCGATTTGCCCAATCTCCCAAAGCGGAATATTGACGAGCATGCCCTCGTCTCTATATGCCGCCAGGGAGCTCCTCACGCAACGCTCGAGCTTGAATTTTTCGCAGGCTATTTTCAGACTCTTCGCTTTAAGGTTCTCTGCCGCCTTGACCTCAAGCGGAAGCACGGTTCCCGCATGGTCGATGGCAAAGTCGGTTTCGGCATTGCCAGAGGTAGAGGACCAATACGCGGGAGTTTTGTCCTGGAGCAAAAGCTCCTGCGCGACGTATTGTTCGGTCAGCGAACCTTTGAACTCGGTAAAAACAGCGGATCCGTTAAGAACGATGGCCGGAGAGAGACCGGAGAGCGCTCCGAGGATGCCGGTGTCGATGCAGAACAGTTTGAAGCCCGAGAGGTCTTCGTAGCTCGAGAGCGGCGCCTTTAGAGCGGAAACACGTGGCACCTTATGAACGATTCCGTAGTCCGTGAGCCACTGGAGGCTTTCCTCGAAATCGCGTGCGCGCGCTCCGGGGCGAAGGGCGCCATAGACAAACTTCTTGTTCTCTTTGGCAAGCTGGCCGGGAAGGGATTTCCAAACCAACCTCATGCGCTCGATGATGCGGGCGGGTGCATGTTTGCCAAAATCGGATTCGTAAGCCTCGATGATTTGCTGCTGAAGCCTTCGGGCTTCGATGAAGCCGCGTGTCTCGGCGAAAGCGGAGACAACTTCGGGCATACCGCCGACAACAAGGTATTCCTTGAGCAAGTGTTCGAGCTTTTCGGTAACGTTTGCTAGAAGGTTCATGTCTGCGGCAAGGATGGCGTCGGCGAGCGGGTCGCCGTCGACGGCACGAACGAACTCGGCGAACCCCATGGGACGCATGGTGAGCTGGTCGATTTTGCCGACGGGAAATGACTCGTTTTCGCGTCGGAGCGCGAGGCCCATATAGGAACCGGCTGCTACGATGTGGTATTCGGGTGCAAGCTCGTTGAAGTACTTGAGCGAGGTGATCCCGCGCGGGGCCTCTTGGATCTCGTCGAAGATGATGAGCGTGTCTGCTGGCGTTACAGTTTGGCCACGTAGGAGTTCTATCTGGGAGATGATGCGCTTGGGGTCGAGGTCCCCATCGAACAGCGAGCGTGTGCTCGGCTCGAGCATAAAGTCAAAACGAATGACGTTTCGATACTGCTGGCTTGCGAATTCGTTAAGAAGCCAAGTCTTTCCTGTCTGGCGGGCTCCCTTAAGCAAGAGAGGTTTGCGATTCGTCCTTGATTTCCAAGCGATAAGTTCGCTCATAAGCTGTCGCTGCATATTGCCTCCCAACCCTCTCGGTTAGTATAAGGCCATTTGGGTGTTTCCATCGGAAAATGTGCGAGACAACCACGTTTTTCCATCGGAAAATGTGGTAGGAAACTCATTGGGTGGGCGGAAAAAGTAGTCAAAAAAGCCCCGTCCCAAATGAGCTGCTCTGCAGTTGACGGCGTCCAAAAGAAAGGAGCCCGCATTCCCTGGGGGACACGGGCTCGTAGGCAATACATGGTAGGGGCGGTGGGACTCGAACCCACAATCCTTGCGGCGAGAGATTTTAAGTCTCCTGCGTATGCCAATTCCGCCACGCCCCCGTGAGACTAGAAGTCTAGCACAAGCCGTCCGTTACGCGTTGACGGCCATCGAGTGTTGGCCCGACTTCTCCAGGAACTCCTGGAACTTGGCTTCGTCACCCTTGTTTTGGTACTGCAGGGCCAGCAGGTATTCCAGGCGGCAGCTCTTGACCTTGTCGTCACCGGCCTCCTTGAGCATGCGCTCCAGCTCGGGAATATCGTTGTGGCGCTTGAGGATCATCGTGTCGTACATCAGCTGGCACTCGTGTGCGACTGCCTCGGCCTGACCGCCCTCAAAGCCCTTGATCTCGTGCAGCAGCTCCTTGGACTTTTTGCGGTCCTCCTGGCCAACGTAGTAGTTAAAGGCCTTAATGACCAGGTCGACACGCTGCATCTTGGGCAGGTTGAGTCCCAGCAGCAGGTCGAACATCTCGTCGGCGCGCTTATGGTCCTCGCGCAGCAGATAGGAGTTCAGGCGCAGGTAGTCGCGGTTGTAGCGCGGGTACAGCATGCTGGTGAGTTTGCCGTCGAGCAAACGATCGAACTCGTCCCACTGCTTGGCGGCCATCAATTGCTGCAGACGCTTGAACGTGGTGCGTTTTTTGACGCTAAAGAACACCGACACGGCGATGCAGATGATAACGACGGCGGTCCAGAGGGTGCGGGAATCGGGCATTTCAGAGTCCTTAGTCGCTCTTAAAGCGAGCGGTATGACAACACGTACTAGATGTATTATACGCAGCGTGCAAGCAAACTGGCATAAAAGCTCATCGAGGCTGAGTGCCATCGCTCGCTGCGGTACACTTACCTAAAGTAAACCATGAAGGGAGACATTACCTATGAAGAAGATCGTTTTGGCTTGCGGTGCTGGCGCTGCTACTTCCACACTCGTTGCCCAGAAGGTCGCCACCTTGCTCGACGCCAACGGTTACGCCGACAAGTACGAGATCGTGCAGTGCGCCATCTCCGAGGCCAAGGACTACTGCGACGAGGGCGCCGACCTGCTGATCGCCACCACCGTTGCCCCCGAAGGCCTCACCTGCCCGTACGTGAGCGGCGTGCCCTTCATGACCGGCATGAACCGCGTCGCTGCCGAGAAGGCCGTTCTCGACGTCATGGCTCAGTAGGCACTGCCTGTATGAGTGAGCAGAACGTCAACCCGGTCGAGCTCTTTGGCATGCGCGTTGCCCATGTGGGCATTAACGCCGCCGACCCGGCAGACGCCCTGGAGATCGCGGAGCTGTTCTCGACGATGATGGGCCTGCCCGTTATCGAGACCCCCGTTTCGTACTTTAACGATTCGCTGGTCGAGATCATGAAGCAGAACGGTCGTGGCACCAAGGGCCACATCGGCTTTGCCGTTAACGACATCGATGCAGCTGAGAAGTGGTTTGCCGAGCGCGGGCTCGAGGTCAACGAAGAGTCGCGCGCGCTGCTGCCCGACGGTGGTACCAAGCTCGTGTACTTTAAGCGCGAGTTCGCCGGTTTCGCCGTGCACCTGTGCCGCGAATAGCGCACAAGCTGCCATAGCTAGCAAAAAGGGATAGGGCCGCGTGGCCCTATCCCTTTATTTATGCCGAGGGGCTTCCTACCGCGGCAGGCGAATCGTAAAGCGGCTGCCGACGCCCTCGACTGAGGTCACGCCAATGACACCGCCATGGCTATCGACGATCCACTTGGCAATGGCAAGCCCCAGGCCCGAGCCCTGCGCGCCGGCATTGCGTGCGTTGTCGGCGCGGTAGAACCGTTCAAACGCGTGAGCTGCGGATTCCTGGTTCATGCCGATGCCCTCGTCCTCAACGCTTATGTCGATTGTGCCCGCGCCCGCATCCGGCGTTATGCCAAATGTGACGGTCGTTCCCGCGTCCGAATACTTGGCGGCGTTTTGCACGATCACGCGTAGCGCCTGCTTCACGAGTGCCACGTCGACGGGCGCGTCGCAGCGCGAATCGCTGACAAGCGCGGTGTCGTACGCCAGCCGATACGTGTGCGCGGTATCGATCATCTGCGATTCCTCGCATACCTCGCCGACCAGTGCGGCCAGGTTGGTATCCGCACGCCGCAGGACCGTGCGCCCGGCATCGCCGCGTGCCAAAAACAGCAGCTGCTCCACGAGCTCTTGCATGTGCTCGCTTTCGGCTTTAAGGGACGCGATGGATTCCGCCAGCACGCCCGGGTCGTCCTTACCCCAGCGGTCGAGCATGTTCACGTAGCCCTGAATCACCGCGATGGGCGTGCGCAGCTCGTGGCTCGCGTCGTTGACAAAGCGCATCTGCTGCAGCTTGGCCTCTTGCATCTGGCGCAGCAGACGGTTGAGTGCGACCTCGATGCTTGCCAGGTCGGCGTCGCCGGTGGTGACGCTCGGCGAGTCGACGCTTGCGCGCTCGATGGCCTGCTCCAGCGTTTCCATCTTGCCGCCGGAGAGCTGCATGCGGCCGAGCTCGTCCACGCGCAAGGCCAAGTCGTTGAGCGGTGCCATGGTGCGGCGCACGCGTCTCGCGCCGCCGAGCATGTTGAGCACGCTGATGATCTGCCAACCCACAACGACAAGGTAGAGAGGCCATAGCGCGACGAGATCCTGCGCGAGGGGGAAGGTCTTGGTGGTACGCGCAAGCTCGACGGTATAGGTGAGTGTCGCCGGGTTCCAGCCGCGTGCGGGCGTCAGCGACATGCCGTGAACGGTGGTGCCGGGAATCCAGCCTGCGGTAAACGCGTCGTCGGGCAGCGTCTGGTTGTATCCATAGACGAGGATCGCCGCCGCAATCACCATCAGCAGCAGATCGAGCCAGACGTAGCTCATCAGGCGGCGCCACATATAGCCCCAGTTGATGGCGCGGGCGATGGAGGTGACGCGCTTGGCCTCGGCGTTACGCACGGCAGACATAGCCCACCCCGCGCACGGTTTGGATGATGCGGGCGCCGCCGGCGTCTTCGATCTTGGCACGCAGGTGCGCGATATGCACGTCGACGTTGTTGGTGTCGCCCACGTATTCGTAGCCCAGCGCCTCGTGCGCGATGCGCTCGCGCGTGAGCACGGTCTCGGCATGCGCCATAAGCAGGGCGAGGACGTCGAACTCGCGGGCCGTGAGCGCGATGGGCGAGCCTGCGACGGTGACTTCGCGGCGGTCGGGATCGAGCGCGACCGAGCCCACGGTGAGCGTGGCGGGGGAGGGCGCGGCGGCGGTCTGGGCCGTGTCGGTTGCCGGGGACATTGTGGCGATACCGGCGGCCGTGCCGCTCGCTACGCCAGCCCCGGCGCCGGCGCCGCCAACGCCCGAAGCCGCCCGCACGGCTTCCGAGCGCTTCAGCGCCACGCGGATCCGTGCGAACAGCTCCTCAATCGCAAATGGCTTGGTCAAGTAGTCGTCGGCGCCGGCATCGAGCCCGGCAACCTTGTCCATCACGGCATCGCGCGCGGTGACCATAATCACCGGCACATCCTTGTGCTTGCGGACACGCCGCAGGACCTCCATGCCGTTGAGCTGCGGCAACAGCACATCGAGCAGAATCAGATCGTAGTCGCGCTCCAGCGCCATGTCCACGGCGGTGCGGCCGTCGGCGGCGTGCTCCACCTGGTAGCCCTCGTGCTCCAGCTCGAGCGTCACAAAGCGGGCGATTTTCTCCTCGTCCTCTACGATCAGGATTCGTGCCATACGTGCCCCCATCTGCGATTACTTGTCGTCGTTCAGATTTTGCTTGATGCCGTCCGCGGCGTCGGCGGCGTGATCCATCAGGTTGTTGATACTGCCGGGCACGTCGCCGTCGCTATCGATGCGGTAGCGCATGCCAAAGAACAGGCCAAGCAGCATCAGCCATATCGTGGCGCCCCAGGCAAACAGGGCGACGATGGGGATCAGGATGGGGATGTTGAGGATGATGGCGTCGCGGCGTGTGGCAATAAACTTGGTGTCCAGGCTCAGGCGGAAGAGCTTTTTGAGGTACTCCCACACGCTGTCCATCTTCTTGGAGAAATCGGTCTTTTCGCTCGACTTTTCGTAGGCGGCCTGCGCGGCGACCATCTCGGCCGAGGGCTCGTCGACCGGCTCGGACTCGGTGGCGGCGTGCGCCGACGTGGTCTGCGTCTTGCCCTGCGACTCGAGCCAAATGATGGCATCCAGAACGTTGCCGTCGGCGGCGTCGAGCGCCGTCTTGGCATCGGTGTAGCTCACGTTGCACTTGGTGCGGATGGTTTCAACTTTTTCGAGGTCGTCCATGACCTGTCCTTTCGTTCGATGGGCGCGACGCCGGGCGATCTGCCCGGGCGCGAGCGTTGCGTTCGGCGGCCTGCGTTGCGCGGCGCCGCCCCGCCCTTGGTCGAACTCTATAGTGCAGGTTATAGATTAAGCGATTCTTGAGCCAAGATTAATGTTGGATGAGTTTTTGGGTGGCGGTGGGAAAAGTATTAGACCTCGATAGCAGGGGATGGCGAGCCGGTAGTAAAGTGGCGGCAGAAATGGGACAAGCAAGCACACCGATCATATAAGATCAAAATCACGTTGCAAAAGTATGAATATATCCTACAATTGCAACATGAAGTACTTTAGCAACATAGCGGCGATAAGCGAGCTTTCCGAGAGTGAGGGCGTGTTTACCACAGCCCAGGCGGCTCGCATGGATATCTCTCGAGACGCACTGGCACATTCATGCCGTGTGGGGCGTCTTGAACGGATATGCCACGGCGCCTACCGGATGTCCGGAACGCAGCGCCGAGACACCGACGAGCTCAACGCTTTTTGGAAGCTCACCAATCCCTCCCTTTGCGTGTGGGAGAGAAAACGCCAGTGGGATGGCATCGCCGTGAGCGGTACGACGGCGGCGAATCTGCAGCAAATGGGTGATTTCTATCTGTCCCCCTACAGGATGACCGCGCCCATGCGCATCAATACGAGAAACGAATCCCTTTCTTTTGTAAAGCGTGAGATTGATGAGCAGGATATCGTTTGGCTCGACGGCCTGCCGGTAACCAAACCCGAGCGCACGCTTGTCGATCTTTGCCTCGATTGCGAGGACCCCTCATTAATTATCGATGCCTATAACGATGCACTTGGGCGAGGGCTCGATATGCAGCGGCTGAAGGATCTTGTAGAAGAGAACTCTAAAACCGCCAAACGACGCGAGTTGATGGCGCCTTTGCTGATAGCTCTAGGTTGTGACTGAATACGCAGGCCTGATGTTGGCTAGTTGCAAGTTGGGGCAATTGTTTGTCCGTGCGACACGTTAATCTCAGTTACCGTTGAAAGGCGTTGCAACAAAGTGTTGCAACTGCCATGAATCGCGTTTAATCTTGATAACGCTGTGTCAATTAGCGGACAGTCCGTCCGTAGTTTGTTCCGATTGGATAGCATGAAAGACGTTAGGGAAGAGATAACTGCCAAACGCAAGGAGCTCGCGCTGACTCAGAAGGAGTTCGCCGCCGCTCTTGGCATGGGACCTAATGGTGATAGAACCGTCCGGCGTTGGGAGACTGGCGAGACCAGTCCATCTGCTACGGAGCTCACGTTTATACGCTCCCTAGGTTATCAGGCACCCTTTGCGCAGGGTGATCGGGAGGACGCTCCTTTCACTTACATTGACCTATTTGCTGGTATCGGTGGCATTCGCTTGCCGTTCCAAGAACTTGGTGGCAAGTGCGTTTTTTCTTGTGAGTGGGATAAATATGCACAGAAGACGTACCGCATGAATTACGGTGATCAGCCAGCTGGGGACATTCATGACGTTCGTTCGGACGACATTCCAAAATTTAACGTTTTATTGGCGGGATTTCCGTGCCAGCCATTCTCGCTCGCGGGCGTTTCAAAGAAAAAATCGATGGGACGTGCTACTGGCTTTGAAGACAAGACGCAGGGGACATTATTTTTCGAAGTAGCCCGTATTATTCGCGACAAAAAACCTGATGCTTTCCTGCTGGAAAACGTTAAAAACCTAACGAGTCACGATCGTGGCAAGACCTTCAGGATTATTATGCAGACCCTTAAGGACGAGCTTGGTTACGATGTGCACTACAAGGTTCTTGATAGCAAGAATTGGACTTGCCAGCATCGTGAGCGCATTTACATTGTTGGCTTTAAGAAAAAAACTAATTTTGATTGGGACCAACTAGAGCTTGGGGGCGGTGGGCACACCGTCGGGGAGATTCTTGAAGATGCTCCTGATGATCGATACGTTCTTTCCGACAAACTGTGGGCTTATTTGCGTGCATATAAGGAAAAGCATCAGGCGGCAGGCAATGGCTTTGGCTATAGCACGGTTGGCCCCAATGACACGACAAGGACGCTTTCAGCACGCTATCACAAGGACGGAAGTGAGATTCTTGTTTCACGTGGCGAGGGGAAGAACCCTCGCAAGCTGACTCCGCGTGAATGTGCCCGACTTCAAGGGTTCCCCGATCAATTCATTATTCCGGTTTCGGATACGCAGGCATATCATCAATTTGGTAATTCTGTCACCGTACCGGCTGTGCGAGCAGTGGCCAAGCTGATGATGGGAGCGTATTTCGATGGACTACGGAGTTCTGAGTAGCTATTTTGACGGCGCGGTTGCGAAGAAACTCGTTGCTGTTGATATTGATAGAAAACGCAGCAACCAGCATGAATTCAACGGAACTGCGGAGCTCCGTTCCCTGTTTGGCGACGATGATATAAGAAATATACCGACGACCTTCGTATTTCTTTGCGACGATGCAGACCCTTTGTTTGATCACGGGTTTACGACTTGGTACGACGCGCGCAGGAAGCATCCGACTAGGACAGAATACAGGCTCTATTACAACGATAGCGAAGCGATACGAGCCTCGAGAATCGGTGACCTGATGGTCATTGCACCTTCAGACGAGCATGGTCTTCTGATTGTATTTGCTAGACAAGGATCAAATGCCGAGTGCCAATTAAGATGGCTTTTCGGTTTGAACGAAGTTGACGACAGTGGTTTTTCGCGGTCAACCGCAGATGACAGGCGAATAGACTCAATCGCCGCATCCATTCTTGAAGCGATTGGCATCGAAGTTTCGCTTCCCACGTCGGCTGTTACGTATTTGGATGAAATGGTCGAAAAGTTCGGAGACTCTTTCCCCAAAGGGATTGAATTTACGAGGTATTCAATTTCGACTTTGGGTGAGCTTGATTGGATAAACGAACCCGATAAGTGCCTTCTTGATTGTTATGAGCGAGAAGAAGTTCTTTTTAAGGTCTTCGAGAGGCATCTCCTTGAGCGTGATTTGGCTCCCTATTTAGGGAACGACCTTGATGTTGATGGCGTGTTGCGGACTACGATGTCGGCTTTCCAGCGAAGGAAATCGCGTGCGGGGACTGCGTTCGAGCATCAGCTTGAGTACTTGTTTAAGGGATGGGGCATAAGCTATTCTGCTCAGCCGTATACTGAGGGCAAATCAAGGCCGGATTTCATTATGCCGTCGATTGATGCCTATAAAAATCCGCTATATCCTGTCGAAAAACTGACTATGCTTGGTGCAAAGACGACTGTAAAAGAACGCTGGCGTCAAGTATTGGAAGAGGCGAATAGAATTGAGAATAAGCATTTAATCACGCTCGATGTGGCGGTGAGCACCGAATATACAGACTCGATGCGTGAACATAATCTTCAACTGGTTGTGCCTCGTCCTGTATTTGGCTCATATACCACTGAACAGCAAAACTGGCTGATGGATGTCGGCGAGTTTTGTCAACTGTTGGTCGAGAAAGAACGTCGGTAGGCAATTTTATACTGAGGTTCTACTTCTTTTGGGCATTGATTATTTGATCGAGTTGCATTAATAAAATAGGTCACCTTGCCGTCGCTCTGCTGAAGTGAGTGAGCTCGAACTTGGTTTTGTTCTATGTTGGCGAGGTGCTGGAGTGCGCGCCGGCGTTGGCCTTCATCGTCGATATCTATTCCGCCGCGAGCGTGTTAGTGCGCCCGCATTCGCAGTTGCGACATTTGAGTCGTGCCTTGTCGCGCCTCCCTTTAGGATTCCCACTTCGCCATACGGCTGCCATGTTTTATGAAATAACTCACCCTACATTTTCCGATGCTTAAGCAGTCTCTTATTCGCCCGCTTACCAACATCCCCATCTTTACCAAAGAGACTAGCCTTGCGTTCTTGAACTCTCCGACTCTCCTTTTGTAAACGAGATGCTTCACGACAGTTCGTCTAGCGCCTCTGGAGGGGTGACTACGAAGAGCCGGTCTGTGCCGTCAATTACGTTGCCTGCTGCTGGCTGCTGCCTCATTAGAATCCGGCTGCAAATGGACCGCGGTGAGCATGCAAGATCGTGCCATAACGTGAGAAAAACTTGCAAGAATCGCAAGTTCTTATCATCCCATGAGAAAAACTTGCAAATTGGGGCGAGTGATGAACGGCTGGACGGTTCTTGAAAATCGAGATATCTCGAGAAGCTGATTGCCTTTCGTGACATCCAAGTTACAGAGTCGACTGACGAGGAGGCGACGCGCAAGCGCGAGCTGCGTCCATTTGAGCTCAGGTCGCTCGAGAAGATCACCGGTGGTTATGAGAAGATCATTATCGTTCGCCGGGGGAGCCATCCGACCGACATCGACGGCATCAAAATCGTCTCTGCAGTCGACTTCTTGATGGGTAGGCTTTGAGCTTAGGGTGTTCTGTGGGTTTATGGACACTTTGGCAGCGAGATTGCCTGCCTGTAGGCAAATTCCGCCCAGGACCCGATGAGGATAACGTGGTCGATGCACCCTGCTTCCTCGACTAGGTCGAGTACTTTTAAGAAGGCTCGTTGCTGCTCAGTCAACATTCGGCACCCTCCCCAACGCACGTATGATTTGCTTTTGAGATTGCTTCTGTTCTCTGATGGCGGCCGCAAGAGCCCTTCGGCGTTCGATTTTGGCTCGCAGCTCATCAACCTCTTTAGCAGGGACATAGTCACTTTTGACCTTGTCGCCAACTCGATAGTTGAGATAACAGTATTCGTGGCCCTTTATGTTTCGCATGCGGATGCTGCCCTTTGGAAGGAGGCAAATCTCCTGCTCCATGAGGTTGAGGAGGCGCCTCGAACGTGCGTATTCCTCTTCCAGGATATCTTCTAAGACAGACACGATGCCTCCCTTCTGAGTAGTTACCCAACAACATATCAAAATCTTAAAAATGTAGGGTAACTCGGCGGTGTCCGCACGTGTCCGCACGACATGTGACACTTAACCTGCCGCTCACCCTGTCGCGGCGGCAAGAGTCTGAACAACAATCCTCTAAGGAGTTCGATACCAATGAGCGATAACACCAAGCATCTCGCAAAGAAGTGCGTCAAGGACGCGGGGCCGTGCCTTGCGCTGTGCGTAGCCGGTGCAGCGGTCGCGCTGTTGGCTGTTCTGGGGCCATTCGACGTGCTCCGAAGTGCTAGCTCTCTGCACGTTTGCATGGCCCTTGCCGGCGCCATGATGACCGGTGGCGCGCTCGATTTGATCTTTTGGGTGCTCGACCCGTTTGGATGGAAGAACGAGGGGTAAGCCCTAAGGGATGGATACCCCGCAGCAACAGGAGGTCCCCGTGATCTGGTTTACCAGCGATACTCACTTTGGACACGAGAACATGCTACGGCTTAGCGATAGACCTTGGTCGACTGTTGCGCAGATGAACGATGCCATGGTCGCCAACATTAACAGCAAGGTCGCTGCGGATGATGAGCTCTACATCTTGGGCGACTTTAGCTTTAAAATGACGGTCCAAGATGCCTACGATCTGCGCAAAAGGATTGCCTGCAAGCGCGTTCATCTGCTCCCCGGCAACCACGACAAAGACTGGACGCAGCCTGCGGTAGCGGGCGCTTTTATCGTTGAGCCGCCCATTTGCGTTCTCAAAATCAATCGGCAGAAAATCGTGCTGAGTCACTATCCCATGGTCGACTGGCAGGGTATGTCGCACGGCGGCTGGCATCTTCACGGACATATCCACAGCTGCGGTGGTGCGTACAACGAGTTTAACCGCAGACAGGGGCTCCTGCGCTATGACGTGGGTGTTGACGCCAACGACTACGCGCCGGTGAGCTTGGAGGAACTTAAGACGTGGTTTGCACAGGTAGACGATCCGGTGTGCTGCGTTAAGTGGCCGCGGTGGGTCAATGCTACGGGCGACGAACAGATCGAGCACGAGCTCGAAGCTTACAAGAGGGAAGTGGTGATCCGATGACGGTCTATGTGACGGGCGACGTCCATGGCGGTGCCGACATGCAAAAGCTGCGCGACTGGGAGCTCGGGGATGGTCTGACGAGTGACGACTATCTCATCATCGCGGGCGACTTTGGCTTTCCGTGGGATTTCTCTGCCGAGGAATGCGCCGATATTGCTTGGCTGGAGTCGCGCCCCTATACGTTGCTGTTTGTCGACGGCAACCACGAGCGTTTCGACCATTGGGCGGAGCGTCCCATGGAGTTGTGGCACGGCGGGCTGACGCAGCGCCTGTCGGACACCTCGCCCATCCGGCGCCTGACGCGCGGTGAGGTTTTTGAGCTCGACGACTCAACGGTCTTTACCATGGGCGGCGCCACGAGCGTGGATAAGGAATACCGCATTCCCTATTCCAGCTGGTGGCCGCAGGAGCTGCCGGACGAGCGCAACTTTGATGAGGCGCGGACAAAGCTCGACAGAATGGGCTGGAAGGTCGACTACGTGATCACCCACACCTGCTCTACGCGCATGCTTTTGCCCACGCTTTATCCAGCGCCCGGCTGGAATTGCCCCGCGGTTGATCGACTTACGGCATTTTTCGATGAGTTGGAAGACCGCTTGGACTACAAGCGCTGGTACTACGGGCATTTTCATCGGGATGCCAACCCGGCCGAGCGCCATACCGTGCTCTACGACTGCATCGTCCGCCTGGGCGACGAGCTCCAGCCCTGGGATGTTGCGTAGGGGCGGGCATAGCGAGCGCTTCATACGATGCCTTGGGTAGTTACCCTACATTTCAGTAGTAATCAATATCTGTAGGGTAACTTAAGGCATGCTGGGAGCTGGAGGAGATGTCGCCCGACGATCTAGAGTTTCAGCGCCATTCGGTTGGTGCCGGGTAAGGTGGCGAAGCCAAAATGTTCATAGAATGCTGCCGCCTCATCATCTACTGGATCGACAACCAATGCTCGCGCTCCTGCTAGGGCAGATATTTTCAAGGCGTTCTCGATGGCATCTTTGAGCAGTGAAGCTCCAAGACCAAGCCCCTTGAACTTCTCATCGACCCCCATCATTCCAAGCAGCACTGTGGGGACTTGGGAGGGGGAGTTTCGCACGAACCATCCTCCATCAACATTTTCGCGAGCCACGGAGTGCGTGCACAACGTATAAAACCCAGCGACTGCGCCGTCGCAATACGATGCGTATATAACTGCTGATCCTCTTCTTCGCGCCGAGGCTGATCTGTTTTTAGCCCATCCGTCTACAAGAGTATTTCCGCAGTGGAAAGCCTCGATGCCTTGGCCAACGGGGAGTTGAACGGGCTTGGTAAATGTGCTCATTCCCAAACCGCTTTACGGTCAAGCAGCGCTTTTGCGGCTTGGGGCATGGGGGAATCGAGCATTTCGCAAAATGCATCGAAACCATCAGGAGAAAGATAGGTTGTTGACGCCTCGGCGATATCACGTGCGGAGCTCTCGTCAAGGTGAGCTGTGGCCCATTGGGTGAGAGTTTGGCCACGTAAGGCCGCGGCGCGCTCGTAAGTAAGGCGTTGACGTTCGGTCAACCTTAGATCCATACGGCGTTGTTTCTCAATCGTTGGCATGGCAAAACCTCCTTTGCATAATTGTACGGAATTATTCCGTACATAACAAGACACAGAATTATGTCCTCGTTGAAGGGGGACGAGGGGGCGGGGCGTATTTGGCTACTCAGCCGTTAAAGTGATGTTTTCCCGGTGCGCACGGATGACGTCCCAGCTAAAGTGCTCGACCAGCTGCTCGGCAGAGCGCGGCGTGGTGTCCGGCGCGATGCCCGTTTGTCCGGCGAGCCAGCCCAGCAGTGCCTCGGGTGTGCCAAAGTGGGCGCGTAGCTCGCCCAGGTCCAGATCGCGGTCGCGCTTGGAAAGGCGGCGGCCGTCCGGTGACATGAGCAGCGGAATGTGCGCGTAGCGCGGTGTGGGCAGTCCCAGCAGATGTTGCAGATAGATCTGGCGTGGCGTGGAACCAAGCAGGTCGCATCCGCGTACGATCTCGGTGACGCCCATGGCAGCGTCGTCGACCACCACGGCTAGCTGGTAGGCAAAAACGCCGTCGCTGCGGCGCACCAAAAAGTCGCCGCAATCGGTGGCGAGTGCCTCGCATTGGGCTCCGTACGTGCGGTCCACGAATTCGATTACGTCGCCGGCGAGGTCGTCGACGTCGGGCACACGCAGGCGCGTGGCCGGAGCGCGCAGGATGCTGCGGCGGGCAACCTCCTCGGCAGAAAGGCCTCGGCAGGCGCCGCGGTAGATGGGCGTGCCGTCGCTCGCGTGCGGCGCGCTCGCGGTGTGGAGTTCGGCGCGCGTGCAAAAGCAGGGATAGGTGAGGCCGGCGTCTTGTAGCTGGTGCAAGGCATCCTCGTACAAGTCCAGGCGATCGTGCTGGTAGTAGGGGCCTTCGTCCCACTCAAGCCCCAGCCAGGTCAGATCGTCAATCAGTTGAGCGGCAAGTTCCGGGCGCTTGCAGCGATCGTCCAGGTCCTCGATGCGCAGCACGATGCTGCCGCCCTGGCTGCAGGCCGAAAGCCACGCGCACAGGCAGCTGAACACGTTGCCCAGGTGCATGCGGCCCGAGGGCGACGGGGCAAAGCGGCCCACGACGGGGGTGGGCGCTGCCGTTGCTGGTACGTCCGCGGCGTGTGTTGCTATGTTGCGTGCGTTGATATCCATGCGGACGAGTATAGCGCGGGGTGCGGTGGGGGAGACGCTGCCGTGGCCTGCAAGTTGCCGAGGCCGCGCGTTGCGCGTGCCGGACCACCGGCTCGACAGCTCGATCGCCACCCGCCAGCCCAACCCCTCAAACGACAGAAACCCCGGCAGCTCTTCGCAACTGCCGGGGTTTCCGCGGAAAAGGGGGACATGATCCTCGAGCGAACGGCAAAGGGGCAAACCGTTTTCGCTCAACTGCTTTATGCCCCTCGGCTGGCGGCTCAATCAGCGCGTGCCGCACCCACACAAAGCCGCTACACCTGTGACAGAGCTGTGAAGTGGTATCTATTGCTGGCGCAGGCCATGCCAAGGAGTGTCCCAGATTGCCGGCAGATAAGGAACGTCCCCAGGTGCCGGCCGCGGGCGTGACTTTCGTCCCGTTTGATACTCCGCTGGCCTAGATGTTCGTCATGTGCGCCCGTAAACGTGGGACAATGGCGTTGCTGGTATCACAGACAAAGGATGTGCCTATGAACGCCCCCGTTGCCAAAACCTGTCGGCAGCGCCGCCCGTTTGCGCGATTTGCTTCCGTCTGCGCACTCGTCGCGCTTGCATTGCTGCTACTGCCCGCCGTTGCACGTGCCGACGGGTATTCCATGACCCAAACCTACATCAGTGCCACGGTCGAGGCCGATGGATCGCTGACCGTTGTCGAGGGACGCCAGTTTGATTTCGACGACGACATCAACGGCGTGTTTTGGGAGATCAATACGGGCACCAACCAGCAGGGCGGCACGGCGGGCGTTGACGTGCTGAGTGTCGAGGAAGAGGACACCGCGTTTAACAAAGTCGATAGCGCGAACAAGGGCGATTCTGGCGTCTACACGGTCGAGCAGGCCGGTGACGGCGTAAGGATTAAGGTGTTCAGCCCCCACGAGAGCGGCGACAGCGCGATCTATTACGTGAGCTACACCATGACCGGTGCGGTTATGAACTGGGCCGATACCGCCGAGCTCTACTGGAAGTTCGTGGGCGACGGCTGGTCTGCGGATTCCGACGATGTCGAGATGGAAGTGCGCTTCGCAAATGCCGCTGCCGGGACGGCGGCCGTCAAAGGCGATAACTTCCGCGCATGGGGCCACGGTCCGCTGACGGGCGACGTGTCGTTCGATGAGGACGAGCCCATGGTCACCTATACCATTCCCTGCGTGCATCAGGGCGAATTCGCCGAGGCACGCATCGCCTTCCCCGGCGACTGGGTGCCGCAGCTTGCCGCTTCGGGCGAAGAGCGCATGTCAACGATCCTGAGCGAAGAGAAGGAATGGGCCGACGAAGCTAACGCCCGCCGCGCTCACGCTCGCATGATTGCCAATGCACTTGCCGTGCTAAGTGTTGTTGCGGCGGTGGCCTTTACCGGCACAATCGTTATGCTCAAGCTGCGCAAGCGCAAGCCCAAGCCGTTTTTCCAGGACGAATATTTCCGCGATGTGCCTTCGGCCGACCATCCCGCCGTGCTTTCGGCCCTCATGAGCTGGAACGAGGTGCCCGATCAGGCATATATCGCCACGCTCATGAAGCTCACTGACGACCGTGTGATCAAGCTGGAGCAGGCGACCGTGACCAAGGCCAAGAAGGGTCTGTTAGGGCGTGAAAAAGAAGAGCAGACGTATTGCGTGACGGTGAGTGATGCGGGCTGGAAGTCGGCCAAGGGCATTGACCACATGGTGCTCAAGGTCTTCTTTGCCGGTGCTAAGCCTGACGAGAACGGCGATCGCTCGCGCACGTTTGACGAGCTGCAGCACTACGTCAAGCAGCACGCTACACCCGTGGGCGACAAGCTCGAGGACTATCAGAACACCGTTAAGGGCAAGCTGGCCGATAGCGAGTACGTTGCCTCGGACGGCATTGTTGCAATGGTGTTTTGCCTGGTTCTTGGTATCCTGATTGCCTTTGTTCCCGTGGGATCCATCTTCTTTACCGACGGCGCGCAGGCGAACATTACCGCCGCGGTTATCTCGGTGCCGATTGTGCTGGTGGGTATCGGCGTGGGCCTTACGTTCCGCCGCTTTACGCCGGAGGGCGCCGAGGTGGCGGCTCGCTGCAAGGCACTTAAGCATTGGCTCGAGGACTTCACGCGTCTAAAGGAAGCCGTTCCCGGCGATCTGGTGCTGTGGAACAAGCTGCTGGTGATGGGCGTGGCGCTGGGTGTTTCCAAGGAAGTGCTGCGTCAGCTTGCCGAGGCCGTGCCGCCCGAGGTGCGCGAGGCCGACGGTTTCTATGACAATTATCCCTGCTACTGGTGGTACTACCATCATTACGGTATTGAGTCTCCGCTCGATTCGTTCGATGACGTGTATCACGAGAGCATCCGTGAGCTGGCGTCGAGCTCCGACAGCTCGAGCGGCGGCGGAGGCGGTGGCTTCTCGGGCGGCGGAGGCGGCGGCGTCGGCGGAGGCGGCGGCGGAACGTTCTAGCGAGTTCTGATTTTTGGGATGGATCTTCTCCGGCGACTGCCGACGGATCCATCCCATTTTTATGCGCTACCTACGAAGACTGTCCCCAACGACTAGTCACTGGGGACGTTCCTAAATGACTAGGTATGGCTGCCGGGTTTAGGCTGTTAGGTCGAGTTCGTAGAGGAAGCTTTCGCGCGGCATGTCGTGACGGCGCTCTTCGCGGTTGGCGCGGTGCGTGGCCGTGCGCTTAAAGCCGTGCAGCTCGTAGAACTTCCACGAGCAGTTGGAGTCGATGTACAGGTGCGCCCTCGTCGCTCCAAGCGAGGACAGGTGCGAGACCGCGGCATCGAGCAGAACCGTGCCAACGCCCAGGCCATGGACATCGCGATCCACGGCAAGCAGCGTGACCTCGTTGTCGTGCGGCAACGGGCTGCTCTCGAGCAGGCGGTTGTTGGTTCGGATGGTTGCGCGCACAAACGAGAGATACTCGGCGCAGGCATCAGGCTCCAGCTCACGCATCTGCGATAGCAGCGCGCGTTCGGTATCCATCCAATGCTCGTTGATAGTGACGCCGGAGTTCTGTCCTGCTCGTGCAAGTGCAATGCCGCGCGCCTCGCCGTCAATCACCGCTACCTGCGAAAACGTCGATGACGAAAGGCAGTAGGCTAGGTCGCACGCGGCCTCAAGGCGGTTGTACTCATCGTTATCCGAATTGTTATGCCAAAGCTGCTGCAGAATCAGCGCGATGGCGTCGAAGTCTTCGGTATCAAACGGTCGGTAGAGAACCCGCGAGACCATGGTGCCTCTTTCTTTCGCGGATGCATATCGAGCACAGTTCTACCACGCCATTGGCATCTAATTATGGTGCCCCTGTGTTCCATGAACTCACCGTGCCCGGTGCCGTGCCCATCCCCTCTGCTCGCAAACTTTTTCTGCATATGCGCCCGTTGCGGGGTGCATCGATGCGCTCGATGCGCTACATTAAATCAGTATTTTCAATGCCGCTGCGCGAGCGCTGCAGATCGACGTATCACCGACTCACAGAGCACGGCGGCGTACCAGACAGGAGGACTGCATGGGATCTGATGTGAAGATCGCACGCGCGTTGATCTCGGTTACCGATAAGACGGGCGTCGTCGATTTCGCACGGACGCTGGTTGACGACTTTGGCGTCGAGATCATCTCTACGGGCGGCACGGCTCGTGCCATCGAGGACGCGGGCGTTCCCGTAACCCCCATCGAGGAGTTCACGGGCTATCCCGAGATGATGGACGGCCGCGTTAAGACCCTGCACCCCAAGGTTCATGGCGCGCTGCTGGCCCGCCGCGATTCCGAGCAGCACATGCAGGAGGCCGCTGAGCACGGCATTAAGCTGATCGACCTGGTCGTCGTCAACCTGTACGAGTTCGAGAAGACCGTTGCCAACCCCGAGGTCACCTTCGCGGACGCTATCGAGCACATCGACATCGGTGGCCCCTCTATGCTGCGCTCTGCTGCCAAGAACGCCGCGAGCGTTACCGTCATCTCCGACCCGGCCGACTATGATGCCGTCCTGGCCGAGATGCACGAGACCGGTGGCTGCACCACGCTTTCCACCCGTCGTCGCCTGCAGGTGAAGGTCTACCAGACCACCGCCGCCTACGACACGGCTATCTCCCGTTGGCTTGCCGCCCAGGCGAGCGACGTGGCGGACACCTCTGCCAAGCTCGAGATCTCGCTGGAGAAGGTCGACGACCTGCGCTATGGCGAGAATCCTCAGCAGAAGGCTACGGTCTACCGCTTCGCCGAGGGCTGCGAGAACACCGCGAGCTCGCAGTTCCCGCTCGTGGGCTCCGAGCAGATCCAGGGCAAGCCGCTCAGCTACAACAACTATCTGGATGCCGACGCCGCCTGGAACCTGGTCCGCGAGTTCGACGAGCCGGCCTGCGTAATCCTCAAGCACCAGAACCCCTGCGGTTCCGCCGTTGCCGAGGACATCACGGCTGCCTACGACCGCGCCTTCGCCTGCGATCCCAAGAGCGCCTTTGGCGGCATCATCGCCTGCAACCGCGAGGTTCCCTATGAGCTGGTTGAGCACTTTGCCGATCAGAACAAGCAGTTCGTCGAGGTCATCATCGCCCCGAGCTACACCGCCGAGGCACTCGAGCGCATGGCCAAGCGCCCCAACCTGCGCGTGTTGGCGACCGGCGGCGTGGACCACGGCGCCGAGGTGGAGCTGCGCTCCGTCGACGGCGGCATGCTGGTGCAGGAGGTCGACCACGTGACCGAGGATCCCGCGACCTTTACGTTCCCCACCGACCGCAAGCCCACCGACGCCGAGATGGCCGAGCTCGAGTTTGCCTGGAAGGTCTGCAAGGGCGTTAAGTCCAACGCCATCCTAGTTTCCAAGGGCAAGGCCGGCATTGGCATGGGCCCGGGTCAGCCCAACCGCGTGGATTCTGCGCTGCTGGCCTGCGAGCGTGCCGAGGACTTCTGCGAGCGCGAGGGCGTGGAGAAGGGCGGCTTTGCCTGTGCAAGCGACGCGTTCTTCCCGTTCCGCGACAATGTCGACGTGCTTGCTGCGCACGGCGTGACCTGCATCATCCAGCCCGGCGGCTCCAAGCGCGACGACGAAAGCATCCAGGCCTGCAACGAGCACAATATTGCTATGGTCTTTACCGGCGCCCGCCACTTTAGGCACTAAGTTTCGCCCCGAAACAAAATAATCTCTGCAAAAGACGGTCGCTCCGTTTGGAGGGCCGTCTTTTTGGTATAAGAGGACGGAATGACTAACACGAAAGGTATGACCATGCCCCAGATTGATGATGCCGAGCTGTTTGGCAATGCCGAGGATCAGCGTGCGTACGAGGACTTTTGCGCCAATCAGGAGGCGGTCGAGAAGTTCACGCTCGACAAGCCCGCGCTTGTCTGCCGTTGGCGCATGTCCAACAAAAAGGTGCCCATGCTCAACCGCCACATTCGCGCACTGTCCGAGCGCCTGGTGCAGGGCGAGCCGCTTACCCATAACATGCTCAGCTGGGCTAAACAGCACGTTGAGTGGTCGCTTGCCGAGGGCGATTACACTGCACACGACGGCGTACTCATGCTGGTGATCGACATCAACGGCAACGCCGCCATGACGGTGGGGGAGTACGAGCCGCTCGCCGATACGTCGGCCAAGGCGCTGCGTGCCCGTTCCGCCGAGGCCCGCTCCGAGGCCGACGAGACCGGCGTGGCGCCCGAGTTGCTCGCCGCCGTCAACAACGGCGAGCTTGCCTTTGTGGCGCCGGCGGACGAGTGCCTGTGCGGCACGGCGACGCTCATCGAGCAGCTCGCCCAGACCAAGGGCATCCCGGTCACGCGCGTAGATATTCCCGCACAGCTCAAGGGCGCCTTGTTCCTGGTGAGCGACGAGCACGGCGTGGTCCCCGCAACCGAGACGGACGCCGCCGACGCCGACGCCGCCACGGTCGCCTTCTTCGCCGAAGGCTACGAAAAGCTCCGTGCCCGCCGCTCCTAACCTCAAGGCGGGGTGGGCTTACTGAAGTGAGCGAGCGCGTTCGATTGCGTAGGCGAGCGACAGCTGCTCCATCTCCGGGGCGCATTTGTAGCTCAGTCCGGTGAGAGCTGTCACCTTATCGAGGCGATATCGAATCGTGTTCGGGTGCTGGCCAGTCTGCTTGGCGGTTTGCTCGATACGTCGGTCGTTCTCGATGAATGCGGCGAGCGTTGATTCCAGTTCGCTGCCATGCTCGCTGTCGTGCTCGCGTATCGGCGAGAGAATCGCCTCCGAGAACGATCGCATCTCCGGGGTTTCTGCAAAAGGCATCACGGTTTTCAGGATGCCGAGCTGCGTATAGCGGACGGGACCCTCGGCTCGTTGACAAGATAGGCGCTGTGCGTAAATCGCCTGCGAGATCGCCTGCGCCACCGCCTCGTCTCCAAACAGAATATCGCTGATGCCGAGCCCTTCCGCTCCGCCATCGATGCCGCTAGCCTCGATGAGCTCCGTGAGCGCCTGCACGATTCGCTCCACATCGAGCGTCTGCTCCGAGTCGCTTGTCGCTACGAATAGCAATCCTCCGTCATAGGGTGCCAGCATGTTGTGGCATCCGGCGAGGGTCGATTTTGCACAGAGACGTTCGATTTGCAAAAACGCACGCGGGTCGAGGGGCTCTGCAAACGATGCGAACAGGGCGACCGCTTCGTCCAGAAATGACGGGTTGAGGCTTCGGATGCGTCGGCAGATGGACTCGGGCGATACGTCTGTCCTCAGGGCATCGATCTCGCGCTGTGCGAAGTCGATGGACGCGAGCTGCTCGATATGCCGTTTGACCTCATAGATGACGCTGTCAAAGAACAGTGAGTCGTCGGTCGTGAGAAAGACCGGGTAGTGCCGTGCGTTGGCGTAGCGGATGGCTTGGTCGGGAATCGGGATGTGCAGGACGTTTTTGATGATGAGACCGCTCGTTCCCTTGGCGACAAGGTATTTCACGGCTTCAGTGATGAGGTACGGGTCGTCCTTCGCATAGAGGAAGGTGCTGAGGACGATCTCGTCTGAGGTGAAGTTGACGCGCTGATACTTGTTCTTGAGGCCGGGCATGAGTTCATAGTCGAGGATCCCGACGCCAGAGACGGCACGCGAGACGCCATCGCTGCCGGCGATTAGACGGACCGATCCCTCATATTCCCGTGAGAAGTCCGAGACGGTGTATAGCATCAACATCACCCTGTAAATCAATACAATTAATACCGGTATAAATAGGATAATCGCACATCCGTATGCCGTTGATGCGACAAATAGTTCAAATATCTGCTGATAGAACGAAAAATCAGATCGAGAATCGTTGTAGATTCCAACAAGAAATGATCCTTGGCGGCATCGTTACTAAACCGTACAGTGAAGCAACGTAAAGCTTTCGCTGAGAGGAGCGATGATGGGGCAGATGGTGGTGCTTTCGGCCGAGGAAGTTTCCAAGGTGCTGACGATCGAGGATGCAATCGCTGCCGTGGAGGAGGCATATCGCCAGAAGGCAACGGGCAAGGGTGTTGCGTGGCCGATGGTATATGAGCAGTTCGAACCCGGCGTGGCCGATATGGATATTCGCTCGGGCGAGTTGGCGGGAAGTGGCCTCTTCGGCCTCAAGCTCACTGCTTGGTTCTCTCAGAATCCTAAAAAGGGGCTGCCCGAGATCTTTGGCACTACGCTGCTGTGCGATAACGCGACGGGCGAGCCGTTGGCGCTGCTCAATGCCTCTGCCGTCACTGGGCTTCGCACCGGTGCCGCCGCTGCGCTCGGTGCCAAGTGGCTGGCTCGGGCGGATGCGTCCAAACTGCTTGTTGCGGGTGCCGGCCACATGAGCACCTATATGGTGGCGGGCGTGCTCGCCGCCTGTCCCAAAGTGAGCGAGGTCAAGGTGTGGGAGCCAGTTTCCGATGCCGCGCCCGAGGCCCGCGTCGAGCGCATGCGAGACGAGGTCGCCCATATCTTGGGCGCCTGCGAGCATGCTCGCGAGGCATCCACCTATTCCATCGAGGCGACGGCCGACGGCCAAGGCGCCGCGGCAGAGGCCGACATCATCGTGACGATCACGCCGGCGACCAAGCCCATCATTCCCGATTCATGGGTGCGTCCTGGTACGCATATCTCCTGCGTCGGTGCCGACATGCCCGGCAAGCAGGAGCTCGCCTCGGCGCTTGTCGCCCGTGCCGCTGTTTACGTCGACGACCGCGAGCAATCGGTCGCGTCCGGTGAGCTGGAGATTCCGGTTGCCGAGGGTGCCATCACGCCCGAGGACATCAAAGCGGAGCTCGGCGAAGTCATCGCCGGCACGGCTACGGGGCGTTCGGATGACGAGCAGGTGACGGTGTTCGATACGTCGGGCATCGCCGTTCAGGACCTTTCGGCATCGAAAATCGCCTACGACCGCGCCGTCGAGGCGGGGCTGGGCACCGTGGTGGAGCTGTAAGAAAGTCAAGGAAAGGAAACGACAATGCAGATCAAGGATTTCGCTGTCGAGCAGTGGATGAACGAGTGGGAGACCAAGTGCACCCACAACGTTGCGGAGACGTGCGTCTACTCCCTCACGCTCGACCAGCTGTTCGAGCTTACGAACACCGACAAGAAGGCGTGGCTCGATAGCCTGTGCTCGCGCCGATTCACCTACGGAGACATCGAGGGGCAGCCCGGCTTCCTCGAGGGGGTCGCGCGTCTCTATAAGACGGTCGAGCCCGGGCATATCGTGCCCACGCACGGCGCGACCGGTGCCAACTCCCTGGTTATTTCCACGCTCGTCGAACCGGGCGATCATGTAGTCTCCGTCAAGCCCACCTACCAGCAGCTTTACTCGATTCCCGAGATGTGCGGTGCGAAGGTCGATATCCTTCAGCTCGATCGCAAGAACGGCTACCACGTCGACGTCGACGCGCTCGATGCCCTGGTGACCGACGATACCAAGCTCATCTGCATCAATAACCCGGACAACCCCACGGGCGCCCTGCTCGACACCGATACGCTCAAGGCGATTGTCGAGGTCGCGCGCAAACACGACGCGTGGGTGCTCTGCGACGAGGTCTACCGTCTGCTTACTCAGACGGATGAGTACTGCGAGTCCGTGATCGACCTGTACGACAAGGCCATCGTCACCGCATCCATGTCCAAGGTCTGGTCGTTCGCCGGCCTGCGTCTGGGCTGGGCGGTCACCAAGAGCCCGGAGCTCCGACGCGCGCTGCTCTCGCATCGCGACTACAACCTGATTTCCGCCGGCATATTCAGCGAGTCGGTGGCGGAGCTGATTCTGGGCAACGCTTCCGTGATCCTTGAGCGCAGCCGTCGTATCGTCCGTCAGAACCTTGCTGTTCTGGAGAAGTGGGTCGAGAGCGAGCCGCACCTGTCGTTCGTCAAGCCCGAGGCGGGTACCACTGCGCTCGTGTATTACGACTACGACATCGACTCCAGGACGTTCTGCATTGACATGATTAAGAAATCCGGTGCGCTCGTCACCCCGGGCGATTGCTTCGAGGAGCCAAAGAGTATG
This sequence comes from Collinsella sp., assembly GCA_048321375.1. Taxonomy (GTDB): domain Bacteria; phylum Actinomycetota; class Coriobacteriia; order Coriobacteriales; family Coriobacteriaceae; genus Collinsella. The sequence continues at coordinate 49,150 of DBFDVR010000014.1, forward strand.
CGCATCGGCTATGCATACTCCGATAACACCGACGACCTGCAGAAGGGCCTGGATGCCATCTCTGCGTACATGCGTACGCTTGAGTAGAGGCTCGAGGTCGAAGTGATGGGGCCGATCGGTTTAGGACCGAGGCCCCTATTTTCTCTCAAGGCTACCGAACACTTTTGTCATATTAGGTGTCCACGGGGTCGTATCGCTGCGACGCCGTGGGCATAATGGTGTGGAAAGTGCAAGTTACGCGAAATGGGAGGACACATGGCGCTGATCTATGTCGTTGAGGACGACGAGCCCATTCGTCGTGAGCTTGTCGACATCCTTGCCCGCGCCGGGTTTGAAGTCGAGGCCTGCGAATCGTTCGAACATGTCTCGCGCGATATTCTCGCCGCTGCGCCCGACCTGGTGCTGCTTGACCTCACGCTTCCTGTCAAAGACGGCCAGCACGTCTGCCACGAGGTTCGCCGCGATTCCGAGGTTCCCATCATCGTCCTCACCTCGCGCACGACCGAGATCGACGAGGTTATGGCCATGACGCTCGGCGCGGACGACTTTGTTCCCAAGCCCTACAGCGCGCGCGTGCTCGTGGCCCGCATCAATGCCCTGCTGCGCCGCACCACGGCGGCAGGCGAGCGCAGCACACTCGTCCACAAGGGACTGGAGCTCGACCTCGCCCGCTCTACGGTCACCAACACGGCAACCGGCACCAGCACCGAGCTTACCAAAAACGAGCTGCGTATCCTCTCGCTGCTTCTGAGCCGCGCGGGCAAGATCGTTTCGCGCTCGGCTATCATGCAGGATCTGTGGGACTCCGACGCCTTCGTGGACGACAATACGCTCACCGTCAACATCAACCGCCTGCGCACCACGCTCGAAAAAATCGGCATCAAGGGGTATTTGACTACGCATCGCGGCCAAGGCTATTCGGTCTAGGGGCCGGCTATGTCGTTTGGCAAGTTCTTTAAAGATGCGCTGCTTCCCGTCGCCGTGTGGACGTGCGGCGTGCTGCTGAGCTGCTTTGTGCTGACGGTCGCCGGTGCTTCGGCATCCATCGTGGTCGTGGCGGTCGGCGTGTCCTTTATCTTTGGTATGCTCGGCATCGTGATCGAATACGCGCGCCGTCGCCGTTTTCTGCGCCAGCTGGAGCGTGCGGCAGAGGAGCTCGAGAGTCCCGCATGGGTGCAGGAGATGGTGCAATGCCCGACCTATGCCGAGGGCGAGCTCGAGTACGAGGTCTTGCGCCGGGTGGGCAAAGCCGCTTGCGACGAGGTTGCCGAAGGCCGGCGTCAGACCGATGACTATCGCGACTATATCGAGAGCTGGGTCCACGAGGCCAAGCTGCCCCTGGCGGCGGCTCACCTGATTTTGGAAAACCTGGATGGCAGCGAAGACGACCTGTCGCGCGTGGATGACCTGGGCCGTGAGCTGACTCGCGTGGAGCGCTATATCGACCAGGCGCTGTACTACGCGCGCTCGGAAGTCGTGGAGCGGGACTACCTGATTCGCCGCTGGGATCTCAAGACCTTGGTGACGGGCGCGATTAAAGCCAACGCGCGCGAGCTCATCGCGGCGCACGTGGCCCCGGTGTGCGAGAACCTCGACTTCGAGGTCTTTACCGACGAGAAGTGGCTCGAGTTTATTCTGGGCCAGCTTATTCAGAACAGTATTAAATATGCGCGCGAGGACGGCGCGAAGATCGTGTTTTCGGGCGCGTTGCTGGACGAGGGCCTGGCGAGCGAACGCATCGAGCTCACCGTCGCGGACAACGGCTGCGGCGTGAGCGCGGCCGACCTGCCGCGCGTGTTCGAGAAGGGCTTTACCGGCGACAACGGCCGCACCACCAAACGTGCAACAGGTATTGGCCTCTACCTGGTGGCGCGCCTGTGCTCCAAGATGGGCATCGATGTTACCGCGGCATCCGACTCCGGCGAAGGCTTCGTCGTAACATTCGCCTTCTCGACCAACAAATTCCAATACTTTGAGTAGTCGGGTCGTATGGCGTAGCCGTTCAGGATCTTCCCTTTTAAGAAGAAATCAGGCTTTTCGGCAGCTATATTCCTGAACGGGAATATTGCTAATGTAGTCAACACTATATTCCCGTACATGAACATAGTGCTACAGTTTTATACTATGTTCACGGACAGGAATATAGCTGGAGGCGTCATGAGAACGGTGACAACGATTAAAAAGCTGGATGGGCGCATCAAGCTCAAACCGTCGGAAGTCGCTTTCTCGGAGCGCACGGTTTTCGATCCCGCCGAGATAGGGAAGGCCCTTAGGCTCAGAAGGCGTGAGCTCGGTTTGACTCAACGTGACGTCGCGACTATGACGGGTCGCAGCCTTCGTGTGATTGGTGATATCGAACGGGGGCGGACAACGGTCGAAATTGGTGTCATTTTCGATTACGCCTCCATCGTGGATATTGATTTTATTCTGAAGGTGAGGGGGAAGTAATGGATGGCACGCTGTTCGTTCACCGTGAGTTTAATGGGTCTTACCAGCTGGTTGGCATATTGGAGGAACATGCGGGGTTTCCGGCATTCACCTATAGCCCCAAATATCTCGAGAGCGGTGATGCGGCGCCGATTTCGATCTCGCTGCCGTTGTCGGCCGAGACATTTAGTCCGGACGCAACGGGCTCCTTTTTCTCTGGCATCATTCCGGAGGGGCAGCTCAACAGGGACCTTGAGAAAAGGGCGCGAGCGGAACGCGGAGATTACTTCAAGGTGCTCGATTTAGTCCGCGATGAACCTGTCGGCGCTCTGGTTTTGACGCGAGAGCCTTCGGCCGACAGTCTCGAAATGGGCTATGAAGAGATAGGTGAGGAACAGCTAAGCGGGCTGGCATACGCGCCGGCGGAGGTTGCTTTTGATTTAGCGCTAGAGAGTCGAATCTCCCTTGCAGGTGCTCAGGCGAAGGTCGGTCTCTACCATACGGGCGATGACCCATGTGGCGGATGGTACCTGCCTCATGGAGCGGCCCCATCCACGCACATTCTCAAGGCGGGATCGAAAACGTTCCCGGGCGAGACGGTGTGCGAAGCGATGTGCGTGAGAGCCGCCTCTCTGATGGACCTATCGGCCGAAGAGTGTTTTCTTGTCCGAGTTGAGGATGCCGAGCCAATTATCGCCGTGAAGCGATTTGACCGAGTAACGCCTGATGCTGGACGCTCGGTTGACGGATTGCCAATTCCGTACCGTTTGCACCAGGAAGATGTTTGTCAGGCCAAGGGTATCTCGCGTGAGCTTAAATATGAGCCGACGGGCGTCAATTACCTGGGGCTTATCGTCGATGCGGTGCGAAGGGCGTCGACGAATCAAATGGAGGACAGGTTCCTTGTCGGCTATAACCAGCTGTTCGACTATGCCGTAGGTAACTGCGATAACCATCTAAAGAACTGGTCGCTCGTATGGGACGAAAGTTGGAAGCAGGTGAGGTTGGCGCCGCTCTATGACGTGCTGTGCACAACGGTTTACCCCAGTCTCGTTCGTGAGATGGGCGTCTCGTTTGGTGGGAGCCGCAAGATTGACGACGTAACGCGTGGGTCGGTGATGAGCCAAATGATTGAGGCGGGTTTGCCTGGGGGAATTGTCGCCGGAATGATTGCTGATACCTGCAATGAGGTTCCAGACGCGCTAAGAGACGCGGCGCGCGGTCTCAAAGAAGAGGGTTTTCCCGAGGCGGAGGTAATGTTCGAGAAGATCATTCCAGAAGTGCAAGCTCGTCTAAGCAGGATCGCCTTATAACAAAAACGTGCCGCATCAAACAAAACGTGCCGCCCCAAACGGGGCGGCACGCCATTTTTCCATCAGACAACTCGTTGAAGTAAGGCTGCGAAGGCCGCGGGTCCGGGAGGGGTTTCCTAAGGGCACATCCCGCAGCCGCAACGCGGCGAGGACGTGCCCGTGGAAACCCCGCAGGCCCCGCGGCCGGTGGGAGCAACGCTACTTCACGACCAAGATGTCGCAGTCGGTGTTGCGCAGCAGGAACGTCGAAATCGAACCCAGCAGCGCATACTTGATCGAGGACAGGCCGCGGGCGCCGCAGAGCACCAGGTCGGGCTTAACCACGTCGAGCATCTCGTCCTTGAGCGTCTCGCGAATACGGCCGGCGCGAATCATGACCTCGACCTCGGAAATATCGGGATTGGCCTTGGCCTCTTCGAGCTGCTTGGCGATGGAGTTCTTAAATGCCTCCTCTAGGCCGTTGACCAGATCGACCGGATAGGAACCGGCGCTCTCGAGCGCCGTGGAATCGATAACGTGGCCGATGATTAGCTTGGCGCCGTTGTTCGCGGCGACCTTGATGGCGCGTGCGAGCACAAAATCCTGCTGCTCAGTACCATCGAGTGAAACAAATACCTTGGTGTAGCCCTCGTTCATGGTTTCCTCCTTGGTCTATCGCACGGGCGCGGGGCTCGTGCATCGGGCGGGCGCGGGCGCGTTGGCCGCCGAACACTTTATCTTGTTGCAGTTATACCCAAGGATTTGGGTTTGACCGCTCGCAATTCTGTGAACGGACGAGTTTTTTGGTAAGGGTGGGCGCAGACGCGCCCGAACGGTTGATAATGGGACATCGCCCGCACCGTCCGCAGAACAATATCGGCGGGTGTCTAACGAGGGGGTCCCTTTGGATATCATCGAGCTTCTAAAATCTGCCTTCATGGGCCTGGTCGAGGGCATCACCGAATGGCTGCCTGTTTCGTCGACCGGTCACATGATCTTGGTGGACGAGTTCGTCAAGATGAACGTGAGCGAGACGTTCTGGAATATGTTCCTGGTCGTGATTCAGCTCGGCGCCATTCTGGCCGTCTGTGTGCTGTTCTTCCATGAGCTCAATCCGTTCTCGCCCAGCAAGGGCAAGGAGGGCCGTCGCGACACTTGGGTGCTGTGGGGCAAGATTGTGCTCGGCTGCATTCCCGCCGCGGCGATCGGCCTGCCGCTCAACGACTGGATGGAGGAGCATTTCTACAATGCTCCCGTCGTGGCGCTGGCGCTCATTGTGTACGGCGTGCTGTTTATCGTGATCGAGAACTGGCGCGCGAGCAAGCGCGAGGAAATGGCCGTTGCCGGTTCGTTTGGTTCGCGTGCTGTGGTGTCGGGTGGACGTCCCGCCGGTGCGCACTTTGCGGCGCCCGCCGCGGCTACCGCTGAGGATGAGGATGATGACGAGGATCTGGACTTTGGCTCCATCGCCACGCTCGAGGACCTGAGCTGGAAGACTGCGCTGGGTATCGGCTGCTTCCAGGTGCTTTCGCTGGTGCCTGGTACGTCTCGCTCCGGTTCTACCATCATCGGCGGCCTGCTTTTGGGCTGCACGCGTTCGGTGGCGTCCAAGTTTACGTTCTTCCTGGCCATCCCTGTTATGTTTGGCGCGAGTGCGCTCAAGCTGGTCAAGTACTTCATCAAGGGCGGCACGTTCGGCGCCAACGAGGTCGCTATCTTGGGCGTGGGCTGCGTTGTGGCCTTTGTGGTTTCGCTCATCGCCATCAAGTGGCTCATGGGCTTCGTCCGCCGTCACGACTTCAAGTGCTTCGGTGTTTACCGCATCATCCTGGGCATCGTAGTGCTCGCATATTTCTTCGTTCTGGAGCCGATGCTCGGCCTCTAACTTAGTCGACGCTGCGCGGCGGCCGGGGCGACAACTTGTCATTCAAAGGGGGTGGCATGACCAAAAGGTCTATGCCGCCCCCTTTTCATGCCAATTTGTTCGCCCTGGCCGCCGCTCGCTGCTGCTGCCATGACATCGGCGGTTTCGTGATTGCCAATAGATTGGTGCAAAGTAACCTGACCCCATTGCGCCAAATCCGCTGGGCGGGCCTGACGGTGGCGCACGGAGTCGTGGTGTGATTTGCGTCGGTGTCCGCGCGGCTCGGTATACTAATACGGCTCAAACTATGGCGCTGCCCGCAGGCGCGCCGTCCGTCAGATGAGGAGTCGCCCATGACCCAGCCCTTGCCCTGGGAAAAGAATGCCGCGGTACCCGTGCCGCCCGCGCCGGAACCCGTGCCGCTCGATGCATATGCCGTCCCTGCTGCGCCGGAGCCCGAGCTCGTCCCGCTCGACATCTACGACGCTCCCGCGCCGGCACCCAAGCCCGCCAAGCCGCTCGTCGACATCGACAGCCTTAATTCCGCCCAGCGCGAGGCAGTTCTGACCACCGAGGGCCCGTTGCTGGTGCTTGCCGGCGCCGGCTCGGGCAAGACCCGCGTCTTGACCTTTCGCATCGCACATATGCTCGGCGACCTGGGTGTTAAGCCCTGGCAGATCCTTGCCATCACGTTTACCAACAAGGCCGCGGCCGAGATGCGCGAGCGTCTGGCGGCACTCATCCCCAGCGGTACCCGCGGCATGTGGGTGTGCACCTTCCATGCTATGTGCGTGCGCATGCTGCGCGAGGACGCTGACCTGTTGGGCTACACCGGTCAGTTCACCATCTACGATGACGACGATTCCAAGCGCATGGTGCGCGATATTATGCAGGCGCTCGGTATCGAGCAAAAGCAATTCCCCATCAATATGATCCGCAGCAAGATCAGTTCGGCCAAAAACGCCATGATCGGCCCCGAGGACATGCTCAAATCCGCCGACAGCCCCAACGACAAAAAGGCCGCGCAGGTCTACTTGGAGCTGGAACGCCGCCTGCGCGCCGCCAACGCGATGGACTTCGACGACCTGCTCGTGCGCACGCTCGAGCTGCTGCGCACCCGCCCCGAGGTGCTCGACAAGTACCAAGAGCGCTTCCGCTACATTAGCGTCGACGAGTATCAGGACACCAATCACGTCCAGTACGAGATCGCCAACCTGCTGGCCGCCAAGTACCAAAACCTCATGGTCGTGGGCGACGATGACCAGTCCATTTATAGCTGGCGTGGCGCCGACATCACCAACATCCTGGACTTTGAGCAGGACTTTAAAAACTGCAAGACCGTTAAGCTGGAGCAGAACTACCGCTCCACGGGCCATATCCTGAGCGCCGCCAACGCCGTGGTGCGCCACAACTCGCAGCGCAAGGACAAGCGCCTGTTTACGGCCGAGGGCGATGGCGAGAAGATCCAGGCCTTCCAGGCAAGCGACGAGCGCGACGAGGGCCGCTGGATTGCCGGCGAGATCGAAAAACTGCATGCCAAAGGCACGAGCTACGACGATATCGCCGTTTTCTACCGCACCAACGCCCAGTCGCGTATCCTCGAAGATATGTTCCTGCGCGCAGGCGTGCCCTACAAGATCGTGGGCGGCACGCGATTCTTCGACCGTGCCGAGATCCGCGACGTCATGGCCTACCTTAAGATGATCGTGAACCCGGCAGACGAGATGAGCGTCAAGCGCGTCATCAACACGCCGCGTCGCGGCATCGGCTCCACCTCGATCCAAAAGATCGAGCAGCTGGCGCGCGACAACCGTTGCTCGTTCTTCCAGGCCTGCGAGATCGCAACAGCCGAGACGGGCATGTTTAGCGCCAAGGTGCGTAACGGCCTGTCGAGCTTTGTGTCGCTGGTGCGCGAGGGCCGTCGCATGGACGGCGAGCTCAAGGACGTCGTCGAGATGATTGTCGATAAGACGGGCCTGCTGCAGGCTTTTCGCGCCGAAGGCACCATGGAGTCCGAGAGCCGCGCCGAGAACATCCAGGAATTCCTGGGCGTCGCCGCCGAATTTGAGGAGACGCACGAGGATATCGAGGGTACGCTCGAGAGCTTAGAAGAGCTGCGCGCAGCCGGTGTTGCCGACGTGCCTGCTGGCGCCGAGCCCGAGCCCGTCGTGGTGAGCGCGCCTGCGCCCGAACCGGGGCCATCTGCCCCGGCATCCTCGTTTGAGGCACTCGTCGGCGCGCGCGATGCCGCGGGCTCCAATCCGCTCGATAGTCTGGCTGCTCCGGCGCTGTCTCCGCAGGATGCCCTGGCTGCTGCCATCGCGGGCAACGCGTATGCCGCGCCGACGGAGATGCCGGCGGGTGCCGTGCATGCCGACGAGATTGAGCGCACCTACGGTCCGCTCACCTGTAAGGCGCTGCCGGCACTCATGGAGTGGCTGGCCCTGCGCTCCGACTTGGATTCCCTGGCCGGCGAGACGCATGCCATCACCATGATGACCATCCACTCCGCCAAGGGCCTGGAGTTCCCGGCGGTGTTCGTGGCCGGCATGGAGGAGGGCATCTTCCCGCACGTGCACGACTTTGGCGGCAGCGATGACCCGGGTAAGCTTGAGGAGGAGCGTCGCCTGGCCTACGTCGCCATCACGCGCGCCCGCAAGCGCCTGTTCCTGACCTATGCGGCCACGCGTCGCACCTACGGCTCGACCTCTGCCAACCCGCGCTCGCGCTTCCTCAATGAGATTCCGTTTGAGGATATCGAGTTTAGCGGTATCGGTTCTGCCGGTTTTGAAGGCACGGGCTGGGAGAAGCGCGGCGACCGTCACGGCACCTTTGGCTCGGGCATGGGTTCGGATATGTATGGCGGCAAGGTGTTTGGCTCGCATACGCGCTCGACCGGCGGTTCCGGTTCGCGCGGTGGATCGAGCTTTGACGATTTCTTTGGCGGCAGCGGCTACGGGACCGAGCGCCATCGTGGGGTCTCGCCCGACGCCGGCCGTGTTGCCTCGACCTTTGGCTCGGGCGCGCCGCGAGCCAAAAAGCCGTCGTCCAAGGTGTCCCCGACGGTGGAGCGCAAGGTCGATCGTGCCAGCGCATCGCAGGACTTTGCCGCGGGCGATACCGTGAGCCACAAGACCTTTGGCACGGGTACCGTGATCTCGGTCGCCGGAGACATGATCGAGGTCCAATTCGAAAAGACCGGCCAGACCAAAAAGCTGATGAAGGGTTTTGCACCGATCGTCAAGCTGTCGTGATCCCGGCGGATCTGGGCGGGCGTATGGGGCAACATCGCCTGCTCGGGCAGTCCTGCGCCAGACGGAGAGCACATTAAGTGCTCTCCTTTGCGTGCGGAACTCGCGATCGATGTTGCCCCATACGCCCGCCCAGGTCCTTGGGTAACGCTGCTTGCGAACGTCGCTTTGCTCGTTCGCTTTTTGATCTGGAGAGCCGGGTGGGCTGAATACTTAGACATGGCAAGGGGCTCCCCCGTTAAAGAACGGGGGAGCCCCTTGTTGCGTTTTTGATTGTTGTTGCTAGTCGGAGGCTCGCCGGGACGGGGCGCGGGGTTTGGTCGATCGCGAGTTCCGCACGAGCCGGAGAGCACTTAATGTGCTCTCCGTGCGAGCAGGACTGTCCGAGCAGGCGACCAAACCCCGCGCCCCGTCCCGGCGAGCGCTTGGGGACCGGTGGCCTACAGGTGGCTGATGATCAGTTCCATCTTGCCTTCGAGGTCGATGGAGCTGACGGTGCTCGGGGCCAGCAGGTGGCTTCCCTTGTGGACGGGGTCGCCGCAGACGGTGCCTTCGCCGTCGATGACCGACAGACACATGAAGGGCCAGCGCTGGTCGAGGGTTTTGCTGCCGTCGACGCGCACGCGATCGACGGTGTAGCAGGAGTTAGACTCGAGCTCGGTCACGCCGTTCACCTCGGGCGCGGTCACCGTGCCGTCGGTCGGAGCCTGGGCATCAAAGTCGATGCAGTCGAGGCTCTGCTCAATGTGCAGTGGGCGCAGCTTGCCGTCGGTGCCGGGACGGTCGTAGTCGTACAGGCGATACGTCACGTCGCTCGACTGCTGCGTCTCCAAAATGAGCGTGCCGGTCTTGATGGCGTGCACGGTACCGGAATCAATCTGGAAAAAGTCGCCCTTGTGGATCGGCAGTACGTTGAGCATGTCGTCCCAGCGGCCGTCCTCGATCATCTGCGCGGCCTCGGCGCGGTCGTGCGCGCGCTGGCCGACAATGATCGTGGCACCGGGCTCGCAGTCCAGCACATACCAGCACTCGGTTTTGCCCAGGCTGCCGTTCTCGTGCTTGGCGGCGTACTCGTCGTTGGGATGAATCTGGATCGAAAGGTCGTCCTTGGCGTCCAGAATCTTAATGAGCAGTGGGAACTCCTTGCCCTCGCAGTTGCCAAAGAGCTCGCGGTGCTCGGCCCACAGCCACGACAGCGTGTGGCCTGCATACGGGCCTTCCGCAATCTGGCAGTCGCCGTTGGGGTGGGCCGAGATGGCCCAGCACTCACCGATGGGTCCATCGGGAATGTCGTAGCCAAATACGGTTTCGAGCTGGCGACCGCCCCAGATCTTCTCGTGGAAGATCGGCGTCAGCTTAATCAAATCGGACATGTTCATACCCCCATTGTGTTGCGCGGGCGCTGCACAAAACAGCTCAAAGCGAGCGCCCGGATGACTACAAAAACCTATGCCAACGTTACGTTGTGCAACTCAAAGCGGTCGCCAACGTTGCGCGAGACCGAATACTCAAAGGCGGCGCCGCTGTCCAAAAAGCCAATCTGGGTGAGCTCGAGCAGGGGAGAGCCAGGCTTGGTGTCCAAGCGCTCGGCTTCTTCCTCGGTTGCTGCCACGGCGCGAATGGTACGGTGGAAGCTCGAAATCTTCAGCCCACATTGCTCGCGGATGAAGTGGTAGACCGATCCGTACAGGTCCTTCTTTTTAAGGCCTGGAATCAGCTCGAGGGGCATGTAGGTGTACTCGATAACGATGGGCTTCTCATCGGCCTGACGCACGCGCACGATGTGATAGGCAAAGTCATCCTCGGCAATTCCCAGCTGGGCTGCGATGTCCGCTGGTGGATTAACAATCGAGAAATCGTAGACCACCGAGGTCACCTTCTCCCCGCGGTGCTCATACGAAAAGCCCTGGGCACGGTCGTTTTTGCCCTGGAAAAACGCCTGACCGGGAAGTCCCGCCGTGTCCTTAACGTAGGTACCCGATCCGCGTCGGCTGGTAATAAGACCTTCCTCGGTGATTTGCTCGATAGCTCGTTTGACGGTGATTTTGGAAACGCTATAGAGCTCGCAGAACTCAACGACGGTGGGAAGCTTGTCGCCCGGTTTAAGAGCGCCATCCTCGATACTTCGACGAATATCTGCAGCTATCGCCTCGTATTTGGGAATCATGGAACCTCCTTTCCGACATATATGAATACAAAAGTAAGTATAACCCTCAACAGGGCACCCATATTACTTTTATCTAAGAAGTTCGAGAAAGAAAAAAGAAAAAGACGCTTTACTTTTAAAATTAGAGCGCTATAGTTTAAGCAACGAACGGAATCCTTCCGCACAACAGGATCGACCGTTTGGGGACGGTTTTGTTTTGGCGGGTTGGATATCGGTATGACCGGTGCGCGCCCGCGCCGGATAACCTGCCAAAGCAAACCCGTCTCCAACCGGAAGCTCTAGAACACGAAAGCGAGGACTTTGATGGCACAGTATCAGCTGCCCAACGACTTCTTCTTTGGCGCTGCTATGTCCGGCCCGCAGACTGAGGGTCAGTGGAACCAGGGCGGCAAGCTCGAGAACCTGTGGGACACCTGGTCCATCCAGGATCTGGGTTCGTTCTACAACTGCGTTGGCTCTTATGCCGGCAATGACTTTATGGCCAAGTACCAGGAAGACTTTCGCATTTTGAAGGACTTGGGCCTGAATACCTATCGCACTTCCATCCAGTGGAGCCGTCTGCTCGATGCCGACGGCAACCTTAACGAGGAGGGCGCCGCGTGGTATCACGAGCTGTTCCGCGCCTCTCGCGAGGCTGGTCTGGAGCCGTTCGTCAACCTGTACCACTTTGACATGCCCACCTACCTCTTTAACCGTGGCGGCTGGGAGAGCCGTGAGGTCGTCGAGGCTTACGCGCATTACGCCGACGTCGCCTTCCACGAGTTTGGCCAGGAGATTAAGTACTGGTTCACCTTTAACGAGCCCATCGTCGAGCCCGAACAGCGCTATCAGGAGGGCGTGTGGTTCCCGCAGCTCCACGACTTCAACCGCGCCCGCACCGTGCAGTATCACATCTCGCTGGCGCACGCGCTGGCCGTGGCCAACTATCGTAAGGCCTATGACGAGGGCGCTATTCGCGCCGATGCCAAGATCGGCATGATCAACTGCTTTACTCCGGTCTACACCAAGGAGAACCCCAGCGAGGCAGACCTCGAGGCCGTGCGTATGACCAGCGGCATCAACAATCGCTGGTGGCTCGACCTTATTACCAAGGGCGAGCTTCCTGCCGATGTGCTCGACAGCCTGGCCGAGGGCGGCGTTAAGCTCCCGTTCCGTGCCGGCGACCAAGAGATTCTCAAGCAGGGTGTTGTCGACTGGCTCGGCTGCAACTACTACCACCCCACGCGTGTTCAGGCACCGGCGAGCAAGGTCGACCAGTACGGCCTGCCGCATTTTGCCGACGAGTACGTATGGCCCGATGCCGTTATGAATGAGAGCCGCGGCTGGGAGATCTACCCGCAGGGCCTCTACGACTTTGGCATGGACTGCGCTAAGAACTACCCCGATCTTGAGTGGTTCGTTTCCGAGAACGGCATCGGCATCATGGACGAATACAAGAACCGCGATGCCGAAGGAACCATCCAGGATGACTACCGCGTCGACTTTGTGCGCCAGCACCTGGAGTGGGTTGCCAAGGCAATCTCCGAGGGCGCCAAATGCCGGGGCTATCACTACTGGGCCGTCATCGATAACTGGTCTTGGGCCAATGCCTTTAAGAATCGCTATGGCTTTGTCGAGGTCGATCTCATGGACGGCTACAAGCGCCGCCTTAAGAAGTCGGCAGCCTGGCTCAAACAGGTCGCCACGACCCACGTGGTTGATTAGCGACCGGGCGAACGCCCAGACCGCGCGCCGCCGCGCGCAACACATGGCACATCTGGTGGCAGAGGGCGACAGACCACCGTGCGCATAGGAAAAGGCCGGATTTGAAAGTTAGGAGCAATCATGGCCAGTGACAACGGAAAGAGCTTCCTCGACAAGTTTGCCGAGGTCTCTGCGAAGGTGGGAAATCAGGTTCACCTGCGTTCCCTGCGTGACGCCTTCGCGACCATCACGCCGCTCTATATCCTTGCGGGTATCGCGGTTCTTATTAATAACGTCGTGTTCCCTCTGTTCCCGCTCGATGCGGCGGGCCTTGCCAACCTTCAGACGTGGGGTTCGGCAATTACGCTGGGCACCCTCAACGTCTCTGCCATTATCTTGGCCGGATTGATTGGCTACAGCCTCGCCAAGAACAAGCGTTTCGATAACCCGCTCGCTTGCGTGGTCGTCGCCATCTCTGCCTTCGTCATCATGATGCCGCAGCAGATCACCGCCTCGCTTGCCGCCACGAGCCCGCTGCTCACCGACAAGATCACCTCCGCCGAGGTCACGGGCGCCCTTTCGACTGCCAACACCGGCACTAACGGTCTGTTCTCGGCCATTATCATCGCTCTGCTCTCCGTCTCGCTCTTCATCAAGATTTCTGGCGTCGAGAAGCTCAAGGTTAAGCTGGGCGAGGGCGTGCCCCCCGCGGTCTCCAACTCCTTCAACGTCATGATCCCGATGCTGCTCAACCTCGCGATCTTCGCTCTTGCCGCGGCCCTGCTCGCCGTGTGCGCCGGCACCGATCTGTGCACCATCATCTCCACGTGCATCTCCAACCCGCTCAAGAGCATCATGAACGCCGGTCCGTGGGCTGTTATCCTCATCTACACCCTTGCCAACCTGCTGTTCTGCGTCGGTATTCACCAGTCCACCATCTCTGGCGCTACCGTCGAGCCGATCCTGACCATGCTCATCGTCGACAACATGGCTACCTTTGCCGCCGGTGGCACCATCCAGCCCGATCACTACATGAACATGCAGATCGTTAACAGCTTTGCCCTCATCGGCGGCTCGGGCTGCACCCTCATGCTTCTGCTCGACACGCTCCTGTTCTCCAAGAACAAGGCTTCCGAGACCGTTTCCAAGATGGCTATCCTGCCTGGTCTGTTCAACATCAACGAGCCGGTTATCTACGGTTACCCCATCGTGTACAACCTGCCGCTCATGATTCCGTTTGTCCTCCTCCCCGATCTGTTCATCGGCATCACCTATGGCCTTACCTGCGCAGGCATCATCAGCCCCTGCATCGCCCAGGTGCCCTGGACCATGCCTCCCGTCATCAATGCCCTGCTCGCTACGGGCTTTGACTGGCGCGCCGGCGTGTGGCAGGCTCTCGAGATTGTCATTGGCATGGCCGTCTACCTGCCCTTTATGAAGATTTCCGAGAAGGCAATCGCCAAGCAGGAGGCTCTCGCCGAGTAGAACGCCTAACGTTCGTCCCTTTCACCTTTGCGGGCGCCGGTACGCGGTGCCGGTGCCCGCGGCTCTCTCCCTTGTGTAAAGATGCAGGGGGGTGGGCACAATAGCCGCAAGGAATAAAACCAGTTGTCGTCTGCGCGCCGCGCAGTTATAAGGAGGAAACCATGAAGAAGATCATGCTCTGCTGCAATGCCGGTATGTCCACGAGCCTGCTGGTCCAGAAGATGCAGGCCGAGGTTGCAAACCGTGGTCTGGATATTGAGGTCGAGGCTCGTCCCATGAACGAGGCCCACGATCACCTGGACGAGTGCGACATGTTGCTGCTTGGCCCGCAGATCGGCTACACCAAGGGCGACTTTGAGAAGGAGGCCGCCGGTCGTTTTCCGGTCGAGGTCATCAACATGGTCGACTACGGCCGCATGAACGCTGCCGGCATCATCGACCACTGCGTCAGCGTGATGGGCTAGGTGCTCTGTATGGAGGATATGAACGAACTGCAGATGACCTGCTTCGAGATCATCAGCTACGTCGGTACCGCCAAGAGCATGTACATCAATGCCGTGCAAAAGGCCAAGGAGGGCGATTTTGACGCCGCCGAGGAGCTTATCAAGCAGGGCGACGAGGCCTATAACGGTGGCCACGATGTTCACATGGGGCTTCTGAAGAAAGAGGCCAACGGCGAGCGTAACGGCGAGGCCCCGTTGATTCTGCTGCATGCCGAGGACCAGATGGCCGGTACCGAGACCATGCGCGTCATGGCGACGGAGCTCATCGAGATCCACAAGCAGCTGCAGGCACTTAAGGCCTAGTCGGCGTTATCGCCGCGAAGGACCGTGCGGTCCAACAGACAACATAGTCCCTTTGACGGGCGCCGGGAGTCTCCGCCTCCCGGCGCCTCTATTTTTGGGGATGGTCTTGTGCGGCCTGTTGAGCGGCCATTTGCGTTTCCCAGGATAAAACCTGCCAAAACAAACCTGTCCCTTTTTGGTAGGTTTTTGCCTTGGGAGCGGTACCATACAGGCAATGTTTAAACGAGAAAGGCGGGCTCCCATGGAACCTAAGCAGTACTACATCGGCATTGACGTCGGCGGCACTTCGGTTAAGGAGGGTCTGTTCGACGAGGACGGCAACCTGCTGGCCAAGGCCAGCGTGCCTACGCCTCCCATCGTTGACGCTGCGGGCTTTGCCGCGGTGACCGAGGCTATCGACCAGGTGGTCGCCAAGGCCCAGATTCCGCGCGCCTTTGTGGCTGGCATTGGCCTGGCCGTTCCGTGCCCCATCCCGGCGTCGGGCGATGCCAAGGTCAAGGCCAACATTGCCATTAACCTGCCCGAGCTGAGGATCGCCATTCAGCAGCACTGCCCCGACGCGGTCGTTAAGTACGAGAACGATGCCAACGCCGCCGCCATGGGCGAGGCCTGGCTCGGCTCTGCCAAGGGCGTGCAGAACGTGGTGATGGTCACCATCGGTACCGGCGTGGGTGGCGGCGTTATCGTTAATGGCGACGTGGTATCGGGCGTTGTGGGTGCTGGCGGCGAGATTGGCCACATGTGCCTGAACCCAGCTGAGGAGCGCACCTGCGGCTGCGGCGGCCATGGCCACCTGGAGCAGTATTCCAGCGCCACCGGCGTGGTGAGCAACTACCTTGCCGAGTGCAAGAAGGCGGGCGTCGAGCCCATCGAGCTCACCGGCCCCTCCGATTCCAAGGACGTGTTCCAGGCCTGCCGCGAGGGAGACAAGCTCGCGCTGGCCGCGGCCGATACCATGGCCGATTATCTCGGTCGTGCCCTGGCGCTTATTGCCAACGTGGTCGACCCCGAGATGTTCCTGATCGGCGGCGGTGCGTCTGCCTCGGCCGATGTCTACCTCGACAAGGTTCGCGAGCACTTCCAGCGCTACGCGCTTTCCGCCTCGCGCGAGACGCCCATTAAGGTCGCTTCGCTCGGCAACGACGCCGGCATCATCGGTGCCGCCTACGTAGCCCTGCGCGCTGCCGGCAAATAGCTGGTGCATGGGGGCCAAGGCTGCCACAAAATATGCCGTGGCCCTTCTGTCTGCGAAGGCTCGGCATCGGCGTGCTACCATAGCTACGTCCAAGTACACATATCAAGTGGAGGATATCCATGGCAAACGTTCTTGTCTTTGGTCACCAGAACCCCGATAACGACGCCATCATGAGCGCCGTCGTCCTGTCCCAGCTGCTCAACCAGGTTGAGTATGCCGGCAACACCTACGAGGCCTGCGCCCTTGGTCAGCTTCCGGCCGAGTCCGCCAAGCTGCTCGCCGACGCCGGCATCGCCGAGCCCCGCGTG
The DNA here is from genome assembly GCA_048321375.1 of Collinsella sp. GTDB lineage: Bacteria > Actinomycetota > Coriobacteriia > Coriobacteriales > Coriobacteriaceae > Collinsella. Next base: position 65,628 of record DBFDVR010000014.1, read on the forward strand.
ATCGAGTCCGTCGAGGCTGGTCAGCTCGTCGTCCTCACCGACCACAACGAGTCTGCCCAGTCCGTCGCCGGCCTTAAGGACGCCACGGTCTTTGGCGTTGTCGATCATCACCGCATCGGCGACTTCGAGACCGCCGGCCCGCTGCACTACATCTGCCTGCCCTGGGGCTCCAGCTGCACCATCGTCACCAAGCTCGCCGGCGTGCTCGGCGTTGAGCTTTCCGACGTCCAGGCCAAGCTGCTGCTCTCGGCCATGATGACCGACACGCTCATGCTCAAGAGCCCCACCACCACCGATGTCGACCGCGCCGTCGCCGCCAAGCTCGGCGAGCAGGTGGGCGTCGACCCGGTCAAGTTTGGCATGGAGGTCTTCCTCACCCGTCCGTCTGGCTCCTTCACCGCAGCCGAGATGGTCGGCAACGACATCAAGATGTTCGAGCCTGCCGGCAAGAAGCTGCTCATCGGCCAGTACGAGACCGTCGACAAGACTCGCGCACTCGGCATGATCGACGAGATTCGCGAGGCCATGCGCGCCTACGCCGCCGAGAAGGGTGCCGACGGCATCGTCCTGTGCATCACTGACATCATGGAGGAGGGCTCGCAGGTCCTGCTCGAGGGCGAGACCGAGGCTGCTCAGAAGGGCCTGGGCATTGCCGACGAGCACGACGGCGTCTGGATGCCGGGCGTCCTCTCCCGTAAGAAGCAGGTCGCTGCCCCCATCATGGCCGCCTGCTAGGTTTAGTTGACCAAACGCCACGACCGGATCGCGGAAGCCCCGCGCTCCGGTCGTTTTTTGTGCACGGCGCCGCGTCGTCTCTTGGATAGGCGCGCCCGTGCCGTTGAGCAAATAATGTTCAACCTGTGGTTCCGCTTTTCGGCCACGCCTGCGTGCCTGTCGTGCAGGGTAGGCTAGATGCAAGCGTAATACGTTAGAGCGCGGCACCGCCACTTGGGCGGGCCGTGCTTTTTTAAGACGGGAGCTTTCCCGTGAAAGGAGCCGCCCATGGCAGCACCCGAGCAGCTGTTTAACGTTCGTGAGCGCAAGCGTTTTGAGCGCCACGACATTTGGGAGCGCATCACCGAGAACGGCACGATTTCCGCCGCCGTCATGGTCTTCGCCGCCATCGCCGCCGTCATTTGCGCCAACACCGATGCCTACGAGGCCATCCATCACTTTTTGGAGACCCCGCTGTATGTGGGTCTGGGCAACCTTACGGCCGGTCTCACCGTTGAGCTATTCGTCAACGACTTCCTCATGGCGATTTTCTTTTTGCTGGTGGGCATTGAGCTTAAGTACGAGATGACGGTCGGCGAGCTCAAAAACCCGCGCCAGGCTATGCTTCCCATGCTGGCGGCCGTGGGCGGCGTCGTCGTTCCCGCCTGCATCTATCTGATCTTTAACCATGCCGGCGCGCACAACGGCTGGGCCATTCCCATGGCAACCGATATTGCCTTTGCGCTGGGCGTGCTGTCGCTTTTGGGCAACCGCGTGCCCAACGGCGTGCGCGTGTTCTTCTCGACGCTCGCCATCGCCGACGACCTCATCTCCATCGCCGCCATCGCCATCTTCTACGGTCAGAGCCCCAATCCGTTTTGGTTGGGCGCCGCCGCGCTTGTGACCTGTGCGCTCGTGTGGCTCAACAAGACGCAGCATTACCGCCTTGCCCCGTATTCGGTACTGGGCCTGCTGTTGTGGTTCTGCATGTTCAAGAGCGGCGTGCACGCTACGCTTGCTGGCGTCATCCTGGCCTTCACCATCCCGGCCAAGTGCGGTGTTAAGCTTGATAGCCTTACCGATTGGCTGGGCGAATGCCTGCCGTTGCTCGACGACCGCTACGATGACGAGGCGCACATCCTGGGCCAGCATGACTTTACCGTCTCGACCACTAAGGTCGAGCGCGTCATGCACCGCGTGACCCCGCCGCTCATCCGCATGGAGCGTCTGATCTCCACGCCGGTCAACTTTGTGATTCTGCCGATCTTTGCGTTCGTGAACGCACAGGTTCGCCTAGTGGGTGTGGACATGAGCACGCTGCTCACCGACCCGGTGACGCTCGGCGTGTACTTTGGCATGCTGCTGGGCAAGCCGATCGGCATCTTTGGTATGACGTTTGCCCTGGTTAAGCTCAAGGCTTGTGAGCTGCCGCACAACGTCAACTGGCATATGATCGCCGGTGTGGGCATTCTGGGCGGCATCGGCTTTACCATGTCGATTCTCATCAGCGGCCTTGCCTTCCCGACGGCTGAGTTTGAGGTTCTGGCCGCCAAGGCCGCTATTCTCGCCGGCTCTGTCACCGCGGCCGTACTTGGCATGATCTACATGAGTGTGATCTGCAAGCACCCCGCGCCCAAGGACGAGTAAAAGTTCGAAAACAGACACCAGAACCGGTTTGGATGCGTTCGAAACTCGGATCCGGGTGCTACTGGCCCTCTGCCAGACACCCCGTGGTCAAAAAACGCCGTTTGTGAGTACTGTCACAAACGGCGTTTCATTTTAGGTGTGGAAAATAATGAACAAAGTTATAAGAACTGTACGTTAATGAGTGAGCATCGACTTCCAATTCGGCGCTGGTTGACGGTGACTAGGGAGTTTCAAGTCCAGTTTTGCCGATTTCGACCAAAAATCGCTGCTACTAAAAAAGTAACAGTACTCATATTTGCCCTTTTTTGGCCACAAGCCCTAAAACAAGCTACGCCAGGGTCGGGAAACGGGCCAAATCGTCGGCCTCGAGGCTTATTCCACGGTGCCGTAGATGGCGCCCCAGCCGTGGGCGGCCAAGGCGGAGTTGAGCTGGTCGCAAAGTGACTGGCGGTCGTAATAGCCGGGCGGTAGCAGGTTGACGATTTCCATGAGGTCGGGCGCCAGGTCCAAGATTTCTGCCTGTACGATTAGATCCAGGCGGTCGATGGCGTGGCGGTCGTAAAACAGCCCATCGACCAGGCGCTGTAGGTCGCCGAATTCCTCGGCTTGGAACGATCCGTACTCCATAGTGCCTCCTTGGGCGCCCCACGCCGGCATGCGCGGCGATTCGTAATTTATTGCGATGGACTTAATCTATCACGGCTTCATACCGTTGCGGCGGTGGCGGTCTATACTTAGACGAACTGCAACGTACCGCTTCGCGAAAGGTCGCACCCATGCAGACGATCTACCAGAAGATGGAAACCACCGAACTCGATGCCGCCATCGAGGCGCTCAAGGCCGAGGTCGCCGAGGTCAAGGCCAAGGGCCTGGCGCTCGACATGGCCCGCGGCAAGCCGTCGCCCTCCCAGGTGGACATCTCTCGACCCATGCTCGATATCCTCAATGCCGATGCCGATCTGCACGACGGCAATGTCGACTGCTCCAACTACGGCTGCTTTGAGGGCATTCCCTCGGCACGCAAGCTGGCGGGGGAGTTCCTGGGTTGCCCCGCCGAGCAGACGCTCGTGCTGGGTTCGTCGAGCTTGCTGATCGAGCACGATATCGCCGGTATGTTCTGGCGTTGCGGCTCGTGTGGTAGCGATCCTTGGGAGGCTTACGAGGCAGCGCACGACGGCAAGAAGGTCAAGTTCCTGTGCCCGGTTCCCGGCTACGATCGCCACTTTGGCATTACCGCCGACTTGGGTATCGAGAACGTTCCCGTCGCGATGACCGACAACGGCCCCGATATGGACGAGATCGAGCGCCTCGTTGCCGCCGACGATTCCATCAAGGGCATCTGGTGCGTGCCCAAGTATTCCAACCCCACGGGTATCACCTTTAGCGAGGACACCGTGCGCCGCCTGGTCGAGATGCACACGGCCGCGCCCGATTTCCGCATCTTCTGGGACAACGCCTACTGCGTGCACGACCTGTACGACGAGACCGACGAGCTCGCCAACATCTTTGATCTTGCCCGCGCGGCGGGCACCGAGGACCGCGTGGTGGCATTCGCCTCGACGTCCAAGATCACCTTCCCGGGTGCCGGTATCGGCTTTATCGGTGCGAGCCCCGCGGTCATCGCGGAGTTCTCCAAGCGCCTGAAGGCCGGCCTCATCAGTGCCGACAAGCTCAACCAGCTGCGCCACGTGCGTTTCCTTCCCACCATCGAGGCGGTCAAGGAGCACATGAAAAAGCATGCCGAGTTCTTGCGCCCGCGCTTTGAGGCTGTCGAGCGCAAGCTCACCGAGGGCTTGGGCGACACGGGCTGCGCCACCTGGACGCACCCCCGCGGCGGCTACTTTGTAAGCTTCGATGGTCCCGAGGGTTCAGCCCAGAAGGTCGCCGCGCTCTGCGCCGACCTGGGCGTCAAGCTCACGCCGGCTGGTGCCACCTGGCCTTATGGCAAGGACCCGCGCGACACCAACATCCGCATCGCGCCGAGCTATCCCACGGTCGAGGACCTGGAGGCCGCGCTCGATGTGCTGGTGCTGGCCGTCAAGCTTGTCGCTGCCGAGCTTGCGCGTGTCGAGCGCGCCTAACGCGCGGCTTCCCGTACTATCCGCACTTTCGATACGTAAAGGAGCGTATGCATGGATTTGGGTATTTCCACCAACCCCACGCCAGAGCTCTACACCATTAAGGTAACCGGCGAGATCGATATCTCTAACGCCGATAGCCTGCGCAATGCCATCGACCTGGCGCTCGAGCAGCCCACTGAGGCCGTTGAGCTCGATTTTGCCCAGGTGAGCTACATCGATTCGACGGGCATTGGCGTGCTCGTGGGCGCCGCACACCACGCGGTCGACCACGGCAAACTCTTTAGCTGCACCAATGTGCAGCCCCCGGTGATGCGCGTGGTTCAGCTGTTGGGTGTCGACCAGGAGATTTCGATCACCGCTGCATAACCTTTGCCCCCAAAAGGGCGTGCCATTTGGCATATGTTTGTGATGCGCTCGGACGTTTTGGTGTCCGGGCGCTATACTTGACCGAATGAATAGACGAGTTCCGGCCGAATGGCGCGGTGCGGGCTCGACTCACATCGAGCCTTGGAGGTATGTGTGTTTGGTATTGGAGAGGGTGAGCTCGCGATCATCGTGGTCTTCGGCTTTTTGCTGTTTGGCCCGGATAAGCTCCCACAGATGGGCCGCACGATCGGCCGTGCCATTCGTCAGTTCCGCGAGACGCAGGAAAAGATGACGGCCGTTGTTCAGTCCGAGATAATCGATCCGGTGAGCGAGGCCGCGTCGGCCCCGGTCAAGCCCAAGAAGGCTGCTGCGACCGACGACGATTCCGATGCGGACGAGGATGCCGCCGAGACGGCAGCGCCCGCCAAGAAGGAGACCTTTGCCGAGCGTCGCGCCCGTCTTGCTGCCGAGAAGGCCGCGAGCGAGGCTGCCGCCGAGGGCGAGGGTACTGCTGAGGAGTCCGAGGCCGAGGGTGCCGAGCCTGCCGCTGCCGCCGAGCCTGTCGTCGAGCCCGAGCCTGCTGCAGAGCCGGAGTCCGAGCCCGAGCCGGCAGAGCCCACGACGGCTGACCTCTACGCCCGTCGTCCCCGCAAGCGCAAGGCCGTCGTCGACCAGCTCGCTCGCGAGCTCGAGGCCGAGGACGAGGCCGTTGCCGAGGCTGCCACCGCCGATGCCCCGAAGGGAGGCGATGAGTAATGCCTATCGGACCTGCGCGCATGCCGCTCTTCGATCACCTGGGCGAGCTCCGTCGCCGCCTGACCATCGTGGTTGTGTCGGTGTTTGCCGCCGCCATCGTGCTGTATTTCGCCACGCCCGTGGTGCTCGACATCCTGGAAGACCCCATCCGCTCCTTTGTGCCGGACGGTAAGTTCTACATCACCACCACGCTCGGCGGCTTTGGCCTGCGCTTCTCGCTGGCCATCAAGATGGCCGTGGTCATGTGCACGCCCATGATCATCTGGCAGATTCTGGCATTTTTCCTGCCGGCACTGCGTCCCAACGAGCGCAAATGGGTCGTGCCCACGGTGCTCGCCTCGACGGTGCTGTTCTTCCTGGGTGCCATCTTCTGCTATTTCATCATCATCCCGGCGGGCTTTGAGTGGCTTATCGGCGAGACCTCGGCCGTCGCCACGGCGCTGCCCGACCTGGAGAACTACGTCAACATGGAGCTGCTCTTTATGATCGGCTTTGGCGTGGCGTTTGAGCTGCCGCTCATCATCTTCTACCTGTCCGTCTTCCACATCGTGTCCTACGCGGCCTTCCGCGGCGCCTGGCGCTACGTGTACGTGGGCCTGCTTGTGGGCTCGGCTGTGATTACGCCCGACGGCTCGCCCGTTACGCTGGGCCTCATGTATGGTGCCCTGCTCTCGCTCTACGAGATTTCGCTCGCCATTGCCCGCGTGGTCATTACCGCGCGCGAGGGCAAGGAGGGCTTGTTTGTGAGCCGTCTGGACCTGTTCTCGGACGATGAGGACGACGAGGAGTAAATCGGTATGCACGAGGTTGGCATTGTCAACGGCATACTCGATACAGTGATTCGCGCGGCGCGTGGGGCGGGGGCCTCGCGCGCCGTTTTGGTAACGCTGCGTATCGGGGATATGACCGAAGTTGTGCGCGAGGCGCTCGACTTTGCGTGGGAGACATTTCGCGATGAGGACCCGCTCACGCGAGGCTGCGAGCTTGCCGTGGAGGAGGTCCATCCACAAAGCGAGTGTCTGGACTGCGGCGAGGTTTTCGACCACGATCGCTTCCACTGTCGCTGTCCCCAGTGTGGTGGTGCCAACGTGCGCCTACTGCGCGGCCGCGAGCTCGATATCGCGAGTATCGAAATTGAAACCCCCGACGATTAGCCCGCTAGCCATCTGGTGATGGGGTATAAAGGGGCCAAAGTAAGGAGTGCCGAGTATGGCCGAGAAAACGATTGATATCGCGTCGCCGATTCTGTCGCGCAACGAGCGCCTGGCAGATCAGTTGCGTCAGCGATTTAAAGAGACAAACACCTATGTGATCAACGTCTTGTCGAGCCCCGGTTCGGGCAAGACCACCACGATCCTGGGCACCAACGAGCGCCTGCGCGACAAGGCCGGCCTGCGCTGTGCCGTCATCGAGGGCGATATCGCCTCGGATGTCGACGCCATCACCATGAAGGAAGCCGGCATGCCCGCCATCCAGATCAACACGGGCGGCCTGTGCCACCTCGAGGGTAACATGATCATGGAGGCCGTTGACGCGTTCGACCAGGCGGTGGGCCTTCAGAACATCGACGTCATCTTTATCGAAAACGTGGGCAACCTGGTCTGCCCGGTCGACTTTGACCTGGGCGAGAACCTGTCCATCATGATCCTCTCGGTGCCCGAGGGCGACGACAAGCCCATCAAGTACCCGGGCATCTTCCAGCACGCCGGCGCACAGCTGCTCAACAAGGTCGACGTGGCCCCGGCTTTCGATTTTGACATGGATGGGTATACTAAGACACTCGATGACCTCAATCCGCAGGCGCCGCGGTTTGCCGTGAGCGCGCGCAAGGGCGAGGGCATGGATGCCTGGTGCGATTGGCTCATCGGGCAGATCGAGCAAGCAAGGGCGTAAATCGGTCGCCATACGGGCGGGCGTAGCCGCAGAGACACGAGATAGGAGCCTCTTTTGAAGCTCATCATCGCCGAGAAAAACGACGCCGCGCGTCAGATCGCCGAGCGTCTGTCCACGGGTAAGCCCAAAAAGGACAAGGTGTACAACACCGCCATCTACCGCTTTGAGTGGAAGGGCGAGGAGTGCGTGACGATCGGCCTTGCCGGTCACATCCTTGCGCCTGATTTTTGCGACAGCGTGCTGTTCGATAAAAAGCTGGGCTGGTATTCGGTCACCGAGGACGGCGAGATACTGCCGGCCGACATGCCCGATGGCCTGGCGCGTCCGCCCTATGACACCAAGCGTAAGCCGTTCCTTGCCGATGGCATCTCCATTAAGGGCTGGAAGCTCGAGAGTCTGCCTTACCTCACCTGGGCGCCCGTCATTAAGTTGCCGGCTGAGAAAGAGCTCATTCGCTCGCTTAAGAACCTCGCCAAAAAGTCCGACAGCGTCATCATTGCCACGGACTTCGATCGCGAGGGCGAGCTGATCGGTTCGGACGCCCTCAACAAGGTGCGCGAGGTGGCGCCCGACTTGCCGGTCGCCCGCGCCCAGTATTCTTCGTTTACCAAGGCCGAGATCACGCAGGCCTTCGATAACCTTGTCTCGCTCGACCAGAACCTGGCCGACGCCGGCGAGAGCCGTCAGCACATCGACCTCATTTGGGGTGCGGTGCTCACGCGCTACCTGACGCTCGCCAAGTTTGGCGGCTTTGGCAACGTGCGTTCCGCCGGCCGCGTGCAGACGCCGACGCTTGCCCTGGTGGTCGAGCGCGAGCGCGAGCGCATGGCGTTTGTGCCCGAGGACTATTGGCAGATCCGCGGCATGGGCGCCGCACAGGGTACTGCCGAGGACGACCGATTTAAGATTGCGCACAAGACGGCACGCTTTACCGACAAGGATGCTGCTGAGACGGCGTACGGCCATGTTGACGGCGTCGCGACGGCAACCGTCGCCGCGGTGACCAAGCGCTCGCGCAAGCAGCAGCCGCCCACGCCGTTTGCGACCACCTCGCTGCAGGCTGCCGCCGCAGCCGAGGGCATCTCGCCTGCGCGTACCATGCGTATCGCCGAGTCCCTCTACATGGCGGGCCTCATCAGCTACCCGCGTGTCGACAACACCGTGTATCCCGCGACGCTCGATTTGGGCGCCGTGGTGAGTGACCTGGCAAAGATCAACCCGGCGCTGGCGCCCGTGTGCAAAAAGGTACTCGCTGGTCCCATGAAGCCCACGCGCGGTAAAGTCGAGACCACCGACCACCCGCCTATCTACCCCACGGGCGAGGGCGATCCGTCCACGCTCGACGGCGGCCAGCGCAAGCTCTACGACCTCATCGCCCGTCGCTTCCTGGCGACGCTTATGGGTCCCGCGACCATCGAGAACACCAAGCTCGAGCTCGACGTGAACGGTGAGCCGTTCGTGGCTTCGGGCGATGTGCTCGTGACTCCGGGCTTCCGCGAGGCGTATCCGTATGGACTTAAGCGCGACGAGCAGATGCCGCCGCTGGAGCAGGGCGATACGGTCGACGTGTTCGACATTAAACTCGAGGCCAAGCAGACCGAGCCGCCCGCGCGCTACAGCCAGGGCAAGCTTGTGCAGGAGATGGAAAAGCGCGGCCTGGGCACCAAGTCCACGCGCGCGAGCATCATCGAGCGCCTATATGCCGTGCGCTATCTCAAAAACGATCCCGTGGAGCCGAGCCAGCTGGGCATTGCCATCATCGACGCGCTGTCGCAGTTTGCCCCGCGCATCACGAGCCCCGATATGACCAGTGAGCTCGACGGCGACATGACCCGCGTGGAGCGCGGCGAGGACACCGAAGAGCATGTCGTGGCGCACTCGCGCGCGCTGCTGGCCGGTGTGCTCGACGAGCTGCTCAAGCATACGCAGGAGCTCGGCGACGCCATCAGCGACGCCGTTACGGCCGATGCGCGCGTGGGCGCTTGCCCCAAGTGCGGCAAGGACTTGGTTATGAAGACGAGCGCCAAGACCCGTGGCAGCTTCATCGGCTGCATGGGCTGGCCCGACTGCGATGTGACCTATCCGGTGCCGAGCGGCGTCAAGGTAAGCCCGCTCGAGGGCGAGGCAGCCGTGTGCCCCGAGTGCGGCGCGCCGCGCATTAAGTGCCAGCCGTTCCGCCAGAAGGCCTTCGAGATTTGCGTGAACCCCACGTGCCCCACCAACTACGAGCCCGACCTTAAGGTGGGCGAGTGCAAGGTGTGCGCCGAGGCCGGACGCCATGGCGACCTGATCGCGCACAAGAGCGAGAAGAGCGGCAAGCGCTTTATCCGCTGCACCAACTACGATGACTGCGGCGTGAGCTATCCTCTACCGGCGCGCGGTAAGCTCGAGGCGACGGGTGAGACCTGCCCCGAGTGCGGCGCCCCCATCGTGGTGGTCAACACGGCGCGCGGTCCGTGGCGTATCTGCGTCAACATGGACTGCCCGACCAAGGAGAAGAAGCCCGCCCGCGGCCGCAAGACCACGACCAAGGCGAGCACGGCCAAGAAGACGACGGCGGCCAAGAAGACAACGGCGGCAAAGAAGACTGCTGCCAAGAAGACGACCGCCAAAAAGACGACGGCCAAGAAGTCGGCTGCCAAAAAGACCGCTGCCGATAAGTAGCCGCACGGTCGAAACATCACCTAAAACAAAAACGAGCGAGGACCTCAAAATCCTCGCTCGTTTTTTTTGACCGGCAGTTAGGGACGTTCCTTTTCTGCCGGCAGTTTAGGAACGTCCCTAACTGTCGGCTCGGGAACGACAAAGCGCTAGCTCACTTCGACGGGTTTGGCGCCGGGATAGCGCTCCTCAAAGTCTAGGCGGTACTTATTGTCATTGGTGCCCGCCACGTTGTCGCGCGACAGCGGCGCCACGATCTCATTCTTGTGGTCCGCAGGCTTGGCGTATTTCAGGCTGATCTCCCAGGCATCACAGATTGCGTCAATGCGGTGATCCAGGTCGTCGTACAGGGCAACGATGTCTTTCCAGGAGCTGTAGTTCTTGGAGCTCGTCGGGACGTCTAGGTCCTCGACGATGTCGTAATACTGCTCGATGGTGCCCTCCGTGCGCTCGGCGACGTCGGCGAGATTTTGACGGGTGGTTCGATCCTCTTCCAGATAGCTGCCGTTGAAGTTCTGTGCGCAGCCACGGACGTAGTTGTCGAGGTCTTCGAGTAAGTCGTAGTATTCGCTCAGTCGGCGGTAGAGATTCTGCTCGGAGAGCGTTGCTTCGCCGCCATCCTCGTCGTCATCGTCATCATCGTCGTACAGGCTGTTGGGATCGCCGAGAGGCTTTAGGTCATCGTCGTCGACGTCATGGTGCAGCTTAGCTACCTCGGCAGTCGTCTGCGTGGCGGCGTTGTCGAAAGGCTTGATCACGAAGAAAACGACCAGGGCGATGATGATCGCCACCAGCACAACGATAACGGCGATAAGCGGCCCGGTGCCGCTTTTTTTGGGAGCGGGGGTCTGTGGCGAAGCGGGCGCGTATGCGGGAGCCGGCTGCTGTTGGGGCGAGCCGCTCGCGACGGGTATGCGCTGCGTGGTCTCGACGGCCGCGGGGCCTGCGGCGAGGTCGGGGCGATAGGCGAGGGGGTCGTCCGCCTTGGCTTGCGGCGTATCGAGGGAACCGGTCTGCTCAAAAGCGGGCTGGCTATCGCTCGCGGTTGTTTGCTCAACGGGTGCACCGCACGAGGTGCAGAACTTGGCATTATCTGCAAGAAGCTTGCCGCACGAGGCGCAATACCGAGACATTGCCACTCCTTTCGCCACATTTCAATGCAATACGACGATTATACCCAGCGTCCAAAATTCCCCATCATAAGTTGCGGTGAAATAGGGACTGTTTGGCGGTCTCAGAGCTTCAATCAGTCCCTATTTCACCGCAACTTCGGGGATGCCTCGATGGCTAGGTTGGATTTGGGACGCGCCGAGCACTGGGGTATCATGGCTTGGTTGATATATCTGCATTTACGCGCCTTGTAGGAAGGGGCTGCGCCCATGGCTTTTGAGCCCGCTCAACATAGCTTTATCACGCTCGAGGGCGTCGATGGCGCCGGCAAGTCCACGCAGGCGCGCCTGCTTGCCCGCGCGCTCGAACTCGCTGGCTACCAGGTTGTGAGCCTGCGCGAGCCGGGCGGTACCGCCATCAGCGAAAAGATCCGTGCTCTGCTGCTCGACCCCGCCAATACGGCGATGGGCGACACTTGCGAGCTGCTGCTGTATGAGGCCGCCCGTGCCCAGCTGGTGCACGAGGTCATCGCGCCCGCCCTTGCTGCCGGCAAGGTTGTCCTGTGCGACCGCTTCTACGATTCCACGACCTGCTACCAGGCGTTTGCCGATGGCCTCGATCGCCAGATAGTGCGCGACGCCAACAACCTGGCCGTCGCGGGTACGCACCCGGCGCTCACACTCGTCTATCACATCACGCCCGAGCAGGCGGCGCTGCGCATGGCCGACCGCGGTGCGGCAGATCGCATGGAGGCTAAGGGCATGGCCTTCCAAGAGCGTGTCTACCAGGGATTTTGCGCCATCGCCGCCGAGGAACCAAACCGCGTAAAGCTCATCGACGCGACCGCGTCCATCGAGGACGTCTTCGCGCAGACGGTCGAGCAGGTTCGCGCCTACGGCCTCGACATTCCGCAAGATGTCGTCGCCGCCGCGCTTGCCAAGGAGGCCGAGTAACATGGCCCCCGCTCAGGCAAGCCTGCTGGCCAAGCTCGACACCCAAGAGCGCGTGCGCGACTTTTTGACCAATGCCGTCGCCAGCGGTCGCGCATCGCACGCCTACCTGTTTTTGGGCGCGCCCGGAGCGGGCAAGCTCGACGCCGCGTGGGCGCTCGCCCAAGCCTTCCTGTGCGAGCAGGACGGCTGCGGCTCATGCGATAGCTGCGTGCGCGTCGCCCGCCATACACACCCCGATGTGCACTATTACACGCCCGAGAGCGCCACGGGCTACCTCATCGCCCAGACCCGCGAGCTGCTCGACGACGTGCCGCTGGCGCCCATCCGTGCCAAGGCCAAGGTCTACATCATCGACCGTGCCGAGCAGCTGCGCGCCAACACCGCCAACGCACTGCTCAAAACACTCGAGGAGCCGCCCGAGGGCGTTATGTTCATCTTGTTGGGCACCTCGGCAGACGTGATGCTGCCCACCATCGTGAGCCGCTGCCAGTGCGTGCCGTTTCGGCTGGTGTCGCCCGCCGTCGCCGCGCAGGCCGTGAGCCGCGCCACCGGTCAGGACCCTGCGCGTTGCCGCATGGCCGTCGCAGTAGCGGGAAGCCCCGCGCGTGGCATCGAGTTCCTCAAGAGCGCCGAGCGCCAGGACGCTCGCCGTCAGATGGTTCGCGCCATCGATTCGCTCATCGCCGCCGACGAGGCCGACGTGCTCAGCCGCGCCAAGTCGCTCATCGTCGCCGTTAAGGCGCCGCTCGCCGAGGTCAAGTCCACGCAGGAAAAGGTGCTCGAGCAAAACGCCGACTACCTGTCGCGTGGAGCATTGAAGCAGCTTGAGGACCGCAACAAGCGCGAACTCAACGCGCGCGAGCGTTCGGGTATCATGGAAGCGCTGGCGAGCGCGCGGACGCTCATGCGCGACGTGCTGCTGACGCTTCAGGACGAGGCAGCCGACGTGGTGAACGAGGACGTGCGCGACACGATCGGGCGGCTTGCCGCCGCGACGAATGTTGCGGGTGCCACGCGGGCGCTCGAGGCAGTCGCAACCGCCGAGCGCAACATCGCCAGAAACGTTACTCCCCAGCTGGCCATCGAGGTCATGCTGTTCGATATCAGGAAGGCACTGAAATGCCGTTAGTCGTACCCGTTAAGTTTACCTACGCCTCGCGCGACCTGTGGTTCGATCCGCAGGATCTGGATATCCTCGAGGCCGATTATGCCATTTGCTCCACCGAGCGCGGAACCGAGATCGGCCTGGTCACGGCCGATCCCTTCGAGGTGCCGCAAGACGAGATCGGTCAGCCGCTCAAGCCCGTGCTGCGCGTGGCGAGCGACATCGACCTGCAGCTTGCCGACGACCTGGCCATCCAGGGCGACGAGGCCATGGTCGACTTCCGCCGTCTGGTCAAGGAGCTCGACCTCGAGATGAAGCCGGTGGGCGTCGAGTACCTGTTTGGCGGCGAGAAGGCCGTGTTCTACTTTGCGGCCGAGGAGCGCGTCGATTTTCGCCAGCTCGTCAAGGATCTGTCCTCGACGCTGCATATTCGCGTCGACATGCGCCAGATCGGCGTGCGCGACGAGACCCGCCTGGTGGGCGGCTATGCCCAGTGCGGCCAGGAGCTCTGTTGCACGCGCTTTGGCGGACAGTTTGAGCCCGTCTCGATCCGCATGGCAAAAGAGCAGGACCTACCGCTCAACTCGTCCAAGATTAGCGGCGTTTGCGGCCGCCTGATGTGCTGCCTGCGTTATGAGTTCGAGGCGTACAAGGACTTTAAGAGCCGTGCGCCTAAAAAGAAGACGCTCATCGATACGCCGCTTGGCAAGGCGCGTATTCAGGAATATGACACGCCGCGTGAGCAGCTGGTGCTGCGCCTGGAGAACGGCAAAGTCTTTAAGGTCAACCTGGCCGATATGACGTGCTCGGAGGGCTGCAAAAAGAAGGCCGCCGAGCAGGGCTGCAACTGCCGCCCCGATTGCGTGACGCGCGACGTGCTCGAGCGTATTGAGTCGCCCGAGATGCGCCTGGCGCTCATGGAGCTCGATCGCGAGAACGGCGTCGACGTGGGCGATGGCCTGTCGAGTGCCGACCGTCTGGCCGGCACGTCGATGCCCAAGCGCCGTCGTCGCGATGCCGAATCCGATGCGCGCACCGCTCAGGGCCAGGGCGAGGGTCGTGGCCGCGGAAAGGGTCGTGGCAAGGCCGAGGCGCCCGAGGCCGAGGGGGCGGCCGATGGCCGTCGCCGCCGCAAGCGCGCGGGCTCGGGCGATGCTACCGAGGCTGCAGCCGCGGGCAAGAACGCCTCTCGCGAGCGCGAGGTTCAGCAGCCCCAGCAGCAGAATCGCGGCGGTGGCATGAACCCCACACGTCGCCGCCGCCGTCATCTGTCGAGCGAGGAGCGCGAGGACGCCTTCCGCGCCGCAGCTGCTCGCGAGGCTGGTGCCGCTTCCAAGGGCCCCTCGGCCTCCGATGCGCCTGCCGACAAGGGCGGCAAGTCACGTGGCGAGGAGGAGCGCGCGCCGCGTCCGCGCCGTCGCCATTCCTCGGGCGCGCAACAGAAGCCCTCAGTGCCCTCCGTGGCCGATCAGGTCTCGGATGGCGAGGTCAAGGTCACGCGCCGTCGTCCCGGAGATGGCGGGGGAGCGGCTGCCAAGGCTTCGCGTGGCGCCGCTCGCGACGAGCGCGAGCCGCGCGAGGATCGCGGTGGCGAGGGCTCGGCCGACCAGGGTCAAAAGCGCCGTCGCCGTCGCCGTTCCCGCAAGCCGCGCCAGGATGGTGGCGAGGGCTCGACCCCGTCTTCGTCCACACCACAACCGCCCGCCGGCGAATAACGCCCGCGAGCGGATTTAGCCCGCCTTGCCCCGAGCACATCGGGGTATCATAGCGCCGAATCAACAACCCTCCCTGCGACCGAACGTAGGGAGGGTTGTGTCTTGAAGAGCCATCTGAACATATTGAGCTGTCTGCAGGGTGCCGGTGCCCTACCGTTTGCGGACGAATTACTACCGTTTGCCGAGTGGGCGGCACGCGAGGCGCTCGAGGCATTGTCGCCAACACGATGTGCCGGCTGCGAGCGCGCCGGTGTGCTTATTTGCCAAGACTGCCTGGCCGCGCTCACGCTCATCGACCCACGTCATAGCTGCACCCGATGCGGCGCCCCGTTTGGGGATTTGCTGTGCACTGAGTGTTCGGTCGAGGGCACGTCCTCGGCAATGGCGGAGGCGCTCGACCGCTGCCTGGCGTGCGCCGTCTATGCGCATCCGCTGCCGCGCATCATTAAAGCGTACAAGGATGCGGGTGAGCGACGCCTGGCGCCGTATCTGGCAGAGCTGCTCTACGACACCGCCCTGCATGCCCAGGTCGTAGCGCCCGACCGCTATGGAGGTGTGCTGTCCGGCGCGGATGCGGTGGTGTTTGTGCCTGCGACGGCGGCAGCGTTTCGGCGGCGTGGTTTTGATCATATGGAGGCTATTGCGCGCCCATTTTGCGAGCTGTCGGGTGTTCCCCTGCTCGATGCTCTCGTCAAGTACGGGCATGGCGACCAGCGCGAACTCGGTCGTGAGGAGCGCCGCGAGCGTGCCCAAGGCATGTACGAGACGGTTGAGGATGTGCGGGGCAAGCGCCTGCTGCTTATCGACGACGTTATCACCACGGGTGCGACGATGGCAGCGGCTTCGGCGGAACTCAAGCGCGCCGGCGCCGTAGCGGTCGATGGCCTCGCTATCGCACGCGTTTGGTAGGGGTGGTTTTGTGGCAGTGAAGATTGAGCGGCGCAACGAGCCGACAGACGAACAGCTGGCGGCTTCCGTAATCCTAACAGGCGCCTCGGCGCTACGCATGATGCGCGCCGAGCGCCGAAAAATGGGTTACATCAGCTGGAGGGACCTCGATCCCGATGAAGAGCGCCGTGTGCTGCGCACGTCGTCGCCCTCGACCGAGGATATCTACCTTCCCGACTTGGTGCGGATTGGGGCCGCAAGCGGCGAGGTGCAAGAAGATCTGTGCTTGCTGGTGGGATCTGCGGCGCAGCGCCGCCGCATGCCTGGCGTGGGCTGGTCCGTGTGTTCCGGGTTGCCTGCCGGCTCGATTCTAGAGGTGGAGCCGGGTGTATACAGTCTATCTCCCGAGGCCCTTTGTGCTGCCGTTGCGCGCGAGGTCGGCTGCATCCAGGCATTTGCCCTGGCTCAGGAGCTGTGCTCTAAGATTTCGCTGAGTGACCGCGGGCAGTATCTACCTCCCTACACATCGCCTGTCGTGAACAAATTGGCAAAGGACAAAGACCAGCCGCCAGATGTCGGTTACTTTGAGGTCGAGTCCGTGCTGACACCCGATTGCCTGGTAGATTACCTCGCGGCATGCAAGGGGAGCGCGGCCAAGCAGCTGCGGCGGCTGTGTCCCTATCTGTCGGAAAACCTGCGTTCACCCATGGAGTGCATCATGCTTGCCATGTTTTCGCTTCCGTTTTCCTATGGCGGATTTGCCTGTGGTCCCTTTAAGACCGACTACAAGATCGAGTTCAACGACCGTGCACAGGCGATCTCGGGGATGCCGCATGCGGTTTGCGATGCCTTTCAGGAAGCAGCCCGGTTTGACTTGGAATACAACGGTGAGCTGGGCCATTCTTCTCGGAGGGGACGTATCCATGATGAAAAGCGCAACACGGGCTTGATTACTATGGGAATCGAGGTCGCGACGGTCAACAACGAAATGCTCTGTGACATGGAAGCGATGGAAGCACTCGCATGGCGCATCCACCAGCGTATGCGAAAGCGGTACCGGAATCGTGTCGATGCCCGCAGGAAAAAGCAAGAGGCGCTGCTTAACACGCTGCGGGCGTGTTTTGGGCTTAAACCCGCCTAACAATGCTCTGAAACAGGGGGTTGGATATATGCTCTGGCCAAAAAATAGCAAATATGAGTACTGCTACAAATTCAGTAACAGCAAAATCAGGGATTTTGGGACTGGAAGATGGCGTAAATTAGAAAGTTATTAAACAAATGTGGAATATCCTGGCATCAATCTGACGTTATAGAGCGTGAAAACAGCTTGCAGAGCCAAAAACTCCTGCTACTAAATTGGTAACAGTACTCATATTTGCTATTTTTTGGCCACGGCGCTCCCAGACGGGTGTGTTGGGGCTTTCCATAGGGGAGCGACGGGCCCAATCAGAGCACGTGCGGTCCGTCCTGACCTGCGAAATCTGTACTCGCGATGCGAATAACGCCCCTAACCTTAAACTTTAGCTTGAACTTAGCTATAATGCGCTACGTTCCTGCCAGGCTGTGGTTGCGGACGGACGAAATGCCCGTCCTAGTCCAAGACAGACGCGGTCAAAGGGATCCACGTAAGCGACCGCGTGCGCGCGGCGCGATCATGGCGCGTCCTAGATGTAAGCCGCACCGTCCGTTCTACTTTCTTTGGGGCAATACCGCCTCGCGGGCGAGCGGGCCAGTCGTGAAGGTGGCTGCGGCCTCCCGAGCAAACACCCCGGTGCGCAAGTGTGGGGTCAAATACCAGGTCAGCTGGTGGGAACAACCTGATATTCCGCGCAACGCACGGATCGTATACGACACAGAAGGCAGGGTAGTGGACATGGTGAGGGGCAGCTTGATGCACGCGGCTCGGTTAGGTGCTGGGACCGCAGCGGTCATCGCCGTTTTGGGCCTGAGCGGATGCGCGTTCAACCCGCTGTCTACGTTCACGACTCCCACGATCGACCAGATCGAGTACGAGACCGTCACGCCGGCGGTGTCGGACGATGCCCTGGTCACTCCCGGAACCCTGACGGTCGCCCTCGATACTTCCGATGCGCCGCAGGCCATGCAGGACGCCGACGGCGAGCTCACGGGGTATGCGGTCGACGCCGCCCGCGCCCTCGCAAGCCGCATGGGCCTTAAGGTCGCCTTCGTCGATGCGTCCTCGGCAGGTTCCGCGCTCGGCGACAAAAAGGCCGATATCTTTATCGGCGAGATTAACTCCACGGACGGGGACATTAGCTCGCTCGGCACCTGCCTGTACGATGCCACTTCCGTGTTCGGTAAAACTAGCGATGGTGGGTCGCTAAGCGTTTCCACCGATACCCTTAACACGTCTACTCTGGGCGTTCAGATGTCCTCGGCCTCGCAGGAGGCGCTTGCTAAGCAGAGCATCACCGCCAACCAAAAGACCTACTCCAACATCAACGAGTGCTTTGAGGCACTCGAGTCCGGCGAGGTCGACTATGTGATCTGCGACTCCACGGCCGGCGGCTACCTTGCACGCCTGATGAGCGAGGTCTCCTATGTCGGTGCGCTCGAGGCGCCCTCGACGCTTGGTGTTGCGGGCCTCTCGTCCAATGACAAACTGTGCCGTGCCGTGAGCGATGCCCTCGACGGTATTACGGCCGACGGCACGATCGAGGCGGTCCACTCTGTCTGGTATGGCACGATGCCCTACGACCTCACCACTAAGACGGTTTCGGGCGCTAACGTGCAGCCGGGTGACTCTGAGTCCAGTGAGACCATGTCCTCCGGCAGCGAGTCCTCCGATTCCAACAATGAGACCGCATCCTCCGAGGACAAATCGTCCAGCCAGGAAGGCACCATCACCGACGACGACATTAACAAACTCAATAGCTAGTTATTGCTAGGGGTGGTGTCTCCTATACGTTGGAAAGGACACTTCTTCACGGTTTCAACACGCACTGCCGGGCTTCCCCGATGGGGGAGCCCGGCTTTTTCATCCCAATAAAACCAGCAGGTCAAAGCCAATTTTCGGGACCAAATACAAAGCCGCCGGCCCCCTCCTATAGCGCACTTTGCCACAGAAAAGTGCGAGACTTCGGTATGCGGTATCAAGCAATCGTTATTCGGGTCTTTAGGAATCCGCGTGATTAAATGCACGGCAATGGGTACATAGCCAGTACAGTAAGTCCCCGAGGCAGATTGGAGCCACGTATGGATATCAAGGTTTCTGGACGCAAGACGACGGTAACCGATGCTCTGCGTGCGCATGTGGATGAGAAAATCGGCGAGGCGCTCAAGGTTTTCGACATCGAGCCCATGACAGTCGACGTCGTGCTTCGTTATGAGAAGAACCCCTCGAACCCCAACCCGGCAATCGTCGAGGTCACGGCTCGTGCCCGCGGTTCGGTGATTCGCGTTGCCGAGCACGGCGCAGATATGTATGCTGCCATCGACCTCTCCGCCGATAAGGTCACCCGCCAGCTGCGCAAGTTCAAGACCAAGGTCGTGGACAACCGCCAGGGTGGTGCCAGTGCCGCGGATGTCGCGCCGGTCGAGCGCGTTGAGGATCTGGCCGACCTGCTGCTGCCCGAGGAGGACGACGACCTGCTCGTCCGCGAGAAGGTCATCGATGTCACCCCGATGACCGAGGAACAGGCGCTGGTGCAGACCGATTTGCTGGGCCACGACTTCTACGTGTTCGAGAACGCGACGACCGGTCTCATCAATGTGGTGTATCACCGTAAGAATGGTGGATATGGCATCATCAAGCCCCGCATCGAAACACTTGACGAGTAAAATACGTTAACTTGCATGAGTTAACGGTTGGCGGCCATCCCATGCGGGTGGCCGCCTTTTTACGTAAGGAGTCGCTTTGATGGACAAGGCCGCATCCGCCGGTCATTCGAACCGTTGCCGCATCGTCGTCGATACCTGCTGCGACTTTAGCCCCGAGGTCGCCGCGAACCTCGATGTCGATATCCTGGGTTTCCCTTTCATTATCGATGGCGAGGAGCGCACAGACGACATCTGGTCGAGCATGAGCCCTAAGGAGTTCTACGACCGCATGCGCGCCGGCGCCCGCGTTTCCACCTCGGCCGTGTCGCTCGGTCGCTATATTGAGTTCTTTACCGAGTGCGCCAAAGAGGGCACGCCCACGGTCTACCTGTGCTTTACCTCGGCGCTGTCGTCGAGCTACAACTCCGCGTGCCAGGCGGCAGATGTCGTGCGCGCCGAGTATCCCAACTTTGAGCTCTACGTGGTCGACAACGCTCTGCCCTGCGCGACCGGTGCGCTCTTGGCGCTCGAGGCCGTGCGCCAGCGTTCGGCGGGACTGACCGCCAAGCAGCTGGTCGATTGGGCAAACGAGGCAAAGACCTACGTGCACGGCTACTTTACGCTCGAGAGCTTCGACGCACTGGCTGCCGGCGGCCGCATTCCGCCCGCGGCGGCGCAGCTCACGGCAAAGCTCGATGTCAAGCCCGAGCTCTCCTACGACCTGGCCGGCTCGCTGTCGCTGATCGGCGTCAACCGCGGCCGCAAGAAGGCGCTCAAGTCCATCCTCAAGTCGTTCCGCGAGAACTACGTGCCCGATCGCACCATGTCCATCGCCATCATGACGGCCGATGCCGAGAAGGACGGCGACTGGCTCGAAGCTGCCATCCGCAAGGAGGAGGGTTGCGCCGACGTCACGATCATTCGCGGCTCCGTGGGTCCCACCATCGGCTCGCACGTGGGCCCCGGCATGGTGGGCTGCGCGTTTTGGGGCAAGAACCGCGCCGACAAGGCGTCGCTTTCCGACCGCATCGCCCGCCGCGTGCGCGGTCAGTAGGCAAGTAATGCGGCCGTAATCGATCCCAACTCACAGCCCAAACGCTGGCACCGAGTATTCAACCTGGTAATAACACCCAACCCAAAAGGAAAGGTTTCATGGCAAACAAGCTCTCTGTCGCATTTATCGGCACCGGAATTATGGGTGCCCCCATTGCCGGCCACATTCTGGACGCTGGCTATCCCGTCACGGTCAACAACCGCACCAAGTCCAAGGCGGCCGCGCTTATCGAGCGCGGTGCCGCCTGGGCCGATACGCCGGCCGATGCCGCGGCGAACGCCGATGTCGTCTTTACCATGGTGGGCTATCCCTCCGAGGTCGAGGAGCTCTACCTGGCGGGCGACGGCCTGCTCGCGTGCACCAAGCCGGGCGCGGTCCTGATCGACCTCACCACGAGCTCGCCCGAGCTCGCCCGTGACATTGCCGAGGCCGCCCAGGTTTCCGGCCGCATGGCGTTTGACTGCCCCGTCACCGGCGGCGAGTCGGGTGCTATCGCCGGCACGCTTACGGCTATCGTGGGCGCTACCGAGAACGACATCGCGCCGGTCCGCGACATCCTTTCCACCTTTGCGGCAACCATCTGCTGCTTCGACGGTGCCGGCAAGGGCCAGGCTGCCAAGCTCGCCAACCAGGTGTCGCTGGGCGCCTGCATGGTCGGCATGGCAGACGCCATGGCATTTGCCGAGCTGAGCGGCCTCGATCTGGAGAAGACCCGCCAGATGATCCAGGGCGGTACCGGTAAGTCTGGCGCCATGGAGAGCCTGGCTCCCAAGGCGCTCGACGGCGACTACAAGCCCGGCTTTATGGTCGAGCACTTCATTAAGGACCTGCGCTTGGCGCTCGCCTATGCCGACGACCGTGAGCTTGCGCTGCCCGGCGCCGACGTGGCCTTTACGCTTTACGACATGCTCGATGCCATCGGTGGCGCCAAGCTGGGTACCCAGGCCGTCACGGTCCTCTATAAGGAGGAGGCCGACGCCATCGCCGCCGGTCTGGACTGGTCGCAGTATCGTCCCGAGGAGCATGGTGCTCACGAGGAAGGCTGCGGTTGCGGCGAGCATGGCGACGATCACGAGTGCGGTTGTGGCCACCACCATGGCGAGGACCACGAGTGCTGCGGCGGCCACGGCCATGACGACGGCCACGAGTGCTGCTGCGGCCACCATCACGGGGAGTAGCGCCCATGAGCTTGACGTTCGTGGTGCTTGCGCTGGTGCTCTTTCTCTTTGCGATCTACATCGGCTTTTTGTGCGGCCAGTGGGCGTGCGAAAAGCGCGTCATCACCAAGCGCGACTACTGGATTGCCAACTTTGCGGGAGCTGCGGCAGTCGTTCTGCTGACCTGGGTGTTCTCGCTGTTCCCGCTGGTGCAGTTTGCGCCGATCGGCTGGCTCGGCGGCTTTATCGCCGGCCTTAAGATGAGCTTTGGTGAGTCCGTCGGTCCGTGGCGCAAGCACGACGAGGTCTTTAACGTCAACAAGGCACACCGCGCCGCCGCCGACGCGGGCGATGCCGAGGAACGCCGCCGTGCGCGTCGTAATGGCGCTGCCGACCGACAGCTCATCTCGGTCACCGATGACAGCAAGGGTGCTGGCAAGCACGCTAAGAAATAGTAAGAAGAGGTAACTATGGCAGAAAATAAAGACGAACAGCTCACCGACGAGGAGCTGGCACAGCTCCAGCTTGCAGAGGAGAATGAGAACGCCGTCGACCGCCTGGTCCAGGAGCTCGGCTGCCCCACGCGCCGTATCCGCCAGTTTGCCGCTCGCGTGCTGCACCTGCTTGCCGAGCGCGATCCGCAGCGCGTCGTGCCCTGCGTGCCCGCACTGATCGAGGCGCTCGACCGTCCCGAGGCTCAGACACGCTGGGAGGCCCTCGATGCCCTGACGACGCTCGCCACCACCTGCCCCGAGCAGCTGGGCGATGCCTTTGAGGGCGCCGAGACCGCACTGTTCGACGAGATTTCCTCCACGCTGCGCTATGCCGCCTTCCGCCTGCTGTGCGTGTGGGGCGCCACGAGCGTCGAGCGTTCGCGCGAGGCTTGGCCCATCCTGGACGAGGCCATTCAGTGCTACCACGGCGACCTCGAGTATCGCGATATGCTCGGTTGCCTGTACGAGTTTGGCCAGGGCGAGATCGACGCCGAGGTCGCCGAGAAGCTCGCGCTGCGCCTTAAGTTCGATGCCGAGAACGGCAAGGGCAGCTATCTCAAAGCCCGTTCGAGCGAGATTTGCGAAATGCTTGTTAAACGCTTTGACCTTGATCTCTCCAAAAAGAAGAAGCGTGCTAGCGTTAAAAAATCTGACGACGCCGAAAACGAGGAGTAACAGATTATGGCGCACGATGTAGTCCTGATTCCCGGTGACGGTATCGGTCCCGAGATTACGCAGGCCATGCGCCGCGTGGTCGAGGCCACCGGTGTCCAGATCAATTGGAATGTCCAGGAGGCCGGTGCCGGCGTCATGGACGAGTTTGGCACGCCACTGCCCCAGCACGTGCTCGATGCGGTCGCCGAGACCAAGGTTGCCATCAAGGGCCCCATCACCACGCCGGTCGGCACGGGTTTCCGCAGCGTCAACGTGGCCCTGCGCAAGTACTTTGACCTGTACGCCTGCGTGCGCCCCTGCCTGTCGCAGCCGGGCGACGGATCGCGCTTTCGCGACGTCGACCTGGTCATCGTGCGCGAGAATACCGAGGACCTCTACGCCGGCATCGAGTTCGATGAGGGCGCTGCCGAGGTCGAGGAGCTCTCGCAGCTCGTTGAACGCTCGGGCCAGAAGACCTTCGCCGCCGATTCCGCCATCTCGATCAAGCCGATCTCCATCGCCAAGAGCCGCCGTATTGTGGAGTATGCCTTTGAGTACGCCCGCCGCTGCGGCCGCAAAAAGGTGACGGCCGTACACAAGGCAAACATCATGAAGGCGACCGACGGCCTGTTCCTGCGCGTGGCGCGCGAGGTGGCCGCCAACTATCCCGATATCGAGTTCAACGACAAGATCGTCGACGCCACCTGCATGGGCCTGGTCCAGAACCCCAACGACTTTGATGTCCTGGTGCTGCCCAACCTGTACGGCGACATCGTGAGCGACCTGTGCGCCGGCCTGGTGGGCGGCTTAGGGATGGCCCCCGGCTCCAACATCGGTGCCGACTGCGCCATCTTCGAGGCAACGCACGGCTCCGCGCCCGATATCGCTGGCCAGGATATCGCCAACCCCACGGCCGAGATTCTGTCCGCTGCGATGATGCTCGATCACCTGGGCGAGAACGACGCTGCCAATCGCATTCGCGCCGCCGTATCTGCCACGCTCGACGAGGGCGAGCAGGTTACCGGTGACGTGCGCCGTGCCCAGACCGGTTCCGTCGAGGGCGCCGTGGGCACGCAGGCCTTTGCCGATGCCGTTATCGCGCACCTGGCCTAAGGTAGGCACGCTGCAAACGCCTAAATAGTACTTAAGTGTTTGCGTATAACCTAAGAATCAATACGCCCGGCGCTTTGTCGGGCGTATTCTATTGAGGACTATGTTTCCTAACAAGGAGTAACCGATATGGGTCTGATTCAAAAGAAGGACGAGAAGGACGAGATCGACGGCATCCAGATCATCGAGCGCGGCGAAGGCCCCGACGGTGACGAGGACGAGAAGATCGACCTGGTCGCCGGTACGTCTGCCGAGCACATTGCTGCCGGTACGACGGCCGAGGAGGAGGACGCCCGTCTGGAGGCTCAGATTGCCGCGGATGCCGCTGACGAGAATCTGATGCCCGAGGAGCAGGATGAGGACAACGACTCCGACGAAGACGACCATGCATCCAAGCACAAGAAGACGATGATTGCCGCCTTTGTGGTTGCAGTCGTGATCGCTGCGGTGGTCGGCTTCTTTATTGGCAATGGCGGCTTTGGCGGCAAGGGTGTCGGCTCGGCGACCCTCACCGAGGACCAGCTCGATTCGACCGTGGCAAGCTATAGCTACGACGGCAAGAAGAGCGATATCACCGCGCGCGAGGCCATCGAGAGCCAGTACAGCCTCGATACCGTCAAGGATAGTGATGGCAACTACACCGCTCCTTCTGCCGACGTCATCCTGTCCTACGTGCGCAACAAGATCCTGCTCGATGCTGCCGAGGACGAGGGCATTACCGTCTCTTCCAAGGAGATGAAGCAGTACGCCGAGGATTCCATCGGCACTTCTGACTACAAGACCATGGCCACGCAGTATGGCGTGTCCAAGGACCAGGCCAAGCAGATCGTCCGCCAGTCCGCGACGCTGCAGAAGCTCTACAAGAAGAAGGTGGGCGATAGCTCCGCAAGCATGCCGACCGCTCCGACCGAGCCTTCTGACGGCAACGAGGAGACCGCGAGCAAGGATTACGCCGACTACATCATCAACCTTGCCGGCGATGAGTGGGATAGCTCAAAGGGCACTTGGAAGGACGAGAGCAGCACCTACGCTAAGGCCTTTGCCGACGATGCCTTTACGGCCGATAGCGCTACCTATAAGCAGGCCATGACCGCCTATTACACCGCCTACCAGCAGTATTCCTCGCAGGCTTCGAGCGCCAGCTCCAAGTGGACCGAGTATGCTAACGGCCTCTACGCCAAGGCCAACATCAGCATCTACGGCCTGTTTGCGTAAGGTTTGCCTGCACTACTGCGCGTTAACCGATCACCTGATTAAGCCCGCTAGAACGGACAATGAACTGCGCCCCAAATCTTGGACGCCCTAAATAGCGACTAGGCCGCGAGGGCCTGATTCCGGAACTCCTCCGGGGTCAGGCCCTTCAATCTTACCTGCCTCCGGCTCGTGTTCCAGTGGACTATGTATTCCTCCAGGTCGCGTTTGAAATCCTCGAACGTCTTCCACTCGCGGCCCCGGTAGAACTCGTCCTTGACGTGGCCGAAGAGCTGCTCGGTGGCGGCGTTGTCGATGCAGTTCGCCTTCCTGGACATGCTCTGGACGATACCGGCGGCCTCGAGCCTGGATGTGTACGAGGCGTGCTGGTACTGCCAGCCCCGGTCCGAGTGCATGGTCGGGGCGGCGCCCTCGGGGATCTTGGACAGCAGCTCGTCGAGCATCCTCGCCTGCTGGGCCATGTCGGGCGTGGTCGATATGTCGCTCGCCACGATCTCCTTGGTGCAGAAGTCCAGCGTCGGGGCCCAGTAGGCCTTACCGCCAGCCACCTTGAACTCGGTGACGTCCGTCCCCAGCTTCTGCCACGGGGCCCCGGCGTCGAAATCCCTCGCGATCACGTTCTCGAACGTCCTGCCGACGACGCCCTTGTACGAGTTGTACCTGTGGTAGGCCGTCTCGCGTCTGATGCCGCAGCGAATCCCCATCTCGCGCATCATCTTGAGCACGGTCTTGTCGGCTATCACGGCCCCCTCTTCCGCCCTGAGGCACATCGCTATCTGCCGGTGCCCGCAGCCGTTGGCGGTGCGCGAGAAGATCTCGGCGGCCGCCTCCCAGAGCTCGGCGCGCGTGGGCCTCGGCGGGTGCGCGAGGGCGTAGTAGTAGGTCGACCGCTTGAGCTCGGCGCATGCGAGCAGGTGCCCGAGCGCGTGCCCCTCGGCGCGCAGGGCCGCGACCGCTTCGGCCTTCGCCCTGGTCAGAGCCCGTCCCTCTCGACCAGGGCGCGTAATTTTTTTAGGTAGGCCACCTCGGCCTCGAGCCTACGGCACCGCTCCTCGAGCTCCTCCTCGCGGGTCCGCGGCCTCGCCCTGGAACCGCTCGGCCGGCCCTTGGGCCTCGGGCGCAGGGCCTCCGCGCCGCCCTCGCGGTATAGCGCGCACCACTTCTTGAGCGGCGACATCGACATTATGCCGAACGCCGCCATCGCCTCGGTCTTCGTCATGCCGCCGTCGACGACGGCGGAGGCGGCGGCGACCTTCTGCTCGTATGTGTACCTGCCCTGCTTTCCGTCCATGCGCAGCAGCACCTCGCTCCCGAATGCGCGGTATATCTCCTGCCATCTTCTCACGGCTTCCGCGGGAAGCGAAAGGGCAATCGCGGCAGATTTATACCCGTGCCCGAGCTCGAAGAGCCCTATGGCCGCCTTCCTGGCCTCGACATCATGCTTCACTCTCAAATCAACGCGCATAAAGAAAGCCTCCCATTTCTCATGTCCAAGAAATGGGAGGCAGTTCACAACGTTCTAGCGGGCTTATTGCTGCCGAAACCACTGGGGTAGGCCTTGCGCCCGCGCAAGCGCTCCATCGCGCTTCCCTAATTCATCTGGGAAAACGACTGCAAACGATTGCAAGTAACCGGTGAACGGTCGAAAACTACCGTTCACCGATAATCTCAAAACTGGTTCTAACTGGTATTAAGTCAAAAAGACCAATTCACATATCTTCACAATGACCTGCAATTTTTCTACACGCTATTTTTAGCCGCCCTGCGTTGTTTAGACACAGGAAAAGATCCGATCTTTTGCCAAAGCATTTCGGAACGGTTTCAAAACCGCAGGTAGAAGTGTTAACGACCGGTAAACGGTCGATTTATCACCGTGAGCGGTGCAAAAACGTTTTACCGTATGAATCAACGAAAGCGACCTCTTCTGGGGTGATATAGTGACAACAACACGTCACGTGGTTACTACCAGTTTAGAAACCACTGGTCTTCAAAGTACGCTTTCTAAGAAGCTTTAAGGGCGAGCGCCCGCTGGCTTCCGAAAATCATCGGACTCAGATCGTACACACCTTCGGAAGGGAAATTTGAATGGTTGGCTTTATTCTTACCGGTCATGGACAGTTCGCACCCGGCCTCGCAAGCGCTATCGCTATGGTTGCTGGCGACCAGCCCGCTTTTACCGTCGTTCCTTTTGAGGGCGACCAGGCTGCTTCCTACGGTGAGGATCTCCGCGCCGCTATTACCGCCATGCGCGAGGAGTGCGATGGCGTGCTCGTCTTTACCGACCTGCTTGGTGGCACCCCGTTCAACCAGTCGATGATGATTGCCCAGGATGTCGACAACGTCGAGGTTCTGACTGGCACCAACCTTCCCATGGTTATTGAGCTTCTGTTCCTCCGCGGCAATGCCACGCTCGCCGATCTTGGCGAGCAGGCCGTGACCGTTGGCCAGACGGGCGTCACCGCCCAGACGGTCGCATCCGTTGCCGGCTCCGAGGAAGAGGATATCTTCGGCGACGAGGACGGCATCTAATGGCCGATTTCGGAGCCAACGTCCTGAGCTCCTCGGTCGCCCTTTTAGGCCTGCTTGTCATCATGGGCTTGATTTACACCATCTGGTCGCAAATCAACATGAAGAAGAAGCAGAAGTACTTCAAGGAGCTGCACACCGAGCTCAAGCCGGGTCAAGAGGTTCTTTTCGCCGGCGGTATCTACGGAACCGTCAAAGGCATCGAAGGCGAGAAGGTCCAGATCAAAGTCCGATCCGGAGCCGTCGTAGATGTTTCGCGTTACGCGATTCAGGAGATCAAGTAACTGTCGTCAGCAAATAACGAAAGGAAGCTGATCAACATGGCAGAACCCAACATTCTTCTTACCCGCATCGATAACCGACTGGTTCATGGTCAGGTTGCCACCCAGTGGAACTCCACCCTGGGCTCCAACCTCATCCTCGTCGCCAACGACGACGTGGCGTCCAACACCATGCGCCAGAACCTCATGAAGATGGCCGCTCCCGCCGGCGTCGCTACGCGTTTCTTCTCTCTGCAGAAGACCATCGACGTCATTGGCAAGGCGAGCCCGCGCCAGAAGATCTTCATCGTGGCCGAAACACCGGAAGACGTGCTTACGCTCGTCAAGGGCGGTGTGCCTATAAAGAAGGTAAACATCGGCAACATGCACATGTCGGAAGGAAAGCGCCAAGTCGCCACCTCCGTCGCAGTTAACGACGAGGATGTCGCTGCGTTTAAAGAGCTGCAGGAATTGGGGGTGGAGTTGGAGATCAGGCGCGTTCCGAGCACGCCTGTTGAGGACACGAGCAAGCTCTTCTCGTAATCCTCGTGATCCACGTTGTCAGGAGTGAAACCCTGACGTTCTGTACGTGATATCCAAAGTGCGTACATTCATTTTGAAAGGAGGAGCAAGATGGAATACTCGATCATCCAGATCGCTCTGGTCTTCGTCGTCACGTTCATCGCGGCAATCGACCAGTTTGACTTCCTCGAGTCTCTCTATCAGCCCATCGTCACCGGCGCCGTCATCGGTCTTATCCTTGGCGACCTCAACACCGGTCTTCTCGTGGGTGGTACCTATCAGCTCATGACGATCGGCAACATGCCGATCGGAGGCGCTCAGCCGCCTAACGCCGTCATTGGCGGCATCATGGCAGCCATTCTCGCTATCGCTACGGGTCTCGAGCCCAACGCGGCAGTCGGCCTTGCCATTCCGTTCGCCCTGCTTGGTCAGCTCGGCGTTACCCTGGTCTTCACGCTTATGTCCCCGCTTATGTCCACGGCCGATAACATGGCTCATAGCGCGGACACCAAGGGCATCGAGCGCCTGAACTACTTCGCCATGGCTCTGCTCGGCCTGATCTTCGCTGTCGTCGTCACCCTGTTCTTCATCGCTGGCGCCACCATCGGTCAGACCATCGCTTCCGCCATCCCGACTTGGCTGCAGACCGGTCTCTCCGCTGCAGGCGGCATGATGCGCTTCGTCGGCTTCGCCGTCCTGCTCAAGGTTATGATGAACCGCGATATGTGGGGCTTCTTCCTCATGGGCTTTGGCCTCGCGCTCATCACCGTTGCCAACGATTCTCTGGCAACCCCTGCTCTGCTCATCCTCGCTCTCATCGGCTTCGGCATCGCTTTCTGGGACTTCCAGCAGCAGACCGAGCTGAAGGGTGCAGCTGTTTCTGACGGAGGTGACTTCGAAGATGGCATCTAATGAGTATGTGATCCCGGAGCACTACGAGGATCTCACTCCTGCTCCGCAGCTCGACCAGAAGACCCTCAACAAGATGGCTTGGCGCTCCTGCTTCCTGCAGGCCTCGTTCAACTACGAGCGTATGCAGGCCGCTGGCTGGCTCTACTCCATCATCCCCGGTCTGGAGAAGATCCACACCAACAAGAACGACCTCGCGGCTTCCATGAGCCACAACCTGGAGTTCTTCAACACCCACCCGTTCCTTGTCACCTTTGTTATGGGCATCGTGCTTTCGCTCGAGCAGAACAAGGTTGACATCCCCACGATCCGCGCCGTCCGCGTCGCCGCAATGGGCCCGCTCGGTGGTATCGGTGACGCTCTGTTCTGGCTGACGCTCGTGCCTATCACGGCCGGCATCACCTCCAACATGGCCATCAACGGCAACGCCGCTGCACCGATCATCTTCCTGGTGATCTTCAACGTCGTCCAGTTCGCTCTGCGTTTCTGGCTCATGAACTGGTCCTACAAGCTTGGCACCAGCGCTATTGACGCTCTGACCGCCAACATGCAGGCCTTCACGCGTGCCGCTTCCATCATGGGCGTCTTCGTCGTCGGTTGCCTGGTCGTCACCATGGGTGGCACCCAGATCAACCTCCAGATCCCCAACGGCACCACCCGTGGCCTCTCCGCTACTACCGTGATCGTCTCCGAGAAGGAGGCCGAGAACTTCACCGGTATGGAGGGCATCGATACCGAGACCGCTGAGGCCGGTACCATCGCCATGACCGATGAGGACGGCAACGCCCTCACCGCTTCCGATGCCGACGGCAACGCTGTCGAGTGCGGCGTCACCGATCTGGGCAACGGCATGGAGTCCGTGACTTACGGCACTGTTACCGAGGATCCGGTCAACTTCTCTGTTGCCGACACCCTCAACACCATCGTCCCGAAGCTCGTCCCGCTTATGCTTACGCTGCTGCTTTACTACATGTTCGCTAAGCACAGCTGGACCCCGACCAAGGGCATTCTGCTGCTCTTCGTCCTGGGCATCCTGGGCGCTGGCCCGCTTGGTCTCTGGCCGAGCATCTGGTAAGGCTCTAGCTTGAGGGGTGTGTCCCTACGCGGCTCACACCCCGACCCCTTAAGCCATGTGTATGTTAAAAGCCGCGTGCTCGAAAGAGCGCGCGGCTTTTGTTTTCTTAATGATTCGGGTGTGGCAGACAGATAATGCATAACACCCTAGGTAGTTAGCCGAAATCGAGCAAAAGGGAGGATAGGATGGCGATCGGAGCGCGTAAGCAACCGCTGTACGATCAGCTGGTCGATATTCTGACCGAAAAGATTGACCATGAATATCGCGCCGGTGACATGATTCCTTCCGAGCGCGAACTTTCGGAGCGCTATGGTCTCTCGCGCACTACGGTACGCCTGGCTCTGCAGGAACTGGAGCGTTTAGGACTGGTGGTTCGGCAGCACGGTCGCGGTACCTTTGTTACCGACCGTTCGGCAAAGGCAACCAATCTTATGCAGTCCTACAGCTTTACCGAGCAGATGCGCGCGATGGGTCGCGACCCCGAGACCACGATTCTCGATTTTTGCGAGATGGAGGCCGATAAGAATCTGGCTGAGCATATGGGATTGCGTATCGGTGATCGCATTTTTAAGCTCAAGCGTCTTCGTTCTGCCGACAACATGCCCATGATGGTCGAACGCAGCTATCTACCGGTTCGTCAATTTCTATCCCTAAAGCGACCACTGCTAGAGCGTAAGCCGCTTTACGATGTGATTGAGCAAGACTTTCAGCAAAAGATACGCGTGGCCGAAGAGGAGTTCTATGCGAGCATAGCCCGTCCCACCGATGCTCACCTTTTGGGAATTGTCGAGGGCTCGCCTGTGCTCGACTTGGTCAGGACTACGTATAACGAGTCAAACGAGGTTGTGGAGTATACACTCTCGGTTGCTCGTGCCGATCAGTTTAAATACAAGGTTTACCACCAGCGCAGCAACTAGTGTTTGCATTGTTTCCATATGGTGATTCTTTGCATTTAACTGGTTACTACCAGATAACCAACCGAAGTGTATAATTGCACGTCAGAGGATTACTTCTAGAGAGAGGTATTAGAAATGTTCGAGAAGAGTGTCGAGGAGCTCACCGAGCTCGGCGCCCAGATCACCACGGCCGAGATTGCTCAGCAGCCCGAGCTTTGGCGCGATACGCTCAACATCTATCGCGAGAACAAGGAGGCCATCGAGGCCTTCCTGGCCGAGGCTCGCGCTATGGGCGAGGGTCGTCTGTCCGTTGTCTTCACCGGTGCCGGTACGTCCGACTACGTTGGCGATACCTGCGCCCCGTACCTGCGTCACGCTGGCAACACTGATCTCTACGACTTTAAGCCCATCGCCACGACCGACATCGTGAGCGCCCCGCGCGACTTCCTGCGCGCCGAGGATCCCACGCTCGTGGTTTCCTTTGCCCGCTCTGGCAACAGCCCCGAGAGCCTTGCCGCCGTTGCCGTTGCCAAGGAGCTCGTCCACAACGTCAAGTTCCTCAACATCACCTGCGCTCCCGAGGGCAAGCTTGCCGTCGAGTCTGCCGATGATCCCAATGCGCTGACGCTGCTCATTCCGCGCGCCAACGACAAGGGCTTCGCCATGACCGGTTCTTATTCCTGCATGACCCTGCTCTCCACCCTTATTTTCGACACTGCCTCTGACGAGCAGAAGGCCGAGTGGGTCGAGACCATCGCCAAGATGGGCGAGGAGGTCATCTCCCGTGAGCCCGAGATCGCCGATTACCTGGCTGGCGACTTCAACCGCGTGACCTACTTGGGTTCTGGCTCCTTCGGTGGCCTTGCTCAGGAGAGCCAGCTCAAGATCCTCGAGCTCGCTCACGGTCTGGTCGCTACTTCCTACGACACCTCCATGGGCTATCGTCACGGACCTAAGTCCTTCGTCGACGATAAGACGCTCGTCTTCGTGTTCGTCAACAACGACGCCTACACCCGTCAGTACGACATCGACATCCTCAACGAGATCGGTGGCGACGATATTGCTCAGCACACCGTCGCCGTTCAGCAGGAAGGTGCCACCGTCTACGAGGGTGAGTCCTTCACCTTTAAGGGCTACGAGGCGCTTCCCGAGGGCTACCTTGCTCTGCCGTTCGTGATGTTTGCCCAGGCTATCAGCCTGCTCAACTCCGTGCGCGTGGGCAACACGCCCGATACGCCGAGCCCCACCGGCACGGTCAACCGCGTGGTTAAGGGCGTGACGATTCACCCCTTCACCGCTTAATCGCGTCCCCCTGTAAGGGCGCCCGTCCGCTCATAACGGCGGGCGGGCGCTTTTTGTTTTTACATGGACCGGGTATAAGCATTACCACAGTCAACTGCTTTAGAAGCAAGGAGTGCATATGAGCACGTACGCAATTAAGGCTGACAAGTTCTTCTTGCCGGCAGGCCCGCAGCTGGGCGGCTATCTCATGGTCGAGGATGGCGTTTTTGGCGCCTGGCAGGCCGACGAGCCCTCTTGCGAGATTAAGGACTACACGGGATCGTGGATCGCACCGGGTATGGTCGATACTCACATCCATGGCTTCTATAACCACTCAACTACCGATAACGATCCCGAGGGCATTGATATCAGCTCGACCGAGCTCGCCCGTCGCGGTACCACCAGCTGGCTGCCCACGACGTTCACCGACGGCGTCGAGCAGATCAAGGACGCCTGCGCCGCTATCGCCCAGGCGGACGAGGGTCGCGGCCCCGACTTCTGTGGTGCTCGTATCCAAGGCATCTACCTGGAGGGCCCCTTCTTTACCATGAAGCACGTGGGCGCGCAGAACCCCGCTTATCTTATCGATCCCTCCGAGGAGGTCTTCGATCAGTGGCAGGAGGCTGCTGGCGGACGTATCGTCAAAAGCGCCATGGCGGCCGAGCGCGACGGTGCCGCTGCTTATGCAGCTGCTTTGAACGCCAAGGGTGTGGTGACCAGCATCGGTCACTCCGACGCCACCTACGATGAGTGCATCGCCGCCATCAACGCCGGTGCCAGCTGCTTTACGCATACCTATAACGGCCAGCGCGGGCTGCATCACCGTGAGCCCGGTGTCGTGGGTGCCGCCATGTCCACGCCCGAGACCTACGCCGAGATCATCTGTGACGGCAAACACGTGAACCCTGCCGCCATCAAGGCGCTGCTGCAGGCAAAAGGCTGGCAGCACACGGTGCTCATCACCGACTGCCTTGGCTGCGGCGGCATGCCCGAGGGCAGCTACACCAGCGGCGGCATGGACGTCATCATGAAGGACAACCTGTGCTGGCTCGCCGACGGCAAGAGCATTGCCGGCTCGGTGCTCACGCTTGCCCAGGGCGTCAAGAACATTGTCGATTGGGGCATCGCCAGCGCCGATATCGCCATTCGCATGGCTACCGAGGTGCCGGCTCGCTCTGCACACATCGAGGATAAGTGCGGCAGCATCATGCCGGGTCGCGACGCCGACTTTGTCGTGTTCGACCATGAGCTCACCCTCGTCGAGACGTATGTTGGCGGCCAGAGCGTCGGCAACGCCTTTACCGAGTAACGATAGAAAAAGACGGCGGGCCCGAATCTGCTCGGACCCGCCGTATGGGTTAAACGCTCAAAAGCACCTTTACAGTTACAGCTTGTTAGCGATCTTCTTTGCCGTGCGCTTGACGCCGGCCACAAGACCCCCCGCGGGATGCTCCTTTTCGTATGCTAGACGCTTCTCGCGCTTGGCATACTCTTCGACGATGATATCGCCGTACTCATTTTCGATTTTGTCGAAGAAGTCGACGGCGCCCTTAATCTCTTCGGCAGTTGGGTGCCCCTTCTGGACGCCGCCGGCGAGCTTGAACGGCCCCCACGTATCAAAGCCGGGACAGCCGTAGACGCCCATAAAGATGGCCTGCCTCATGCGGCAGATGCCATCGATATCCTTGCCGTACCACTTGTTTTTGCCACCGTAGGTCATAAGGCCAAACACCTTGTCCTGCGGCTGCAGTACGTTAGTGAGCACGCGCGCCATATCTTTGTCGATCTCGGAGTAATAAATGCCCGTGGCGACGCCGATCAGATGATATTCGTGCAGGTCGGGGTACTCGTTTTTACCGAGTGACTTCACGTCGAGGGTATCGATCTCGGGGTGCGCCTCGACGATGGCGTCCACGAGCTTTTTCGTATTGCCGTGGTGGTGTGAGGCATAAAGGATGATGGTTCGCATAAGAAGGCCTTTCAGCTGTAATTGCATCAATGTCTGTATGGTACCCCGTTGCATGGCTGGGAAACCGGACGCATCGATGAACGTGCGGGTTTGTCCTTTGGTCAGGGCCGAGACGGGTTCTTGCGAGCAAAAAGCAGTTGTTCGAAAGGATGGACAATGGAATACGCTCTCTCCAACGATTCGATTTCTATCAAGGTCTCCACGGCCGGCGGTTCGTTTACCTCGATTGAGGCTGGAGGTCGCGAGTACTTGTGGCAGGGCGATCCCGCCGTGTGGTCCGGCCAGGCACCGATTTGCTTCCCGATTTGCGGAGGTTTGCGCGATAACAGCGCCATGACGTTTGCCGGACATCATGTGAAGCTCGCCCGCCACGGCTTTGCGCGCAAGCAGGAGTGGAAGCTGTTGAGCCAAAGCGCAAACGAGCTGGCTATGTGCCTGGCATCGGAGGATAACGCTGCATTGCTGAGCGATTATCCGTATCCGTTTAAACTTGTCGCCCGCTATACGCTCGAGGACGCCGCCGTGCGCGTCTCCTATGAGGTTACCAACGAGGGCACCGAGGACATGCCGTTCTTTATCGGCGGCCATCCCGGCTTTAGGTGCCCGCTCGATGAGGGCGAGGCCTATACGGACTACGAGCTGCGCTTTGAGAAGGACGAAGCTGCTGAGCTTTGCACTGCCGTCCCCTCGACTGGCTTGATTGACGTGACCAACCGCTCCAAGAACCCCATGGTGGGAAAGACGCTGCCTCTGTCGCATGAGCTCTTCGATTTTGCGGAGACCATCTTTGACGTGCTCGAGAGCCGTCAGGTCACGCTTTCCAAAAAAGGCGAGGACAAGGGCGTTCGCCTGAGCTTTGAGGGCTTCCCGTACCTCATTGTGTGGAGCAAGCCCGAGGGTGATTTTGTGGCAGTTGAGCCCTGGGGCGGCCTCTCGACCTGTTCCGATGAGGATGACGTGCTTGAGCACAAGCGCGGCTGTCTTATCGCCAAGCCCAAAGAAACCATCGTGCGCTCGTTCACAATCGAGATTCTGTAGTCGCATGTAGCCAATTCGTTTTGCAAGGCATAAGGAGCCTGCGAGATAAGGAGCTAGAAATGATCCTCACCGTTACGATGAACCCGTCCGTCGATACGCGCTATCAGCTCGATGAGCTCATTATCGACGACGTCAACCGCGTGACGCCCGAAAAGACCGCCGGCGGTAAGGGCCTCAACGTGGCCCGTGTGCTGGGTCAGCTGGGCGACGACGTTGTGGCAACCGGTCTGCTCGGCGGCCACATGGGCGCCTACATGGCTGAGCTCATGGACGCCAACGGTATTAACAACGACTTTGTGCCCATCAAGGGCGAGACTCGCATTTGCCTCAACATCCTCCACGCCGGCAACCAGACCGAGCTGCTCGAGAGTGGCCCGACAATTGCCCCCGAGGAGCTCGATGCCTTTACCGCCAAGTTTACCGAGCTTGCGGGCAAGGCCGACGTCGTCACCATTTCGGGTTCGCTGCCCCGCGGTGTCGAGGCAGACTACTATGCCAAGATTACGGGCATTGCCGAGAACGCCGGCGCCAAGGTGCTGCTCGATACCTCGGGTGCTTCGCTTGAGGCCGCCCTTAAGTCCGAAATTAAGCCCGAGCTGGTCAAGCCTAACCTGACCGAGATCAACGGCCTTCTGGGCACGAGCTTTACCACCGACGATGTGGACGAGCTCCGCGCCGCGCTTGCCTCTGATGCCCGCTTCTCCGATATCCCCTGGGTCGTCGTGTCCATGGGCGCTGCCGGCTCCGTTGGCTTCCACAATGGCCGTGCGTTCCGCGCAAAGACGCCCGATATCCCTGCCGTTAACGCCACGGGCTCTGGTGACTCCACTATCGCTGGCTTCGCGCATGCCATTGCTGCTGGCGCAGACGACGAGACGGTGCTGCGTACCGCCAACACCTGCGGCAAGCTCAATGCCATGGATCCTATGACTGGCCACTTGGTCATGGATCGTTGGGACGAGGTCTACAACGGCGTTGTCGTGACCGAGCTGTAGGAGCTTGTGCTGCGGCCCCGGCATCGCTTGCTAGCTCATGTCGACGACAAGTGCAGTAGCATTATGCCGGGGCACGACTCCGACTTTGTCGTGTTCAGTCCCGACCTTACCCTGGTCGAGACGTATGTGGGCGGCAACAGCTTTGGTAATGCGTTTGCCGAGTAGCCGCCAAGGAAACGATCCGAGAGGGGATTTAGATGATTTACGGTGCATTGGGCGATATCGAGGAGTACCGCGGAATGC
Organism: Collinsella sp.; assembly: GCA_048321375.1. Lineage (GTDB taxonomy): Bacteria > Actinomycetota > Coriobacteriia > Coriobacteriales > Coriobacteriaceae > Collinsella. Next base: position 102,692 of record DBFDVR010000014.1, read on the forward strand.
TCAAGGGCCTCGACGTGCTGATCGATTGGCTCGAGGAGAACGACCCGGCGAAGCTCGAGGTCGGCAGCCATCCGATTCTGGGCGACAAGGTCTATGCGAACGTCATGGCCCCCACGACGCGTTCGGAGGCCGAGGCCCACTACGAGACGCATCAGCGCTATCACGACCTGCAGATCGACGTCGAGGGTCGCGAGGCCTTTAAGGTCGCCACGGGCAGCCTGACTCTGGTCCAGGAGTTTGACGAGAAGGACGACTACGATCTGGTCGATTCAGACGCCTCGATCGCCGGCGATCTTGCCGACGACAAGTTCGCGCTGTTCGTTGCCGGCGAGCCTCACATGCCCACGCTCGAGTTCCCGGGCGATGGCGCGCAGCCGGTCAAGAAGATCTGCTTTAAGCTGCTTGCAGACGCTTACTGGGAGGAGTAGCGCACTGCTCGGCTGAGCTGCTCGCCTGATGACGTGATTCCATTGAGGAGCGCGCTTGAGCCCCGTTAATCGCGGTTCCCTTGGGGATTGCGGTTGGCGGGGCTTTTTTGTTGAGTAGGGGAGTTGCCGGCGGCGTTTTGCTTGGATTTATTTGCGAAGAACATCGGCTAGCCGCAGGATTGAAATCATCGACCGATAAGTGAGTTCCACTTTTTCGCCCGCAAGCAGTCGTTTCGAGCCAATCTCATCTAGCCCCACAAGCCGAGAAAACAGCGGGCCGCTCATCGTGCCATCGTCAATTGATTCCCTTATGGTCTTCAAAACGTCCGTATCATGAAGCGATGCCGAGCTGTAGGGGGCAACACGAGCGGAACTCTCAATTAACGACGAGACAAAAGGATGGAGATGCTTTGGACATAGTCCATCAAACACCACAACCCCATTGTCGTTCGAGCCGACCAGGCGCCAAGTATAATGATCGACCCAGTCATCTCCGTCATATATGGCGTCCATGAGCAACTTCCCGTCTAGAGAGAGAAACCTATTTGGACATCGGGGCGCAAGACCGCAATCCATATCGGGCCTGCAGCAGCTCCAACCCAACGCACCACATAGGTTCCCTTTCGTACATGTGTATCAATCTGCCCCGAAATGCCGGTGAATGCAATTCCAGACCCGTTTGTCGGATAGCAATCGACGTATTTTTTGTTTTCCGCTCACAACCTTGTATAGATATATCGTTCCAGCAAAAGAGAAGGTATCGTGACTATTTTAGATCTATATGGCCAATTCGAGCCCTCGCCATGGCAATTGTTGCAGCTGGGTTTCTTTTCATTAAAATTTCACTTTGGTAAATCCCCGCCCCTAAGCATTAAACCCGAAGTCCACCGAGTGGGCGAATTCCGGCGGATGTGCGCCTGAAATCGGTAACAAAAAAAGCCGCCCGAAGGCGGCTATCTTGTGCAATGGAGCCAGCGACCGGGCTCGAACCGGTGACCCCCGCTTTACGAGTACGTGAATTCGGCATTTGACGAGATGAGACCAATTTCACTGAATTTAAAGGAAGCGCAGGTAGAAATAGGTAATTAACAATTATTGAGCTAGCTATTAGAATCATATTTCCCACTATTTTCACACTTAGAGAGACTTGAAAGTGTGAAAAGTTTCGATTAGGCTTGCTGGCAAAGCCTTTAAAGCTTTGCCAGCAAGCCTAATCGAAAATCTAACGAGGGATATGATTGCAGGGATTGATAAAAAAGACCGCTCGCGGCACATCGGAATGCATCGATAAGAGCAAAGGCGTCTATCGGATTTATTTTTCCCTGGGAAAAGATCCGGAGACAGGACGGTACCGCCGTAGTCCGTCACGCAGGGTTCACTGCAGAAGCAAGAACCCGAAAAACTGGCCGAGTGAAGTCGCCAAGGCGCTGGAGGCCTATAGAGCTGAACTTGAGGGCGCTTCCAACCGTGGCAATGGTCCTCTGGGCCTATCAGATTATGCGGACAGGTTTCACGCGAACAGGGAGTCGACCATGGGATCACCTCTTGCTTATGAGCGTGAAGGTTTGGACATTCGTCACATACGCGAGCTGTTCGGCAATCCCGATCTCACTCGGCTTAAATCGGATGACGTTCGCACTGCTTATGCCAAGGCTAGAAAAGAAGGCCGATTCAGCGAAAGTGAAATTCGCCGCATCCACATCAAGCTCAAACAGGTAATGGAGGATGCCGTCGATAACGACCTCGTGGGCAAAAACCCTTGTAGGGGAGTGAAACTGCCCAAGCAGAATGTCGAGGCTCGTAAGGCGCTGAGCGCCGATGAGGCGGCAAGGCTTCTTGCGGTCCTTTTGGAGGAGAAGCCATCTTCCTTTATCACATGCACAATGCTTCTACTTCTCTGCGGTTTGAGGAAGGGGGAGGCCCTTGGTCTCTCATGGGAGGATTATGACCCCGACGCCAAGACTCTGAGGATAGTAAAGCAATATACGAACGACAGGACATTGAGGCCGCCTAAATCAAAGATGAGCAGGCGTAAGATTTCGGTTGGAAATGAACTTGCCGACTATCTGGACAGGTGGAAAGCCATTCAGCGGAGTGAGTTCGATTCCTTTGCAGTGGGGCAGACTGGAGAAACGCCCATTGTCCATTCCATTGGGATCGTTGACGCCGCCAACGGCAAACGGGCTCTTGTGACCCGGATGGATGGACATAACTATTCAAGGGCGTTTAGGCTGTTTGCGGCGAAAAACGGCTTCGGTACTTTTAAGGAGAGCAGGGAAGTCATTGGGAGTGACGGCGTCAAACGTACCCGCTATACGGGTTATAGCGGGCTGAAGCCTCATGAGCTTAGACATACGCAAGCGACTTTGCTCGTTGGTGCCAATGCGGACATTAAGACGATCCAGGCGCGTTTGGGCCATGCTAGCCCATCGACGACGCTGTCTATCTATAGCCACTTTATCGAGGCAAATGACCAGAAGGCAGCATCAGTGCTGGATGATTTGCTGAAGGGCTAAAAAGGGCTAAAAAAGAGGCCCCTTTGGGGCCTCTTTTTTAAGCGACATTGTTTCGGTAGATCATTGCGCCATATGGCGGCTCCAGCTCCATAGACTGATAGTAGCTGGCATCTAGAAGGTTGAAATAACAAATGATGGGGGCGGCTAGGTGCTCGTCCATATTTAGGTAATGTCCCTCATCATCTGTGACCAGTTTGACCTCGTCGCGCATCACGTCGGTCATGCGGGGCCAGAGTTTGGTTGCGCGCTGCAATTTGTCCTTTTGACTGTACTCTCCGTTATGGAAGAAGGCAAAATGAGGCGCATCGTATTTTGCGCCGCCGCGAATTTCGATAATTCCGACCTGGCTGCAAGACTTCGCGCATTCCTCTGTTTCCAATAAAGTCCAAGAGGAGGGGAGGACAGCGTAATCGCCGCCGAGGAGATCGACCCGTCGCATTCCCTGGGGCCTCTCCTCTTTCTCGCAATATAAAGAGAAATGGTCGTGGAGCCTCTGGAATTGCTCTCGATAAAGTTCCAATTGACTAAAACTCATTTCTTCTGATCCGTCAACGGGAAGGGCCTTCATTTCATTGGTGATTTGCCGAGCTTCCCTGAGGCACGCCTCATCGAGGGCCCTGGCGACCCTCGGCTGCAACCCCGTGAGCAGGTTGCATAGATAGTCGATAGCCTCGCCGGTGCTTCTGACTGATTCGGGGTTCTTGAGGCGTAGCTCTTCGATTTTCTCCGGGGTCGTCGCCTGAACAGTTGTTCCGAACTTAATTTTCCGCATCTTACTTCCGGATAATGGTAAACGTCCCATAACCACTCCAATCATCGTTATATATATATTAAATCAGTCAGACAATAAAGTCTATACAGTCAGAAAGTGAATTAGAAATTAGAACTGTAACTAGATATGATTGTGCAACAGACAGTGTTACAATATAAACAGTAAGCGCCTGACCAGCTTGTTTGAAAGGAGTTATTTTATTTTCGGTCATTGATTAAAAAGCCGCCCGCCCTTCCCTATCTAAGTTTGGCGACGAAGGGGGAGGGGCGAGCTAGCCTGAAAGGATTCTACCATGATTGTAGAGCCTGAACCGTACGCTGCCGTACAAGCATCAACTGCGGTTTCTTCTGATTCCAACTTGGGCCGCGAGCGCCTTCTTGGCATCGCTGAAGTGTGCAAGATAACCGGCTTGAGTCCGGTTACGGCCTCGAAGATGATGAAGGAGAGCGGGCGCGCGATTGCGTTGCACCGCCGCATTTACATCCTTGAATCGAGCTTCTTTGCATACCTCCATGAATTGGAGGCGAGCGAACCGTGCCGGCTTTAAATCCCATGAGCGTCGGCCTCGACGAGACCGCCTTGCGTATCTTAAAGAATAGGCCGCTTGGGCATATCGAACACGGTGCGCTGGATACTATCCTCGGAGGTCTTCGTCAATACCTGTGCATCGTCCCCGGCGGACCCGGTACGGGTAAAACAACGTTTATGCAGCAAATCGCCGACGGATGGGCCATTGCTGGCCATCCGGTGGTCATCTTTGAGGGCGAGCTCGGGCGAGACAGCATGCTCGCGAAGAGCCTCACCCGCATCTCGGGCGGCGAGCTCACGCACGATGATATGAACGGCGATGGCATGTCTGAGGACAAACGCGGGCTCTTCGAGAAGGTTCTCGACATTTACGCCCGCAGCATCGCCGAGCGAATGTATATCATTCCTGGTGAAATTAAATATGCCGGGATGCGAAAGGCAATCGAAGAGGTTGCCGATAAACATGGCGAACCGCCACTGGTTATTGTTGATTACGCGCAAATCGTCTCTTTGCCGCAGGAACTGCGCATTGCCGACGAGCGTATCGGCCTCAAGCTCGTCGCTTCCGAGCTCCGCCGAATCGTGGATGAGGCCCATTGTCCGCTCTTCGCTATCTCATCAATTAACCGCGTTAATTACGACAAGCAGACCACCGGGCTTCAGGCGATAGGCGGGTGCAACATGTTCGAGTATTCGGCAGATCTCGTTATGTCGCTTTCTATTAAGGGCGATAAGCCCGAAGAGCGTAATGCCAATATGTTGCTTAAAAAACGGCCCGTCATTGCTTCAATCACAAAGAACCGTTACGGTTCCTGCGGTATTGTCGAGTTTGAGTTCAACGCACCAGCAGCGATGTTTACCGAAATCGGCTAATTATGGAGCCCGGACCCTACATTGGTGGATACCGGGCTCCCAATCCATGCTTGTCGTCCGATGAGCTCGCGCGCGCCGAGAACAGGGATCTTCCTCTGCTCTCGGCTGATGAGCTCATTTGGGAATGGAAGCGCCTGCTCGATGCTCTCGATATCTATAGAGAACAATGGCGACCATACCGTATATATCTCGGCAGCTTGCCGGGAGTCCCCTTCGATGTCTGGGCGAGGGTGAGGATTGGGCGCATCGGTCAGATGCTCCAAACAATTTCAACTTAATAAAAGGGGCGGGGCCGATGCGTCGGCCCCGCTCGGATTGGATGGTTATGACTTCCATGAATACGCATATCAACGTACGGATGAGTGAGTCGCAGCGTAAGGCTATCGAGGAGAAGGCGGCGGCCATGAACATGCCGGCGTCCTCCTTCATGCGCGATGCCGCCCTGCTCTGCGGCGAGAAGCCGGTCAGGGTCGCCGACGCGGGGGAACTTGCCGGTATCAGGACTGAGTTGAAGAAGATCGGCACGAACCTCAACCAGGCGGTCCGCGCCCTCAACACCTACGGGTCCGATCCGGTCGTCCTCAATAATCTCAACCGGGCGACATCAATCGTCTCGACGGCGGTGGGCTGGGTCAACGACCTACTCGCCCGTGCGAGAGAGTAGGTGGTTCTCGTGAAGGAGAAGCTGGTCATGGCGCTGGTTTTCGCAGCGCTGCTTACCGCGGGGTTTGCGCCACTTATCGCCATTCCCCTCGATTGCATGATCCTCGGATTTCCAATCGAGCTGAGCTCGATCGGATTCACCCTGAGCGTGGATAACACCATTTGGTGGTGGATTGACGTGGGGCCTCATTGCGTCCCTGGCTGCCTCGCCTCGTTCGCGCTGTTCCTGTCGGTATTCGTGCTCATGCAGCTATCGGCTTCCTCGAAGGAGCGAGCCGCCGACGGAGGTGTACTTGGGGAGGCGCGGGTGAAAACGGGGCCGGAGACCATCCGGGGCTCGGAGATTTGGGACGGGCACGGACAGCCGAAAAGCAGAGGATTCGTGTACGGGTTTGAGAAGACGCTGTTCGGCTCCAAGTATCTGTTCGAACCGAGGCGGCACATGTTCCTCGACGGCTCAACGGGTGCCGGAAAATCAAGATCGCTGCTGATCCCGACAATTGATCTGCTGACGTATGGGGCGGATGACGGGGAATCGAGGCCGCAGACCATTATCGTGTCCGATGTGAAGAGTGAGCTCATCGAGTTGACGGGCGACGAGCTGGAGCGTCGCGGGTACCGGGTGCTTCTGCTGGACGCCCAGCATCCCGAGAAGAGCGACACGTTCAATCCACTGGAAATGGTCGATAGGCTCGCGAACGGGGGGAATCTGCCGGGGGCTGAGCAGGCCGCGGATGCCGTCGCCCGTACGCTCATCGCCGGGGAGGGCGATGCGAAGGCGAGCCACTGGACGGAATCCGCGCGGTCGCTGCTCGCCGCGACGATCCTTCTGGTCGTGCTGGACGAGGGCTGCCCGCGGGGCTGCAAGCACCTCGCGACGGTCTACCACATCATGTGCCTGGGGACGGAGGGGGCCGGCGAGGATCCGTGTGAGCCGCTGAAGGGCCTGTTCCGTTCCCTGCCGCAGGGGCATCCGGCCCGCGCGCGTGCCTCACAGTTCATCTCGAGCGGCGGCAACGAGCTGAGGAGCATCGTTTCCACGCTAAAGGTCAACCTGAGGATCTACGCTTCGGCGCCGATTGCGCGAATGGTCTCGGGCGATGATATCGATCCGAGTAGAATCCTGAGCGAGAAGACCGCGCTGTTCCTCCACGTGATGGACGAGGGCTCCCCCTACAACGCGATCGCGGCGGTCCTGTTCGAGCAGCTCTACGCTGCCGTGTATTCCATCGCGGACGCAGCTGGTGGAAAGCTGCCGCGGCCGGTGTCCATCCTCGGCGACGAATGGGGGAACCTGCCGAAGGTCGAGTGCCTGCCTAGCCTTCTCAGCCTTGGGCGCTCGTACGACCTGTTCTGGATGGGCGCAGTCCAGAACATCTCTCAGCTGAACAAGTACGGCGAGCGCGACGGACGGAAGAAGATCCTGGCAAACTGCGGCGTCAAGGTCGCCATGAAACTGGGCGAGGCCGAGGACCGCCAGTATTTCACCGAGCTAGTTGGGAAGACGACGCGGCACACCATGGGAACCAGCTCGAGCAGGGGGCCTTCGGGCGGTACGGGGTCGACATCCTACAGCGAGCACGCCGACGACCTGATTCATCCTTGGGAGTGGACGGAGATGTCCCCCGACAAGGACGGCGTCATCGTGGTGAAGACCGCGGAGAACGGCGTGGGCAGGGAACATGCGGGGTGCTTCCGGGCCCCTGTCTGCGATTGCACGCGGATGCCGACGAAGGAGCACTTCGATCTGGGGACGCGCGAGCACGAGGCGGCCAAGAGGATGGAATACCAGGCCAGGCTGATATCAAGGCAAATGGGTCGGGAGGACGGCGTCGATCTCTGGACTCCCGAATTCGAGGAAGAGGCCGCGGAGCCGCCTGTTGCCGACGGATGGTCCGGCCTCTTCGTCGACTGACGGCGGTTTTTGAAGGGAGTTGGAAAATGACCGCAATCAAGCAGGCGAGCGTCATGAGCGGGGAGCACCTCCAAAACCTCAAGCGGTATTTCGATTGGGACAGGGAGAAAGTCCTGGACCACGATACCCAGCACATCATCGATGAGGATCGATGGTTCGAGGAAATGGACGCCACCCGGGAGGCGGCCGGGCACAACCGGCCCGGGAAGCAGGGTGCAAGGTGCACGTACATGCAGCATCAGGTGATCGGCTTCAACCCGGACGAGTGCTCCTGCAACGGCGGGCCGATGACGCCCTCGCGTTGCATGGAGTACGCGAGGGACTACATCGCCAAGCGCTATCCCAACCAGGAGATCGTGATTGTGCTGCATGAGGAGAGGTGCAGGTCGGATGGATCGGCCCGATTCGCCGCTCACCTCGCCATCAATAGGACGGACCTCGAGACTGGGCGGCGTCTGAACGACGGGCCGGCGAGGGCGGCGGCGAAATCCCGCGTGAGAACGGTGGAGGAGCTCGATACGAAGTACGGCCTGAGCCAGCTCGAAAGGGGCCTCTCGAACTCGAAGGTGCACGCGCGCCAGCCCGGTCGCGAGGAGCGCGAGATGGCAAAGAAGGGGAGATCCGACAAATCCGAGAACGCAAGGGTCCGAGCGATTGTCGCCCAGAGGGCAGAGGAGGTCGGGAGGCTCAAGAGCTGCCCCGACCGCTTCGGAGAGTTTGCAAGGCGGTTGGAATCGGATGGGATCGAGATCGCCCGATCCAAGCGGGGGGCGCTGCAATACCGCTATCACTCGGAGTCCCTCGGCAAGACGAGGAAGATCAACGGCGCGAGGCTCGGCTACGCCGTCAACCGCTCGACCGGGCGGATTATGAGGTTCACGGCAAGGGGAATCGACCTTGCCATACGGGCCGCGTGGGAGCTGGCTCGCGAGGGTGTGGATGACGAAAGAGGCCGGGACTGACTTTCATATCTGAGGTCCGTGCAACAGCCGGTAAGCCTGTTGCACGGTTCTGCGGGAGCGACTTTGGAGCGGTTCGCACATCCCGGCTTCGGCCGGGCAAGATATTCCGTTGCACGGAATACATATCTTGCATGCCCCGAGAAGCGTAGGCCGAATCGACCGGAGTGCAACGGGACAGGTGAGCGGAGGCGCAGTGATGGCGACCCAGGGGAGCCATCGAACGGAGCCGGAGCGAGAGCCGGCGGGGCGTGACACGGCGGGGCGATCGCGAGTTGAAGCCGAGTGATTGTCCCGCCGTTCACGGCCCGCCGGCGGCGGCCCGGGGTTCCAAGGGGACTCGTCCCTTTGGCGCGAAGGGGTCCGGGGATGGCGCGAGACATCCCCGTGAAACGCCGCGACGGGCACGCCCCTGTTAGCGTCAATCTAATTTTCACCAGTTTCACTAATCAAACGCGCCGTTCGCGCAAAGGCGGCTTCACCGCTTGCGCTAACGTATTTTCACCGATTCCGGTCACGCCTTGACGGGTCCGTCCCTCGGCAGGTCCTTCAGCCTGTAGGACCTGCCGGCTATCTTGACCAGGTGGCAGTGGTGGCAGTGGTGGCACACCCTGTCCGCGATCGCGCTCGCCGCCACGTCGTCCCCGAACACCCTACCCCAGCCGCCGATCCCCACTTTGGTGGTGATCGTCGAGCGCTGCTCGTAGCGCCTCGATATCAGCCGGAGCAGCAGGTCCGCGCCCGCGCTGCCGACGTCGAGGTAGCCGAGCTCGTCGATGATGAGCAGCCTCGAGTGGGCGTAGTACCTGAGCCTCTTCTTGAGGATGCCGCGCGACGAGGCGTCCTCCAGGTCCTCGACGAGCCGGGCGCAGTCCACGAACCTGACCTCGCGCCCCGCCCTGACCGCCTCGATGCCCAGCGCGACGGCGAGGTGCGTCTTGCCCACGCCGGGGCTCCCCACGAACAGGACGTTCTCGGCCCGCTCGACGAACCTGAGGGTCGCGAGCTCCCCGATCTCGGCGCGCGGGACCGACGGCTGGAAGTCCCAGTCGAAGTCGGCCAGGCCCTTGACGTAGGGGAACCCGGACGACCGTATGCGCTGGTTGGTTATCCTGACCTCCCGGGCGGCGACCTCGGCGCGCGTCATCTCCTCGAGGGCGGAGGCGAAGCCCCACTCGCCCGCGGCGACTATCCTCACGTAGTCGGGCAGGGACGCCGCCATCTCGTGCAGCCCGAGCGCGGAGAGGTCGACCTCGCCAGGTCCATCGCGCGCCACAGCCGCGGCCTTGGCGACCTGTCGTAGCATTCGCTGCCCTCCCGCAGACGGGGCACCGCAGCCCGAAACTCGTCCACGGCCTGACGCCGACGATTATCCTGCCGCCGTCGATGCTGGCGTACTCGATCACGGTGTGGACCAGCGCGAGCGCGCGGCTTAGTATCCTGTTCATGCGTCAGGGCCTTTCCGGTAGGTTGATGTAGCAAGCGAAATCCTACCCTGCCCGGCGCGGAAACGGCCCCCTCTCGGGGCCGTTTCCCTTATATGCGGAACTTTTTTGCATCCACCTGCGGAAAAATTGATGTCTCGCCCACAGAAACTACCGAAGAGCCTAAAATCGGCTCATATTCAAACAGACACAAGGAGGGATTAATTATGGAATGGAGCTTTGACGAAATAAGGGGATTTATCCCGAAATCGATTTCTCTCCCATACTCAAGAGAGGAAAAGAACGGGTACCGCTCTGTTCTAACCGGACGCGATGAGCTGAACTATATCATGTTGAACGGAAGCGGGAGCTACATCGTCTCTCTGTGCGATGGTAAAAACACCGTCGAAACAATCCTTAATCGGATGTGCGACAAGTTTCCAGACGCCAATCCGGACATGCTCAAATCTGACTTAGCCTCGGCAATGAGAGGTTTCAGCGTATCGAGACTAATAGGATGGGTCAAAACTCCGACCGAAAATGGCACACCCATTGCCGATGAGATTTGCGTGGACAATGGGACCCATATACGGCTTGCCCAAGAAAACGATATTCGCCTGATTTGCTCCCTGGCAAGCCAGGCGAGCTCATCAGAACCAGAAAGTCCCACAATTGTCTACGGTTGGCCTCTTTCCGTCGAGCAGTATGAACGACCGCTAGAGGTGCGAAACGGATTGTTCAATCTGAGCAAGGAATTTTTCATTGTATATGAGTCAGGGAGACCAACCGGTCTACTCGGCCTCGCCCCCTCCAGCAATCCTTTACTCAGATACGCAGACATCTGTCTTCTTTTGTGCCCCGCAAGCATCGCCGTTCAATGTATTGCCGCTGCGGCCAGCTTCTATCGTCAAGAATTTTGCGATGTTCCCAATTTTTTCCACCTGAACCTAACCAGCAAGGAAATTGCATCAAACGAAGGAATTCGAAATCTTATCAATGAGCCAGAATTCACTTGCGCTGGCACTTTTCCAGGTGAGTGCAGCGACGGCGACTGCATGAATGTATACTGTTTTTCAGAAGTCTGTTAAGAGGAACCATGGGACGAGTTTCGGAAAACAAGTACACCAACGTTCTCAGAGCGCCACATCACGTCGCCCTTGACATAACAAACAAGTGCAACTTGAGATGTCTGCACTGCTATAACAGCAGCGGCGAGAATGAGGTCATGCACGACGAGTTGACCTCAGATGAACTTTTTGTTTTCGCAAAGGAAATGGCAGACATGTCGCTTTACAGCATGTGTTTCTGTGGAGGAGAAACCTTGTTGCGCAGTAAAGATATCTTGCGCTGCCTTCCCATATTGCGAGATGGGAATGTTGCAGCGAGCCTGGTAACCAACGGGCTTCTCCTCACGGAATCCCTTCTCCGAGATTTAGAAGATTCCGGACTCAAAAGCATCCAATTTAGCCTAGACGGCATTGGGTCAGCTCACGATAGGCTGAGGGGACATGAGGGAGCCTTCGAAATCGTCGAAGAAGCAGTTGCCACCGTACTCAACCATTCCGATTTGCACCTTGCTATCGCATTTACGCCCACGTCGTTCAACACCGAACAGTTTCCCGATGTCATCTCACTATTAGATGAGATTTTCACCAAATCTAACAGGCCGAAGAGGACGCCGGGTGACTTTATCGAACTACGTGTCCAACCCCTCATGGTTTTGGGCCGTGCGCGAAAGAACACATTTATTAGACCGGACTATTCCCAATACCGTACGTTGATTCACGCCATTCAAGAGGACGACTTCCTTCGGAAGCACCCGAATGTCCGACCGCAATGGGGCGACCCCGTCGACCATCTAATTCGCTTCTCTGATAACCGATATCTATTAGATCAGGTTTCAGTGCACGCAAACGGCGACATCGTCGTTTCTCCGTATATCCCGTTAGTGGTTGGCAACATCAGAAACCACCCTCTTGAGGATTACTGGAACAACGGACTTAGCTCAATTTGGTCCACAAAACTGGTTCAAGACCTCTGTAACCACATGTGGACCATTGACGACATGGAGCGTATGTCCGACACAATTTGCGATATAGATATGGGAGGTGATCTACACGTTGACCTGATTGATGATACCGCGGATGAACTGTTGAACTCATCGTTGAAGGAGATGTTGGGTTAAATGTACGAGAAGCCCGTAGTAGACAACATGAATCCGACCAGAGCATCGACTCTTGGAACGGAAACTTGGTTCGACATGTATTACATCGTGTGGGGAGCAAATGTGGCGGTCGGAGTCACCGCAGTTGGAGCCTATGAACTGGTCCTCATCACTTTTGCCGCAGCACTTCCCCTCAGCGAGCAAGGTGGCCAAGACGAGCAATGAGTCCTGAAGCGCTAAGATCATCCATTGGCGGCATGGTAGGAGGAATCTGCTTTCTCGTTGTCGGGGTGTTAATGGTAAAGACCGGCAATCCCGGCCTGATTCACAGTTACCATATCGCTCATATTCCAAGCGAGAAGATTCCTCTTGTTGCCAGATTGGTCGGACTCGGAATAGCGTTGACGGGAGCCGGTCTCCTTCTCGCGGGCATCATTGCCTTTGCGTCCCAAATCCCATTATCGGCATCGGCGGCTTTCATTCTGCCGCTCATCATAATCTTTGCCGGTCTTGGCGTCTCCTTGCTAACGATCGTAGTGTTCACATTTCGACCATGGTCATAATGGATTTCCTATTGCATGAAACTTCAGGCGCATGCCCAACAAACAATGAAAAAATTTACAGCTTTAGTCGGACGGCTGTTTTATTTTTCAGCCGTCCGACTGCCGTGCGCGGCCTATTGATCGAACATAAAATTCCCGTTTCTATGAGGATCCAGCTCGCAAAGACTCTCTATGGAAGCGCTCGTGCCGATTAGTCGCCGCTTCGTTTCCACCGAACCGCGGTGTAAGGTGTCATCAGTTGGTATTTCATACCTGATAGATTGGGGCCATTCTTGATTCGGTACGTCTTATCGAAGTTTAGTAAAACAAAGGGTGCTTTCACGTTCATTGCCATCACGACGATTGGAATCGCCCTTTCCTATGCCGCACCATATGTGAACGGAAAGTTCTTAGATTTCCTTCTTGCCAATCGCAGCGAGAAGGATGCTGTGCTTTTTGCGCTCCTCGTAGCTTCAATAGGGGTCTTTTCTGCCTTATTTTCATATTTTGCAGGAACGTTATCTATCCGTATATCCACAAAGCTTTCTTTTGACCTACTCAGGGAAACCGTCTTGCGCTTTGAGCGAGTTAATTTTCTGACGAACCGAACAACCGACTCAGCCTATACGACGCAAAGGATTTTCACTGACTCAGGTGTTGTTTCTTCTTTCGTTCTAACAAACTTTATCAGCGCTCCCCTGTCTGTTGTCGCCATTCCTTTCGTGTTGCTCGTCATATGGTCGGTTGATCCACTCCTCGCACTATTCTCCATCCTCCTTCTTGTGGCATATCTCTTCGTTATTACCGGATTGCGAAAGCTTCTATATAAAGTCATGTACGAGAAGAAGGAGGCAGATAGCGCTTTCTATGCCGTAATAGCATCGCAGTTGAATCAGATTCTCAACATTCAGTTAACGTCTTCATACAATAAAAGCGAGCTAGCACTTGACACCGGATTTGAAAAGTATTTTCCAAAGGTCTTGCACTCGGGAAAGCTCTCATTCTCACTAACATCGATTGACAGCCTTTTTGCTGCCGTGTTTCAAGCGATAATACTCATCGTATCCGGAGTGCGAATCATCAATGGAACCATGACGATAGGCGAATACACCATCGTCGGTGCATATTTTGCCGTCCTATTTAAAACCTTGAAAAACACGATGAACCTGTTCAAGTCCTATCAGGATGCCAAGGCTTCGTGGGACAGGATGAGCGCCATGGGAAAGGTAGGACCGGAACCAGAGCAAGATCAGACAGGTTTAGTCAAGATTGACACAATAAATCGCATTTCTGTTTCCAAGTTGGATTTTACGGTACCCCTTCCAGACGGATCTCCCCGAAAGGTTCTTGACGGATTTTCCTTCGATTTCTCCGGCCCTGGAACATACTGCATAACCGGAGAAAATGGAAGAGGAAAAACGTCGCTCCTTTACCTGCTCCTTGGGCTGTATCCATCGGCAGGCAAAGTAACATACAACGACATGCCGATTGAAAAATGCAATTTGGATTACATACGTTCAGACACGATATCGTGCTGCCCCCAACCGTGCTTCGCTCCAGATGAGACGGTTCGGGACCTGTTGGATTATTTCAACACCCCATTTTTTACAAAGCACCAGCATATGAATGAGCTACCGTCGTTGACAACCAGCATAGAGGGCTTGCTTGAGAAACGTTGTCCTGAACTTTCGGGTGGTGAGCTGCGCCGTGTATACTTGTGGTCGGCAATTTCCCGTAATCCATCAGTCTTGGTGCTCGATGAGCCTACAACTGGATTGGATGAAACAAGCCGAGCCGAACTCGCTTCGTATGTCAGAAACAACAAATTGAAACAGCTCATTATCATTGTTTCACATGATAATGAGCTGGCAAATGCAGCGGAAACGATCGTCAGTCTAGATAACGCGTCACACCGTTGCGCAAATCGATAGGACCGCATCGAGTCGCAGCAATTGCAGAAGGCTAAGCTATAATGATTGCCCTTTACCCATGCGTATCTCAAGGCCTTCGATGATGATCCTTGATACCGTGGTGTTGTGTTCCGCCGCGTAGGTGCTCATCTCTTGCTTCTGCTCTTCCGTAACCCAAAAGGTGATGCACTCCCCTTTCTTGCGACTTGTCGAATCCCCTTTGTTTCGTGTGTCTTGATTACCCATGAGGGTCATGCTCGCCTCTCCAACGGGCATGACGCGGCGAGTTGGCTTCTTAATTGCCACCGTAAATCTCCTTATCCTCCTCGATGCCCTCCTTCACCTGTTTGAGTAATTGTCCTCTTTGACACCGGCGATATTGCGCTTACACACCGTCCGCTCACATCTCGAATATTGCCGTTCGGCACCGCCGATATTCCCGTCGGCACCGTCCCCCTGGTACGTTCCGGCTGTCCATGCAGCCGAGACCAAGGAGGTACAGCATGGCGAGAAGGATAAGGGCCAGGGAGGCCCTCAGGCTCCGTGCGTCCGGCCTGTCGCAGAACGCGATAGCCCGCGCGGCGCATTGATTGGAAGGCTGTATGGACGTCAGGCTGCTTGGAAAGAAAAACGAGGGCGAGGGCCTTGGGGTCGCTGTTCTCGTTGATTCGGCTTTTGCAGAGTTAAAAGACAAGAGCGATGAGCAGTTGGCGGAGGCCCAGAGATTTTTGATTGACTTTATGAAAAAAGTTGCTCGGCTAAAGGGAGTGAGAATTGATCGGCCCCATTTCCTCCGCTCGGAGCTGAGGAGGAAGGGTGTCCATAAAGATGTCGTCGAGTTTGCCGTGGAAACGACCCCCGTTACCGCCGGAATCGATGTGGGCCTGATCGATAGAATTGCTAGAGAAGTAATTGATTATGAGGCAAAGAAGTCAACCGCCTTTTCCTTTGCAGCGGGTCTTCCCGGAGGTGTCGCGATGGTGGGCACCATTCCTGCCGATATTACGTAATACTACGTGCACGCATTCAGGATTATGCAGAAACTGGCATACCTGTATGGCTGGCAGACCTTTTTTGAAGAATGTGACGACGTTGATGACGAGACTCTCTACGAAATGGCAGTGTTGCTCGGTGTGATGATGGGTGTAGGCAGCGCGAACTCGATGCTAACCGTAATCGCCAAAAACGCCCAAGAGGCGGTCGCGAAAAAGGTCGCTCGCCAGTCGCTAACCAAGACCAGTTGGTATCCGATCCTGAAGAAGCTCTTGAGCTTCATGGGTATCAAGATAACAAAGCAGACGGTGGGGGATGCCGCTGGCAAGGTTGTTGTGGGCGTCGGTGGCGTAATCTCTGGTGCTATCACCTTTATGGGTCTTTCAAAGGGGTCGGCGCGCTTGTGTAGGCAGCTTAAGTGCTTGCCGCAGGCAAACGAGCGGATTCCTGGCACTGGGTACTATGAAAAGGATGAGGCCGCGGTTGCCAAGAAGAGGATTGACGTAGCGGAACCCCTCTTTATCGAAAAGTTCGGATTTTCTCCCATATTCTACGGCTCTATTGTTGAATATGCTGACCGGCTGGAGGAGTCACTGGCGACTGGAGAAGCGAAGCTGGATGCATATAATCCGGACGTTCTTCTCTGATACTCAGCGGAATTAGGCTATGCGTAACAGGATTGTTGTTCGATCTAATGTGAACGTTGGATGATGCTAACTATTTATGGAAAACAGTTAAAAAAGTTATTCACCCCTTTTTCACTCCTCGGAGAAGGAGGAAAGAGACGCGAAAACAAAAAAGCTCAGAAGCAATTACGCTTCTGAGCTGCACTAATGCAATGGAGCCAGCGACCGGGCTCGAACCGGTGACCCCCGCTTTACGAGAGCGGTGCTCTACCAACTGAGCTACGCTGGCGGCCATGTGGTGACGCAACTGAGGCGTCAACGGCTGTCTATGATACGGGACATCGCACATCCGCGCAAGTGTTCTGACGGCTTTTCTCACTTTAAATGCACTAATATTGGAGACGTGATGTCTTGCTCTTACGGGTCTCAAGCAGAATGGGGCAGTGATGATTCAACCCAAGATTCTTCTCACGCGCATCGATGATCGGTTTATTTACGGGCAAGACGTTGAGCTGTGGAATGAGGCGGTTGGTTCCAACCTCGTCCTGATCGTTAACGACGAGATTGCGGCGGATTCGCGCAAGTGGGCGCCTATGAGGGTCGCGGTGCCCGAGGGCGTGTGGACACGGTTTTTCTCGGTGCAAAGGGCCATCGACATCATTCATACCGCAACGCCGCGCCAATTGATTCTGATCATGGTGGCCTCACCCGCCGATGCACTCGCGCTGGTTAAGGGTGGCGTGCCGATCACCAAGATCAGCATTGGCCATATGCAGGCAGGGGAGGGCAAGCACCCCATAACGCCCGCAGTCGCCGTAGACGGCGAAGATGTCGCCGCCTTCAAAGAGCTGCAAAAGCTCGGCATAGAACAAGAAATCCGCTATCTCCCCAGCTCCAATCCCGACCCCATCGGCAATCTATTCAACTGATCCCTTGGGGACGGAGAAAAACGAATCATTTTGCCCTTGCGAGGGACGCGTGCGATGCTGCCTGTCAAAAACAATGCCCATTTACTACGTTTGATCGGCTATCGCCGAGCATGTCGAATTTGAGAAAAACAAAACCGACGCTCCTATAAGTTGTCAAGAGGCAGTTTGCGGGAGCGTTCTCTCCAATTCGCACAGGAGCTCGTAATACCTCCTCTCCAGTTTCGTCGACCGCCGTTTCCCCCGTTCCAAGTGCCCGAGTGTGGCTG